>RDZG01000117.1 GCA_004293915.1 Bacteroidota bacterium | reverse complement strand
TTTGAGCCGTACTATTTTCAGGAAATGATATTTTTTGCATAGAATTTTAGTTTATGCAAATATACAAAAATGTAATATATTATTTTCGGTTTAATATAACAATAATAAAATATATAACTGTTTTAAAAAATCAAAAATACTTTCTAAATATTTCTTTTTTATATCTTTGATGTAAACAATACATTAAACTTATGAAGAATTATTTTTACGTTCTAACATTTTTGGTAGCAAATGTTGTGTATGCACAATTTGATTTTATAAAAAAAGCTACAGATAAAATCAATGAAAAATCGGCTCAGATTAGCGAAATCTCGAAAGGTGATATTGTAAGTAATCTTAAAAACAGATGGCGTGATAAACTTTTGACTGCAAAAAAAGAGTATGATGAAAGCAATTTTAATTATGCCATTTCGCTAAACGACAATGCTGCCATGTTTGAGTCGAAAGATAGAAACGAGCGTTCTAGAAATATGATTTTAGTGGCAATGGGACAAACCGATGCCACTGTTAAAGATTATGATTTGGCTGTACAAAAATCGGATGCTGGCGAAATTTTTTATGCAAACGGAAAATATAAACTAGCCGAAAATTATTATAAAGAAAGCGAAGCTCTTTTTGTGAAGGCACTTGCAACCGATTCGCTTTCTTATATTCAATTGGTAAGTAATTTGGGGCTTTTGTATCATACAACGGGCAAATATATTGTGGCAGAAGAATATACACAAAAAGCCTTAAATTTTAGAAAAAACTATGTTTCTAAAAATGCTAAAGCTGCTCTTGCCGCTTCAATCAACAATTTAGGTGTTTTATATAAAGATTTAGGGAAATATAGCGAAGCCGAAAAACTTTTGCTCGAATCGGTTGAAAAAAATAAAGATGCAAAAACAGAAAACAGTATTCCGTATTGTATTGCTATCAATAATTTGGCTGTTTTTTATCAAACTATGGGAAGATACAATGATGCTCAACCGCTTTTAGAAAAAGCCTTGCGCATTGCCGAACCTTTACTTGGCGAAAAATCTGAAAATTATGTGCGGATGATGACCAATTTGGCTTTACTTTTTCATGATATGGGAAAATATAAAGAAGCCGAAGAATTATTAAAAAAAGGAATAAAAATAAAAGAACGCAGACTAGGAACTGGACATCCAGATTATGCTCACATGCTCAATAATTTGGCTTCGCTTTATATGGACATGAAAATAAATACTGAAGTGGAAGCCTTGCTCAAAAAAGCTGCTGGCATTTACAAAACAAAATTTGGCGAAAAAAATCCTGCTTATGCCGCTTCGCAATATAATTTGGCTAGTTTTTATAGAATCAATAATAATCCAAATGCAGCAGAACCGCTTTATAATTCGGTTTTGGCAATTCAGTTAGAAATTTTAGGCGAAAACCACCCCGATTATATCAAAACTGTATATGCAACAGCTCTCAATTTTTGGCAACAAAAAAAGTATGATTTGGCAAATAGTAATTTCAAAATAGTTTTTGATAAAACCTTATCGAATATTTCAAAATTTTTTCCAGCTATGAGCGAAGCCGAAAAAACACAATTTTGGTCGGGCAATAAGCTGTATTTTGAAACCTACAATAGTTTTGCCGTTGAGGCATTTCAAACTATTCCAGCAGTGGTCGAAACAATGTATAATAACCAACTGGCTACCAAGGCGTTACTCTTAAATGCAACTAATAAAACCAAAACAATTATATCCGAAAGTAAAGATAAAAATCTGATAAAACTTTATAATAATTGGGTTGATCAAAAAGAATATTTATCGCAATTGTATAGTTATTCTAAAGAAAATCTGAAAGAAGAAAACATAAATTTAGATTCTGTAGAAAATGTAGTTAATAAACTCGAAAAAGAAATTTCGCTCAAAACTTCGGCTTTTGGAGCTACAAAAATTATTGACAAAATTTCGTATAAAGATGTGATAAACAACCTTGGCGTTTCAGAAGCAGCCATAGAATTTATACAATTTAGAAAGTTTGATAAAGTTTTTACAGATAGCATTTATTATGGCATTTTGATAGCTGCCAAAGATTTGGCTTTGCCAAAAGCCATTTGTTTGAAAAATGGCTTACAACTCGAACAAAAAAACTTTAAATATTATAGAAATTGCATCAAACAAAAAATTGAAGACGAAAATTCGTATGCAAGTTATTGGGAAACCATAAATGAAATTACAAAAAAATACAATCGCTTGTATTTATCACTCGATGGAATTTATAATCAAATCAGTATCAACTCTTTATACAAGGGCAATAATACCTATTTGATTGACGATTCGTTTATAACTTTTGTAACAAACACTAAAGATATTATTAATTTAAAAAAGCAAAAAGTCAGCACAACACCCAAACAAGCTGTGGTGGTTGGCAATCCGAGTTATGGTGGAACTGGAGAAATTGCTGATTTGCCAGGAACAAAAATTGAGGCAGAAACAATTAACAAAATGCTGATGGCTAATGCTTACACAACCAAACTTTTGCTCAAAAGCCAAGCAAAAGAAGAGTTTGTGAAAGCAATAAAAAATCCTAAAATTTTGCATATTGCAACACATGGCTTTTTTCAAAAAGAAGTTGAGCCAAATGCTACTAAAGTTTTTGGTATTGAACCTCAAAAAGCAAAGCAAAATCCATTACTTCGTTCGGGCTTGTTATTTGCCGATGCCGAAAAAAATATGTCGAACGAGCAAAAAAACAATGCTGAATTGAAAAATACTGAAAACGGTATTTTATCGGCTTATGAAGTTACAACCATGCAACTCGACAAAACCGAATTAGTTGTTTTAAGTGCTTGCGAAACAGGACTTGGCGATATAAAAGCTGGCGAAGGAGTTTATGGTTTGCAAAGAGCTTTTTTGGTTGCAGGTGCAAATACCATAATTATGAGTTTATGGACTGTAAGCGATGAAGCCACACAAGTTTTGATGACAGCATTTTATAAAAACTGGTTGCAAACGGGCAACAAACAAAACGCGTTCAGATTGGCACAAACGCAACTTAAATCAAAATACAAAGAACCTTATTATTGGGGTGCGTTTGTGATGGTTGATTAGGGGATTTTTGAGTGAGATTTTAAAACGAAGCATCATAAACAAATTTTTAAAACGTTTCTCTACATAAACTAGGCGTATAAAAAATGTAAACCAAAGGGATAAAAAATGAAAACCCCAATAGTTTTAATTTTTTCTTAAATTGCAGCGTATTTCAAAAGAGATTAATTATTAATCTTTATTTTTTTTACATTTACTAAACATAACAATACATGTTAAATCAATGAGTTCAGGGTATAATATCACAAAACGCTCAATTGAAGCTATTAAAAGCAGAATAGATATTGCTGAATACATTCAAACAATTTCTAATAAGTCTAATTTACCTAAGCAAGATTCACCACCTACCGAAGGAAGAAATACTAATGAAGGATTAAAGAAAAGACAAGATTTTTTACATCATAAAACTGGCAAGTCATTTCCAAACATATTTAATCAAAATGTTTTTAGCGATGCAACCCAAGTAAACGGTAATTGTGAAAATTTTATTGGTACAGCCCAAATACCTCTTGGAATTATTGGACAATTAAATATTATAGGCACTGCTGCCAAAGGTGATTTTTATGTTCCACTAGCTACTAGCGAAGGGGCTTTGGTGGCTTCTTATCACCGAGGTGCAAAAGCCAGCCGAATGTGTGGTGGTATTACAAGTATTTGTTATTTGGAAGGTGTGCAAAGAAGCCCAGTTTTTAGGTTTGATAATATGGGGGAAATGAGTACGTTTTTAATTTTTGCTATTGAAAATTCTGAAAAATTTCAAGATATAATCGCAAGAGGCAGCAGTCATGCAAAAATATTAGATGTTAAATTTAATATTGAAGGGAATCAACTTATTATCAATATCGAGTTTTATACTGCAGATGCCGCTGGACAAAATATGGTAACAATATGTACTGATATTATATGCAAATGGTTAGTAGAAAATTCACCTATTAAACCCACAATTTGGTTTATAGAAAGCAACTACAGTGGAGACAAAAAAGCTTCTGCTGTCTCATTTATGCATGTAAGAGGCAAAAAAGTATCTGCAGAAGTCAATCTAACTAAGGAAGTGGTTGAGAAAATACTAAGATGCAAACCCGAAGACATGGTACAATATTGGCAAACCAGCACTATTGGCGTAATACAAAGCGGAAGTATTGGTGCTCAGGGTCACGTTGCGAATGGTCTTACTGCACTATTTATTGCAACTGGTCAAGATGTTGCTTGTATAAGCGAGGCATCTGTAGGTATTACTAGAATGGAATTAACCTCTAATGGTGGTGTATATGTAAGTGTTACTTTACCAAATTTAATCGTTGGTACGGTGGGTGGCGGAACCGGATTGCCAACACAAAGAGAATGTTTAGAAATGATAGATTGTTTTGGGAATGGTAAAGCTCATAAGTTTGCTGAAATTGCTGCAGGACTTGCTCTAGCTGGTGAAATATCTATTGCCGCAGCCATTGCCTCGGGTCAGTTTTCTCAAGCTCATCAAAAGTTTGGTCGTAAGAAACCTTAATTCAAATGAAAGCTCCTTTATTATATTAAACTGAAAATAATATATTACATTTTTGTATATTTGCATAAACTAAAATTCTATGCAAAAAATATCATTTCCTGAAAATAGTACGGCTCAAATTGAGGCTCTTT
>RDZG01000091.1 GCA_004293915.1 Bacteroidota bacterium | reverse complement strand
TTCACTTGGTTATAGTGTCCCCAACTATACTATAACTTCTCAACAAGCGATTATTTTTGAACTCACTTACGTACCAAAATAATTCATATACCTAAAATATTTGGTTTGTAAACCTATATGGTTTGAAAAAAAGCTTATAGGTTATTTCCCTTCCATAATTCCAATTTTCGCTTCTGTTAAATCATATAATAAATTTACATAATTATCAAGATTATATATACCTTTCCATTATTGATTCCAGCTATAAGGCAGTGAATCCAAATGGTTGTTAGGTTGTCTATTTCCTATTTTAAACTTAAGTAATGCTAATATTTATTTGGGCTTTTAAAATAAAATACAGATATATATTATTTTTCTGTTCAAGATATTAGTGTTAAAATTAAATTCCCAAGCCCAAATTTATTCCCAAATCTGGCCAGATTCCCATTCCTGTCGATTCGCCTTTTGTGCCAGGATTTGAATACGTTATGGTATACGATGCCCCAGCCGAAGTAGCAAAAGTGTATAAATCTTTTTCGTTTTTGTTTACTTCAACTTCGGAACCTGCGCTAAAAACTTTTAATTTGTATCTCGATCTGATTTTGCACACATTTCCTTTAGTCGAAAGCAATGTTGCGTATACTTTGCTGCCTTTCCATTCAACATTTGCAGTAAAACCACCTTTGGCTCTAAAACCTTTGAAATTTCCTTCTTCCCAAGTTGGAGGCAAAGCCGGTGTAAACTGAATTTCATCGTTTAAACATTGCATCAACATATTGTTTACTGCTGTGGTAAATAAACAATTTCCTTCCATTGAAAAAGGAGGATTTGATGCTAATAAATTTGTTGAAACAGAATTTTTTAAGTGTTCTAGCAACATATCATCGGCAAGAGCAGCTTCTTTCATGCGTGCCAAAATAATGGCTGCATAGGCATAAGTCATTCCTGTTTTTGAGACATTTGCCAAAATATCTTCTTTCAAAGATTTTAATAATTTTGATTGTTCCGATAATTTAAAATTAAATCCATTTGATGGAAAAACCTGATATAATTGTGGGAAAATAGCAGATTTTTCAACCGCAGTTGCTACTCCACTCAGCCATTGCGATTTAAAATCTGTAATCGTATCGGTTGGCATAGCCAGTTTTGCCAAGCTTGTTTCTAAAAGTGTTTTATGAGCAGGATCAAATTTATAATTACTCGAAGATAAAGCACCGATAGCATTTAATGTATTTTTGAGCAAATCTCTAACCAAACTTTGGTCTAAAATCGAGGCATATCCAACTTTAAAGTTTTCGCCATTTTTTTCAAACGAATTTGCCATCGAAAACGAAGGACAAACTACTAATTTGCCTGCCAAAGGCAGATTCTGTGGTACTTCAACCAAGGTATTGCAAACAAAAAGCGATGCTTGTTTTAAAATAGGATAAACCACTGTTTTTAAATTTTCTTTGTCACTAGAATAAGCATAACTTTCATAAAGCGATTTGCTCAGCCAAACCAAACCCATTGGCGATGCAGCTTGTAAATTGTGTGCGGTTGGTGCTACACTTCCGTTTGAGGCTATACGGTCAAATATCGCTGCTCCATCTACATTATAAATATTTTTTGCAGCTAATTTTGCATTTGGCATCGATTTTTCAAGATCATTAAATAGGGAAGTTTTTAAGTCTGCTAGACCAGTTTCTTCAACAAAAGAATACATAAAGGGCAACGAAAAAGGTATTTTGTATCCACTGCCATCTACAGCCGACAAATGTTCGTTCCAAATTCCTTGCATATTTGGCGGTAATGCGTTTCCTCTTGACGATGCTATAACTAAATATCTGCCGTATTGAAATAAAAGTTCTGTTAAATATTTGTCTTCTGTGCCATTTTTTACTTTCTCAACACGTTGATTTGTTGGAATATCATAGGCTTTGTCTTTGAAATTTAGATTAAGTTCAACTCTCGAAAACACACTTTTATAATCTTGAAAATGCTCTTCACGCAGATTTGAATATGGTTTTGCAATAGCATTTAATAAATTGGTTTTGGCATCCAGTGCATACGTTTCTCCTTTCGTACTCGAAGCAGCAGATATATATATATACAACTCATCCACATCTTTTGCTACCAATTTTTTAGTATCGTTTCGCACCGAACCGCCTTTATACACTGCTTTTACTTGGGTTTCAAACTTAATTCCATTTGAACTTAATTGTCCACGTTGAATCAAAAGTGTGGTATCAAACGGACTTCTAAAAGTTTCAGCCTCAGCTTCTCTTAAAAGCGAAATTTTTGTATTGATACTATTTGGAACATTGCAAGACAGTTTCATCACAATAACTTTATCAGGAAAACTAGCAAAAACTTCTCTAGTATAAAGTTTTTCGCCAATATGAAAATGAACCGTAGCAATGGCACTATCAATATGTAAATCACGATAATAATCTGTAACTTGGCTTTCGTCAATATCGGTCATTTCAAACATCAAATCAGATAATGGTTGAAATTTTGGCATCATTTCTGAGTTTCCAGTAAGTTTTTGTTCTACTAACGCTTGTGCATCGGCATATTTTTCGGCAAAAACTAAATTTTGAATTTCCTTAATATCTTCTGGAGTCGCAAAATTTGTGTTTGTTACTGTTGGATACGACCAAATACTTTCTTCGTTGAGCTGCAAACGTTCAAATCGAGTTCCTCCAAAAACCATCGCTGCCATGTGTCCATTGCCAATTGGTAGGGCTTCGTCCCAGCCTTTTCCTTCGGCATCGCCATGAATATTGGTACTTCCATTATGTAAATAGGGAATCGAGTCGGGTTGATATGCAGGTTGAGTAAACCAAAGTACAAGGGGTGTGGTATGCACACTCGTGTCTATAATTTGCTTTTTTTCAACAATTTTGTGTATTTCTGTTTCTTTGTTAGTTTTATTACATGATACAAGTACAGAGGTAGCAAGCGAGATTATTCCTAAAAATTTATTCATAAAGCGATGATTTTCTTTTTATTATACACAAATATGTTTTGATGATTTTAATTTAATCTTTCAAAATTTATGTTAAAATACGTTGATTTTTTGTTGCAGTTTTACATTTGGATAAAAATTAATAAATTATAGTAAAATTTATTTTTACTTTTACAGATATTTGACATCCAAAAGCGAATATTTTACAATTTTCGAATACCTTATGTTTTTCAAAAACTTAAAAACAGAAATACTAGATGGGATAATGGTAATTACTATTTCTCGTCAAGAAAGGCTTAATGCCCTTAATTTCGAAACATTAGGCGAATTGCACAAAGCTATTCGTGTAGTTTATGATGATTTTGGAATAAAAGGAGCTATCATAACTGGCGAAGGCGAAAAAGCTTTTGTGGCTGGAGCCGATATTACCGAAATTGCAAAACTAAACGAAATCAATGGCAGAAAAGCTGCCGAAACTGGGCAAGAAATTTTTGGAATGATAGAAAATTGCCCAAAATTAATTATTGCTGCTGTCAATGGCTATGCATTGGGTGGCGGATGCGAATTGGCTATGGCTTGTCATATCAGAGTAATGGCAGATCATGCAAAATTTGGACAACCCGAAATAAATTTAGGAATCATTCCTGGCTATGGAGGCACACAACGTTTGCCTTGGTTGGTAGGCAAAGGCAAAGCCTTGGAACTCATGCTCACTGCCGATATGCTTGGAGCTGCCGAAGCCAAAGAGTTAGGCTGGGCAAATTATGTGGTTCCAATTTCTGAATTAATTCCAAAATGCAAAGAAATATTGAATAAAATAAGTCAAAAACCTGCCATTTCGATAGGTTTAATCATTGATTGTGTAAATAGCGCCTTTAGCAAAGACCAAGATGGATTTCAGACCGAAGCCAATGCTTTTGCAGCATGTATTAGCACAGGAGATTTTAAAGAAGGCACAGCCGCATTTATAGAAAAAAGACAACCCGTATTTAAAGGAAAATAATTGCAAAGTGATTGTACCAAAAACACTACGTACTGATTTTGAAAAAGATTTTATGCCGCTCATGCGACAGGCTTATAACTTTGCTTTTAGGCTTACCTATAGCGAAGACGATGCCAAAGATTTGATTCAAGAAAGCTATGTAAAAGCCTTTCGTTTTTACGATTCTTTCGAGCGTGGAACTAATACTAAAGCTTGGTTGTTCAGGATTATAAAAAATACTTTTATTAATGATTATCGAAAAAAGAGCAAAGAACCTCAAAAATACGATTATCAGGAAATAGAAGAACGATATAATGGTGAAAATGCAACTGGAGAATCAGATAAAGCCCTTCGTGTTGATATCGTAAATGATATGTTGGGTGACGAAATGACAATTGCCCTAAATGCTTTGCAAGAAGAATTTAGAGAAATTATCATTCTTTGCGATTTAGAAGATTTCAAATACGAAGAAATTGCCGAGATTTTAGAAATTCCAATCGGCACGGTGCGGTCTAGATTGCACAGAGCCAGAAACGCTATGAAAGAAAAAATTAAAGAATATGCCAAAACTTTAGGCTATAAATAAAAATAATTGCTGCCAAAATGGAAAGTAACGAACATATTTCATGCGAAGAAATTTTAGAAAAATTTAGAAGTAAATGTAGTCGCTCGTGCAACAAAGATGGCGAATGTATAGAGTTTATTCAGCTTTATTTAGATAATATGGCATGCAAAAATGCCGATAAGTTTTTTTTGGATGGCACAAAAAACTGCAACTCTTGTAGCGAATATTTTAAAATCAACGATTGTATCAAAAATAATCTAAAATCAAAAATCAGCATGCTTAAATGCCCCGATGATTTAGAAAATTTAATCAAAAATCAGATTTTGTAAGTTTTTGCTTCTATAAACACACGGTTATCAAAGCTTTTATAGTCACATCTTATAGTTTTCAAACAACATCAAGGTTTTAGTTTATATATAACTAAATTTTTATTAGTGTGATTTTTTACTTGTTATTAATTAAACTTTTTGAAAATCATAATTTTTATAATTTTCAAAACATTACCAAATTTTTTTAGTTTGATTATTTTCTATAAAAAAATCGTCCTAAGTATATTTTTATATGTTTTTTTTAAAAAGTTTATTAAAAATTAAGTCATTTTAATTTTTTTTTGATAAATTTTATATATTTGACTCGAAAATTAATCAAAAACATCACATAAATGTCAAATCTTAGATTTAAAGCCTTAGAATTTGTGCAGTCGCGTCAACCAGTTACGGTTACGCCTCCTGCAGGACGTGTTTCAGAGTTTTATGGTACCAACACATTCGGTATCGAAAACATGAAAGCTACTTTACCTAAAGAAACGCTAAAAAAATTAATGGCTTGTATCGAAAAAGGCGAAAAAATAGATTCGTCTGTTGCCGATATCATTGCATCTGCCATGAAAGCTTGGGCTATTTCTAAAGGTGTTACTCATTACACACACTGGTTTCAACCACTAACAGGAACTACTGCCGAAAAACACGATGCGTTTTTTGAGCCTACAGCCGATGGACGTGCAATGGAAGCCTTCAAAGGTTCTGCCTTGATTCAACAAGAGCCAGATGCTTCTTCGTTTCCAAACGGTGGAATTCGCTCTACTTTCGAAGCTCGTGGATACACAGGTTGGGATCCAACATCGCCAGCTTTTATAATGGATTTGGGTTATGGAAAAACACTTTGTATTCCTACTATATTTGTATCTTACACTGGCGAAGCATTAGATTATAAAGCTCCATTGTTAAAATCTATCGATGCACTTGATAAAGCTGCAACAGCTGTGATGCAAGAGTATTTTGACACTGATGTAACAAAAGTATATTGCAATTTAGGTCCAGAGCAAGAATATTTCTTGGTTGATAAAGCACTTTATTTGGCACGTCCAGATTTAGTAATGTGCGGACGTACATTATTTGGTCAAGTTTCTTCTCGTAATCAACAATTAGAAGATCATTATTTTGGTTCTATTCCTCCTCGTGTTTTGGCTTTTATGGCTGATTCTGAGTTTGAATTGTTGAAATTAGGTATTCCTGTAAAAACGCGTCATAACGAAGTTGCTCCTTCTCAATTTGAAGTTGCTCCTTTGTTTGAAGAAATCAATCTTGCTGTTGATCACAATGCCTTGATGATGGATGTGATGGAAAAAGTTGCTGACAAACATCATTTGAAAGTGCTTTTCCATGAAAAACCATTTGCTGGTGTAAACGGATCGGGCAAACACAACAACTGGTCTATGGCTACTAATAATGGTCGCAATTTGTTGGGTCCAAGCTCAAAACCAAAAGATAATTTTATTTTCTTAACTTTCTGTGTAAACGTAGTAAAAGCTGTTCATGACAATGCCGATTTGATGCGTGCTGCCATTGCAACAGTGGGTAACGAACACAGACTTGGCGCAAATGAAGCTCCTCCAGCTATTTTCTCAGTATTCTTAGGCACAACTTTAACTTCTGTATTTGATGAATTAGAAGCTAATGGAAAAGTAAAAGTTGATAAAGGCGAAAATATGTATATGAAATTGGGTATCAGCAAAATACCACAATTGATATTAGATAATACAGACAGAAATCGTACTTCTCCTTTTGCATTTACTGGTAATAAATTTGAGTTCCGTGCGGTTGGTTCTTCTGCCAATAATGGACATGGAATGACAGTTTTAAATACAATCGTTGCAGATCAGTTGATTAAATTCCAAGCTGATGTAGAAAAAGAATTGAAAAAAGAGCCTAAAAAAGAAATCGCAATTGTAAATGTGTTGCGTGAGTATGTAAAAGCATCTAAAAAAATTCGTTTCGAAGGCAATGGCTACTCAGATGAGTGGGTAAAAGAAGCAGAAAAACGTGGTTTGAAAAACATCAAAACTGCTCCAGAAGCACTTGATGCATTTTTAGACAAAAAAGCGGTTAAAATGTTTGTAGATCATAGTGTTTTCAACGAAACTGAAATCCATGCTCGCCATGAAATTATGCTTGAAGTTTATACAAAACGTATTCAAATTGAATCTCGTTCGATGTATGATTTGGCAATGAACCAAATTATTCCTGCTGCATTGGCTTATCAATCTACTTTGATAACAAACGTGAAAGGACAAAAAGAAATTGGTATCGATGCGAAATATTCTAAATCAACTACTGATATCATCAAATCTATTTCAGAACATGTTGCAATGGTGATTGACGAATCAGAAGCAATGTTAGAAGCTCGTAAAAAAGCAAACGACATCGAAGATGGTAAGAAAAAAGCTATGGCATATTGCCACGACATCAAAGGAAAATATTTTGATAAAATCCGTTATCATGTCGATAAATTAGAGCATTATGTTGGTGATGAGTTCTGGCCTTTACCAAAATACAGAGAGATGTTATTTGTGAAATAATAAATCTTTTTTTCATTCAAAAATGGGATTCGCAAGAATCCCATTTTTGTTTTATACCTTTGTGCATATTATAAAAAATGAAAAATACTTATTTATATATTTTAGCTTTTTTGGTGTTGGTTTTGGCTTCAACTTGGTTTTTTGTACAAAAAAATCCTGTTTCAAAACCAAAATTACCCTATTTCGGATTCGATACCTTTGATTCGACTATCGTAAATGGGAAATTAAAAATCGATACAATTTATCACAAAATACCAGATTTTAGTTTTGCTTCTCAAACTGGAGATTCGGTTTCGTTAAAAATCATAGAAAATAAAATTTATGTAGCTGATTTTTTCTTTGTCAATTGTCCAGGTATTTGCGTAAAAATGGCAAAACAAATGCAAAGAGTTTATGCTGCTTATAAAGATAATCCAAATGTGGTGATACTTTCGCACACAGTTAATCCTGAAGAAGATTCTATAACAGTTCTGATGGAATATGCTAAAAAACAAGGAGTTATAGACCATAAAAAATGGATTTTTCTGACTGGTACAAAACCAAAACTTTACCAAATGGCACGCTTAGGATATTATGTTACTGCCACCGAAGGCGATGGTGGCGATGATGATTTTGTGCATACCGAAAAATTTGTATTGGTAGATAAAAATAGAAATATTAGAGGTTATTATGATGGCACAAACGAAAACGAAGTCAATAAAATGCTTTTTGATATGGATATTTTGTTAGCAGAAAAATAAATGATTAAAATAGTATAGAATACTTGCTTTTACAAAAAAAAACACAATTTTTGTAGCACATTAAAAAATAAAATACAGTTTATGAAACCAACATTACTCGTACTAGCAGCAGGCATGAGCAGTCGCTATGGCGGAGGCTTAAAACAAATTGATCCAATTGGTCCTACAGGCGAAATTATTATTGATTATTCTATCCACGATGCCATAAAAGCAGGTTTTGGAAAAGTAGTTTTTGTAATTAGAAAAAGCATTGAACAAGCATTTAAAGATGCTATTTCGAGCAAATACAAAGGAATTGAAGTGGTTTATGCCTTTCAAGAAATGGATATGTTGCCAAAAGGAATGGAAATGTCGGTCGAACATCGCCTAAAACCTTGGGGAACTGCCCATGCTGTTTGGTGTGCAAGAGATGTCATACACGAGCCTTTTGCAATAATCAACGCTGATGATTTTTATGGATATAGTGCATTCAAGAAAGTTGCTGATCATTTGATAGCAAACAAAGATGAAGAAACATTTTCGATTGCAGGATACCAAATGAAATATACTATGTCGGAAGAGGGTTCTGTAAACCGTGGTGTTTGCGAAACGGATAAAGACGGAAACCTGACTGGAATTGTAGAACGCACAGATATTTTCACAAAAGGAACTGAAATTTTTACCGAAAGTACTGGAACAAAAATAAATTTCACTGGCGAAGAACCTGTTTCGATGAATTTTATGGGGTTTACACCTAAAATTTTTGTTCACATGGAAGAATATTTTAGAAACTTTTTAAAAGAAATTGGTCAAGATCCGAAAAAAGAATTCTTTATTCCGTTGTTGCTCAACCATTTGGTAAAACATAAAATATCAAAAATAAAAGTTTTAGATGTACAAGAAGAATGGATAGGAGTAACCTATGCTGCCGACAAACAATTGGCTGCCGACAAAATCAAAAAACTAGTTGATGCAGGAAAATATCCGCTCAATCTTTGGAAATAATCGAAAATATATCATTGATTTAGTTTTGTATGCAAGTCAGATATATAGATTTAAGCCATACAATAGATAATAATATAATCACATATAAGGGACTTCCTGCTCCTATTATATGTGATTATTTAAGCCGTGAAAACTCCAAGAAAAGCTACGAAGAAGGAACTACTTTTCAAATTGGAAAAATTGAAATGGTAGGGAATACGGGTACTTATATTGACTGCCCATTTCATAGATATAACGATGGCAAAGACTTATCAGAAATTGAGTTAGAAAAATTTACAAATATTGAAGGGGTATTAATTCATATTCCATTCAATAACACGCTTGAAATTACAGAGAGTGTATTTCTGAATTTGGAATTGAAAAACAAAGCTGTATTGATTTGCACTGAGTGGTCAGAATATTGGAATACAGAATTGTATTATAACAACCACCCCTATTTAACAAAAAAAGCAGCTGAATACCTAAGAAATCAGCAAGTTGCTCTAGTTGGAATAGATTCACATAATATTGATAATACAAAAACAAAATCAAGACCTGTTCATTCCATATTACTAAAATCAGAAATTTTAATAGTAGAGCACCTTTGCAATTTGATTAGTTTAAAAAATACATCATTTATCTTTTCTGCTATTCCACCTAAAATAAAAGGCATGGGAACATTTCCTGTTCGGGCTTTTGCGACAATTAAAACTGGTTTACTTCAACATACACCCATAGTATTGTAAAAGTTGAATAATACAAGAAAAACTATTTAGAAAAATTGAATTTATTTTGTAGCTTTGTTAATAGAAAACAAAAATAGTATGCCCACTAAAACAGTAAATAGTAAAGAAAAAACATCAAAAGCATTCATTTATGATGCTTGGTTGAAAGATGATAACATCGGAAAAAAAGGATATGTTTTAAATCCAAAAAATTTCATTGGCAAATTTAAAAGTGAATAAATATTTGCTAGATACACACATTTTGATTTTTTACTTTACAGATAAATCTAGATTAACTTTACAACAATTAAGCACAATAGAAAATAAAAATAACACGATTTATGTAAGTGAAATTAGTTATTTTGAGCTAGCCACTTTGATTAGAGTAAATAAAGTTCAACTAGATTTTTCGTTAACTGAGTTACGAAACAAACAGCTCGAACAATCTTTTTTGACATTAGAAATTTCTATTACAGATTTTAATTTATTATCTAAAATTGAGCCGATTAAAAACCACAAAGATCCTTGTGATTTACTTTTAATTTGCCAGTGTATAAACCTAAATTTCGAATTAATTACTAATGATAGAAACATCATAAAATATTTTTCTAAAGAGTAATTGATTTGAAACTATAATTATACACAATTTGGTGTTTGGATTTCGTTTAATGTTCTAAAAATCTTAGCAATTACATTTTTACCCAAGCATTTTTTTTGCTAGATTCTACAACTTTTTCAACAAACAGCATTCCTCTAATTCCAGCATCGATTTGAGGGAAATCAAAAGTGTCGAAATCATGTTTTATTCCATTGTTGTAGGCTCTAACGGCAAAAGCAAAATTTCTATAAATATTTGCAAATGCTTCTAAATACCCTTCAGGATGTCCAGCAGGTACGCGTGTGTTGGCAGGAGCGGCTTTCGAACTCAAACCTGGTCCTCCAGTTCGTAAAATTTCGACAGGATTGTCTAATAGCATGATAGTTAGCGAGTTATTGTCTTTTTGCTGCCATTGCAATCCTCCTTTTTCGCCATAAACTCGAATATTAATATTGTTTTCTTCGCCAGCACTAATTTGGCTTGCATGTAAAACTCCTTTTGCACCGTTTTCAAAACGAATCAAAACGTTGCCATCATCGTCCAAAAGTCTGCCTTCAACAAAAGTTGATAAATCGGCACACACTTCTGTAATATGTAAACCAGTTACAAATTCAGCTAAATTTTCAGCATGCGTGCCAATATCTCCCATACAACAAGATATTCCTGCTCGTTTTGGGTCGGTTCGCCAGTCAGCTTGTTTTTGTCCGCTAGTTTCTAAATTTGTCGAAAGCCAACCTTGCGGATATTCCACAACTACTTTTCGTATTTTACCTAATTTTCCAGTTTTAATCAAATATTTGGCTTCTTTCAGCATAGGATAACCTGTATAGGTATGCGTAAGGGCAAAAACTAAACCTGTTTTGGTAACTATTTTTTCGAGTTCGATGGCTTCTGCCAAACTAAACGTTACGGGTTTATCGCAAATCACATGAAAACCATTTTCTAATGCCATTTTTGCGGGTTCAAAATGTAAATGATTAGGCGTAACGATAGAAACTACTTGCATTCGCTCGTTTTCGGGCAAAAGTTTTTCTTTCAAAATCATGTCTTGAAAAGTTGGATATGCTCGATTAGGATTCAAAAAAAGAGCATCTGCGGTAGCTTTTGTTTTTTCAGGATTGCTACTGAAAGCACCACAAACCAATTCGATTTGTCCATCTATATTTGCCGCAATGCGGTGTACAGCTCCAATAAAAGCATCAATACCTCCGCCAACCATACCCATTCTAATTTTACTTGACATAATTCTAATTTTTTTTGTAAAAATATTTACAAATTATTGCTTATAAAAGAATAAATATAAATATTTTAATATTATGTTTGCAACATTAATTCATAAAAAATGAACAAAAACAAATTATTTTTAGCAAGTTGTATGGCATTGGTGGTTACTGCAATGGCATTTGGTTTGCGAGCAAGTATGCTAAATCAATGGCAAGTTGATTTTGGACTTACTGTTGCAGAATTAGGCTGGATAAGCGGTACAGCTTTTTGGGGTTTTACTTTAGCAATGATTTTTGGTGGTCCACTTTGTGATATTATTGGCATGAAACGCATCGTTTATATTGCATTTTTTGGACACTTATTAGGTACAATACTTACAATATTTTCATCAGGTTTTTGGTCATTATTTATTTCTACTTTATTGATAGGAATAGGAAATGGCATGGTGGAAGCAGCTTGTAATCCACTGATAGCCACCATATATAGCGAACAAAAAACCAAAATGCTTAATCGTTTTCATGTTTGGTTTCCGGGTGGAATAGTAATAGGAGGTTTGATTGGTTATTTTTTATCAAACATGGGAGTAAACTGGCAAATTCAATTGATAGCCATGCTCATTCCTACCTTAGTTTATGGATATTTGTTTTTAAAACAAACTTTCCCGCAAACCGAACGCGTAACTTCGGGTGTGAGTACAAGCGATATGTTTAAAGCCTGTGCCACACCATTGTTTATATTTATGGTTTTTTGTATGCTAATAACTGCCTCAACCGAATTAGGAACAGGTCAATTGATAGGTAAATTATTAGAAAATACAGGCATAGCACCCATCTTAGTATTGGTTTATATCAATGGTTTGATGATGCTTGGTCGCTCAAATGCTGGTGTATTTGTACATTCGTTATCTCCAACAGGCATGCTTTTGTTTTCGGCTGTATTTTCAACTTTGGGATTAATAGGGTTGAGTTATGCATCTGGTTTATTTTTGACTTTTGGTGCGGCAACAATATTTGCAATTGGAATTTGCTTTTTTTGGCCCACTATGATAGGTTATGTAGCCGAAAATTGTGCTAAAACAGGCGCATTAGGTATGTCAATTATTGGAGGTGCTGGCATGTTGTCCGTATCTTTGGTTTTGCCCATTTTAGGCGCAAATTTAGATATGTTTGCTGGTGAAATTGTGTTACGTTATTATGCACTTTTACCTTTAGTTTTGATTTTTGCTTTTGGAACTTTGTTTTACCTCACTAGAAAAAAATAATATAAATTATGAATAAATTTTTAGTTTTAATATCCTTTATTTCAATTGGTTATACTCCTGTTTTTTCGCAAAATCGACCAAAAGAAGCTTGGGTTTTTCGTTCTGTTTTAGATAAAAGAGCTAGAGTAATTACGGTGGCTTTAAACAAAGAATTGTATGTGGCTTATGATGGCAATAATGGTGGTATTTTCAAAATTTGGAAAGATGGTGTAAATTATTCTGGTACAATTTGGGACACTAAACATGGTCCGCAACCGCTTTCTAATGGTAGACCTTATACAGAAGGAATAGTTGACGAGCAAGTATGGTTTTTAACAAAAAATGGCATAAAAATACCTTCTACTGTGCAATTCAAAGGTTATGTTTGGAAAAACAATAAAGTTACGTTCAAATACGAAATTAGTGCAGAAAATCAAATTGCTTATGTTGAAGAAACGCCAGAACATATTTTTAAATCATTAGAAAATATGCCTGGATTAGAACGTAAAATCAAACTAACTGCTCCAGAAGGGTATGGCGTTTATACTACTGTCAAATACAATAATTTATCGAAAATTACAGATTTAACTTCTGATGGTACAATAAAATTGATTTCTAAAAGTGAAAATTATTTTGATTGGGCTACGCTTTTAGATATTAAAGCAAACATTACGCTTAAAAATAATGCTTTAACAACAATCTCAGTTTATTATTCTCCAAAAGTTATTCAATAAAAAAATGAAGAAAACCATATTTATAGCTTTATTATATATTACAAAGTTAGTATTTGCTTCAAATAGACCTGATTATATTCCTGATAGTTTAACAAATGGACTAATTTTAAATTGTTGGAAAGTAACAAATCCAAAAATAAATACAGTTAAAAATCCACAACTTGGAGAGCTTTTTGCCACATTAAAAACAGAACAAGCGGGTGTGGCTTCTTGGAAAGCCAACTATAATTTTGTACCATCTGGTCCGTTTTTTATTCAAATGGAAGGATATTTAGCTATATTAAATACACGTTCTTATATTTTTAAATTGCAGGGTTTAGATGGTTCTGAGTTATATATAGACAACAAACTGGTAGTAAGCAATGATGGTATACATGAATTTAAAGATAAAGATGCCGAAATGTATCTCGAAAAGGGATTGCACAAAATCAAAGTTGTAGCTTTCAATTTGAATGTTGAATCTAATAATTATGAAACATCAGTTGCTTGGAATAAATCTGGAGATGAAAACTTCGATTGGATTGATGCAGATCAATTCTATTGTTCAGCAAATAAAACAAAAAGTCTGAAATTAAATCTTGCATCAGGTTTAGATGGAGTTGATAAAACTGATAATGAACTTTCAGAAAAATCATATTCTAACGCTACGCACCCAAGTTACGATTTAACTTCTTTTGAATTAGATGGCACCAAACTTGCTGTTGGCGGATTAGATTTTATGTCGGATGGCTCGTTAATTGTTAGTACTTGGGATTCGTTAGGGCAGGTTTTTAGAATCAAAAACGTAGCTCAAAATAGTGTTGGAAAGCCAGAAATCAAACGAATTGCTGTTGGATTAGCTGAGCCTTTGGGAGTAAAAGTTGTAAATAATAAAATATATGTGCTTCAAAAACAAGAACTTACAGAATTAATTGACAGCGATGGAGATGAAATCATAGATGAGTATAAAACCATTTGTAATGCTTGGGGAGCAACCGGCAATTTTCATGAATTTGCATTTGGATTGGTTTATAAAGAGGGTTATTTTTATGCTGCTTTAGCTACTGCCATCAACCCAGGTGGGAAAAGCACAATTCCACAAAATAAAGACCGTGGCAAAGCTATAAAAATTGGTTTAGATGGCACTTATGAAGTTGTTGCTTCTGGTTTAAGAACACCAAATGGCATTGGGATTGGAGTTGATAATGAAATTTTTATAGCCGACAATCAAGGAGATTGGTTGCCATCATGTAAAATTCTACATTTATCAAAAGATGCATTTTTTGGTAGTTATTCAGTTGAACTATTAAAAATTGGTGCATTGTCAGAAAAACCACCTGTAGTTTGGTTGCCACAAGGAGAAATTGGCAATTCTGCATCGCAGCCAGCTATTTTGAATGATGGAATATATAAAGGACAAATGATTCATGGAGATGTAACTCATGGAGGTTTAAAACGAGTTTTTGTCGAAAAAATTGGTGGCGAATATCAAGGAATAGTTTTTCCGTTTATGCAAGGTTTTCAAGCAGGAGTTAATCGTATTTGTTGGGGTCCCGATGGTGCATTATATGTTGGCGGAGTTGGAAGCAACGGAAACTGGTCGCATACAGGCAAAAAATGGTATGGTCTAGAAAAGATAAAATATAATCAAAAAACCACCTTTGAAATTCTTGCCGTGCGTGCAAAAGCAAACGGTATGGAAATAGAATTTACAGAACCATTAGCGATAAATTCGGGCAATAAACCTACTGATTTTGAGTTTACTCAATGGAAATATATTCCTACCATGCAATATGGTGGACCAAAAAATGATCCAACAATTTTAGATGTTTTGTCGATAAGCTATTCAAAAGATAGAAAAAAAGTTTTTGTAGAA
Source organism: Bacteroidota bacterium (assembly GCA_004293915.1). GTDB lineage: Bacteria > Bacteroidota > Bacteroidia > Cytophagales > UBA9547 > REAG01. The sequence continues at coordinate 44,551 of RDZG01000091.1, read as the reverse complement.
CTAGATGGATTGAAATCTGGCTATGTGGTTTATATCAACCTTTCGAAATCACTAATTGGGAAAACAGCAGGAAAAATCTGGGCAAATAAAGGTTGGTATACTTTAAATAAAATTCCAATTGAAAAAGGTACAGTTTCGGGAATTAAACTAAAATCGGCTGTGGTTGCTAAATCTAATACGGCAACAAAACCAGCAACTAAAGAGCTTTCTGATAAAGAAATTTTAGCTGTTGGTCCAAAATTAGTAGACGAAAGCGGTTGTTTGCAATGCCATGCTCCTAACAAAATGATATTGGGTCCGAGTTTTAAAATGATTAACGATAAATATAATTCAGACCCAGCAACATTAACCAAGCTTACCGAAAAAGTGCATAAAGGCGGAAGTGGCGTTTGGGGAGAGCAAGCAATGGGAGCAAACACACATTTGGATAAAAATGAAATCAAAAAAATGGTACGCTATATTTTAGCTTTGCCGTAGTTTATTATCAACTGCACAGATTATTAGCATTTTAATATAACTACTTTAATCAAAATTTCATTTCTAATTACTTTTCTATTAAATTAGCGTATTAATTACGTAGATTTGCCTATTTTATTTACGCAATGGGTTACAAATATCAATAAAAGAACAACTTTATAAAATTTACAATCTTAATATGCCATGAAAAAGCACTTAAATTTATTTCTTTTTTCCTTTTTTTTTATTACTATTTTTGATGTAAAAGCAATAAATATTACCTCAACAGGTGCCGATTTTAATAATGCTTATGTGTGTTCACAAGCTGTTTATAGTTTTGTGGCAACGCCTGGTTTAACCAATTATTCTTGGCAAGTAAGCGATGCTGATGATGCAATTATATTAACTGGCTCTGGTCCAACTTTTACTATTAATGGAGGATTATTAGAAACCATTCAGGCGGGGATGTTTACTGTATCTAATTCAATAGTAGTTACTGTAACTGCTTTTAATGGTGTATCAACAGAATCTTGGATTTCGCCTCTCAAACAAGTAAAGGGTTCTCCATTGGTTAAATTAATGGAAGATGCAAGTTTTTGCCCAAATGCAACTGTGAGCATGAGCAATTTAACTTCGCCAGGTTCGGGTACATATTCTTATAATTGGTATTTCAATAATGGAAATACAGCCATTTCGGTAAATCCAAGCCATACTGCCACTGCTGCAGGAATATATAAATTAGAGGTTACAGAAACTACTTTTCAGTGTATTGCAACAGACGAAGTAGTTTTGCAAGCTCAACCCGCACCTGTACTTTCAGGAGTAAATTCTCCTCAATTCAAATGCTATAGCGAAGATTATCAATTTAATGTTTCAACGCCAACACAGCTTCACTGGCCAATCACATGCAATTGGTCGGGAGCAAATAGTCCACTTTCTTTTAATACTAGTCAGAATGTGCTAAATGCATCTACAAATACAAATCCAAAATTATTTGCACCGCTTTTGCCAACTGTTCGTGCTCCAACAAACATTACCGTAGAAGCCACAAATTCAAAAGGTTGTAAAACCACTGCAGTAATAAATGTGGTTTTTAATTTACCAATTACTGGTGGTGTAACTACACCAAACAACAGTATATTATGTAAATTTGGAAATTATACCTTAACTAATGATGTAACTGGAGGAAATGGTGGGTTTACCTATCTTTGGTCGCCAAGTGATGGATTGAACAGTGTAACCGTTTCAAGTCCAATAATTTTACCACAATCAGAAACAGGTACACTTTATACTTTAGTGACGAAAGACAGTAGAAATTGTACAGTTTCTAGTTCCGTAACGATTAAAAAAAGTACACTTGGATTAACATTTAAAAACCATAATTCAGATGCTATTACACGTTGTTTGGGTGGAGCTATACCAATTGAGGTTGGAAGATCAAAAGGAGTTCCAAGTTTTACCATTGCCGCACCAGGTTTGATAGCTCAAGGCAACGATAGCACATATTTAACGCCAGTATTGACAGGAAATGCAAAATATATTGTTACTGTAACTGATAATGCAGGTTGTACAGACAAAGATTCTTTGGACATAACTGCAGTTGCTGCACCGCTATCAAATTTGCCAAACAAAAGTTGGTGTCCAAAAACTCCGTTACAAATTGATGCCACTCCAGTAAACATCACAGGATTAGGTGTTGATTTCAAATATCAATGGATTGCAAACAAGGCAGACTTAAACAACGACTCAATTTCTAGCCCAATTATTAATACATCTAATTTGATAGAAAATCAAGTGAAGCAATATTCAGTAAAAGTGTCAAAAGCAGACGAACCCGATTGCAATGCCACTACAACTTTTGAAATAACTGGCTTACCTCGTTTTGATTTAAAAATCGATAGAGGTTTGTTAGCTTCAGACTTACTTATCCAAACTTCTATAGCTTTCAAAAGCAACGGAAATGGGTTAGATAGTCTTATATGGTATTTTGCTGATAACTTAAATACAACTGCACCTGGCTTTGAGGCGGTTCATCGCTACGATTCTGCTCGAGTATATATTGTTACACATACTGGATTTAACAGTTCAAAATGTTTGTCGAAAGACACTATTTCGATTAAACTAAAAAGGCCATCAACTCGAAAAATTTATATCCCAAATGTATTTTTACCTGCTTCGTCAGACATATCAAATAGTAGTTTTAAAATATTTTGTGACGATGCCCAAATCAATACTAGTGCAGCATTCTCAGCAAAAATTTTTAATATATATGGCAAAGCTGTATTTGAAACCACTAATTTTCAAGAAATGAAAACCAAAGGTTGGTCTGGCGAAGGCTTTAATAGTGGCACGTATTCATATATCATCGAAGGGCAATTTGCAGACGAATCTACATTCAAAATACCTGGCTCGATAACTATGATTAGGTAATAAATTTACGTTTTGATTTACGATATTATTTATATTCTAACATGAATTTTCTCTTGAGCTAAATATTTTTTTAAATCTGGGATTGAAATTTCTTTGAAATGAAAAATACTAGCCGCTAAAGCGGCATCGGCTTTCCCTTGAGAAAAAACATCTTTAAAATGTTCCATATTTCCAGCACCGCCAGATGCTATTACAGGTATGTTTCCATTTGTAGAAATTATTGAAGTTAGTTGATTTGCAAATCCATTTTTAACTCCGTCATGATCCATAGAAGTTAATAAAATTTCGCCAGCACCTAAGTTTTCGACTTCTTTTGACCACCAAATAGTTTCTAAATTTATTAGTTGTCTGCCACCGTGCGTATGCACAAAATGGTTTTCGTTTACAAAACGTGTATCTATGGCTACTGTAACAAACTGACAACCAAACTCTTTTGCTAAATCTGAAATTAGTTTCGGGTTTTTAACGGCTGAAGAATTGATAGAAACTTTGTCTGCCCCATTTGCCAAAAGAATTGAAGCATCTTCTATAGAACTGATTCCACCACCAACAGTGAATGGAATATTAATTACTTGTGCAACACGCTTTACTAAATCTGCTAAAGTTTTACGCTTTTCAACGGTAGCTGTGATGTCTAAAAATACCAATTCATCTGCACCTTCGTTCGCATAGATTTGTGCAAGTTCTACCGGGTCGCCAGCATCACGGAGGTTTTCAAAATTTACTCCTTTTACAGTTTTGCCATCTTTGATATCTAGGCATGGGATGATACGTTTTGTAAGCATGTTTTTTTGTTCTAGCTAAGTAAATTTTTTATCTCGCAAAGATGCAAAGCCGCTAAGTTGTTTTTTTTATTTCGCAAAGTTTCAAAGTCGAAAAGTAATCTTTGCGTCTTAGCGACTTTGCGAGACAAAACAATAAATTATTAACAATTCTAGTTATCCCATCTTTTATTAAAGCCTCATTAAAGTTTATGAGTAATCCAAGTTTAAGGTTTGTCAATTTTAAATAGGTTAATAGTTGTTTTGGATGTACAGGTTCAATTGTTTTTACAGATTTCAATTCAATGATAACTTTATTATTAATGATTAAATCTGCACGAAAACCAATTTCCATTTTTAAATTATCCCAATAAACAGGAACTTCTTTTTGCCTTTCAACAAATAAACCCGAATTTGTGAGTTCATAATTCATTATTTCTTCATAAACAGACTCAAATAAACCCGGTCCAAGTTTAGTATGAATGTTAAATGCAGTATTTACAATTATTCTTGAAAGTTCGTTTTCTGTCATAGATATTGTTTTTGTCTCGCAAAGTAATTTTTTATTCTCGCAAAGATATGGAGCAGCTAAGTTGTTTTTTTTATTCTCGCAAAGATGCAAAGTCGCTAAGTTGTTTTTTAAATCTCGCAAAGTAAAATTTGAGTCTTAGCGTCTTAGCGAGCTTACCTCCCATTTATCAACCACACAAGCAGCAACTGCATTTCCCATTACATTTATTGCCGAACGACCCATATCTAAAATGTGATCTATTCCTAAGAGCAAAACTAATCCTTCTGCTGGAATTTGAAAGGTATCTAACAAACCCGAAATCACAACTAATGAAGCCCTAGGAACACCAGCAACTCCTTTGCTGGCAACCAACAAAACCAACATCATAGAGAATTGTTGGCTAATCGAAATTTCTATTCCGTAAGATTGTGCAATAAATAAAGTAGCAAAAGTCATATACATCATAGATCCATCTAAATTAAAAGAATAACCTAGAGGCAATACAAACCCAGATATTTTTGGGTTACAACCAAATTTATCCAATCCTTCGAGGGTTTTTGGATATGCACTTTCTGAAGTGGCGGTGCTGTAAGCCAACAAAACAGGTTCTTTAATATTTGAAAATAGTTTTAAGAAATTAATTTTAAAAATCGCACATACAAATGGCAAAATCACAAACCCAAAAAATAGTAAGCCTCCATAAAAACAGGCAATTAAAAAGCCATAGCCTTTTAAAACGCCAATTCCTTGTTTGCCAACCACAGTTGCTAGTGCCCCAAAAACAGCAAAAGGAGCAAATTTCATCACATAACTTGTAATTTTAAACATTATTTCTGCAACTGATTCTAATAATACATAAACAGGTTTGCCTTTTTCGCCAATTGCAGCTAAACCAGTTCCGAAAAAAAGCGAAAAAATTACAATCGGTAAAATTTCGTTTTTCGACATGGCTTCAAAAATACTTGTAGGAAAAATTCGATATATAAAACTCTTAAAATCAATACTTTGCGATTGAACTGTGTTTAGGTTTTGAGCTGTAGATAGGCTCAAATCCATTGCTTTGCCTGGTTCAAAATAATTTACTAAAAGCAAACCTAAAAGCAAGGAAACGCATGTTGCAGCATAAAAGTAAATCAATGTTTTTATGCCAATACGTCCAACTGTTTTGAAATCACCTAGTTTTGCAATTCCGATTACTATTGTAGAAAAAACCAGCGGAGCCATAATCATTTTGATTAATCGCAAAAAAATATCGCTCAAAAGTTGGGTGTTTTGAGCTAAATCGGGCAATAAAAAACCTGCACAAACACCTAAAATAATAGCAATTATTATCCAAATAAATATGCCTGATTTTAAAAATATTGAATGGAAATTTTTGCTAAACATTCGATTTTATGGTATAAAAAACGGTTGTACACAGCACATCATTTAAAACGGGAATGGCAGAAATGATTTTTGGTTGTATTCTAGGTTTCCATCCAAATTTATAGGTATAAATGGGATTTACAAGATAAAAACGTTTGTTTTCAATTTTGAAATCAGAATTTTGAATAATTTTTTCAAATCTGCGAGTAGAAATTCCAGTTTCTTTAATTTCGGCTAAAATCTCAATATGCTGATTGGTTTCGCCAAATATTTTTAAAATGGCTTTATAAGCCCACATTGGCAAAAGATGAAAATATGGTAAATACATCAAAAATTTTGATTTACAAATTTGTTGATGCCCACCCCAAGGCATATACCAAGGTGGAAATCCAAAAAAAATACAGCCATTTGGGGCTAATAAATCATGTAAATAGGAAATTATTTTTTCTTGCTCATGAATATGTTCTATGGTATCTTTTAGTATGATTATATCAAAATAATGTAAAAAATCAGTTTTAAAATCAAGTGCATAAATATCTTTACAGATAAATTTTATGGAGTCATTTTCGACTTCGTTTTTCATAAAAATATGTGCATTGTCTACTTTGCTTTGGCTTAGTTCTACACCCACACATTGGCAACCTTTTTTAACAAATGCTTTCAAAACTCCACCCTCGGCACAGCCAATTTCGAGCACTTTCATGCCTTTTTTTAGCTCAAAAGTTTGTTCAATAAAAGGAATTATATGCGTTTTTGCATTTAAAAATTGTTGGTTGAAATATTGCGGTTTATTAAAATGAAAATCAAATGCCATGAAGCAAAATTAGAAATAAAAACATGGAATAATCTATACTTTGCAAGTTATTTTTTCACTCCAATCATCAAATCCATACTTTCGATTTTATTGTTTGTTATGCTCATTTGTTTGACAAATATTTTATATTTTTGTGTTTCATAAAAAAGCTCTTCTTGGCTTAGTTCGGTATCAGTTTCTTTCTTTTTGGCGATTATTTTAGCGAAAAAAACATATAAGTTCAATGTGTCATTTACCTTATTTTTAGTGATGTATATTTCTCGTTTTTTTTCATTAAAACAATATGAATAATTTGAGTTTAATTTTTCGGTAATAATTGAATCAGACGAATAGTTTCTATACCAATTTATAATTAATAACTCATTGCAATTCAATACATTATAAACATTTTGGTTTTGATTATATAGACTAATATAGTCGGATTTTGTGCTGTCGTTTTCGTTGTATTTCATAGACAATCCCAACAAACTCATAATATCTGATGCACGATTATAATTGTATTTTTGTGTAAAAAAACTATCGGAAGGTACAGTAATAAATTTTTCAAAAACATTGCTTTTGCCTCGATTGTCAAAATAATTTACTATTGAGCTAATTCTTACTTCTTCTTTGTGTGGAATTTTTATTGGACTATGTATTTTGCCAGTAATATTATTTTTCGCTAATAATTTTTCAAAAGTCATGAGTTGCGAATTTTCAGAAACCGAAAATGCCGACCAAGGTCCAAAAACACTTAAGATACTAACAATAAATAAACTAATAGGAATTATTTTTATGTTTTTTGATTTTGAAAAAATAAAATAAAACGACATTCCTGCCAACCAACATGCAGTAAGTAAAATATAATAACGATTTTCTGTCATTCCATATTCTGAAACACGATAGCCAATGGCTACAAATAGCAACACCACCAAAGGCAAAATAGCGATATAAAACCATTTTGAAAAACCATGTATCCACGTATTGTTTTCTTCGTTTTTTATCGGTTCAATCAATAAAAGCGATAAAACACCAGTTACAGAAAAAGCAATTACTAAGTAAGAAACCATTCCTTTTGGCAAATCCATGGAAACTAAAATTTTGCCTCCATACACATACAAAATAGTAAGATAAATTGTGATTAATGGTAATAAAACATATTGTGTGAAAACTAATAAGCCTTTTGGATAATCAGTTCTTTGGTCGAGTTCTAAACTGTTTTTTGGCATGCCAGCCATAAAAAACCAAGAACTAAAAAGTATGCCAACAATACTTGCAACCCACAAATATGCTTTATAATTTATTTCGATTGGAAACAACTGGTCTACTGAAAACAATGCTAAATCTAATCCGCCAATTAATATCAAAGTATAAAGTTGCGTTTCTAAAATCCTGAAAAATAATGTGCGATTATATTGCCAAAATCCTGAATATGAACCATGTATAAAAAAAGGTAGAAAAGAACACAATAAATGTACTGCAATCCAGCCGACAGATAAACGATTGTAAAAACGTATGTTCTCGTCCGAAAAATGAGCTGCTAAAGCAATAATTAAGAGTAAGATTAAACAACAAATATCCAGAATTATTTTTTTGCTATTAACCCAACTCAATCGTTCTTTTAAAAGTGAGGTTGCAAAAAACAAAACCATGCCATAGTTGCAAATCAAAATGAGTTTAAAGGTGGATTTTTGGTCAATAAAATAAATCTCGTGTATCGATTCCAAAACCAAAACTAAGGCTAAAAGAGAAAAAATTAGTGCAATTGGAAACCTTTTGAAGGTGTAAAATGCATCGTTTGCAAGTTTTTGAATGGATGGGAATTTCATTAGCTTTTGTTTATGATTTTAAAGTTAAAAAAACGATTTGATTAAATACAATTTTATGTAATTTTATATGCGAATCGAATTTGTAAAACATGAAAAACAAAAAAGAAGTGATTGCTACAGTTGGCATTGGAGCCTTGATTGGCGTTATAATTGGAATATTATTTGCTCCTGATAAAGGGAAAGAAACACGCACAAAAATGGCTAATTCTACAAACGATTTTTGGAACAAGTTAAAAGAATTTTTAAGCTAACTATCTCATATTTTGGCACTTATAAAATCGGTAAAAGGCATCATGCCTGAGTTTGGGAAAAACAATTGGATAGCAGAAAATGCAACCATTGTAGGCGAAGTGATTAGTGGCGAAGATTGTACTTTTTGGTTCAATTCGGTGGTAAGAGGCGATGTAAATAAAATTGTTTTAGGTAATAAAGTGAATGTGCAAGATGGCGCTTGTATTCATTGCACTTACCAAAAAGCGGCAACTACAATAGGTAATAATGTTTCGATTGGGCATCATGCCATTGTGCATGGATGCACTATACATGATAATGTGTTGATTGGCATGGGGGCAATTGTTATGGATGGGGCTGTGGTAGAGAAAAACAGTATAATTGCAGCTGGTGCGGTGGTTTTGGAAGGTACTTTGGTGCCATCTGGAAGTATTTTTGCTGGTGTGCCAGCCAAAAAAGTAAAAGAACTTAGCCAAGAGCAAACCCAACAACTTATCGAACGCATTGCAAATAATTATACCATGTATGCCGATTGGTTTCGGTAATTATTCTGCAAAAAACACTCTTTTTACACGCTCACTTATGCCTGTAAAAAGTTCGTAAGGAATGGTATTAATTAATTTTGCAATTTCAGTTGTATTCAACCCTTTTCCGAAAACAATAACTTCATCACCTTCTTTTGCTTCTATTTCCGTCAAATCTATCATTGTCATATCCATACAAACGTTTCCAATAACTGGAGCTAATTTGTTATTTATCAATACTTTGCCAATTCCATTACTAAAACTTCGGCTATATCCATCGCCATAGCCAATAGCAATAGTTCCAATGGTGGATTCTTTAGAAATTTTCCCTTTTCGGCTATAGCCAATTGATTCGCCTTTTTTTATTTTTTTGATTTGCGAAATCGTAGTTTTTAGTGTACTCACATTCATTAAAGCATTTTGTTCCTGTCCGTTTGCTTCAATTCCATATAATCCAATACCGAGCCTAACCATATCTAAATGCAAATCTGGATAACGAACAATACCAGCCGAATTGAGAATATGTCGTAAAAATTTATATTTTAGTTTGTTTTCAATATATGCTGTACAACGCATCAAAATGCCATATTGTTTGAGTGTATAATCCTCAAATTGGGCATCATCGGCACCAGCCAAATGACTAAAAACAGACGAAACCGAAATTTTATCTGATTTTAAAATCATATCTATGGCTTCAGGAAGCTCTGCTTCGGCAATTCCAAGTCTGTTCATGCCAGTTTCTAATTCGATATGAATAGGTAAGTTTTCGTAATTATATTCTAAATAATATATGAGTTTTTTTAATAAATCAATAGAATAAATTACAGGTTCGAGTTTGTTTTTTGCCAAAAATTCAAAATCTTCTTCGGTTGTATTCATTATCATAATGGGCAAAACTATACCTGCTTGTCGAAGCTCAACCGCTTCGTCTGTATAGGCAACTGCCAGATAATCAACCCGATGGAACTGTAATAAATTTGCAACTTCTAAGCTACCAGCACCATACGCAAAAGATTTTACCATTACCATAATTTTGGTTGTTGGCAAAAGTTTGCTTTTATAAAAATTAAGATTGTGCGAAAGTGCATCCAAATTGATTTCTAAAACTGTACGGTGCGATTTTTGCTCCATTCGCTTTACTATTTTTTCAAACTCAAAAATTCTAGCTCCTTTTATCAATACAATTTCATCCGAAAATTTTTCTAAGGCTTCACTATTTATAAAATCCGAAGTAGAATCAAAAAAGCTTACCGAATCAATGGTGTTGAAATAGTGTGAATGGCTTACAAAATTCTTGCCAATACCAATTAATTTTGTAATTCCTTTTTTACTAAGTGTTTCGGCAATTACCATATACAAAACATCCGAATCGAGTCCAGTTTCTAACAAATCGGAAAGAATTACTGATTTTTTTTGTTTTTGATGTTGATGAGCAATAAAATCAAGTGCAATCGTGAGTCCAGCCAAATCGTTATTATAGGTGTCATCAATAATATAACATCCTTTTTTGGCTTGTTTCAACTCCAAACGCATCGATACTGGCTTGATTAGCTGCAACTTACGCTGAATAGAATCAACATCAAATCCCACATAATACAAAAATGAAATGCAATGAAATAAATTTTCGAGCGAAGCTAGATCAGTGAAAGGCAAATCAAGTTCCGAAGATACTTTATGGCTTTCTACATGAGTAAGCATTTGCACTTTTACAGAAGATTCAGAAATTGTTAGAATAGAAAAATTCACATCTGCTTCTTTGTTTTCTTTTGACCACGAAAAACTTGTTAATTGATTGTTTTTTACAGCAAAATCAATATCTAGATGATCAGCACAATAAAACACACATTTAGTATGCTCAAAAAGGCTTAATTTTTCATTTATTTTTTGTTGTCTTGTTTCTTTGATAATGTTTTCTAAAATTGGCATTTCATTAGGCTTAGAAATACCCGCTTCAAAAACCCCAAACGTATGTTTTTCGTTGATTTGCCAAACCGAAAGAGGCACACCAATTTGTGAATTATAGCTTTTTGGATTTTTCACAACAGCATATTCTGGATTTAGCATTTGCGAAATCCATTCTTTGATAATAGTTTTTGCATTGCTGCCAGTAATGGCTAAAACAGGCAGTTTATCGAATTGATTCCTTTTAAATGCTGCTATTTTTTGCAAAGCTTCAATTGCACTAACAACTTTAAAAAAACTTGCATTGGGATATTTTTTAATATCAATATCGAGTTCGATAATAAAATTTCGTGTCCCTTTTTTGTAAAGCTCATCTATAAAAACGTGTCCATCGTGTCTTATGCCTTTAATTGCAAAAAATAAAGAATTAGATCCGCTGGTTATTTTTCTACTATCGGTAACCAAAAAATGTATCACATCATCATCCGAAAAAATATGCAAAACCGAAGCATTAGTGATTTTAATAATCTGTTGAACAGTGAGCATATCGAAAAGTTTTGTTTTACTACGAATTTTAAAAATAATTAGATGATAAATAAATAGGGCTTTTTTCCATACAATTTACCAATCAATTGGGTTTAGTTTTTTTTGCAGTAAAAATTGGTTTGTCTTGCTAAAAGGTTTGCTCCCGAAAAAACCTCTGTCTGCCGAAAATGGCGAAGGATGTGCTGATTCGATTACAAAATGCTTTGTTTTGTCGATAATTTCGCCTTTTTTTTGTGCATAAGCACCCCAAAGTATAAAAACAATATCCTTTTTTTGCTCGCTCAAAATGCTAATTACAGCATCTGTAAAATTTTCCCATCCTTTTTTTTGATGCGAACCTGGATTGTTTGCTCGCACGGTAAGTGTGGCATTGAGCATCAAAATTCCTTGCTTTGCCCAACGTTCCAAATTACCATTTTGTGGAAATTCCTTACCCAAATCATTTGCTATTTCTTTAAAAATATTTTTTAGCGAAGGAGGAAGTTTTGTGTTTTCATTAACCGAAAAACAAAGACCATTTGCTTGCCCCTCGCCATGATATGGGTCTTGCCCAATTAAAACTACGTTTACATCATCAAAAGGAGTGTGGTCGAAAGCAGCAAAAATATTTTTTCCAGCGGGGAAAACAGTGTGATTTGCATATTCGTTTTTTACAAATACCACTAAATTAGTAAAATACGGTTTTGAAAATTCGGGGTCTAATACCTTTTGCCACGAAGGCTCAATTTTAATTTGCACAGCTTTTTTTTGGTTTTGAGGAACTACAATTTGAAAGTTTACAAATCTATTGAATATAGTTTTTTTATTAACAACTATTTGCACCGAAAAAAGAAATATTTTTTTGTAACCTTTTGTGTGGTTTGGTATTGTGGTTGTAAGATTTAAAAATTAAACAATAAAAAACATGAAAAAGGTAGCATTAGGATTGGTTTTGGGTGCAACAGTGTTGGTTTGCTCGGCATGGATACAAAAACAAAGTTTGCGAGAATGTAAGTATGGCGAATGTTCCAAAATAAAAGCAAATGGCTACCAATGTGGCAATTGTGCTCAAAAAGATAGTAATTATTGCTATACACACAATCGATAGTTTTAGTCATTATTACACTCGATATTTTTAAAATAGTGATTGACAAAAATATGTACCTTAAAAAAATGCGATATTATGTGATAATGCTTTATTTAATTTTAATTATTGTTGGAATAGGGTGTATATTTTTGCCAACACAATTTAAAGATGCTTACGATTGTTGGATATGTGATGGGTCTTTTTTAGTTGATGAACAACATGAACTTGATGGTAAAAGTAATTTTTGGTGGGGTTGTGATTTTTGGGAAGAAAAACATCATACACCCCAATGGCATTGCAGCTATTTATTCTACTCTTCTCAATTAGTAGGGATAATACTTTTGTTTTATATTTTTGTGCAAGTGGTGCAATATGAAAGAAAAAAAGAATAACCCAAAAATAGGTAGTAACAATTTACGTAAATTTAACTATATATGTAGATAAATTTTAGATAATTTTAAAATAGAAAATAGTAATTTTGATAAAAAATAAACGCCATGCCTCAAGCCAACGCCATACAATTATTTGAAGATAAAAAAGTAAGAACCTTGTGGGATGCCGAGCACGAAAAATGGTATTTTTCGATTGTGGATGTAGTGGGAGTTTTGACCGACAGCCCTAATCCAAGAAAATATTGGAGTGTATTAAAAACGAGATTAAAAGCAGAAGGATCTCAGTTGGCTACAAATTGTAGTCAACTGAAAATGCTTGCTGCAGATGGCAAAAATTACATGACCGATGTTGCAGATACCGAACAGCTTTTTAGGTTGGTGCAATCTATACCATCTCCTAAAGCAGAGCCTTTTAAACTTTGGCTGGCACAAGTGGCTGCCGAAAGATTAGACGAATTGCAAGACCCTGAGCTTACCATAGACCGTGCCATGGAGCAATATTTGCAACTTGGATATTCTGAAAACTGGATTAACCAACGCCTCAAAAGCATAGAAATACGCAAAGAACTTACCGATGAGTGGAAAAAACGTGGCATTAAAGAAGGACGCCAATTTGCAACCCTTACCGATATTATTACCAAAGCTTGGGCAGGCAAAACCACCAAAGAATACAAAATACTGAAAGGACTCAAAAAAGAAAACCTGAGAGACAACATGACCAATACCGAACTAATTTTGAATATGCTTGCCGAAGCCTCTACCAAAGATATTTCGCAAGCCACCAACCCAACCACTTTTGAAGAAAGCAAAACAGCAGCCATGCAAGGCGGCAATGTAGCTAAAGTTGCCCTGCAAGAATTAGAAGCCAAAACAGGCAAAAAAGTAGTGAGTGCCGTAAATGTAAAAGGAGTTTTGGGAAAGTAAGAAATAGAAAAGTAACATTAAAAAAACTATGATATTTAAAAATAGAATTAACCAGGTGTTTAATAAATCAAAATCAAGGGTTAGTTTGTGGTACGAAATATCCAAGAACTTTGATTGGATACAAATCTTAACTATTATAAATTCTGTTTTTTTAGCGGCAATAGTAATATTATTATTTTTAGTTATTAATTTTAAAATATCAAATGAAAAAGATATATTATCAAATATACTTACTATTAACGGAATATTTTCTTCGATTTTAATAACATTTTTAATAACTAGAATTTCTTGGGTAAAAGAAAGAAAATTTGACACCTATAAAGACGCTATTTCCCTCTCACAAAAAATATTAGACTATATTAGAATTTTGAGAATACTAACGAGATATTACAATGTTTGGAAAAACGAAAATGCAACTAAAAATCTTTTAGATAATGGTAGATTCAAAAATATAGATTTTTATGAGTATAAACTTTATGGGTCAGGTTGTATTAAACCTAAAAATGAAGTGTTAATTAAAGAACTTATTAACCATAATAACCACAATGGAAACGAAACGGCATTATATCTTGCCATGGTTTCATTAGTTAATAACAGAAAGAGCAAATATTATGAATATCAAAAAGAATTGGATAACGATTTTGTATTAAATGGACTTTATAGTTTAGAAATAGTTGAAAAATGGATTGAATGCGATATATTTGGCTCAATTTGGTGTTTTCTTGATGAAGAATATAATGCAATAAGTTATTCTATATTAAGCACTAAAGATAAGGAATTCATCAATAATGCGATAAGTAGAATTAATAAAAAACATGAAGGACAAATATTATGTGATAAACTTTTAAAAGAAATCACAGATGATTTTGTAGCACATAATCTGAATGAACTACATTTAAAATTAATAGAACTTAATACAGGAGTAATTGGCATAAGTAAAACAATTATTAATATAATTAATGTAAGTTTATTTTTTGGTGTTTTATTACCATTTATACTATTGCTATTTCATGATAATACACGTACATTTGCCATATTTATTGGATTTGTAGCATCGTTAAACTCTGGTTTGTTTTTCTATTTTATTTTGCGATTTCGGGATTTAATCAACCGAGAATTAAAATGGATTTAGAGTTATTAATACCAATAAAAAACGCAGGAATAAAAACGGGAGTAAAAACAATAGAAATTAAATCTAAAAAAGGTATAAAATTTACAGTTACCGAACCAAAATAATACTATGCCAAAAGAAGTAATAGCAAATGGAAAAAAATTTACATTTGATAATAATGTAAGTAATGAGGATATTGGAGATGCAATAGATGAATATTTTACAAATAATCCTATCTCTCAAAAAAAAAGTCCAAACGAAAGCCAAGAGGATGGTGGTGGAGATTTGCAAACGCAGTCAAAGCAGGAACAAATGCCTGTGGTAGAAAAAACGAGTACTTTGCAAACTATTAAAGACAATGCTATGCCAATTGCTTTTGCTGGGCTTAGTATTTCTTTTGTAATATTGATTGTGTTTTTGTTTTTAAAATTTAAAACTCGAATGTGGCTGTTTTTTAGTAATCTTTTCAAAAGCACCACATTTAAAATAACTTGTGCAGTAATTTTAGGTTTTTTGCTGTTCACAAATCCCTCTATCAAAGATTTTGAGGAGTTTTACCCATCCGAACACAAAAGCACAAGAGAAAGAGCTTGCAAAGAATTTGATATGGTTTCTAGGCAAACAAATTTGTTGCTTTTTTCGGTTTATAAAGTCCAAAACAGGTATAAAGATTGCAACGCATTTCCAAATGTTTATTATTTGGGCATTGCCAAAAACTTTATATTTTTGAATGAAGAAAAATAAACCTGCTATTCGTAGTTTTAGCAAAGCGAAACTACGAATTAGCAAATGAAATGTAGTTTTCCAACTATATAATAAACAAAAAAATCCTTATTTTTGCGTGTGGAAAAGTAAAAAATGAAAGCGGAAAGTTATAAATTAAGTAGCGATGATTCAAAACTTGTATTTTCGTTTTTTAGCATTGGCAAAAGAGGGATTATTCCTAAAGTAGTTGTATATGAGCCTATTGACGATATGGTTTTTAATTTAGCCTTTGGTGACTTTAATATTGAAACTAAAACTTTGGATGATTTAATTGTATCTAATAATGGTGATACCCGTAAAGTGTTATCAACAGTAATAAATACTTTATATTACTTTTTTGAAAATCATCCCAATGCATTAGTTTTACTAAAAGGCAGTACTGAACTACGAACAAAGTTGTATCAACGTATCATTAAAACCTATAAATCGGATTTTGATAACAAATTTGTAATTACAGGGATGCTATCTGAGGTAGATAAATTTAAAACTATTGACTTTAACGAAAATTATGTCCAATTTTGTATAAAAGCAATTTAATATGAAAACAAATAAAAATATAATTGTGCTTGATGGTAAGGAAATTATCAATTCTATTAAAATTAAATACGGAGAATCTCCCATTTTTAGTAGTAAATATGAAACAGTAAAAAAAGCATATTTAAATAATAAAAATAGGGTTTTGTAATCCGCTCATCGGAATTTATAATTCCGAAGCCTTATCATAGGTTCTTTGAACCGTACTACAAATTTATTACGTGGCAGGTGTCCTCACCTGACACTCAAATACGGTGTCAGAGCTATTAAAAGCAAGAAAGCCTGATTATTATTATTATAGATTTTTTTTGAATTATGAATAAACGTATTAAATTTACAAAAAAAATTGAATAATTATGGCGCAAAGTATTCCGATTGAAGCCTATAAAACACTTGAAAAAGAGTTTGGACGAGCGGTAGCAGATAAAGTTACATCGTTACTTGATTTTTCTTTTGCACAAGCTGATAATCGGATCGAACAAATCGCCATTCAAAAAAAACTAGAAATAAGAGAAGAATTAAGCAAAGAATTGGCATCTAAAGCTGATTTAGCGGTTTTAAAATCAGAACTTGATAAAAAAATCACGGTTTGGAGCGTTGTAATTGTTGCGGTTGTTGTGATTACAAATATTAAATCATTAGAATTTATAGCTAAAATCGCTGGTTTGATAAAATAAGAAAATAATATAATTCTCTCGCTGTCGCTTGAAGCCCACTGGCGAATGGGTATCTCTTGTGCCAATAATCCATAAAGCGTTTCGCTTTAATAAAATATTTTTCCGCTCTTCAGAATTTATAATCCATTTGTAAGAAAAAGGTTGAATGTAATACGTTAATAATCAAAAATTAATCCAACACTACATAGTCAGGAAACCATGCTGAACACACTAAAAAATTATAAGATTAAAAAGCTTTTTTCATATAAAAACATTTTATATTTTTGTTAAAATTGTTTTTAAATGAAAACTGGCGATAAAGCGTGTGCAGACCCAGCGATAACAGGGTTAAATCATTGGATAGAAGGCGTTATTATTAAAGTAAGAAAAAACCCTTTTTTGGGTATTGAAATTGCTATAAAAGATAGCTCTGGTAATATTTATTTTGATGCAGAAAAGTATTTTAAACCAATTTCAAGCTGATGTTTGCTATTAGTTTTGATATGGTAATTAGTAACTTGAAAAAAAATTATGGTGAGCCATACAACAATGCCTATTTTGAAATAAGCACAATACTTGAAGAATTTCATTTTTTTAGAACGCAAGGAAGTGTTTATGTTTCTGATAAAAATGATATGGCCAATTTAACACGTGCAATTATAAAACTCAAAAGTGTAACTTGGTTTAAAAACTCGGTTAGAGATATTAGAGCTTTTAAAGTAGAAAACTGGTCAGATTTTACTGCTTTCATGCAAGAGTAAAATTTATCAAAATAACTATTCACTATTTATAGTCTTAGCGTAGTGAAACTACAAATTATCAAATGAATCTAATAATATTATAAAATCTCTTTCAATGAGTGATATTGAAACCGATATATTACTTATCGAAAATGCAAAAGCTGACATTAAATTTTTTGGATTACTATACAAAAAATACCAAAAAACGATATTTTTATATGTGCATAAGCAACTCCTCGACAAAGATTTAGCAAAAGATATTACAGCAGATTGCTTTGTAAAAGCAATGAATAATTTGGATAAATACGAACACAGAAACTTGCCTTTTTCGGCTTGGCTTTATCGCATTGCCATTAACGAAATAAATTCGTATTTTAAAAAACATAAAAAGTTGAAAATATTTTCTTTGGAGGATATAGTTCTAGAAAATTTCAGTGATTGGTCTGAAACAGATTGTGAAGACCAAAAAAAGGTAGAAAAACTTGAATCAGCACTCAAAAAATTAGATAATAACGATCAAAACTTGCTAAATATGGCTTTTCAAGATAATAAAACGTATAAAGAAATAGGACAAATCTACCATACTACTGAACAAAATATCAAAGTAAAAATGTTTAGAATTAGAGAAAAACTTAAAAACTGGATGAACTAAAAAAAGAAACATGAAACTCAACATCCATTACAAACCGCCATCAGACGAAGAAATAGAAGCCACGCAAGATTTTGATGCCTTGTTAGAACGGTATAATGCTGAAAAAAATATTGAAATCAAAAATAAAACAAATTGGAGAATTGCCGCTTCAATTGTGCTTTTTTTGAGTTTTGGAGCAATTTTTGCTTACTTTTTAGTTCCGTATTTAGATTCTAATTCAGATAAATTTAAAATTAAAAAACGTAATATTACTTCTGAAACAAATTCTGAAATATCAATTTTCGATTCACTCAAACTTGAGCCTCAGTGGTTCAAATTAGATAATTATCAAACTCAAATTTTTGAAACAAAAGCAGGTTTGGGATTTGTGTTTGATAAAAAATCGTTTAAAAATACAAATTCTGTTTTGGTAAATATCAGCGAAGTAACCGATTCAGTATTACTTTACAAATATTTTATGAACCATAAAATAGCACTATTTATTACCTTTTTTGATGCAAACACAAAACAGCCTTTAGAAACCACAAAACCTATTAAAGTAAATACGAAATGGCAAAAAAAATTACTATTCAATCCCGATTTAGAACTTAAAAACAAATGGATAAATATTGAAAATAAAGCCACAGATATTGAAAAACTAGATAAAAATACTATTGATTATATTGAATATTCAAAAGCAAAAGCAGTACTCGATTCGATAAAAACAAATGATGAATTATTAAAAAAAGAAGATAAAATAGTATTTAATTTCAGTAAAGAATATTTACTTAAACTTACTGAATTTGTTAGTAACTACGAAAAAAACATCAATTATAAAACCAATATTAAAAATGCATTAGAAAACTTAAAAAAATACAATGAACAACATACTATTTTGATTCAAAAAACAGATATTTTAAATCAATATATTCTAATTAATAAAAAAGGTTGGTGGGCATTGAGGTAAATTTTATAATATCCTAAACTCATCATAACTCATTTTAAAAAGCAATTCCGACAGTATCATTTGTCCGCATAAATACAAATAATATTCAAATGTGAGTCCAAAAATTGCTAAAATTTCAATAGTAGTAGTTAGTTTAAAAAAATGTTTATTTCCAAAACATTTAAAAATTAACACATCAAGTCATGTTAAAATGTGCTTAAAATTATCTTAACACGCTGATTTCTAATTTTCTATTTTCTATTTTTGGTAAAAATAAAAATTAGCACATGAAAATCTTATTGATTGAAGATGAACCTAATGTATCATCGTTTATAAAAAAAGGACTCGAAGAGCAACTTTTCGATGTAGAATGTGCCTTTGATGGTTTATCAGGCAAAAGTTCGGCACTAAATAACAGATATGATGTTATTATTTTGGATGTAAATTTGCCTGGTATGAATGGTTTTGAAGTGAGCAAAACTATCAGAGAACAAAAAATAAAAACGCCAATTTTGATGCTTACTGCTTTTGGAACTACTGATGATAAATTAAAAGGATTTGAAGCTGGTACAGACGATTATTTAGTAAAACCTTTTGAATTTAGAGAGCTTTTGGCTCGTGTAAAAGCTTTGCACAACCGAAATAGCAATTCGAATATGGACACAAATTTGCTTAAAATTGCCGATTTGGAATTGAATATGGACGAAAAAATTGCCATAAGAGCAGGAAAAAGAATAGATTTGACAGCAAAAGAGTTTGGTTTATTAGAATATTTTATCAGAAACAAAGGCAAAGTTGTTTCTCGTATGGATATTTCTGAAAAAGTTTGGGATATAAATTTTGATACGGGTACTAATGTTGTGGATGTTTATGTAAACTTTTTGCGTAAAAAAGTAGATAAAGATTTTGATAAAAAACTTATCAATACTGTGGTTGGAATGGGTTATATAATGAGAGATTAAATGAATATTCGTACTAAATTAACAGTACTTTTTTGCTCTATTGTTGCCTTTATTTTGGTTGTCTTTTCCATATCTATTTTTTATTTTTATTCGCTTTATCGTGAAAAAGATTTTTTTGATCGGTTAGACAAAAAAGCCCACAAAACAGTAGAATTACTTTTTCAGCTAAACGATGTAGACGCAAAAGTTTTACAAATAATCGACAAATACGACCTACAAACATTGTTTGATGAAGAAGCTTTAATATTGGACACAAAAAAAAATGAGGTTTATAAAACACTAAACAATAAAATGGTTATCGATACTTCGCTAATCAACCAAGTAATATTAAACAAAAAAATAGAAACAAAAGACAAAAGCCGTGAAGTTATTGGCTTAAGTATCACAGCAAATGCCCAAATTTATTATGTATTTATTTCGGCAATTGATAAATATGGACTAGAAAAACTTAATAAACTCGAATTAATAATTTCGATTGGTTGTTTGCTTTCTATTTTGATTGTGTTTTTTGCTGGATATTACTTTTCTACCAAAGCATTAGAGCCAATCAAAATGGTTGTAAAACAGGTAGATACCATCAATGTTTCAAACCTAAATATGCGTGTGCAAGCGGGTACAGGAAACGATGAAATTGCACAACTTTCTGCCACATTTAATAAAATGCTCGAACGACTAGAAGAATCTTTTGCTATGCAGAAAAATTTTGTTTCAAATGCTTCGCATGAATTGCGAACACCATTAACTTCGATTAGAGGAAATATTGAAGTTACGCTTATGCAATCTCGTACAAACGAAGAATATCAGGCTGTTTTGCATGCTGTTTTTGAAGATATTAGCCGTTTGACAAAAATGACAAACGGACTTTTGGAACTCGCTCGAATTACTTCTTTGGGTACAAAATTACAGCCCGAACCAATCAGAATAGACGAAGTTTTGTGGCAATCGAAAGACGAAGTGGAGCAAAAAAATAAAAAATATAAAGTAAAACTTTCTTTTGAAAATTTCCCAGAAGAAGAAGAAGCATTAGTTATTATGGGAAACGAAAGCTTGCTCAAAACTTCTTTTGTTAATTTAATGGAAAATGCCTGTAAATTTTCTTCTAATCATACTTCGGAAGTTTTGCTTGTAGTTTATGAAAAATATGTAAAAATTGTTTTTATAGACAATGGTGTTGGAATTAAAGAAGAAGATTTGCCACATATTTTTGAGCCATTCTATCGCAGTTCATCAAGTAGGCAAATGCCAAAAAATCATTACCATTCACAAAGGTCGAATTGATGTGAGTACATTTTTGCAAAAAGGTACCATTTTTACTGTGAACCTACCTAAGTTTTCTGTTGTAAATTCATAATTGGTTTTTATATATCGAAAACCATATATAGTTTTTTTCCATAAACTTTGAAATGTGTTTGTGCGTAAAACTCGACATGATACTTAAATCAAAGTCTTTATTATTTTTATTTTTAGGTTTTGTTCTCCTTGTAAATGACTTAAATCTTGAATTTGTAGAACAATTCTCTTTTTTAATTGAAAACACTGATTTAGAATCAGAGAAAATTGTTTCTAAAACTAAATCTGAAATAACTATATCCAGAAAACAATTTCCAACTATTGCATTCGGTAATGTTAAAAATGTTTCAAACGATTTACTAACATATAGTTTTTCAGCTAAAGCATTCTCGTATTTTTTATTTCATCATTTACATATTGCTCATTGTAATTTTCGATTGTAGAATATATTAAAGTCCGTACAATTTTAATATTATTAATTTTAATATTATTCACTTATAAATTACAAATAAAATGAAAGCAAAAAATATTTTTGTTGCATTATCGCTTATTGCCTTTGCAACAATAGAATCAAAATCAAATGGGTTTAGTTTAGGCAAAATCAATAGTGGGTCTTTTGTAGATTCCTATTACAACGATTTAGTTGAGATGGTTGAAAGTAAGTCAATGGCAAATGTATATCAAACTCAAATGTTGAATAGCTTTAAAAGCACATTTTTGAGTCTTCAGTTTGATGAAAACGAAATAAATCTGAATCTTCCACGTTTTAAAGCAAACGCAAAAAACAAAACTTTAGATACTCAGCCATTTCAAATTAGATGTTAAAATATAGTTTTATAATTCTCGAAAAAGTCTCTTTTGATAAAGATATATTTAAAAAAGAGTTAAAAAAATCGGTTAATTGGCTCAAAAACAAAGAAGTTATATTGCTTCATTACTGGTGCAAAAAAAAATATAGCAACTTGCATCCAGAAGTTTTAAACGAGGTTTTTTAAATTAAAAATGCCTAAAACTCATAAAGTTTTAGGCATTTTTAATTTTATTGTTTTCTATTTTTAACCTCATTTAAGAGTTTTACAGACATAAAAGTTAGCAAACCAACTGCCAATAAAACCACAGCCCAAAGTATCCATTTTGGAGAGCTTTCTTTCGGATTTACAATTGGGTTATTAAATGCAATAAATTCAGGATTGCCCATTTTTAAAAGCAAGGCATTTTTGGTTAACGAATCTTGAAAAAGTGTTAAGTCAAAATTTGGTTTTTGTAGATATAATGGATTTGAAATCAAAAAATATTCTTTTCCTGTTTCAAGATAGGTATTGATGGCTTTTTTTTCTTGAAAACCAACAATAGAATTTATTTTCAATGGCAAATTATCTTGATTTTCGCTCACTAAAACAAAATATTTTGCTAAAATTGGAGAAAAATGCAAGCTAGAATTCTCATTTGTAAAACTAGATTCTGAAATATAATTCAAAAATTCTTTTTTTGTTTTTATATCATAATTTATTTCGTAAAGTCTAAAAAAACGTTTAAAAGGCTTTTTTTCGTTAAATTCAATGTTGAAATAACTAAACTGATAAGTTTGCTCAAAATCAAAACGATAAAAGGTTTGTTTACTTTTTAGACTATCAGTAATTTTTATTTTTTCGCACTTTATTTTTTCAAAAATTTGCTCTTTTTCCAATGTAGAAATGGTGCCAATACTAAGCAAATTTACCTTTGGTGAAATCGAATCGTTGAACGAAAACATCAAATATTTATAACCTGAATTCGGAAAATTGAGGTTGTAAAATACATTTTTGTCGGTATAATTGTTTTTTGAATCAAGTACGATATTTTGCTTTATTCCAAACCAATTTTTTCGGTTATCGCTTCCAAAAACTTCTAAAGATTTATCAAAATCAAAATTTTTGAATTTAAGAATTAAAGTTTTTTGATTAGCGATATTTTTTATAATAACATCTGTTTTTTTAGTTTTTTGAGCTGATTTAATTTCAAAAGGAATGGTATCGAGCTTAGTAAATACTTCGGCATTGTTTTCGGTTTTTATTTCAAATGGAATCAAAACCGAATCTTTGTCTATTAGTCGGATGTTGGCTAAATCTAAATCGGTTTTGCCCAAAAATCCAGGATTGAGCATGATTTTATAATAACCACTTTGCGTATTGTTTTCTAATTTGGCTTTCAAATAGCCTTCTTGTGCAAAAGATTTACCTAAAAAAAATATAAATAAAGCAAGTTTATATGTCTGTTTCATTTTCGTTAATTACAATATTTTTTAGCTTTTGATACATAAAAGAAACGATTAATAAAATCACACCCAGCCCAATAAATGCAATAATTTTGCCAGCTTCTCCCATTTCTGAGATGTCATAAATAAATAGTTTTAGCAAAGTAATTGCAAAAAGCACTAGCGATATAATACGCCAAATCCGTAGTTTATTCTTCATCCCAATAATCATAAAAACAAAAGAGCCTATTCCCCAAAGTATTGGAAATCCAACTCTTACAATTGTGTTTTGCAATTCATAAAAGTTATTTGATTTTGAATCAAAAAACCAAAAAATAATTTGGTGATTGAGCGAAAAACTAAAAAGCAATATCAATAAAAACGCAAAAAGAACTGTAGTAAGTTGCTTTATTGCTTCGAAATCTTCAAAATATTCGGTAATATTTTTATAGATTTTATAAAAATAAAACAATGCTAATCCGTATAAAACGATGTGCATATAAAAATGAAAATTACTCATCGGCATTTTATCAGCAATAGTTATATCTGTTTGATTATAAATATAATATGTGTCGATTATATTAAATATGGTCGTATTATCTATAAAAAATAATTTGATTAATAGCAAAACTGAAATGGATAAAACGACATAAAATATTGGTTTTGTGATTATTTTTTTGAGGTAATAAAAAAGGGCTAAAGCAAACCCAAAATTATAAATTGCCAAATACATATTATTTATATCAATGTTACCGATTGCAAAATACAATTGGTAGTTTAGTTCGAGATAAAGTCCATAATATATGCAACAAATTAATAATACATGGAGCAGATTTTTTAGTAAGCTTGTTTTTATTGTCCAAATAAAAATTTCTTGTTCGTTTTTATATAAATAGATTTGTAAAATCAACGAAATAGAAACAATTATATTAGTAATAAAACCTTTGTTTATAAAAGGATAAAACAGCGATTCTTCTGCATAATAATAGCTAGAATAAACAGAATTCCAATCCATTATTAAACTAAAAATTGTTAAAGGGAGTATTGCTAAATGAGCTATTTTGATGAGGTAGATTTCAGATTTTTGTGCCAGCCAAAGCAATAAAACACCTTCCAAAGCCCAAAACATGGTAATATAGCTTCCTTCGAGTTGGATTGGGGCTGCAAGGGTTGCAAATGTCAAAACTAATCCCAAAAGCATATACAAAATATTTGCATCAACTTTTTTAAATTTGAACAGTGTATAAGCAAAAGCAAAATTAAAAACGGCTACTAAAACAGTAAATATTCCTTTGTAAATACCTTGCTCGATGTTAGAAAAAATGAGCATTCCAATTGCATAATAACACATCGAATTACTCAAAATAATACTAAATTCGGTCCACACAAATCGTTGGTTTTCTTTTATGTTATTAATGATATTCATCAAAAAGAAAATCAAATAAAAAATAGTTGCGAAAATTAAAGCTCCAACATAAGGTGGATTTGGTTGGTCTAAAACTTTTGTTTGAAGCCAGCCAAAATATGTAATTATGGTAAAAACATAAGAAGTGATGTTGATCAAATTCCAACGTTTGAAATAAGCCAAAACCAACATTCCAAGATTTAAAACTATTAAATATACAAACAATGCGATATAGCTTCCGTTTCCATCCGACACAAAAAATGGAGAAATAAAACCGCCAAAAATAGCAATCATGGCAATTTCTATTCGGTTGTAAATAATAGAAAGTAACACCGCAAAGGCAGTTATCACTACCATCATAGCAAAGGCTGCTGGCTTTGGAAAAAGTGCGTAATCTTTATAGGCAATGGCAATTGTGAAATAAAATACGGCAATTCCGCCTCCAATTAAAACCGATGAAAATGGTCTGAATGTGTTTCTTAATTTGTGTGCTATGCCCAACAAAATTCCACCACAAAATATACCAATGGAAACTCTACCAATTTCGTTTATCCAATTTTGGTCAATGGCAAATTTTACAAAAAAACCAATTCCTAAAACCAAAATAGCAATTCCTATTTTATTGATAAGATTTTCGCCTACAAATTTTTCTAAATCTGGATTTCGCTCCCAAAAGCTTGGTTTTTCTTCGGTTTCGACTTCTGTTTCTCTCAAATTTGATTTTAGAATATTAAAAATCGATTCGGGTTTATAGCTTTTTGGCGTAAAAACAGGTTTTTCTTCTTCAGTTTCTTCAATTATTGGAGTTGGAATTTCAATAATAGCTTCGGATTTTACTTCTGTGATAATGGTTTCAGTTTTATTGTTTAAAACCACATTTTGATTTGTTTTAATTTCAGCACCTCCAAAAAGCTCTTTTAATGTTTCTATATCTTTTGCATTTGTTTTAAATAATTGTAAAAGATTGTCGAGTTTGTATTTTAAATCCGTGTTTTCGTCTTTTAACGAATTGATGTTGAGGTATAATAAAACGCATATAACAAGGACAATAATCAAAAGTGTGATTTCCATATTTTCTAAATTGTATTAGGTACATAACTCGAAACATCAGCACCAAATTTGTGCAATTCTCTAACAATAGAAGAGCTTATGGTGGCAAATTGTGGCGTAGTAATCAAAAAAACGGTTTCTAAATTTGGGTTCAATTGTTTGTTTACTTGAGCAATTGCATTTTCGTATTCAAAATCTGTAGTATTTCTCAAACCTCTTAGCAAATATTTTGCCTCATTTTTTCTGGCAAATTCAGATGTGAGTTCATTATAAAGTTGCACCGAAACTTGAGGTTTATCAAAAAACAGTGATTTTATTTTGGGCAAAGTAGCTTGAATATCAAAATATCTTTTTTTGTCAGAATTATGCCCAATAGCAACAATGATTTCGTCAAAAATCGATAACCCACGCGATACAATATCATAATGACCATTTGTAAATGGATCGAAAGAACCTGGAAAAACGGCAATTTTTTTCATTTCAAAATCTATTTTACAAAATTCAAAGACAATATAAGTACAAATAAATATTTCTATCAAAATTAAAGAAAATAACTTATTAATTTTACCAAAAAAATCGCTATGATTACATTAAATCAAGAATTCAAATACGCATTTAGTTTTACACAAGCAGAAGTAGAAGCATTTGCCAAATGCAGTGGAGACAACAACCCGATTCATTTAGACGCAAATTATGCTGCAAACACACCATTTAAAAAACCAATCATTCATGGAATTTTTACTTCTAGCATTTTTTCAAAATATTTTGGAACAATAAATCCTGGAGAAGGAACAATTTATTTGAGGCAGTCGCTTGAGTTTCTCCGACCAATGTTTGTAGATACTCCATACGAAGCACAAATGTTTGTGAAAGAAATTATATCTGCCAAAAATACTGCTGTTATCGATTGTAAAATAATTGACGTTTCTACTGGAAAAATTACATTACGAGGCGAAGGAACTTTGATGCATAAAGAAAAAATTGTTTAAAAATATTGTCGCATTTAAGTATAAATCATGAAAGAGTTTCTTGAAAAAAGGTGGAACATCACAGGTGGATGGACTCAAATTGGGCTAATTTTTTTGGTATTTGCACTTACAGGTTCGTCATCCGTTTTTATTGGCAGACATATACTTGAATTTGTTGGAATTACACCAGAAACAAACGGTTGGATTAGAGTTCCGGTTCGAATATTATCTGTGTTTTTAATATATCAAGTGTTGTTACTTTGGATAGGGTTTTTATTTGGGCAATTCAAGTTTTTTTATGCTTTTGAGAAAAAAATGTGGGACAGAATGTTGTCGCCATTTCGTAAGAAATCTTAAAACGAATTTGTACCAATCATTTTTCTAAGCATCTGAATTTCTGTTTTGATTTCATAATCTGACGGAAAACTTTTAAGATACGTTTGTAAATCAATCATTGCTTCTTTGTATTGTTTACGATGAAAAAGTATTTGTCCACGGTAATAAAAGCATATTTTAACAGAAGGATCTAATGAAATGCTTTTAGTAAAATCTTCGACAGCACCAACCATATCACCTCCAATTTCACGCAAAATACCTCTATTCATGTACAATAATGGGTCGTTTGGGTCGTGAGTAATAGAATGATTAAACTCATGCAAAGCCGATGTATAATCGCCAGTATATTCTTTGACTTTAGATTTGTTAAAAGCAGAAGCATGAAAATTCGGGTGTGATGCAATTGCTTTATCGTAATGTTCTTTGGCTTTGTCGTACATTTTCAATTTTTGATAGATAATGCCCATTGTTTGGTATGCCTCAAAATGATTGGGATTATACACAATTGCTTGCTCCAAATCGCTTAGTGCGTTGTTGTACCGCTCCAAATGCCATTCGCAACGTGCTTTATAGTAATGATTTTCAGCGTCATATTTATTAATATTTGTTGCAATATGAAAATCGTCAAGGGCATTATTATAACTTTCTAGCTCGAGCGAACATCTACCTCTAAAATAATGTGCTTTTTCGAATTTAGGTTTCAACTCAATAGCTTTATCAAACAAATCCCAAGCTTTATCAAATTTTTCTTTTTCAAACTCATTTAAACCAAGCTGAAAATATTCACTTGCCGATTGGGCATTAAGTTTAAATACAATTAAAACCAAAAAATAAATATTATAAACTATTCGATTCACTTAGATAATTATTGTAACTAGTTACAATACGGTTAGTTAAGTGAAAAAGTTGTGTGAAAACGGATATTAAAAAATGGAAATGTAAAAAAAAACTTACTCAGCTAAAGCGAAAACTATTGGCATAGTAAACTTAACAGAAACATTTTTCCCATTCTGTTTTCCTGGTTTCCATTTTGGCATTGAAGCTATTATTCTAAGGGCTTCTAATTCGCAACCTCCTCCAATTCCTTTTACTACAGCAGGGTATTTTATTTCACCTTTGCTATCAATAACAAAATTTATCAAAACTCTTCCTTGTATTTTCTTTTGCATTGCCAAATTTGGATATTCTAAGTTTTCAGCAATAAATTTTTGCATCGCTTTATGTCCACCTTCAAATTCTGGCATAATTTCTGCAACTAACATAATCTCATCATTTTCTCCTTCCAATACTTTTATGTTTGATTGTTCGTTTATGGTTTCCATCAAAACTTTAACCATTTCATCATCAGGAAATTTTTTAGAAAACTTATGAAAATCTGTTATCGCATCTTTAAATTTTTGCATATTATAACTAACAACTCCTCTGTAATAATATGAAAACATAAAATCAGGATTTAGCTCTAAACATTTTGTAAGATTAGAATGGGCACCGTAATTATCTCTTACTACAGCCTGCAAAATGCCATTATTGAAATATACAAATGCATTTGTTGGTTCGGCTTGTATTTCTCTTTTATACTCTCTCAAAATCGAACGATATGATTCTTTGTAGATTTCAACTTTGCCTTTAGTAAATGTATTTGCCATAAATTCAGGCTCAAAAGTCATTGCTTTGTCATAATATTCTTTGGCTTTGTTAAACATTTTTAATTCATGATAAATAGAACCTAAAATCTGATGTGCTAAAAAGTGTTTTGGATTGTACATTATAGCATCTTCTAAATGTTTTGTAGCAGATTTTTGCCTTTTAAGCTTCCATTCCGTAAACCCCATAAAAAAATGATATTCAGCTTCTTGCGGAGATAGTTTTATACATTCATTAAAATTATCTAATGCGCCATTAAAATCGCCATTTTCGACTTTGCATTTGCCTTTCATAAAAATAGCTTCATGCATGGTTGGTTTCTCGGCTAAAATTTTGTCAAAAAATTTGATTGAATATGGATAATTTTGCTTGTTATATGCATCTAAAGCAATAGAAAAATACTGGTCAATATCTTGTCCATATGTAAAGAAAGATAAAATCAATCCTAAAAAAATAACGAATTTTACTGTGTATTTCCTCAATGTATTTTAAAGATGATACATTAAAATTTAAGATTACAAATATATATAATTATGTACGTTTTTTCCGAATTCTTGATGAATTATATTGGAAACTTACAATTTTAAATATATTTTTAAATTATATTTTAGTAAAAAATAATGTTTTAAAATACTAAAATTAAAGGACTTATGAATTTATTGATATGTATTATAAATTATATTTAATATTAGATTAGTTCAATTTATTCGCACGAATCAAGGTCTTTTAATGCATCAGAAAGTTCGATTTTAGCATTTTTTACTGCCTCGTATGCATCTTGTCCAAATGCTATAGCCTTGTTTAAATATTCTTGAATAAATGTTAATTCGTTTTCTTCGCTAATTTTTTGAGTATACACAACCATTTCGTGCGTAAAAAAAGCGATATGTCGGCAATAGCTCTCTGCATCATCAGCCTCATAAGCAGCATCTTGGCATTTTATTTTTTTTGATATTATTTCGGCTAGGTCAGATTTTTTTTCTGCCATTTTAGCACCTTTTTCGGCTTTTATAGCTAATGTATTTGCCTCTGAAACCAATAATTTGATTTCGGTAACATTTTTTTTTAAAGCTGCTTTTTTTATTAATTTTAAACTTTCATCGGCATAAGAATCGGATTTTTCGAGCTGAATTTGTGCTTGATTCAAAACAATTGCAACTGAATCTTTTTGTGCAAAGGAATAAAATATGTTCCCTATAAATAGTATTAAAAAACCACTTTTTTTCATATTAATTTATGTTTTTACCAAACGTAATCGCCAGAATTTTTTCGGCATTCGTCCACTTTTTGTCTTAATCGTTTTCGCCATCCAAAGCCATTTTTGAAAGTAAGTGTAACATTTGATCCAAAGTTATAAAAAAATGTTCCAACTTTAGTCATAAATGTAACTTTAGGGTTACAAACAACCAGATATTCAAAGCCCATATTATGTGTTTCTTCCAATACACACAAATTCCCTGCCCAAACATCTTTCGTAGTATATTTCAAAATTGTCATATAAACCGGTTTTTGTGTTGGCGGAATAGGAATTACTGGTACTGCACTCGAAACTAAGCCTCCTTCAAAATAATCTTGTCCATATTTATCTTGTTTTGCTTGCGAAAAACAAAAATTTTGAAAACAAAAAAGCAATAAAAGAATTGAATAAATTTTCATTTATAAGCCGAATATCACTCAAAATTATAATTTTTAATTAATATTTGCGAGAAATATCGCCAAAAGCTTTATTACTTTTCAAACAAAATATATTTATACGTGTTTTATTCCATCATTATTCCTGTTTATAATAGACCAGATGAAATCGAAATTCTGCTTCAATGTCTTGAAAAACAGACTTTTAAGAATTTTGAAGTTTGTGTAGTTGAAAGTGGATCCGAGCAAAGAAAGTCAGATAAAATTGTTGAAAAATTTAACGCAACTTTAGCTATAAAATATTTACCCACAGGCAATTATGGTCCTGGTATTTCTAGAAATTATGGCATGGAACATGCTAAAGGCGATTTCTTTATTATTTTAGATAGCGATGTTTTGCTAGAAGACAATTTTGTAGAAAGTGTAGATATAGGTATAAAAACTCAAAATTTAGATTGCTATGGTGGACCCGACAAATGCCACGAAAGTTTTTTGGACATCGAAAAAGCATTTAACTATTCGCTCACATCGTTTTTAACAACAGGAGGAATGCGTGGCGGAACAAAAAGAGCTACAACTTTTCATCCACGTAGCTTTAATATGGGTTTTTCTAAAAAAATATTTGAAACCACAGGTGGTTTTCCATTTGGATTTATGGGTGAGGATATTGTTTTAAGCCTCAAAATCAGAGAATTGGGATATAAAATTGGGTTAATTCCCGAAGCTTATGTGTATCATCATCGTAAAAAGGATTTTGGTACATTTTTTAAATACATGAAATTTTTTGGAAAATCTCGTATCAATATTTTGAAGCATATTCCAGGTTCATTAAAATTTATTCACCTGATTCCAGTGTTTTTTGTGTTTTATTTTGGGCTAACCTATTTAATGATTTTCATAAATCCTAGCCTATTTATAGGAATGAAAGCCCTATTTTATACCTATTTTATACTTGTTTTTATAGATTCTTCGCAAAAAAATCATTCGTTACGGATTGGTTTTTTGAGCGTAATTGCAGTTTTTATTCAGTTTTTTGGCTATGGAATTGGGTTTTTGGATGCATTTTGGAATAGAATTGTGTTATCAGATAAAAAGGAAGTTGTAAATATTTGAGAACTCAAAATAATAATAATATACTATATTTATATCTAATTTCATCTATTATAATGGTTATTATCCGAAAAACAAACAAAATATTATTACTCCTGTAACTGTATTTTGGACGATGTAATTGTTTTTTATCTTGGGCAGTTTATAAACATGGTTTGCAAAAAGCCTATTTTGATGGCAAAGGAAGTGGCGATATTTCGTATTTTATTATTTCATTTGCACTTTTAGTATATTGCACCACAAAAAAAGAAATTAAAAATGCCTAAAGTCCTTATTCTTGCTGGTGGTTTGGGAACCAGATTAAGTGAAGAAACCACTATTAAACCCAAACCAATGGTTGAAATTGGAGGGAAACCAATTCTTTGGCACATCATGAAAATTTATAGTTCGTATGGCTTCAACGAATTTGTGATTTTGTGTGGATACAAAGGGCAAGTCATAAAAGAATATTTTTCAAATTATTTTTTGCATCAAAACGACATGACTATTGATTTGAAAAACAATAAAATAGATTATTTCAATAATGTGTCGGAAGATTGGAAAATTACTTTGATTGACACAGGCGAATTGACCATGACAGGTGGACGAATAAAACGTGCAAAAAATTATATTAATAACGAAACTTTTTTACTTACTTATGGAGATGGTGTAAGCGATGTAAACATAAAAGAAGCGTATGAATTTCATAAAAAACATAAAAAACAACTTACTGTTACTGCCATTCAACCCGAAGCTCGATATGGAATTTTAGATATTAAAAACGATACCGAAGTGAAAGGATTTTTGGAAAAACCTAAAGGAGAATCGGGCTGGATAAATGGCGGTTTTTTTGTTTGTGAGCCTTCAATTATTGATTATATCACAGATGACACAACTATTTTTGAGCGAGATCCAATGCAAAAAATTGCTCAAAATGGCGAAATGAAAGCTTTTAAACACGAAGGTTTTTGGCAATGCATGGATACCATAAGAGACAAAACCAAATTGCAAGAAATGTGGGAGAGCAATGATGCTCCTTGGAAATTGTGGTAATAATATAATTAAAATTATTTTTAAAAACTTACTCAATCATAAATTTTTGGGTACAAATTTTGTTTGACTCATGAATCTGCAAAAGGTACATTCCTTTTGAAATCGAGTTTAAAGTAATTTCGTTTTTATTTGCTTGAAAATCAATATTTTGTCCAGTTGAGTTTATGATTTTTATTGATAAAATATCTTCACTCATAATGTGTATTTTTTCTCCAGATTTCAATATTGTTGGATAGATTTTTAGTTTGTCATTTATATTTTCTGCAATATTATTTTCTCCAACTTGGTTTAATACCGCTACTGCATCCAAATCAAAACCGCTAGTTGAAAATGCTGTAGAATATGGGTCGTTTATAATATTATTATTTGCATCATAACTTGCATAAAATGGCGAAATAGAGCCAATTACATCCGTAATTTTTACATGAGTTATGTTGTTTACATCTAATCCTGGCACAGTTTTTAGTTCTTCTAAATCGAAAGGCGTACCATAATTTGCTAAGTATTTTCCAGCCAAATTATTTATTTTTGTGGCATCAAGATAGTCAAATCCGCCTATTTGTGTATTAGTTTGCGTATTTGATGTTGCGGTAAATCGAAAATAATTTGCTCCGTCAGAACTAACATCAACAAAAGCTAGTTCAAGAAAAGCCAAACCTAAATTTTGGTACAAAAATCCGTTTTCAAATACCGCAAAATCTGGTCCAGAACCATTTTTAATTGGATTATCAAACGTTAAAATAGCTACACCACTATCTCCTAAACTTACTAAATTCCCATCAGATTTTCCAATTCCTGAGGCAGTTGTTCCAAAGGAAGGTTTTCCTAAATTCTTATCATTTATATCCACCCAACCTGTTTGAATAGCACATCCCGAAGCCCAAGATTTTATTTTTAAATCATCTTTATTAATCGCATCGATAGTGCCAAATCCAACTTGAGGAGCAAAAGAAACTATATTTCTAGGAACATCAATTGGTGGCGTTCCATTAAAATTATCCATAGCAAAATATTTAGGTGTGTTAATACCAAAACTTCCAACATCGGAAGATTCAAATGTAAAAATCAAACTATCGGCAACTCCCAAAGCCGTGAGACTGAACCATTTCCAAGTATTTACTATATAATCTTGCGAGTTTGAACCAAATCTAAAATCTGCTAAATAAAAATCTACTCCTGTATTTGTGTTTAATATTCCATTTTGATAAGCATTTGCTTTAACTTTAAAATAATCTCTATCGTTTCCAGAAACTCCTCCAAATTTTTTTGCAAAGCTATCGCCATTTCGCATACTTAAGTAAGCGTATGTGCTATTTGTGATATAAAAACCTGATACGGAGCGTGGTGAATCAAAAATTATTTTTGAGTTTGAGTTATAACAAATTGCATATTTTTCAGTGTTTTGAAAACCATTTCCAGTTATTGCTGCATATTGATTTGCATAACCTGCCAATGTAGTATTGACAACATTGCTATACGAAAAACCTGTATCCCAATATCCAAAATCAATGGTTTGTTTTAATTTTATACCTGCTGTTGTAAAGCTTGCATTTACAGTGGTGGTCCAAAAACTATTTGAGCCTGATAATGTAAGATTCTCAAAATCAGATACTTGTGCAGATGTATAAAGTGAAATTGATGTTAAAAATAAAAATTTAAAAATACTTTTTTTCATGTTAATTTATTGGGTTGATTGAATTTAAGGGTTAGACCAAAGTTGAAATTGAAGCCATACATAGGTCGCATAGCCAAGAC
The DNA here is from genome assembly GCA_004293915.1 of Bacteroidota bacterium. Classification (GTDB taxonomy): domain Bacteria; phylum Bacteroidota; class Bacteroidia; order Cytophagales; family UBA9547; genus REAG01. Next base: position 10,021 of record RDZG01000091.1, on the reverse strand, counting down.
TTGGTATTGTTTATTGAAAATATTATTGAGCTGTAAAAAAAGTAATAATTTTGTTTTTTTATAATTTATATCTTGGTTTAAAGTGATATTACTCAACGAAAATGGCTCTAAAAATTCAGAATTATCTTCGTTTGAAAAACGAAAACCTGTGTAAACAAAATTATACATAAAAGTTGTTTTATTATAACGTGCTAAAAATGTTGCAAAGCCCTTATTATAAGGCACATAAATAACTTGTTTTCCTACTAAATTTGAAAAATTATTTGAAATGTTTTGTACTGTAGAAAAAGTATAATCTGCATTTGCTGTCAAAGAAAGTTCTGTTTTGTTTTTAATAAAAGTAATTTTTCCTCCATATTCAAGACCTCTAGCCCAAACTTGTTGGATGTTTTGCGGAGATAAAATGCCATTTGTGTTTTCAATCCATAAAATCCAATTCGAAATATTAGAATTAAAAATTGTGCTTTGCGTTTGAAAAATAAAATTGCCAACTTGTTTTTTGTACCCAATGCCAACATCTTGGCTCCAACCAAGTTCGGGTTTCAAATCCAAATTACCTTTTGCACCACCAGCATCACGCCAAAAATAGTCGTTCAATGTTGGCAAACGATAACTTCGGTTTGTATTAGCAAAAAATGTAAAACCTTTAAACGGTTTTGCTTCTATTCCAAACCCAAATGTAAGTGGGGTGACAGATCCTTTATCGAGTTGTTCTCTCAAATTAGTATTAAAAACTATTTTTTGATTTAAAAAAGACACTAAATATGAAGCAAAAAATGCTGTACGATTCAATGCTTTTGAACTACCCAAATTATTTCCGTTTGCAACCGAAAATGTATTATTAAAACCAAAATTAATTAGCTGATTTTTAGGTAGTTGTATTTTAGTTTCTGCTTCATATATGAGTGTGTTCGAAACGTTTTTTAACGTATCATACAGCGGTCTTTGAAATGAAATATTTTCGTTAAAAAAAGCAATTCGAGATATAAAATGTAAATTATTTTTTTGATAAGCATATTCGCTTGTTATTCTATGAGAAATATCGGTTTGGGATTCTTGTTTTTTTGATGCTAACATAGTAGGGGCAATCTGTCTATTAGCATATTGTAACCAATATCTCACATTGATTTGGTGGTGGTTTTTAAAACTAAAAAAATGTTCGGTAAGTAATCCTTTGATTTGATATGCACTATTTTGTTGCGTTTGTACGGGTTTTTCGGGTAAAAAATTATTTTGAAATTGGAAATTATTTAATGCAGATTGGTTGTAAAATTTTATGATAGAAACAAAATTCTTTTTGCTAATTTCTACAGAATATTGTTGTCTAAATGCTCCAAAGCTTCCATTTTGCAACCCGATTTCGGCAGAAATTCCTTTGTTAAAACTTGGCAAATGTTGCAAATGAATCGTACCACCAACAGCACCGCTACCATTTAAGGCACCATTACCACCAAATTGTATTTTAGTTTGTGTAGATACCAAATTAGGAATCAACGAAAAATCGGCTTGTCCATTCATGGTGCTTTGCAGGTTAAACCCATTCCAAAGTACTGCTGTATGGTTAGCAGAAGTTCCTCTAAAAGTTGGTGTAGCTAAATTTCCAGGACTATATGGTTTTATGAAAATAAAATTTTGTTGTAGCAAAACATCTGACAAAGAATTTGTATTTTTTTGAATAGTAGAATCAAGTAAGATTATTTTATTCCCATTTGAAAATTTTTGCAATCGTATTTGCCCCAATTCAAATTCGGGCAAATGATATGTTTTGATGCTATCTTTTTGACAATTAGCAACTTGAGCAAGAAAAATTAATAAAAAAAATACGATCTTCAATGGTTTATATAATCTATTTTAATACCTTCTGTTGTAATATTAATTTTAGAAATTGAACCAAAATCAATGGCAATATTAAATGCTTTATCAAGTGGAATATTTTGTAAATAACACAGTAAACTACGTATAAAACCAGCATGAGAAACAATTAACATACGGTAAGAATTTTCGGAATTTTGTTTTATTTCTCGTTCCCAAAATCCCATTGCTCTTTCATATAAATCTTCAAAGTTTTCGCCTCCTGGCACACGATACTTTACAAAATTGCTCATCCAATCTCCTAATGTATTTTTGTCGATATCATCCCAAGATTTGCCTTCCCATTCGCCAAAATTAAGTTCCATCAAACGTGTGTCAGCTTTATAGTTTTTAATATCATATTGGTAAGCATCTGCAATTTTTTTAGACAATTCTACACATCGCTCAAGTGGACTTGTGTATATAATATCAACGTTGAGTGGTAATTTAGACTGTATAGTATGAAAATCATTTTCAAAACTTTCAGCCAAAGCCAAATCAAGTTGCCCGTAACAAATGTTTTTGTCTACATTTGGCTGTGTGTGTCTTACTAAATAAACTTCCATTTTAAGGTCAAAATAAGGTAAAATAACACTTCGGAAATTTGTTGCGTAGCTCCTAGGCAATCGCCTGTATAGCCACCAATCCATTTATTAAAATATTTTTTTAATTTCCAAACAGCAAACATCAACACAATAGGAAGTAATATTAAAGAGTAATAATGTACGTTTATAATATTAAATTTTAAGTTCAAAAATATTAAAAACAGATATGGAGTTAATCCAAAAATAGATGCGATAACAAAATCAATATTCGCCATTTGTTTAGCAATTGGTTTGGCTTTGCTTAACTCATCTTCTCTTACATAATCGTCTGTATATATGATAATTACAGACATAAATCTACTTAAACTATTTGCAGATACGAAAACCAATATGAGTTCAATTAGATTCGTATTCAATTGTGTTATTTGTAATATTGTAGCAAATTTTAATGCCAAAATTGCTATCAATCCAATTGCACCATAAACACCAATGGTGCTATCTTTCATTATAGTAAGAATTTTTTCTTTTGTCCATCCGCCACCAAAACCATCACAAACATCTGCAAAACCATCTTCGTGGAAAGCTCCAGTGAGTAAAATGCTTGCAATCATTGTAAGAATCAAAGATATTTCTATTGAAAAAAAATAATTTGAAGCTATAAAAACCAATCCAAAAAAACCACCTACAATCCAGCCAATTAATGGAAAAAAACGGGTACATTTGTTTATATAATCAGCAGAATGATCAATCCAATTCGGACACGGAATTCGGGTATAAAACATTACAGCAGTAAGAAATATCTTTAATTGTTCTTTCATTTTTTAAGTGTTAATCGTATCAACTTTTGCAGAATCAAAACTCGCCATATCATTCATAAAATGCACCGCTGAAGCTATAATAGGGTAGGCAACCGCACATCCTGAGCCTTCGCCAAGTCGCATATTGAGTTTCAAAACAGGCTCAACTTCTAAAAATTCTAGCATAAACTTATGTCCATTTTCATCGGATTGATGACAAAAAATAGCATATTCTTTTACTAAAGGATTTATAAAGTATGCTGCTAAAAAAGCCGCTGTGGCAATAAATCCATCAACCAAAATAATGGCTTTTTTTTCTGCCGTTTTAAGCATAGCTCCACACATCATTGCAATTTCAAAACCGCCAAAATATTGAAGTGCTAAATATGGATTTTGATTTTGCTTTGTTTCATTTCCATGTGATGTATTCATGCATTTTTTAAGAATTTCGACTTTGTTTTTTACTCCATTTTCGTTTAATCCTGTGCCTTTTCCTACACATTTTTCGAGTATGATGCCCGTGTAAATATGCATCAATATTGCCGCAGACGAAGTGTTTGAAATTCCCATTTCGCCAAATCCCAAAACATTAGAATTGTTTTTAACAATCTGATTTTCAGCTATTTTTGCACCATTTTTTATAGCTTGATGCAATTCAATTTCGGTCATTGCAGGTTCATATAAAAAGTTTTTCGTACCTTTATTTATTGCCCATTCACTTGCGTTATTTTCCCAATTTACACCAGCATCAATAATAGTTAATCCTATATTATTATTTTTGCTAAAAACATTGATTGCGGCTCCACCATTCCAAAAATTTTGAACCATTTGCCCTGTAACTGTTTGTGGAAAAGGGCTTACTCCTTCGTTTGCTATACCATGGTCGGCAGCAAAAATAATTATATGTGGATTAGTAAGTTTTGGATATTCTGTTTTTTGAATCAAACAAATTTGTAAAGCTAATTTTTCGAGTATTCCAAGCGAGCCAAGTGGTTTAGTTTTGGTATCAATTTTATGCTGATAACTTTTTTGTTTAGAAAAATCAATAGGCTCAATATCAAATACTTGCATCATTATTATTTTAATAATTCAAAATAAAAACTTTGCTTTCTTAAACGAAAAATATGAAACATCTTATACCTAAAAATGGTAAAAAAATACTCAAAATGATGTTACAAATTGTCCGAAAGTGATGGCTTTTTCCCGAGCTCAGCAAAATTCAATCAGACTTAGGCAGGTCTCCTGACTTTCTTCTATTTTCTTAAGCCTTCCCACATTATTTAAAACGCAGTGGCGAGTTGATGAAAATATTTTTTTGAAGATTACAGTTGCGGGAACAGCTTCGGATTTTTACCGAATTCCCTATTAATTGTTTTTGATAAATATCAAATTCAAACCTAAATCTGATACAATATTAAACAAAAAAATCTATATCTTAAAACTATTATGTAAAAATAAAATCTTGTTTAATGTAATAAAGAAAATCATAAACAGTATTGATTTTTAAACCATTGATTTTAGCTGTTATTAAAATGGATAAAATCAATATTTACATTACATTTGTACAATGGAAATGGCAAATCAACCCATAGGAATTTACGATAGTGGCATTGGTGGACTCACTGTTACTCAGGCTATTACCTCTCTTTTGCCATCCGAAAATATTATCTATTTTGGCGACACTGCTCATTTGCCCTATGGCGATAAATCTACTGCCGCCATTCAGTCATATTCTATCAAAATTTGTGATGTTTTGCTAAAACAAAATTGTAAAGCAATTTTAATTGCTTGCAATTCTGCATCAGCTGCATCGTATGAATTAGTTAAAGAATATGTAGGAAGTAAAGCCTTGGTAATCAATGTTATAGATCCGGTAATTGATCATATCAAAGCCAGATATACACAAAAAACGATTGGATTAATTGGTACAAAGAAAACTGTTTTTTCTAATGTTTATAAAATAAAGATTGAAGAACTCCACGAAAATATAAATTTAAAATCTTTGGCTACGCCACTTTTAGCACATATAATAGAAGAAGGATTTTTTAATAATTCTATTTCTGAAAACATAATAGAAACGTATCTTTCGAGTCCTGAATTGGCTGATATTGAGGCACTTATTCTTGGCTGCACACATTATCCATTAATAAAAAAACAGATTAGTAATTTTTATGAAAACAAAATAGAAATTATTGATAGTTCAGAAATTGTGGCACAATATTTGGCGGCTATTTTATCCAAAAATATTTTGTTAAATCATTCAAATTCAGAATCTTATAAAAAATTCTTCGTTTCAGATTATACGCAATCCTTTGAAGCATCAACAAAAATATTTTTTAATGAAAAAATTAACTTATCACATTACCCGCTTTGGGATTAATTTTTAAAAACCATGAATGAAAACGCCAGTTTTGATACCTTTCTTAGCCATTTAGGCATCGAAAAACTAAACGAAATGCAAAAAAATGCAATTGAAACTTTTGCAATTTCAGAAAATGTGATTTTGATTTCGCCTACTGGTTCGGGCAAAACACTGGCATTTTTGTTATCCATTTTGCCAAATATTGATGAGAAAAGTAAAACTACTCAAGTATTAATTGTAACGCCATCTCGGGAGCTTTCGTTGCAAATCGAACACGTTTTTAAATCTTTAAAAACCTCAATATCAGCTACTTGTTGCTATGGTGGACACGATGCAAAAACCGAAATCAATAACTTAAGCCAAAATCCTGCTATTATAATTGGCACTCCAGGCAGAATTGCAGATCATATTACACGCAAATCGTTCTCTACCGAAAATATTAGCTATGTGGTTTTAGACGAATTTGATAAATCGCTTCAGTTTGGATTTCATGCCCAATTAGAAACTATTTTTAAATCATTATATCATACTAAAAAACATTTTTTGACTTCAGCCACAAACTTGCAGATTTTGCCTAGTTTTTTGCCTTTTAGAAATGTTGATACCATTGATTTTAGTGAGCCACAAAAAAATAAAAATTTAGAATTAAAGCTGATTAAAACTAAAAGCATAGAAAAAACAGCAATACTTTTAAAACTCATTTCGAGTTTTGGAAAAGAACAAAGTTTGGTTTTTTGTAACCATAGAGAGGCTGTAGATCGAATTTCCGAACATTTTCTTTCAAACGAATTTGATCATAGTGTTTTTCATGGTGGAATGGAGCAAAAAGACAGAGAAAAAAATCTGATTAAATTTAGAAATGCTGCATGTAATGTGATGATTGCCACCGATTTAGCTGCTCGTGGATTGGATATTCCAGAAATAAAACATGTGGTGCATTATCAAATGCCACCACAAGAAGATGCCTATATCCACCGCAATGGCAGAACCGCCAGAATGCATGCCGAAGGTTTGGCTTATTTGATTTTGGCTGACGATGAGCAATTGCCTGTTTATGTAAAAAAAGACATCAAATCTTTTGATGTATCAGAAGAAAAACAAACTTTGCTTTCTCCTAAATTTGTGAATATTTATATTAGTGCTGGTAAAAAAGAAAAAATTAATAAAGGAGATATAGTTGGTTTTTTGACCCAAAAAGGCAAAATTAGTGGCGAAAACATTGGTTTGATTACTACGCTAGACCACAGTACGTATGTTGCAGTTGAACGCGATTTGGTCGATAAAATGCTAGAAAACTTAAAAAACGAAAAAATAAAGAAAATAAAAGTAAAAATTGAAGTGGCAAGTTGATAAACAAAAAAAGCTATCTTTTATGAGATAACTTTTTTTGTTTTTATGAAGCAAATGTCAATTATAAACTTACACTTTCAGCAAGTACAATCAATTTGTTTTTTTGCATTTCGACTAATCCGCCAGAAATTGTAAAAACTTCTGATTCTTTTCCTGTACGTACTTTCAGTTTTCCAGCTGCTAAAGTAGCAACAATTGGCGCATGGTTATTTAAAATCTCAAACGAACCATCAGCGCCAGGCAACTGAACGCCATCAACTTCGCCTTCGTAAACTTTTTTATCTGGAGTAACTATTTCTACTTTCATCTTATTTAATGGAGAATGTAGAATTGAGAATTGAGAATGAAACTGGGATAATAAATCTCCATTCTCCACTCTCCATTCTCAATTCTTAATTAATTTTATTTTGCTTCTGCAAGCATTTTTTCGCCTTTAGTTTTTGCTTCTTCTATTGTACCAACTAAATTGAAAGCAGATTCTGGCAAATGATCATATTCGCCATCTAAAATAGCATTAAAACCTTTAATAGTATCTTTTATATCAACCAAAGCACCTTTCAAACCTGTAAATTGTTCGGCAACATGGAATGGTTGTGACAAGAAACGTTGTACACGTCTGGCACGGTTTACAACTTGTTTGTCTTCTTCTGAAAGCTCATCCATACCCAAAATGGCAATAATATCTTGCAATTCTTTATAACGTTGTAAAATTTCTTTCACACGTTGTGCACAGTTGTAATGTTCGTGTCCTAAAATATCAGCCGTTAAAATACGTGAAGTAGAATCTAATGGATCAACAGCTGGATAAATACCTAACTCAGCAATTTTACGAGAAAGTACTGTTGTAGCATCCAAATGGGCAAATGTTGTAGCAGGAGCAGGGTCAGTTAAATCATCTGCTGGAACGTAAACCGCTTGTACAGAAGTAATAGAACCTTTTTTGGTTGAAGTAATACGCTCTTGCATAGCACCCATTTCACTTGCAAGTGTTGGTTGATAACCCACAGCCGAAGGCATACGACCCAAAAGTGCCGAAACCTCAGAACCTGCTTGTGTGAATCGGAAGATGTTATCGACAAAGAAAAGAATATCTTTTCCAGGTCCATCGCCATCGCCATCACGGTAATATTCAGCAATAGAAAGACCTGTTAAAGCCACACGAGCACGAGCACCTGGTGGTTCGTTCATTTGTCCGAAAACAAATGTCGCTTGCGATTTTTCTAATTCTGCATAATCAACTTTATCTAAAGGCCAGCCGCCTTTTTCCATTTCGTGTTTAAATTCTTCGCCATATTTAACAATGCCAGACTCAATCATCTCACGAAGCAAATCGTTTCCTTCACGAGTTCTTTCGCCAACACCAGCAAATACCGACATACCTGAGTATGCTTTAGCAATGTTATTAATCAATTCTTGAATCAAAACCGTTTTTCCAACTCCAGCACCACCAAACAAACCAATTTTTCCTCCTTTTGCATACGGTTCGAGCAAATCAATTACTTTAATACCCGTAAACAAAACTTCTGATGCAGTTGATAAATCTTCAAATTTTGGGGAATCTCTGTGAATAGGAAGTCTTTTTGCAGAACTTACAGATTTCAAACCGTCAATAGGTTCGCCAATCACATTAAACAAACGTCCTTTGATAGATTCTCCAGTTGGAACTGATATAGGCATACCTAAATCAGTAGCTTTCATGCCTCTGTAAAGTCCTTCTGTACCTTCCATGGCGATAGTTCTTACTCTATCTTCTCCCAAATGTTGTTGGCATTCGAGCATTAATTTTGTCCCATCTTGACGAATAATCTCGATTCCATCCAAAATTTTTGGCAATTTGCCAGTAGCTTCAAAACTTAAATCGATAACAGGACCAATTATTTGTGTGATTTTTCCTATGTTAGACATATATTAATATGGTATATTTTTGGGAAACTTAGTTTTCAGGGTGCAAACTTAAATCATTTTTTACTTTAGCCAAAAAATAATTCATAATGTTATAAGATTTTATGTTTAAACAACTAAAAAACATAATTTTGGGACAAAATAAAATTTCAAAATTATGTCGAATACAAAATTTGTGCATGTTGTCAATAGAGTTAAGTAATACAGATATTCAAACTTTTGAACAAGGTTTATTAGCTCTTAAGGGGATTGAAACTATCACAGAATTTAATGTTGGAAAACCAGCTTCTACCGACAGACCAGTGATAGACCGCAGTTACAGCTATTGCTTATTAACTGTTTTTGCAGATGCAAAAGGACACGATGTTTACCAAACACATCCGTTACATCTTAAATTTTTAGAAAACTGTAAAACCATGTGGGAAAAAGACAGCTAAACAATTTCGATTTTCATAATACTTTCATTGTTGGTTAAAAGCAAATATTATGAATCATTTACCTACGGTTTTATATCCTTTGGAAGCATCATCTAGAATCAACACCCAGTCATTTCCTTTTCCTACAGTAGGAGTTGTAAATTCTTGATTTGATTTTTTAGAGATGCTTGGAATTGTAGCACTACTTCCATCTTTAGGATTGTACCAAGTAGCTTTTAATGAAGAGCCACTTAGTTTAGATAAATCTAGTGTAAATGTTTTGCCTACAGGGATATAAATCAGCGCATAACTACCTGATTGGTCTCTAGTAGCTACTATATATTCTGGTCCAGATTTATTTTCTCCTACTATTAAGGATTGATCGGGAATGCGAGTTAAATAAGGTCGAGAGAGTATCAAATTTTTAAGATATTTCATTTGATTGGCTCCAGGCAAATCTATAGCATCGAACCATGGTCTACGAGGATTATTGACTGGGATAAGTTCAGGAGTAAAAAACTGTCCATGCCTAAATAACGTTGACCGTTATTTATCTTTTACCTCTCAATAAATTTGCAGATAATACATCTGGAAATTGAGGCTTTGTTTGCTAAACGATATAGTGGGCATAGCCCACTATATCGTTGAATTTGCGTCTAATGACTCTGTCATTAGACGCTTTGTTTGCTTGTGCAAAAGTAGTGCTATTTTTTCTACCTCCAAAGGTGTTTTATATTTTAATGATTTATGCGGTTTTTCGTTGTTATAGAGGGTAATGGCACGGTCGAGTTCTACCCC
>RDZG01000148.1 GCA_004293915.1 Bacteroidota bacterium | reverse complement strand
ATGTTTGAATTCTAAACTATATCTATTTACTTCAAATCTCTCCGTTTTTTCTTCCATATTTTACACTACTTTTGTGTAAACCTATTTCAGGACAAGACAGGGCTTTGTGCAGGTTGGGAAATAGAATTCCGTCTGTTGGTTACGTCAGCCAAATATATATTCTTAGTTCAAAATTAGTGGTTTGTATAATAGCATTCCGTCAAGCTGGAACTGAAGCCAAATAGTAGCACAAATGTTGAGGCTTAATCCGTCTGCCCAACTTGCACAAAACCCAATGTTGGCAGAAGTGCTTCTTTACGCTCTAAATTCAACAGCTTTCTTGTAAAGAGTTTCAAAATTTTCATTGGTCAAAGTCCAAGCTACTAAGTCTTTGTCAAGCCAATTTAAAATGTCAATTATATTACTGTGATTTGTCTTTAAAGCAAGTAAGTCATTGCAAATTGGTTCGTAATGAAATATTCTATTTCTAAATTTTCTTACTTGATTTAGCTTGTAAGCAATTTTATCTCTATGCTTTTGGTCATTGTCTAACTCTTTGAAGGCAAACATTAATGGTCGCCAAAACAGTTTTGCGTATTGTTTGTTAAATAAAGAAGTCCAAAAGCCGAAAGTTAATTCAGCAACTATTTTGTCGCAACTAAGTTGCTGTCTATTTCTTGTAATTTTAGATTTGGCAATTTTTACTTGGTCTGCTAAGTCTTGGTAGTCAAGTGTTTCAAACCAGTTTTCTGTGTCAAAACGTACTGCAAAAGATTGATGCACCGAGTTTCTCAAAGCAATTTCCAAGTTTGCAAGTAATGGATAAAATGCTTCTGAAATTTTGGTATTTAATTGATAATACTCAATTGCCTTGGTTTTATCGCCTTCAAACAGTTTGTAATAAGTATCAAGTCTTTTAACAGAAAGCAATCTTTCCAAATTTTCATTTCGCATATTACGGCAAATCTAAAAGATTACTTTATATTTGCAATGCGATACCCAGTAAATCCTCTCTCTGCCAGTCAGATGATGAAACTGGGTTTTTGTTTTTCTATACTTCTCAGTATTTCCTTTCTCCGATTTTAGGGTGTTTAAATAGCATTTCTGCCAACGTCAGGCTGTGAAAAAACTCAGTTTTGAGTAAAATAATCTTAAAATCTGCCTGTTTGTTTTGCATTTTAAGGCCATTACAGACTATCTGTTTTTAA
>RDZG01000147.1 GCA_004293915.1 Bacteroidota bacterium | reverse complement strand
CAATATTGTAACTGGAAAATTAAGTTTTGAAGTAAATAAAATCTTAAATCCGTTTGAGATTGCACCAACTTTGGTGGCAACTGATATGGTTAAAATTGTGGTTCCAGATGGTAAAGGAATAAGAAAACTTACCATAAGAGAAGGTTTAAGAATTTTCGGTTATCCCGAAAATTACGAAATTCCTGTCAAAGAAAGTTTAGCATTTGATTTATTAGGAAACACTGTTGTTGTTCCTGTAATAAAAGCAGTTGCAGAAAGAGTTTTAGATGCTTTGGAAGTGTCCGAATACGAAATATTAGAAATGGAAACAGCAGGAATTAGAGTCTAATTCCTGTGTTTTTCTGGTATTTTGATTTTACATTTTTCAACCAATTGTCTTTGTATTTATCACATTGAGGATATAAATCTAATGTTGCTGAAATAGCATTTAAAAAGTCAATTTTGTTTTCAAAAGGTTGATATTGCAGTCTTTTAGAATACCAAGTGCAAGGTCTAATATTATAAATTTGACTTCTTTTTACTTGCATTTTTAATGGGTCTTGTCCTGATGGACTTGTCATTTCCCAAACTTTTTTGAGCCAAATATTATCAATAGAAAGTTCGGCATCTATCATTTTGTAACTAAAAATCAGATAATCAGCTTCAATTCTTTCTGGAATTGTCAAAAGTGATGTACAATAACTATCAAAATTTGCAATATCAAATGCTGGACTTGCGTCTGCATTAAAAGTCTTTAATTCTAAAAACCCCGAGTTTGAACTTTCTGTCAATAAAAAGTCTGGAAATTCCTGTGTGTTTGTTGGTTGTCTAAAATAGAAATTCTTTTGTCTTAACCATTCTCCAAGCCATTCTTGTAATAAGTCGCCAATTGCGTCTTTACCGTTATATTTTGCAGAAATACCGCCAAGTATGATTTCAACGCTTCCGATTTGTTCCTTTATTTTAAATTCGTTCAACAACAAATCATAAATTTCATTCGCTGTAACCTTTTTCTTTTCTGCCATTCTTCTGTCTTGATTATATTTAAAAATTGTCGCAAATGTACAAATTTTTCGTTGATGTTCGTTGTCGGTATGCGGTTCGGTAAAATTGCACCTAACGTCAGTCTGTGAAAAAACTCTCGTTTAATTTTTTTGTAAATATATTAAAATAAAGATTGGAAAATAAAGAATAAATAACTATTTTTAGAGGGTA
>RDZG01000116.1 GCA_004293915.1 Bacteroidota bacterium | reverse complement strand
TAAAAGCATTTAAAAATCTCTTTCCTAAACCACTTTGCTTAAACTCATAATAATCAATTGCCTCAAGAATATCTGATTTAGCAGTATCTTGTATTTCTATCTTATAAGCCATTTTCGATTTCTTTCATTACAACATCAAAATCTAACATAGACTCAGGGTTATTCTTAGCTCTAGCAATACGCTCATCTAACAAAGGTTTATGCCAATCAGGTATTTAGGTTAAAACTAAATTTGAGGTGCTAGGTGTAAAGATTTAAAATAAAATTCAACTTAGATTTCCCCGTTAATGTGCCACCAACCAATTTACACCACTTCCTATGCCTATTTCCATAGGAACTTCTAAAGGCATGGCGTTTTTCATAAAGTTTTCGATAAAGGGTTTAATTTGCTCTAATTCAGACTGATACACATCAAAAACCAACTCATCGTGTACTTGAAGCACCATTTTTGAACGCAATTTTTCTTTTTTCATCCAAGCATGAATGTCAATCATGGCTTTTTTGATAATGTCAGCAGCAGAACCTTGTATAGGAGCATTGATGGCATTTCGTTCGGCATAGCCTCGCACAGTCATGTTACGAGAATTAATATCTCTCAAATAGCGTCTTCTGCCTGAAATGGTGGTAACATATTCGGTCTCTCGGGCATTGTCTATGCACTCGCTCATGAAATTGCGAACAGCAGGAAATTCTTTCCAATAGGCATCTATGATTTCGCCAGCCTCTTTGCGTGGAATCGAAAGTCTTTGTGCCAATCCAAATGCAGAAATACCATAAATAATTCCAAAATTGACCATCTTGGCTTTTCTACGCATGTCAGAGGTAACTTCCTCGAGTCCTACTTTAAATACTTTTGAAGCAGTGGTCGAGTGAATATCTACTCCATTTCTAAAAGCGGCTATCATACTTTCGTCTTTGCTAAACGATGCCATTATGCGTAATTCTATCTGCGAATAATCGGCAGAGAGAATCACCGAATCTTTGTCTCTAGGAATGAAAGCCTTGCGAATTTCTTTGCCTCTGTCGGTACGAATAGGGATGTTTTGCAAATTTGGATCTGTAGAACTCAATCTTCCCGTAGCTGCAACTGCCTGATTATAAGAAGTATGCACCATGCCTGTATGTGGATTTATGAGCAAAGGCAACGCATCAACATACGTAGATTTTAGTTTTTGCAATTCTCTGTATTCTAGTATTTGAGCGGCTATTGGATGCTCATAAGCTAGTTTTGAGAGTATTTCCTCGCCTGTCGCATATTGACCCGTTTCTGTTTTTTTAGGTTTATCTTCTAGTTTTAGTTTTTCAAATAATATGATTCCTAACTGTTTTGGTGAAGCCACATTAAATTTTTCTCCTGCTAATTCATAAATTTTATCTTCGGCAAGGATGCTTTCTTTCCCCAAAACGTCTGAAATTTCACTCAAAACTGTGGTGTCTATTTTTACCCCATCTCGTTCCATGTCAGCCAATACATATATCAAAGGATTTTCTATGGATTGGAACAAAGGTTCCACTTGTGCGCTTTTGAGTAAAGGTTCAAATGTGTGTTTTAATTTCAAAGTAATGTCAGCATCTTCGGCTGCATAAACTGCCACTTTTTCGATTTCTACATCACGCATATTGCCTTGAGAAACGCCTTTTTTACCAATTAATTCAGTAATAGAAATGGGAGAATAATTTAGAAATGTTTTTGCCAAAATATCCATTCCATGACGTTGGTCGGGTTCTATGAGATAATGAGCCAACATGGTATCAAACAATTTGCCTTTGACTTCAATGCCATAATTTCCCAAAACCAAAATATCGTATTTAATATTATGCCCTATTTTAGTACAATTCTCGTTGAGAAATACTTCTTTAAATTCATCTACTATTTCTTGTGCTTCTATTTTATCAGCAGGAATAGGAATATAAAATGCTTCTGATTGATAATACGAAAAAGACAAACCTACCAGTTCTGCTCGAATGGCATCGGTACTCGTAGTTTCGGTATCGAAACAGAGTTCAGTTTGTAGTAAAAGGTATTTAATCAGTTCAGCTCTTTCTTCTTTGGTTTTCACCAAATGATAGTCGTGTGAAACATCCTCTATCGTTTGACTTTGAATAGAAACTATAGGCTCAAAGGTTTGGTTTTCATCTTTTGTATTTGCTTCAGATTCTGCTTTTTTAGGTTCTGTAGGGGCATCAAAAAGCCCAAATTGACCAGCGATAGCAGGTGATTTAGTGGCTTTTTTTGCTGGTGATGCTTTGGTTTCGCTTCCTTCGCTTGGCAAAAGTTTGGCTTTCATTTGCCTAAATTCCAATTCATCGAGCAATTGACCCAAGTTTTCTTTGTTGGGTTCTGTTACTTTTAGATTTTCAAAATCTACAGCTACAGGCACACCTATATGTATGGTTGCCAGTTCTTTAGACATAATGCCCTGAGCAGCAAAATTCACAACATTTTCTTTTTGTTTGCCCGAAAGTTTATCTGCATTGGCAATCAGATTTTCAACTGTTTCATATTCTGCGATTAGTTTTTGAGCCGTTTTTTCACCTATGCCTGGAATACCTGGAATATTATCGACAGAATCGCCTTGCAATCCTAAAATATCTCGTACTTGATCTGGATATTTTATTCCAAATTTTTCTAATACTTTAGCTACATCCAATGCTTCGGCAGGTTTTCCCATGAAAGCGGGTTTGAAAACAAAAATATGTTCTGTCACCAGCTGACAATAATCTTTATCAGGTGTCATCATATATACATGACAATTTTCAGAAGCAAATTTCTTTGCCAAAGTACCTATGATATCATCTGCCTCGAAACCTTGCAATTCCAAAAGTGTGATATTCATAGCTCTTACCAATTGTTTGACTAATGGGATATTAATAGAAATATCTTCAGGCTGTTCTTGGCGCTGGGCTTTGTATTCGGCAAATTGTTCGTGCCTAAAAGTAGGTCCCGACATGTCAAAACATACAGCAATATGTGTAGGCTTTTCTTTTTGTAAAACTTCTAAAAGTGTATTGGCAAATCCAAAAGTAGCACTGGTATTCAGTCCTTTGGAGTTGATTCTTGGATTTTGCGAAAAAGCAAAATGAGCTCTGTATATCAGAGCCATAGCATCGAGAAGAAATAGTTTTTGCAAAGGAATATATTTTAATAATTGTAAAAATAGGAATTAAAGTTTCAATCCATAAAAATTAGTTTTGTTTTGGTTTTAGCTTCATCTCAAATCCTAACTTTATTCCAACTTGCGGACTAACTAGCCACCAATAACTTCCATCGTAAACATTTGTAACATTAAAATCATTATCTAAAGATTTGAAATCATACATTTTATACCTGCAACCTAATCCAAAGTAGCAATCTATAATAGGATGTAATTTAGATTTTTCCCAAAACACAAAAGTTTTTCCCATTAAAAATTTAACACCAAACACATTTTGATGTTCGGTTCTCAATTCATTAAATTTATAACCAATTTCATTGTCATAACTTGCAAATTTTTTATCAAACCACCAATGTCTGTAAAATAAAATAGCTTCGAAATACACCCTATCTTTTTCTCTAAAATAATATTTTGAGTTTAATGAAATGGTAAAAGCATTGTACATTTTATTATACATGTTTTGATCGGTATAATACCCAGCTGCTCCAGATCCACCTCCAATGATTTCTCCACCATTTTGAGTGCTAAATTTAACAGAAGGAGAAATGCCATACGTAAATCGTCCTTTCACATATTCGAGAATTATTGGAAAATCGGTAAATAGAAATTGTGAGGGTAAAACAGAGATTCGTAATGATTTTTTAGTAGAATCTTGGGCTACTAACTCAAAATCCAAAACAAAAAAGGCAATCAAAAAAATAGCTGTTTTTAAGTTTTTCATAACTATAAATTATTGTACAAAACTTTTTGAAAAGTAAAACTCTTTAACAAATATTGTAAAAAACTTCATAAATTATCCTTGAAATCAAAAATAATGTAAATTTGTATTACAAGAAATCAATATTATGTCAATCATCAAAAATCCATTATTGTTTGTAGGTTCAAAAGGCGAAAAACATCTTTATACGCTATTTGATAGTGGTGCAAATTTGAGTTGTATCAGTCCAGATTATGTTGATGATTTAGAAATACCTGTTTCACTCGGAAGAGTTCGTAGAATAGCAACCGCATCCGAAGGTCATTTTATAGAAGTTGAATATCGTGTTACTTTAGATTTTTATATGGGTGATGTGTTATTGAGCGATGAGTTTTTGGTTGTACCCGGACTAAGCGAAGAAGCAATTATTGGAGCTGCCACCATGCAAAAATGGCGTATCAAACTCGATTTTGAACACGATAAAGCCACAGTTGATCCAAAAGTTGCTCGTATGCAATTGATTTGATAATTAATATGACATTTTTTACAGCTACTTTTTAGACTGCTCTATACTAAAATTTAACACCAAGAAGTGCCACATTTTTCGGTTTTTTTGTCTATTTTTGCATAAATTTTCTGTTTTATGGAGCTCATCGAAGAACTAAATGTTATTAATCACAATCCTGTTTTGCAAGAAGGTGAAAACCCAAAAACAACTTTAGATACACATACAGGCAAAAAACGCAAACTCTATATCGAAAGTTTTGGCTGTCAGATGAATTTTGCATGTGGCGGCTGTGATGATGGAAAACGGCTATGATACCACTTCGGATTACAAAAATGCAGATGTGGTTTTTTTAAATACTTGCTCTATTCGAGAAAATGCCGAAACCAAAGTACGTTCGAGGCTCAAGCAAATCAATGCACATAAAAGAGATTTTAACAGAAATTTAACGGTTGGCGTGTTAGGCTGTATGGCAGAACGTCTCAAAACCAAATTGTTGGAAGAAGAAAAAGTTGTAGATATAGTTGCCGGACCAGATTCGTATCGAGAAATTGCCAATTTGGTAAGCGAAGTAGAAGATGGACATAAGGCTGTAAACGTGTTTTTATCTCGCGAAGAAACCTATGCTGACATTACTCCTGTCCGATTAAATTCAAACGGAGTTACCGCTTTTATTTCTATCATGCGAGGCTGCGACAACATGTGTTCGTTTTGTGTTGTGCCTTATACACGAGGCAGAGAACGCAGTCGAGATGTAGACTCAATTGTGAAAGAAGCTACTGAACTTTTCGAACAAGGATTTAGAGAAGTTAGTCTTTTAGGACAAAATGTGGATAGCTACAAATATAAATATACTGATAAT
>RDZG01000090.1 GCA_004293915.1 Bacteroidota bacterium | reverse complement strand
ACCCAATGGCGATGAAAAAAACGACACTTGGCAACCACTAACCGAAAATGCCGACAAATACCAATTACAAATATATAATCGCTATGGCACATTAGTTTTCGAATCTACAACTTGGGACCAAGCTTGGAATGCCTCAAACAACCCCGATGGAATCTACTTTTATCATATTTCGTATCTTGATTGTTACAACCAAATCAAAAACATAAAAGGCACAGTGATGGTGGTAAGATAAGCAACCCGATTTTTTTATAGAATTATTTTTTATGCAAAAAAAATTAATTTATATTGATTTTTATAGTAGTTTCGCATCCCATATCAAAAAAATATAAAAAAATCATATTATAATCATAATTTAAAGAATGGCTACTATTTCTACTTCTGGCTCTGTAAAAGCAAAAATCGATCAAAACGAAAATTACACCGCAGCATTAGCTGTTTTAGCTTCCTTATTTTTTATTTGGGCATTGGTTACAAACGTAAACGATATTTTAATTCCACATTTAAAAAAGGCTTGTAATCTTACCGATTTTCAGAGCTCATTGGTTCAGTTTTTCTTTTTTGGTGCTTATTTTATAATGAGCATTCCATCTGCAAAAATCTTAAAAAAAGTAGGCTATAAATGGGGAATTATTATCGGATTGGCTTTGATGTTTGCAGGAGCATTACTATTTATCCCTGCTGCTATGACCAGAATTTATTCACTTTTCTTATTCGGATTATTTGTTTTAGGCTCAGGAATCACACTTTTGCAAGTGGCAGCAAATCCCTATGTAGCATTATTAGGCAATCCTAATTCGGCATCTTCGAGATTAAATTTTACACAAGCAATAAATTCATTAGGTGCATCGGTTGGACCATATTTAGGTGGATTAATGATTTTGTCAGGTATTGAATATACAGCAGAATCTTGGGCTGCACTGTCAGAAGCTGATAAATTAGCCTATCAAATTTCGGAAGCACGTTCGGTAATTTTACCTTATGCAGCATTGGCTGGTGTATTGGTTTTGATTGGATTAATGATTTACTTTTCAAATCTGCCAGAAATCGAAAGCGAAACCGAAGAAGAAGTTAATCATCATATTGCAAATGATAAAAACACCAGTGCATGGCAATATAGCCATTTAAAATGGGGAGTTTTGGCAATATTTTTATATGTAGGTGCCGAAGTTGCTATTGGTAGTTTTTTAATAAAATTTGCAAAACTTCCACATATTGGAAATTTGAATGAAATTGATGCTTCTAAATTTATAAGTTATTATATGATTTTTGCCATGGTTGGCAGATTTGCAGGTGCTGCCCTTTTAACAAAAATTAATCCTCGAATGTGGTTAGGATTCAATGCTTTAGCAGCTATTTTATTGTTGGCTTATGCTATAAATTCATCTGGAAATTGGGCTTTATATGCTATGATTTTGGTTGGTTTAGCAAATTCGACAATGTTTCCAACAATATTCACACTTGCTATAAAAGAAATTGGACATTTCACAAAAACTGGTTCGTCTTATTTAATTATGGCAATTGTGGGAGGTGCGATTATTCCACCTTTGATGGGTTTGGTTTCAGATGCTACAAGCGATATTCAATTTGCGTTTTATGTTCCTTTAGTTTGTTATATTTTTATAACTTATTATGGATTTGTAGGTTCAAAAATAAAGCAATAAAACCGTAATTAGATTGGTGGAATAGACGGCAGTTGGAGCATTAATGTTGTTCCATTGCCTTTTTTGCTGTAAATTGACATTCTACCATTCATCATATCTACATATTTTTTAGTTATATACAATCCTAAACCAGAGCCTTTTGATTGCTCAGTTGCCCTGTAAAACATATTGAATACTTTTGCAATTGCCACTTTTTCTATTCCAATTCCATTATCTGAAATTAGAATTGTAATATAGTTTTCATAAGGCTTAATCCTTACTTTAATTTGTGGATTGATTTTACTATATATCAAAGAATTTTTTAAAACATTATTTAAAATCATTTCTAGCGATGAATAATCAGTATAAAATAGATTATTCCCAAGTTTATTTTCGATAATTAAGTTTACTGATGGTATGCCATATTGAGATTTTAATCTATCAATAACAGCATAAACAATATCTTCAAAATTTATTAAATCATGACTAAAATCAAAATCTGTTAATATTTTTATTTTAGAAAAATCAGTAAGAATAGAATCTAATTTATCAGTAGTAATTCCGATAAGTCCAAAATATTTTTTTAAACTAGTCGAATCTGCATTTTCTGATTGTGCAATATTTACCAAACCTCTAATTGTTTTTAGTGGACCTTTTAAGTCGTGATAAAGTCGCCACATAAATTCATTTAACTCTTCGTTACTCAATTGGAGCAATCTTTGGCTCTCATTAAGCTTACGTTCCATGATTTTTCGTTCAGAAATTTCATGCTCTAGTTTTTTCTTTTCTCTAAAAAGTAAAACATTTTTTTTCCTTAAATTTAATGTTCTATAGTAATAAACAGCAAATATTAAACTCAAAAACAAAACAGATGAAATTAAAATAAACCACCATTTATACCAAAACGGAGTATCAATTTTAAATGTATAGGTTGCTGGATTTTTATTCCATTTTCCATCTTTATTTTTAGATATTAATTTGAAAGTAAAATCGCCAGGAGGTAGGTTTGAATAAGTGGCGTAGTTTTGTTTGGTTTCTAAAGACCAATCGTTTTCAAACCCTTCGAGATAAAATTTGTATTTTACATTTTCAGGCGATTTCAAACTTATACCAATAAATTCAAAGGTTATGTGGTTTTGGTTATATTTAAAATGTATGTTTTGAGGCGGAGTTGTGATTTGTCTTTTTACATTAAATGCATTCCATTGTGGTTCGTTAAAAAAAAGCTTCATTGATGTGATTACATTTGAATTTTCGATGATATTTTTTCTATCATTTTCGGCATCAAATTTTATTAATCCATGATTTGTTCCATACCAAATTTCGCTGTCGTTTTCTTTACATACCGTATTCAAATTTACTTCGGCATCAGAATATTCAGAATTGTTTTCGTAATAGTTTATTTCTGATGTTTCGATATTTATTTTAGAAAAACCATTTTTATGCCCTACCCACAAAAACCCATTTTTATCTTCGCTAAAAGTGTAACAAAAATCAGAACCCATACCTTCTTTTTTAGAAAAGAGTTTATCAAACTTTCCGTTTTTAAAACGCATAATACCTCGTCCATAGGTTCCAAACCAAATATTTTGTTGTTTATCTTCAAAAATTGTGCTGATGTTTACTGCAAAGTTTTCTAAAGGAGAATGAAGTTTAAAAAGTTTTCCATTTTCTAAATAGGATATTCCAGAACTATGCGTTGCAAACCATATTCTTTTTTGGGAATCTTTTGTGATGGTGTAAATTTTATTGTGCGGTAGACCATTTTCAATACCTATTCTTTTGGTTGCTTTTGTTCTTAAATTTACTTCATAAGCTCCATTTTCTGTTGCTAACCATAAATTATTGTTATTATCAATTGTCATGCAACTGATTGTACAAGAAGGCTTGTCGTCTTGATGGCAGAAAAATTCCTCGAAATGGAGTTTATTTAAAGATGAAACATACACACCTTTGTTTTCTATGCTAATAAATATATTATTATTATCGTCTAATAAAATATATTTGATTTGTTCATTATTAGCATTTTCTTTTAAAATTTTATAAGTAAGTTGCGAATAGTTTTCGTTTTGAATATCATACATAAAAAGCTCATTTTGAATAGAAAAATAGATGATATTGTTTTTAATTGTAAGTGAATTTATATTCTCTTGCGTGAATTCAAATTGATTAGCATAAGACAAAAAAACATTTCCAGAAGATTGCATTAGTCCATTTCCAAATGTTCCAATCCACAAATCGTCTTCCATGTCAATTAGCATAGATTTGCAAAAAGTAGCAAATTTTTCGTTTGAGATATTATATGAAGTACTTTGTTCGATAGTATTTCCAAAAAATTTGTTTTGTGTAAAGCTCCCATTTTCATAACTGATATAAATATGGTTTTTTGAATCTTTGTCAATAAATACTATTTTTTCAGAAGTATGTTCACCTGCTTTGTGTTCGATTTTTTTGAGTATAAAAATATCTTTATTTTCCTTGTTTATATCTAGTTTAAATATTCCATCGTATTCTGTAGCTAGCAATACTTCGTTTTTTATTTTTAAAATAGAAATTACACTATATAAATCAGTGTCTTTTAAAATGTTTTGTTGATATTTTTTCGTAATAATATTGTATTCTAGAAAAATAACCCCTTCGTTTGTTGCCAAAACATACTGGTTTTCATTTAGCTGTTCCATATCAAAAATGATTGGATTATCATCTTGAGTTTGACTAATTTGTTGAAAGCTTAAATCTTGATTTACTTTCCATAAACCATCGCTTTGTGTACAAACAAATATTTCGCCTATTTTATTTTCAAAAAAACGATTGATTCGGCTTAAAAAGTGTTTTTTTGAATCTAAAATTTTAAATCTTTTGTCATCAAATAAAGTAATACCTCCAGAATAATGCCCAATCCATTTTTGGTCTTTTGAGTCTATAAATAAAGTATTTACAAAATTTTCGGCTAATCCATTTTTAGTAGAAAATGTAATAAAATTTCTGCCATCAAATCGAGCCAAACCTTCGGCTGTTGCTACCCATAAAAAATGATTTTTATCTTGTTTTATACAATAAATGTATGAGTTTGTGAGTCCATCATTTTCCGAAAAACGTTTATAATTTATTTTTTGAGCATAAATATTTTGATTTTGTATAACTAGAAAAAATAAAAAAATGCGTAAGATAAATTTCAAATTATTTTAAGCTACTATTTAACACCAATTTTATATTTGTATTTTGGTACACCTCCAATAGGAATCGAAAAAAACGGAAGTGATTTCCCATATTGATTGGTAATAGAAAGTACGATATTATTGTTTATTTTTTCTCTAAATTTGATAATTTGAATATCTAATGAAGTCTTTTTTTCTTCTTTTGAAATAGGATGATTACTTATTGCCCATTCGTTGTCTAACGAACCATTTATTTTATCTCCTTTTTTTGCAACTGAAACCAATCGCATATAGCTATCATCGTCTAAATCAAAAGTGTTAATGTTTATTGAAATTACATTATCATCAACAAATGGGTAAACATGCGAAATCGAACCTGGTTTTTCGTCTACTCTAAAAGTATATTCGTAAGTAAAAAGGTTTGAACCTTCGAGTGGTGTATTTGTTGTAGGCGAACTAGATAAGTAATATTTGTACAGATTTCCATCATTGCCATCAAGTCCATCTGCCACTATTTTGAAAACATATCCATTTAATTCTTGCACTAACTCGCCTTCCGAAGGATTGAATGGACCAAAATTAAACCATTGGTTGTCGTATTCGAGCTGATTACCAAATACTTTGCTTGTCATCAACGTTCCAGATTTGTAGTTTCCTAGCGGGTCTTTATTTGTTGCAGCCGAATCAGAATAGCATCCTTTGCCACCATACACAGAAAATTTGGTTTTAGAGTTGGGTTCGGCTTTTATTTCATCAATAGAACCAGAAATTTCAGGATCAAAAACACGGATATAAAAAGGTTTTTTGGTATCTTTTGGTATTACATAAAACCAAACTTGCGAAAAATCATCATCTCCCCAGCGCTTTTCGCTGTCCTTGCTAAAAGTAACTAGATAGGGAATATTTTCTTCCTTACCTGGAACTTGTTGTGCATTGCAATTTATGATTTGGAAAATAAAAATTATGAAATAAAATACTAGTTGTTTATTGTTTGCCATTTGAAAATAAGGCACAAGTTAATAAAAAATTTCTTATTGTGAAATTTTAATTTCTACTCTTCTGTTTAACTCTAAATATTTTCGATTTGTTGTAATTGGCATAGCGTTTCCATACCCCTTAGTGGTAAGATTTTGAGGTAAACATCCGTTATTAATCAAATAATTTGTTACTTCTGCAGCTCTCTTTTCGGAAAGTTTCAAATTATAATTTTCATCACCTAGATGATCAGAATGTCCACCAATTTCATATTTATATGTGTTATTTTCTTTTATAAAATTGGCTAGTTGTAATAATTCGGGATAAGATTCGGGCTGAAGTTCAAATTTATCAGGTTGAAAAAAAATATTATTAATCCGAATTGGAATAGAAGACGAAGCCACTTCTTCTGCTTTATACAAAATAATATCGTTATTGATTTCTGAAACACTGTTTTCAGAACGCAAATCAATATTGTTAGAATATGGAAAATAGCCAATTGCTGAAATAAAATAGCCATATATATCGCCATCTGCAATACTTGCATCGTAATATCCTATGGGATTATCGCATATTTTATTACCCAAAACTTCAGTAGTTGATAGGTTCTGATAGTTAAAATTAGCTTTTATTGGATTACCATCTTTGTCTTTAACGTTTCCTTTAAAAGTAATAATTTTTAGTGGAGTCATACTTTCGTCAATGTTTACAAAAAAAGAAGAATCTGTTCCTGAAACTACTTTTCCATTGTTTTGAGCAATAAGTACAGCCTCTTTAAATCCAATTTTACGCATCAATTTTAAGTCCGGTATGGCATCTTGAGCCGATTTGTAATTGCCTGTTGTATAGCCATAAACATTTCTATCATAATATTCTTCTACTTTAATTGTGCCTTCAAATTTTTTAAAATGTTCCTTTTTAGATTTTTTTGCTGTTCCAATTTGGATTTTATAAACATTACCTTCAGAATCTTTAATGTTATATATTTTTTTCATCCAATCAGAAGCTAAAAGTTTAGGTTTTGATTTGTTAATAAGTGCTTCGGTGTATTCTTTTTGTGTCATTACTTGAATATTTCTAGTAACACAAGAGTTACGAATATTCATTGTTGAATCAATAAATTTTACATTTAATTTTATTTTATAATTACTTGGCAAATGATAATTATATGTTGGTTTTACACCAGAAAAGATTTCGCCTGTTCCAAAGTCCCAAGCATAATCAATTGGTTTGAAATTTATGCCATCTATAGTAGACTTAGAACCATCAAAAATATAGTTTTTAAAAGTTATCAATGTGTCTGGAATTTGTATAAAAGCAGATTTGATTCCTTCTATCTCAAACTCATAAGTGGCTTCGTTTAACAAAACTTGATTAGAAATCAAATCGACTACATTGAGTTGGATATTATAAATTCCAGGTTTTGCAAAACAATGTTTTACTTCGTTTCCTCTTTTTTTTGTGCCATCACCCAAATCCCATTCGTAAACTAAAGGCGAATTTTCGGTTGGAATTGTTCCTTCTTCAAAAAAAGTTCTACATAGATTGTCTTTTCGGAGCGAATCACAATTTGTAAACATATTTTCTATGGTATTAAAACTATAAATATCATCATCATCTTTTCCATTTAGCCTATTTGAGGTAAAATAACCTGAAGAAAAATCATTATTGATATAAAATCCATAATCGTTGAAACTTGTATTGAAAGGATAGCCGATGTTTTTAACATTTTTCCATTCAAATTGAGAATAAAAAGTGCTATAAATATCAAAATCACCAAATCCTCCTTGTGCATCAGATGCAAAATAAAGCAAACCAGAAGGATGAAGAAATGGCATAATTTCGTTTTTTGTGCTATTAATTGGTTTTCCTAGATTTGAGGGTTTAGTCCAATTTCCTTCTTTAAAGTAAGAAATATACAAATCTGTGCCACCATTTCCGCCAGCTAAGTTTGAAGAAAATATCATATAAGCACCATTTGAAGATATAGTTGGGTGTCCGTAAGAAAATTTTTCGTTAATAAAAGGCATAATTTTGGGTTCAGTCCATTGCCCATTTTCAAAGTTTGATTCAAAGATATAAAGTCTAGTTCGGTCTGAATTTACTTGATTTCTGGTAAAATATACTTTTGTAAAATCAGCATTAAAGCATAATGGACCTTCGCTCATATTGGAGCAAAGTGTTTTATCAAATCGCTTAGGTTTTGTCCAATTTTTTCCTGATACGGAATTAGTAAAATAATAGTCGATTAATGGTTTTTCGTTGTATTCAGAGCGATAGACCACACCAAAGTCTTGGTCTCTGTCTGAGCAAAAAATAATTCCATCTTTGTAAATACTAGGACAAAATTCTGATGCTTTAGAGTTGAAAGGCAAAAGCTTAACATTATATGTAGCATTTTCGTTTTTAGTTTGTTCTTTTAAAACAGATTGCGAAAAAATAGTAGAATAAATAAAAAACAATACGACAAAATATAATCTCATTATTTGAATCTTTTTACATTCATATCATTTACATAATATTTGAAAATATATTTCAGTTGCAATTCGTGATTTCCTCTTGAATTTATATTCAAATTTGATGTTATATAATCATAACAGTATGAAACACCAAACTGTGGAGTAATATTAATCATAATTAAGCCCGAAATAGCATTGTTTAATTTATAAGAAACTCCTGCAGTGTATCTATCAAACAAAGATACTAAAAAATTTATATCAGGCTGAAAACCAGAGCCTTTTAAGTTTCTAAGCAAAAACGATGGTTTTAAAATTACGTTATCAGAAAGTCTATAATTTACTCCTCCATAAACTTGAATTTGGTTGTAAAAATATTCTTTTTGAAGTGGCGATTCGGTTGCATTTGATACAACTCTAAGAGTTGGAATATTTGCTCCCAAAAAAAAGAATTTATACTGTAAATTCAATCCTAATCCAAAGTTGAATTTGTTTAGATTGTTGTTTCTAAGCACAGGGTCTGCATTGGCTTCTTCATTACTAATTGAATTGTTTGGATTATCAAAAACAAGACGGTTATTTGTATAGCCAACAGTCCCCGCTAATGAAACTTTAATTTTTTGAATTTTAAACTTTACAGAAGCTATAAAATTACCATTAAAATTATGTTGAGGTCCAAATTTATCATAACTCATAATAGTACCAATAGCTATATTTTTATTTATCAATGGCGAATGAGCAAATAAGGTATTTGAAAGTGGGTTGCCACTTTCGGTTCCTAAAAATTGTACTCTCGAAACAAGCCCAGTTGAAAGTGCGCCATCAGCTCCAGCAAAAGCAGGATTTACTAACACAGGACTGAGCATATAACTCGAATAGGAAATAGTGTGTTGAGCTGTGGATTTTAAAAATATAAAAATAAATAAAACTATTAATCTTTTTTGCATTTAGCGTTTGATTGTAACAAAGTCTTTTTTGATTAAATTTCCGTTATTTGAAGATAACATAAATATATAAGTATCGTCAGCCAATGGTTGCGAATCTGAATTTGTGCCTTTCCAAGAATTATCATAATTGGAATTAAAATAAACAGATTTACCCCATCTATTAAACACCTCAAGTTTTGAATTTGGATATTTATCTAACCCTTTTATGTCAAAAACATCATTAATATCATCGTTATTTGGAGAAATTAAAACAGGAATAATAATATCATTAAGCACTACTTTGATATCAGCAAATTCTGGGTTGCAACCCAAAGTTGAGATTGTCCATCTAAAAATATTTTCTCCTACATCCAAATTTTTGATAGAAGCGATATTGCTAGTAGGATTTTCGATTACCGCACTACTTTTAAAAACAGACCATGTTCCGATTCCAAAAGTCGGAATTGGTGCTTCAATCGTAGTATTTGGGGTAAATGTTTTTATTTCTTCAGCAAAAGGAGTTGGGGTTTGCGGTTTATTATTTGTAATAGTTACCAAATCAATTATTGAAGAACATTGATTATTACTTATTGTCCATTTTAAAACATTTTGACCTTTGCTTAAATTAGTAACTTCAGTATTTGGGAGCGAATTATCCGCAAAAGTTGCCGAGCCAGAAATTATATTCCATTGTCCTGAACCAAAACGTGGGTTGTTAGCTTTTAAAATTAATGTAGGGTTACAAATTAACGTATCATTTCCAGCAAATGCATTTTCGAGTTTATAATTTGCAACTGTAACAACTTGAAATTTTGAAACACAAACGGGCTGTTCGATACTATAAATAAATGTTGTTACTCCATAAGGAAGCATAGCTAATCCTAAACTTGTGTTGGTTTGTTGTAAAATATTTATTCCATTGATAGTACTGATATTCCATTTACTTAATCCAAATTGAGGTTCTTTTACTTTAATTAATATACTGTCGCCACAAATAACCGTATCTTTTACAATAGAAATACGAGAAGGCAAATGAATAGATTCAATAAAAACAGTATCAAATCGAACACAAAAATCATCTTTAATAACATACAACAAGGCTGTTTTACCAATGTCTTTTAGATATAAATTGGTGTTTCTTGCTAATGAATCTTGAATTCGACTATTTGGAGCTAAGATATTAGAGACTGTTGTGCCATTCATTAAATATGGACCTCTCCACACATTTGTACCTAAAACAGGTTGATTTCCAGAAATTGCAACAGTTAAGGTGTCGCATTGGGTTGGAATATTGCTAGCTATAGGTTTTGTGATTTGAGAACGAACACTATAATTTACAAAACTAGAGTCTAAACAAGTTCCATTTATAACTTTCCATTTAAACTTATATTCACCAGGTTGCACATTTGATATTTTATTAACAGGTGATGTATTATTATTTAAAATTATAGCAGAACTAGCTGTGGTAATAGACCATATCCCTCCACCTACTTCTGGAATTTGAGCATTGAGCGGAATGGTATCTGCACAAATTCTTTGATTTATTCCTGCTGAAGAAAGCAATGGTCTTTTATATCTATTAATTGTAATAGTATCACGGCTCACAGGGCAATAAACAGAGTTTGTTATTTCATACACACTTTTAAAAGTTCCAAATCCAGAGAATGTAGTTAAAGTTTGTTTTGCAGAAGGCGAATCATACAATAAGTTCCCTTGAATATTTCTCCAGCTAGGTGTACCAATAAAAAGACCTACATTTTTAAAGCTATTCAAATAAATGGTATCATTTTCACACCTAGAAACAATATTTTGCCCAAGAATTGAAGCTGTTGTTGGAGGAGAATAAGAAGTAATTACGACATTATAAGTAGATGAACACTCACCAAGTGTTACTTTCCAAAGGAATATATTTTGAAAACCCACTTCATCATTTGGAATACCAGTAATTGTGGCATTTTTGTCGTTTATATTACTTATTACACCTCCACCCGCATTGAGCGACCATTCTCCAGAAACTCCTGCTATACTTGGGTAAGAGCCTTGCATAATATATTTATCGGTACAAATATTTGCATTTGGACCAGCATTACCAAAAATTGAGTTTTGGCGTTGGCTTGTTAAAGTATCAGATGTTATGGAGCAAAATTTATTTGAAATGGTATAAATAAACTTATAAGCACCAACTCTAATCATATCATTAACTTGCAAACGAGCTACTTGGTCGTTTACCAATAATGCATTACTAAAGCCAGGTTGTGTTATTAAACTCCATTTGCCTGTGGCAGTTGGAAATTGCCTTTTGGGGTCGTTTCCGTCAAAATAATTGGTAGTAAAACAAGATATAGGTACCCCGCCAACTGTAACTAAATAAGGACCAATATTTGACACATTAATTGTATCTACATTTTTGCAACCTGTATTTTCAATCTCAAAACTAAAAACATTTTTGCCTGTATCTAGTCCAATGATTATAGGATTAAGATTATTTCCCAAAAAAGTACCTTTCCCAGAAATTCTATTCCAAGAAAAAGATTCTCCAACAATTGAATTTGGTGTATTGATAGCTGCCATTTGTGCTGTATTTACACAAAGTTCTTGATCAGAACCAATATCAGCTTTTGTGATTTTTGTAATTTGAACCGAATCGACATCTTCAAATCCCGAACGAGTGTTTTTTATATGTAAATACATTTTGGTTTTGCCAATTGGAATATTTGAAATAGCAGCAATGGGTTGGTTATCAGTAGAATTCTGCAATAAAGTATCAATTTGATTGATATTTACGTTTGCATCATTGCAAGTCCAAAAATACTTTTCTGCAGATAATTGTCTAATCGGAATAGTAGGACTATTATTTCCTAAATCTAAATTATTAATAGAATTTATACAATATGGATTTCCAGCTTTTGCTTTGGTTAATACTGTAATAGAAATATTGGCAGTACTCACAAAACCCGAAAAACTAATATTAGAAATAGTCCATCTAAAATTAAAAACTCCTCTCCTGACATTAGACAATTGAATTGTATTTGGGTTTACACCAGGTATTGACGATGGAGCATTGACTGCAAAAAAATCAACTAGTTCCCATGAGCCTCTTTCGCCTCTGTTCAATCTTAAACTTGCAGGTGAGGTATTTAATGCAGATAATGTAAAAGATAATGGATTAGATGGATTAGAATTTGTAACATAAAATGGAGGATTTACTCTTGCTTGTGAAAGCACATTGCTTGCAACTGTATCTCTAAAACTACAACCATTTGCTAAATTATTGATTTGCCAAACAAATGAGTTTACTCCTGGAATAAGATTTTGAACTGAAGTTACTGGCAATGTAAAACTGCCTAAAATAGCATTTGGACTACTACTATTACCACTTTCATTAGCAATTATCCAAGAAGCAGATTCTCCAACTAATGTATTGGGAGCGTTTGCTCTTAAAGTTGATGATGCAAAATTATTGGCTGGATTGGCTATCAAAAAAGTATCGAGCCCTGCATTGGGTTTTGTAACTAAAGTAATAAAAACACTATCTGTACTTGAGCAATTAGAATTTATATTAAAATTTGTTAAATAAAATCTATTTCTACCAACTACAAGATTATTAGTTACCCCAGTTGCTGTATTGATCTCTGCTGGACCCGCAGCACTCCAAAACAACTGACCTCCAACAACTTGATTAATTGGGTTTCCAACATTGGGAATCAATGGAGTTTGCTCAGCTACATCTTTTATACATTGATTATTACCTGCTTCTGCCTGAGTTAAAACCGTTATTCTAGTGTTTTCTTTTGAAATACAAGTAGGAGCATTTGTGTTTCTTACATTATAAGCAAAAACATGCACACCTTTTCTCATTCCTTGTGCTAATCCTGTTGAACTTACAACAATAGGAAATGGAGCATTTCCGTTAATAGAGGTTTCAAAGCTCCAAAAGCCATTTTCGCCTAGTCCATTATTTAAGGAATTGAGAGAAACAAGCGTTGAAGTCATAGTTGTAACTCCTACTCCAGCTCTTAAGCATTGGTCTAATCCAGGATTTGAACGTGGTATTACAGAAACTAAAACAGTATCTTTTGTTCTACACGTTCCTCCAAACGAATCAAAAACATCGCGTACCATACGGTAAAACCCTCTTCCTACACCACCAACAGTAATATTTGCATTTGAACTATTTGGAAAAAAACTATAACTTCCACTAGGTGATATTGCCCAAGTTGCAGATTCTCCAGCATTTAATACACTTGAGTTTAAAGTAACTATTGCAGAAGTATTGGTGGTTAGAATGATACAATTATTGCCTGATGTAATTGGTTTTTCAACTGAATAATTAAAAACTTTTATCGTATCTATTTGGGATTGACAAATACCAGATGTTACCGACCAAATCAATTGATTGAGTCCTTTTGCTATTCCAGTAAATGTTGCACGGGGGTCATTTATTCCAGATATACTTAAATTTCCAGCATAAATTACCCAAGTTCCTTGTCCTTGAATTGGATTATTGGCTCTAACTCGCATCCTATCTGTACACAATATTGTATCATTACCTGTGAAAGCAATATCAGGTAGGTTATTATTTAAAATAAGTGTATCTCTACTCAAACAAGAAAATTTAGAAATTGTGATTTGAAAAACATTATTTCCAAATCCTAAATTAGTAACTCTTGAAGTAATAGAAGTTGGAGATAGTATAGTTCCAGTTCCTGTAAGCAAAGCCCAAGTGGCAGAACCTTGGCTAATGGCATTGGCTTTGAGGGTATCTGCTGTCGAGCAAATTATTTTATCAACATTTGAAATAGCAGGAGATGGCATATTGTTGGTAATAGTTACTAATACATTGCTTGAACAATAAGCAGAAGATATTTGCCATCTAAAAATATTACTATTTGGTAAAAGCCCAGTTGCAGTTATTGTTGGGGTATTGATGCCAGAAAGGGAGCCTCCTCCACCAGTAATCGACCATGAACCTAATCCTAAAAGGGGTGCATTGCCTATCAAAATCGCATTATTTATACATCGAGTTTGGTTTCCCCCTAATATGGTTGCTGGAGTTACGAAATCTCGGAGTACATCTACCGTATCTCTAGTAAAAGAGCAACCAGGAGTTTGAAACTCCCATTCGAGTCTTGTAATTCCATTCACAGAAATATTTCTAACTTTTGAGTTATAAGAAGAAGGATTCAAGACAATGCCAGTACCTGTAAGTATTCGCCATACACCAATACCAGTAATGGAATTGCCAGACAAAATGATTGAATCACCACAGATTTGTCTATCTATACCTGCATTTGCGGGAATAGAAATGAATCTTGTAATTCTCAAAGTATCGAATTTGCTCGGACAAGCTGCAAAAGAAGTTCTCCAACCAATAGTGATGGCTCCAGCACTCAATCCCGATACTGATGTGTTGCTTGCATTTGGATTGGCAATATTGCCAAATCCTGTGATTGAAAACCACGTTCCCATTCCTTGTGTAGGAGCTATAGCCGTGATGGTAGTATTACTTGTACATATAGATAAATCATTGACTACTAATGCTTTACTCGGACTATCATTTCTGATAATAACAGTATCTCTCGAAATACATGCTCCTTTTTGGATTTTCCATTCCAATACATTATTCTTTTCTGCTAAAGTCCTAATTTTAGTATTTGGAACAGTACTATTTACTATTATAGCTGATGTTGAAGTTAATACACTCCAAGTTCCAATACCTTGAATAGGAATGTTTCCATTTAGAAAAACTGAATCTACACAAACTACTCTGTCAATATCTGCATTTGCATTATTAATCATATCGCCAGTAACAGTAACTTCACTTATAGAAGTACAGCTATTTGGACTTATATTTCTTGTTGTCCATCTAAAAACATTTCTTCCAGGTTGAATATTTGTAACCGAAGAGGTAGGATTTACATCATCGTCTATTTGTGGTTCGGTAAGTGGATTGCCCGTAATTGGCGAACGCAATGTCCATATTCCTGAATTTACACTTGCAGGATTTGCATTTAGATTCACCGTATTTACACACAAAGCTTGATTTGAACCTGCATTCGCTTGATTGAAATTAATAGATACTGTTGAGCTTGAACTGCAATAGGTCGATGAAATAGTCCATCTGAAAATATTTATTCCACTTGCTAAATTGGTTATACTTGATGTAGCCAAAAGTGGATTTGTAATATTTCCACCACCTGCTACCATACTCCACGCACCTGTGCCGAAAACTGGAATATTGGCTCCAAGCACAGTATTGTTTGTACATAAAATTCTATTTAACCCTGCATTGGAAGGCGTTACAAAATCGCGAGTTATTAAAACAGTATCTTTCGATAATGGGCAACCTAAAGAAGTTCTATATTCCCATTCGAGTGCTAAAACGCCATTTACAGAAATATTTATTACTTTAGAGTTATACGAACTAGGATTCATCACTACCCCAGTGCCTGAAATTACTCTCCAAGTTCCAAAGCCAGAAACTGAATTTGCAAATAGAGAAGTAGTATCTCCACAAATTTGTTTATCCAACCCTGCATTCGCTTGCACAAAAACATTGTTTGAAATATTTAGTGTATCTTTTCTGTCGGGGCAACTTCCAAAAGATGTTTTCCAACCTAAAACTAAATTTCCATTTAATCCAGTAACAGAAGTGTTGTTTGCATTTGGGTTTACAATATTTCCAATTCCAGAAATAGTATACCATTGACCCACTCCTTGTGTTGGAGCAGTAGCGGTGATAGCTAAAGTGTTTGTACAAATAGAAACATCAGACATAGCAATAGCTTTACTTGGACTATCATTTCTAATAATAACCGTATCTCTCGAAACACATGTTCCTTTTTTGATTTTCCATTCCAATACATTGTTTCCTGCAGATAAAGTTTTTATTTTAGAATTTGAAACAGTATTGTTTACAATGATGGCAGAAGTGGAAGTTAATATACTCCAAGTCCCAATGCCTTGAATAGGGATATTTCCATTTAAAAATAATGAATCAACACAAACTATTCTGTCAATATCTGCATTTGCTTGATTTACCATATTTCCTGTGATGGTTACAAAACTATCACTAATACAGCCTCCAGGTAAATTTCGAGTTCGCCACCTAAAGATATTTAAACCTGGTTGTATGTCTGTAACCAAAGAGTTGGAATCAAAGACATCATCAATTTGTGGCAAAGCAGTATTTACATTGCTCCATACTCCCGAATTAACACTTGCTGGAATGGCATTGAAATTAATATTATCTCCGCAAATGGTTTGATTTATACCTGCAAATGCTTTGTTAAAATTGATAGATACAGTTGCATTAGAAGAACAACCTCCTCCTGAAATTGTCCATTTAAAGATATTGATTCCAATACCTAACCCTCGAATGGTTGTAATGGGTGAGTTTAACCCTGCAATGCTTCCAGCACCACTTTCTAAAGACCAAATTCCAGTGCCTGTTATAGGTACATTTGCTGCAATACCAATCAGACTATTACAAGTAATCGTATTGGGAGTTGTGATTAAAGCAGGAGTTGGTGGAAGATTGTAAATGATTAATTGATCTTCTGTAACAACACTTGTATTGATATTTTCAACTCTCCAAACTAAAATGGTATTTCCTAATACTAACCCTGAAACAGAAGCATTAGGTTGGTTAGCGTTAATAATTGTACCAGTTCCAGAAAAAACATACCATACTCCTACTTCATCAAAATCTAAAAGACTTCCATTGAGTTGTAAATCGGTTTGACATACCAACGATGTATCATTTCCAGCAAATACAGTACTGTTGTTATTTGACAAAATATATGCATTTGCATTTGAGAAATAAACCGAAAATACAGCTAAAAATAAAATTATTTTAAATATTCTGTTCAATTAATTATCAATATACAAAAACACATTTGATTTCAATTTCGAATATACTATTTTTTTTGATTTTATTACAATTAAGAAATGATTTTAATATAGTAATTTTTAATTTCTAAACATTAAAATTACAATTCAATAAAAGATTGGTAACAATGAGTTTGTTTTTTCGTGATATTATTAAATGACTTTTGAAATTATTAATCCAAAAAAAGATTAATAATTAGTATTCAAACCTAATCCGCAAATTAAAGAATAAAAAAAATAAAAAAACATCCCCCATTTGCGGTATTTTTTAATTATTTTAAAATGATTATTTTTATCAGTGAATTAGTAATTAAAATTACTTTTTAGCCAATCGAGCACGAATTTTACTCAAAAACTCTGGCGACATTCCCAAATACGAAGCTATTAAATGTTGTGGAACACGTTGCGAAATGGTTGGGTATTTTTTTAAAAATGTGAGATAGCGGTCTTGTGCCGATATGGCAATATTGCCAAAAATCCGCTCTTGATAACTTGCTAAATGGCGTTGAAGCATCAATCTAAAAACTTTTTCAAATTTGGGTATTTTTTCTAAAAGCTGATTTTTTGATGCTGGATTTAGCAGCAAAAGCTCAGAATCTTCGATGGTTTCGATATACATTTGGCTCATGCTTTGCTCATGAAAACTTGTGATATCGCTTATCCACCAATTTTCTATGCCAAAAGTCAATATAACTTCTGTGCCATTTTGGTCGAGCAAATAGCTTTTTATACATCCATGAACAATGAAAGCTTCAAAGTCGCAGATTGAACCTGCTTTGAGTAAAAAAGTTTTTTTTGGTACTTTTTTAGATATTAATAATGAATTGAAATATGCTAATTCATCTACATTCAAATCCGCACATTTCAATACATATTTGTTTATTTCTTCAAACATTTTGATGTGATTGTCATCAAAAGTAAAAAATTAAACGGCAACAAAAACAGAATTTCCTTCGATTTTTATTGGATATGTTTTTATTTCATACGAATCGCCACTTAAGCATTCTCCGCTTTTTAGCGAAAAAGTCTTTTTATGAAACGGGCAAGCCACTTTTGGCTCTTCGCCATGTGTGCCAATCATGCCACGCGAAAGTGCCATTTGTTGTTTATGCGGGCATAAATTTTGTGTTGCAAACCACTCGCCTCTTCTAGTGAAATTATAAATTGCAATTTGTTCGCCATTTATTAAAGCACATCCACCACCATCTTCTGGAATATCTTCAACAGAACACGCTTTTACCCAATTTTTTTCTGCCATTGTTTTTTAATTATCAAAATTTACAATATTATTTTTACTTATTTGACTATACTTTTTCATTAATTTATCGCTATGTTGTAATAAATTATCAACATTATTTTCAATAAATTGAATTGAATTTTCTACAATTTCTGATGAATTTGCGTTTTCGTTTTTAGCATTAATTATTTCGTTTGCAGCCATTTTAACCTCTTTCCAAATAGCTTCAACATTTTGTATAAATGGCAATAATTCATCATCGGCTTTATTGATTTCCAATTCAGACGACATATCATTTGGCACTCCCCCATTTTTTAAAATGGTAAGAGAATGTTCGAAAAGCGTTAAAGCATTTTTTAGATTTGGAATTTTTTCTAATTTGTTTTTAACAACCAATTCAGCAAGAAATGCAATTTTCTGAGAAAGCATCCGCTGCCTGCCAGCAACATCGATTGCTAAATTATTTATGGTAATATTTTTTTCATTTTGTTGTCTTTTTTCAGCCGAAATTTTTTCTGTTACATCAATTGAAATACCTAAAATGAGCGTTTCGTTTGTAAACGAATCTACAAAAGGTATTTTTTTTGTTTTTAAAATGTGTTTTTTCCCATTATGCAATGTTACATATTGTAATGGAAGTTCCAATTCTTTTTTTGTATCAATTACTTCTTTATCTGTTTTGTGTATTTTTTCTAAATCATTCTTATCATTTACAAAATCATCGTCTTTTTTGTTAATAATTTGATCTTTTTTTAAACCTAAAAAATCGGATTGTGCTTTGTTTACTAATGTATAAAAACCTAAATTGTTTTTTATAAAAATGGGGTACGGTATTGTATCAATAGTGAGCGAAAGCAAACTGCTTTTAACATCAATTTCATTTTGTTTTCTTATCATTTCATCTTGTGTAGCAGTTAGCTCTTCAAGATTTTGACGCATTTCTTCTTCTGTACTTTTTAAATCTTCGGTTAAAATTTGTGATTCCTTAAGTAGATTTAGCGTATTTTTGGTCGATTTTATATTTTTTATAGTATATGCAAATGTTTCAGCAATTTTTTCGACAAATTCAATTTCATACGTTTGTAAATTATCAAAACGGGCTATTTCAATAACCGCAAAAACTTCGCTCAAAACTTTTGCTGGCACAATTAACAAGTAATTTGGTGTTGCTTCGCCAAGACCTGATGATATCGAAATATAATTTTCGGGAATATTTTTTATGTATAATGTTTCTTTTTCCAACAAACATTGACCCAAAAGCCCATCTCCAATTAATATATTTTTTCTGTCAAATTTTTTACGATTAAACGCATGACTTGCAGCTAATTCTAAACTATTCGAATTGGTCTTTTCTGATGCTAAATAGATACAAGAATGATTTACATTTAGCATTTTTACCAATGCAGCATTAAATTTATTCACATATCCATCCAAATCGTCAGCATGTTTTTTTTGTATTTCTGAAAAAATACTTAGCCCATCTGCTATCCATTTTCGTTGAATTTGTTCTTTTTGTATTTTTTTTAATTTTTCAGTAAGATTTTCTAAAGTATCTGTAAGTATATTTTTATTTGAATTCAAAGAAGAGAAGTCGAAATCTAATTTATCATCAATTAAATTTTGAACCAACTCATTGGCATCTAAAAGTTTTGATTTTAAGTTATTATTTTCTTCGACTAATAATTTATATTCTTTAGAAGAAAGAAATTTATAGTTAATCATTGCTCATTAAATAAAAGTATAATTTGCTTTTCGTAATAATTAGAACAATCTGTAACTAAATTATTACAAGATTTCAACAACGATTCACAATTATTTTCTATTATTCTGATTTGCATCATCATCACATCTTTTGAAATCGAAGAATTATCATAGCCAATAGAAGCAAATTTAATGATGTTTTCAGCACTTTTTTTATAAATCTGCCAATTGCTTTCGATATGTGAAACTGTAAACATTAATGTATCGGAAATTGGCGAAATCTTGATTATTGTGTCTAGTTCTGGAGGAACTCCCCCATTTTTAATCACAAACAATGAGTTTTCAAATAAATCTACTGCCATTTTTAAATTTTCAACTTTCGATTCATCACCTCTCAAAATCATTTCGCATAAAAAAGCAATTTTTTGACTTAACATGCGTTGCCTGCCTGTTAAATTAATTAGTAAATTGTTTTCAATTAATAATTTTTGCAATTTATCGATGTCAATATTTGGATTGATTAAATTTTCAGACATAGAATTTATTTTTAAGTAGTTTTATAAATTATTACAATTATCTTTTAACAGCATCCCAATCTTGAGCCATAATTTGGTCTCTTAAAGGTACAAACTTTATGGTTGAATCTTTTTCAGGCGAATTTACAAAATGTGTAAAACGCTTTCTAATCTCAGGATTTTCAACTGCTTCTTTCCATTCGCATTTATAAGTTTCTACCATAAAATCCATTTCTGATTCTAATTGTTTACAAATTCCTAAAGAATCTTCAATTATTACTGCTTTTAAATATGCCAATCCTCCTTCAAGTTTGTTAAACCATGTGGCTGTTCGAGTGAGTGGTTCGGCAGTTTTGATATAAAACATTAAAAAACGGTCGATATATTTAATTACGGTATCTTCGTCAATATCGGTTGCAAATAACATTGCATGTTGTGGTTTTGAGCCTCCATTGCCACACAAAAATAGATTATAGCCTTTTTCTGTTGCAATAATTCCAAAATCTTTTGATTGTGCTTCGGCACATTCTCTGATACAACCCGAAACGGCAGATTTTAGTTTATGAGGAGCTCTTAAGCCTCTATATCTTTCTTCTATTTTGATGGCAAAACTTACTGCATCTTGCAATCCAAAACGGCACCAAGTTGTTCCTACACAGCTTTTTACGGTTCTCAATGCTTTTCCATACGCATGCCCAGATTCAAACCCTGCGGCAATTAACTCTTCCCAAATGGCTGGCAAATCTCCCACATGCGCACCAAATAAATCGATGCGTTGTCCACCTGTGATTTTGGTATATAATTTATATTTTATGGCTACTTGTCCAATTACAATCAATTTTTCGGGTGTAATTTCTCCACCTGGAACACGAGGAACAACCGAATAAGTACCGCCTCGTTGAATATTAGCTAAAAAACGGTCGTTTGAATCTTGAATTGTTGATTGTTTAAGAATCATTTCGTTCCACAAACTAGCTAATATTGAGGCAGTTGCAGGTTTACACACTTCGCAACCATCGCCTTTTCCGAATTTATCAAGTGCTTCGTTATATGATTTGATGTTGTTTACTTTTATTAAATCGTATAATTCTTGACGAGAATAATCAAAATGTTCGCAAAGCACATTTTTAACATACGCTCCGTTTGCTTTTAGCGTTTCGTTGATCAAATCTTTAACCATTGGAGCACAACCGCCACAACCCGTACCTGCTTTGGTGCACTTTTTCATAGCATCATAGGTAGTTGCTGTTCCGTCTGTAACTGCCTGGCATATGGCACCTTTTGTAACCGACTCGCACGAACAAATCAACGCATCATCGGGCAAAGCCATCACACCAGCACCGCCATGAGCTTCGCTTCCACCTCGAGAACCTAAAATCAAATCTTCAGGATCAGGAGGTATAATAGTTTTGTTTTTTACCGTTTGCAAAAGCATATTGTATTGTTCTGCTTCGCCAACTAAAATACCTCCCAAAAGATGTTTTCCATCGTTTGAAATATTTACACGTTTATAAATTCCTTTAGCATTATCTGTGAAAGAAATGGTTTTGCAATTTGGTTCGGAAATAAATGCATCGCCAAAACTAGCCACATCTACACCAATCAATTTGAGTTTTGTACTCATATCGTAGGCTTTAAATTCTTTGTTTCCGCCAGTAAGGTTGGTAGCAACCACATCCGCCATTTCATAACCAGGAGCAACTAATCCATATATCATACCGCCATGCAAAGCACATTCGCCTATTGCAAAAATGTTTGGGTCTGAAGTTTGAAGTTTATCGTTTACCTGAATTCCGCCACGCACACCAACTTCGAGTTCGGCAAGTTTGGCTAATTCATCTCTTGGTTTAATACCCGCAGAAATCACCAACATATCGACATCAATAGAAGTGCCATCAGCAAAATTCATACCTGAAATTTCGTTATGCCCTGCAATAAGCTGCGTATTTGTAGATGTGTGAATTTTTAATCCTAATTTTTCGAGTTTAGATTTTAATAATAACGAACCCGCTTCATCTATTTGGCGAGGCATAAGGCGAGGTGCAAATTCGATTACATGTGTGTCTTTAATACCCAAATCCAACATGGCTTTGGCAGCTTCTAAACCTAAAAGTCCACCACCAATTACAGCACCTTTTTTAGATTTTTTTGCCCAATCCATCATCATATCCAAATCTTCGATGGTACGATAAACAAAAACGCCATCTTTTTCTACCCCATCAATTTGAGGTACAAATGCAGCCGAACCAGTTGCTAAAACCAAATAATCATAACTAACATTTAATCCATGAAACGAATGAACTGTTTTTTGCTCTCGATTTATGTTTTGAACTGGATCACCTGTATATATAGTAATATCGTTTTCTTTATACCAAGATAACGGAGCCATAGTGAGTTCTTCGATGGTTTTTTCGCCAAAATATTCGCTCAAATGTACCCTATCATAAGCCACACGAGGTTCTTCGCCAAAAACTATCAATTCAAATTTTTCTCTATTGGGTTTTGATACAAATTTTTCGCAAAATTTATATCCAACCATACCGTTTCCAACGATTACAATTTTAGTTTTAGCGATTGCACTCATATTTATAATTTTTAACTTGTTTTTCTGTTTTTATACTACTATTTTATAAAATAAGGTTGTTTTTGAGCCTGTATTTTAATATTTATATAATTAAATCAAAAATAGTGCTAAAAAATTAAGCATCAAAATAAAAATTAAGTATTTTTACTCAATACTTAGAAAATTAGTATCAATTATTTAAAAAATACAAAAAATAGCTTCAAAATAGTATTTTTGTATACTATATATAAAAAAAATACTAGAATAATAAAAATAGACGTTGTAAATTTAACTTATTGTTTGAGTAAAAACACCTAAAAAATGAAAATCGAACCCAAATTAACTTTAGTTGGTGCCGGACCAGGCGATGCCGAATTAATTACTTTAAAAGGCATAAAAGCGATTCAAAAAGCTGATGTAATATTATATGATGCGTTGGCAAACGAAGATCTTTTAGGTTATGCTAAGCCAAATACACCATTAGTTTTTGTTGGAAAACGCAGAGGTTCGTGTGCCTTTTCGCAAGCCGAAATCAATCAATTAATTATAGAAAATGCACTAAAATATGGTAATTGTGTACGATTAAAAGGTGGCGACCCCTTTATTTTTGGTCGTGGATACGAAGAAATTGAGTTTGCACGTGCATTTGATATTCCTACTGAAATTGTACCTGGTATTTCTAGTTCGATAGCCGTTCCCGAATTGCAAGGCATTCCGCTAACATCACGTGGTGTGAGCGAAAGTTTTTGGGTAACAACAGGAACTACAAAAGATAATAGTATTTCTACAGATATTGCTTTGGCTGCAAAATCGACTGCAACAGTAGTTATTTTAATGGCGATGAGCAAGTTGGAGGAAATTATGCAAATTTTTGCTAACGAAAACAAATCGCAAACACCAGTTGCTATTATTCAACATGGCACTACAAGCCAAGAAAGGTATATATTAGGTTCGGTATCAGACATTTCGGAAAAAGCAAGGAAAGAAAATATCGATAATCCTGCAATTATAATTGTTGGTGAAGTTGTGAATTTGCATCCAGACTTGATAAAAGTTTTTGTGGAGAAAAACAGGTTGTAAATTAATTATTCAAAATTTATTTATGGAATTTGGAAACAAATCGTGATTATCTTGTTTTAAATCAGGTTTACATTTAAGCAACCCATAACGCAAATATTTCCATAAGCAAAGCCTACACCATGGTCTGTGGCACACAGACCATGGTGTGAATTTTTTTGCCTACTCAAGCAAACCAAAACGCAAATATTTCCATAAGCAGGGCTATGCCTACATGCACAAAAATTCCTCCCCAAATATTTTTAGTCTGAAAAGCCATTAAGCCTAATATATATCCACCAAAAAACGAACTTAAAGTTTCTGCCCAAGGTTTTCCAAAATGAATAAAACAATACACAACTGCAACAGGAATGATTATATGCTCCCTTGCATATCGAGAAAGAAATACAACAAAAAATCCTCTAAAAAGAAGTTCTGTAGAGATGAAATCTAAGGAATAGAAAAACTCAAAACCACCAATTAGTAAACTTCTATTTGGGTCAGATAAGGCAATTTGAGTTCGTTGAAACTTGGGATAATATCTTAAAAAATCAGGTTGCAATGCTGCAAAATACACAACTGGAACCATCGCAAGTAACATGAAAACATAAATCAAAAAAGACTTTTTTTCAAGCCTTAACCCATAGTAGTCATCGTTTTCCTTTAAAAAAAAATGTAAAATAAAAAGTGGTATAAATATAGTAAAAACACAATACCCATTTGCAACAATATAATGAGCAAAATAGTAATATGGACTAGTGGTATATTTTTCGGTTAGCAAATGATAGTATGGAAATCCGGCATCAAAAGAGAGTAAAAAAATACCAATAAAAGATAGCAGAATAAATTTTGGAGCAACAAAGAAGCTGCAATCGAGCTTACACAACTTCCTAATAAAAACAGTTCCCCAAAACGAAAAAGCATAAAATAACATATATAAAAAGATACGTTTCCAATCGTTAGGCTGATATAAATTTCGATGTATTGCGATTCAAAATTTAGATGATAATTCAAAAAAATCATTATGCCTAAAAACACCAAAACACCTAAATAGTATCCTAAATGAAAATCCTTGTAGAATGTAGCTTTTAACTGTTTAAAAATTGATTTCAACGTGCTATAATTTGAATTTGAGATAAAAACCAAAGTTATCCAAAAAATATTAATTTTATTTCTTAATCTAGTTCAATGTTTTAAATAGATTGACAAATTATCTTTGTAATGTAAATTTAGTATTATCAAAATAACTATAATTCATATGAATAGAAAAGATTTTATTAAAAACGGATTGCTCGGTACAGCAATATTTAGTACCACAAATGGTTTATCAAACGTTGTAGAAAACAAAATTGATGAATTAAAAGAGTTAAAAATTTTAGGTTTCAATCATTTACCAAATACAAATTCAAAAATCATGGCAAATACAATCTTACACAAAGCAGAAACACGTGGCACAGCAAATCATGGTTGGCTAAAAGCAAATTTTAGTTTTAGTTTTGCAAATTATTACAATCCCGAACGCATGCATTTTGGTGTTTTGCGTGTGATGAATGACGATTATATAGCGGCTGGAATGGGTTTTGGTACGCATCCGCACGATAATATGGAAATCATCACAATTCCACTCGAAGGTGCATTGGAACATAAAGACAGCATGGGCAATGGTGCAATTATTCAAAATGGCGACATTCAATGTATGAGTGCTGGCACGGGCATAATGCATAGCGAATTTAATCCAAATAAAGATAAACAAGCCAATACATTGCAAATTTGGGTTTTCCCAAACAAAAGAGATGTTAAACCACGTTACGACCAACTTACTTACTCAAAACTGTATAAACAAAATGAGCTTTTGCAAATACTTTCGCCTAGTGCCGATGATGAGGGAGTTTGGATTCATCAAAACGCATGGTTTTTTTTAGGAAAATTTGACGAAAATCACACAACATCTTATTCTATAAAAGAAAAAGAAAATGGCGTTTATGTTTTTGTTATAAAAGGTACAATCGAAATAGATGGACAAGAACTAAAACCTCGTGATGGATATGGAGTTTGGGATGCCTCAAAAATCTCAATAAAAGCACTTTCAAAAGATGCCGAAATATTGCTAATGGATGTTCCAATGAGTGTTTAACTTTTAAATGAAAATAATAAAATGAAAATAATAGCTTTTGGTGCAAGTTCGAGCAAAGAATCTATCAATCAACAGTTTGCAAAATATGCGGCACAACAATTTAAAGATGCTGAAATAGAAATTTTAGATTTATCTCTCATAAATTTACCCATTTTTAGTGTAGATTTAGAAAAACAAATAGGACATCCTGATGAGGTAAAAAACATAGTTTCAAAATTTAAAAATGCTGATTTAATCATTATTTCTGTTGCCGAACACAATGGCACTTACACTACAGCTTTTAAAAATTTATTTGATTGGGCTT
This sequence comes from Bacteroidota bacterium, assembly GCA_004293915.1. Lineage (GTDB taxonomy): Bacteria > Bacteroidota > Bacteroidia > Cytophagales > UBA9547 > REAG01. The sequence continues at coordinate 379 of RDZG01000090.1, read as the reverse complement.
CACGTGTAGAACTAAAAATGTTTGACAATAAAAATATGCTTTTGCTTTCGACATCGCCAGGTCCGAGAGGTGGATTAGGTGCATTGGAAGCTGCAAAAGTGCGTTTCCCTATTCATGGTGCAAAAATTTTGGCTCATTTTTCGCTTCCAAAATTTCATGAAAATTTTGATACAAAAGCAGGAATTACAAACAGGGAGTTAAAAAACTCTTTTTCGGCAGCAATCGAAGTAATGCAATCGAATAGCTAGAATAAAATCTTATTTTGTATTTATATTTTGCTTGTCTCGTCCTAAAAAAAGTTTACAGTTTATTGATTAATCCTGATACAAATTTACACTTTAATTTTAATCCTACAAACCGTTTACATTTGCTGAACTGG
>RDZG01000115.1 GCA_004293915.1 Bacteroidota bacterium | reverse complement strand
TTTTTTATTCCAATTTCAAGTTTTGAAAACTTAAAATGTATGTTCTTGCATGTATAACACAATTTTTGCCACGAATGCACGAAATTTATTAGCTATTTTTTGTGTTTATTCGTGCATTCGTGGCTACTTTTTTATTCCAATTTCAAGTTTTGAAAACTTAAAATGTATGTTCTTACATGTATTTTTTTATTCCAATTTCAAGTTTTGAAAACTTAAAATGTATGTTCTTGCATGTATAACACAATTTTTGCCACGAATGCACGAAATTTATTAGCTATTTTATCGTGGTTATTTGTGCATGCGTGGTTAATATTTTTTATAAACATTTAACAAAATCAAAATAAATAATCTTGAATTCATTTATATATTTTTTGCCACGAATGCACGAATAAGAATTGAATTGTTGCTCAATTATTCGATTCTTAGTTTTACACTTTGGCGTCCTAGTTTTACAAAATAAATTCCCGATGCCAAATTGGTTTTTATAAATGTTTGAGAAGAAACTATTTTTTGAGAATAAACTAAAGCCCCTTGTGCATTATAAATCATCATTATTCCCACTTCGGAGGTTAGGGAGCTTCCATTTCTCCAATCACTGTTCTCAACTATAAACTCTCCATTATAGGTTGGATTAGGATAAATGCTAAAGTTGGTAGATTGGTAGGCTGGTAGGTTGGTAGATAATGTTATATCTTTTACCAAAACAGAAGAACTTATGCTTGGTGTTTGATTTGGATTTTGAACCGAAATGTTTACATTATTGCTTGTGGTTGCTCCTGCTGGCAAAGTAGCGATAATGGTATTGCCATTTACTACGGTTACGTTTGTAAGCACAACACCATTGATAGTTACCATTGCACCCTGAACAAAACCTGTGCCTGAAATAGTGATGCTTGTTGGCGAAGTTGCATTTGCCACATTGCCAGCCGATAGAATACCTGACACACTTGCCGAGCTTGGTGCTGTGGTGATGGATAATTGAGAATTGATAATGGAGAATTGATAGTTATTGATGTTTGCTCCTATTGCCGTAGCTGTAATGGGATAAACACCAACATTAGAGGTTTGTGTAGCTACCGAACTAAATAAGGCAGAAATGTTATCGCTATTTAAAATACCTGCAATTGAACCCGTAAAAACTGGATTGGCTTCTCCATACACTTTAGTGGCATTAAAAGCGGTGATTGTTGCATTGGCTGCACTAATTGAGAGTTGAGAATGGAGAATGGAGAATTGATAGTTATTGATATTTACACCTGTGGCGGTTGCTGTAATGGGATAAGCACCAACATTAGAGGTTTGTGTGGCTACCGAACTATACAAGCCCGAAATCATATCTCCGTTTACAATACCTGCGATAGAACCTGTAAAAACTGGATTGGCTTCTCCGTACACTTTAGTGGCATTAAAAGCGGTGATTGTTGCTGAAACTGGAGAAATAACCATTACACTCGTTGTTGTTCCTACATAATTTGCATCGTTAACAATTCCAACAACCGTGTAAGTACCTGTATTAGTAGGTGCGGTAGTGCTGCCGTTGTAAGTAACTGAACTCGCAACTCCCAAAGGCAAACCAGTGATGCTCGTAGGTTTTGGTGAACCATCGTACACACTATTGCTTAGCCCAGCTACTGAAAGTTGATTACTAATATTAGACGGTGAAATAACCATTACACTCGTTGTTGTTCCTACATAATTTGCACCGTTTACGATGCCCACCACCGTATAAGAACCTGCGTTAGTAGGTGCTGTAGTGCTACCATTATAAGTAATGGTACTCGCCACGCCTAAAGGTAAACCAGTGATGCTCGTAGGTTTTGGAGAACCATCGTACATACTATTGCTTAAACCTGCTACCGAAATTTGATTGCTGAGGTCAGAGGGTGAAATAACAATCACACTCGTAACTGTGCCTGTATAGTTTGGATCTGTAATGGCACCAACAACAGTATATGAACCAGCATTGGTAGGTGCGGTTGGGCTGCCATTGTAAGTATAGTTTACTCCCGAAGTGCTTGGCAAACCAACCACACTTGGTATTTTTGGCGAACCATCATAAACTGTACTATTAAACACAATAGGACTTGCGGCAGTACTCAAAAAAGCAAGTGGAGTAATGGTTAATGTGGAATTATTAATGATTAATGCGTAATTATTAATGTTTGCTCCCGATGCAGTTGCGGTAATTTGATATACACCTACGCCTGAAAGACTTGTAGCCGAAGTACTAAAACTTGGCGTAATAACATCATTATTGACAACACCTAAAACTGTGCCAGTAAAAATAGGATTGGCCGAACCGTAGACTTTGGTAGTATTGAAACCTTGCACGGTAAGGTTGTATTTTAAAGTTACAGCATTACTAATTATAGGTGCACCACAAGCACCTGAAACTGTAGCCATATACGAACCAGGAACAGTAGTGTTGATACCAGCAGTAGCAGCTCCATTACTCTAAGTATACAACAAATTTACACCTGTGGCAGAAACAGCAAATGAAGCAGAACCACCTTGACTGATGACTTGGGAAATAGGCTGACTAAGTATTAAAGTAGGTACTGTAGTTACAAATACATTTAAAGTAGTATGATTACAACCAGAAGAAAAGGTATAAATACCACTTGCTGTATTGTTTATCACACTTGGAAACCATGCACCAGTGAGGCTATTACTAGAAGTGCTAGGCAATACAGGCGGAATACTGCCTGAACATATAGTAGTTGTAAGACCAAAAGCAAAAGTAGGAGTAGAGGTAACAGTACTCATGCCGCCATCTGTGATAGCCCAACCTCTAGCAATTAGATTTGCTCTTGTTGCAGATGAAGCACAATATTGACGGCCTGCTGCTCCCATAGTTCTGCCTGTTACAGTGCCTGCTGCAAAACCTTGTAAGGTGGCATCATAATTGGCAACTGACATCCCACAGTTATTTAACATATTTGCCAAATATACAGATGGATTTAATTTTGTACCCCAACTTGATAAACTTTGATTAAAACCAGTGGCCGACAAAAGTATACTACTCATATTGGCTACTTTACTTATATCCCAATTGTCTATATTTTGGTTAAAAGCATTTGCTGATTGAAACATTAGATTTATATCAGTAACATTAGAGGTGTTCCAATTCCCTATTGATTGGTTAAATGTTTTAGCTTGATAAAACATTAGACTCAAATTAGTAACTGTACTGGTATTCCAGCTTCCTATAGACTGATTAAAGGCAGATGCATTACCAAACATACCACTCATATTAATAACTTTGGATGTATTCCAGCCTCCAATAGACTGATTAAATGAACTTGCAAATAAGAACATATTACTCATATCGGTAACATTAGATGTATTCCATCCTCCAATTGTCTGATTGAAATTATCTGCTCCTTGGAACATACCACGCATATTGGTAACGGCAGTGACATTCCAATTGCCTATTGGTTGATTAAATGCAGTTCCAACAAAACATTGGAGGCAGGCTTTGCCAAAAATAAAACTCATATCTGTAACATTAGATGTATTCCATCCTCCAATTGACTGATTGAAATTATAAGCAGCATAGAACATGTAACTCATATCTGTAACATTAGATGTATTCCATCCTCCAATGAATTGATTAAAATTATTTGCATTATTGAACATATTACTCATATTGGTAACATTAGATGTATTCCATCCTCCAATGGGCTTATTAAACCTAGTTGAAGCAAACATATAACTCAGATCAGTAACCCCTGCCAAATTTGGCATATCAGTAGCAGACATTAGCAGCATACTATTGCATCCATAAAATGCTCCATTCATGCTTGTCCACGGAGTATTGCCCCATAGGGCTATGTTGGTTAGTCTGCTTCTATCAGCTCCATTGTTAATATTAAATCTTCTAAAATTAGTAGAGGTTATACTCAAGCTAATGGTAGCACCTGTGGGTAAGCCAGTAATTGAGGCTGTTGTACCTGCAAATGTACCTATACCAGTAGCAGTTGTATTTGGTATGGTAGCCCAAGCATAATTTACAGTGCCTGTAGTTTCTACTCCAAAAGTAAGCTGGGTTGCACCAGAACCTGCGGTGGCTAAATTCCATTCGGTAACGAAAGGTTGGGCTTTTACGAATGAGGAATACGAAAGGAGGAACGCGAAAATAATTGAGAATGCAGAATTGAAAATGGAGATTTTGCGACTATGAAGCAGAATTGATGTGTAGCTTTTTTTAGCGTTTGAGGCTGCCGCATTTTTTAGACTTACCAAGTTTTTAAAACTTGGTAAGTCTGCAGCTGCTACGTTGTCAATGGTTGCAAACCTTGACAAACGTTGGGTGGTGGTGGTTGAACTGTTCATAAATTTGGTTTTTAAAGTTTTGTAATAAATTGTTTGATTGTAATTAAGATAATCAATAGTGTTATTTTTAAACACCGATATGCCAAAGGGTATCTGCACTCAAATCGGCATCAAAAGGATACCATTCCAAATGATATTTTTCGTTTTTAATAGCATAAGAAGCCTCTTTGTCTTTCAAAAACCCAAAAACTTCACTATTTACATAAGGAGTTAAATCTATTTTTTTTTCAGAATGATCATCAAATGTAAAAATTAATTGTAATCTGTCAATTTCTTTGTACGATACAATTGTTCTCATTATATAAGTCCGTTAATTTTAAAAACTATACTTCCTTTTTTGAATTATAAATTATGAATTATAAGTTATTTTACTACTCCTGATATATAGCGTTTCAGGACTAAAATCTTGTCCATTTTGCCATGCAACACTGTCATACTTGAGGGAAATATTTTTAAAATAATTTTCATCTTTGAGTTCAGAAAATATCCCAAAGCCCAAATATGGCGATGCATCAAAAATGCGTTTTTCAGCATTTTCAAAGACCAATTCCAGCCTATAATTTGGTAAAACAGCAACTTCTATTACTTTTTTCATGATTATTGCATGGGTTTAATGTTAAATAATTCTTCTCCAATAAGAGCCAATTCCCAA
>RDZG01000114.1 GCA_004293915.1 Bacteroidota bacterium | reverse complement strand
ACAAATATTCATCTGCAAAATATTATGAGTTGAATCAATCTGAATGGACATTTTTGTCTAGTTTATTTGAATAATATTTGATTGATTTGTTGGTGAAAAAAACACCAATAAAGGCGAGAAAATTCTTGCTCTAAGTCTGCTTAATGATTGTGGTTTTAAACCCAAAAAACTTGCTAATTGGTGTTGTGGCACACTTTGAAAAAGGTTCGGTTTTTTTTGAAGTAAGTTCAGATAGCGTTGTTCTGGATATGAATCTTGAATTAGTCAAAGTCAATGCGCTCTTTGGCTAGCAACTATTCTGAAAATACCCTACGCATGATATCAAATTTATTCACTTCTTCTGACATATCCACATTTGAAAACGTAGAGTATGCTGTTTTCTACTTTACTTATATAATAATCTGACGGAGTGTTGTTGATGACAAAAGGAGGAGTTATCTGCTTTGCTAAACTTGCGATAGCATAGGTATTTCAAACCATCATTTGGCTTAATATTACAGTTTTAAAATCATCAAAATATTGGAAGACCAATAAGGTTTTTAAAACCTAATGGATATAACTACACTTTTATTCAAACCCAACACTCAAAACAACTACACGATTAAGGGCATCAAAATCTACAATCAAAAGTTTTGATTCTAAAACAGAACTATCGCAAACTTTTGATGGATTGAGATAATAAAAATATTGCTTTTTACTTCGTGCTTCAATTTGTTGTTTGTCGGGCTGACCCAAAATTTCGTAAAGTTGGGTTTCTCGCATACCCACAAAATCTGATTTTATAGGTTCTAATTTTTTATATTCGGCTTCTCTGCTGTTTTTACAGCCATTTTTATCGTTTTTAAAAATGTTAGCATCAAAGTTTTTTAAGTCTATTTTCTTTGTACAACTGCTCGATGTAATAATACTTATCCACAAAACAAGATAAGTGTATTTGAAATATGCCATATTTTTTAGTTTTGCAAATAATGAATCAAAAGTAATGATTCGATTGATAATTAATAAGCAAATGTAAGGTGATTTTGTTATGGAAGATTTAAAAGATGATAGCATTCACGAAGTTACTCCTGTTTCGGGATTGTACGAAAACTGGTTTTTGGATTATGCTTCGTATGTAATTCTGGAGCGTGCAGTACCTGCCATTGAAGATGGGCTAAAACCCGTGCAACGCAGAATTTTGCATGCCATGAAAGAAATGGACGATGGTAGATTCAATAAAGTCGCTAATATTATTGGTTCTACTATGTCGTATCATCCGCATGGCGATGTGTCTATTGGCGAAGCTATTGTAGGTTTGGGACAAAAAGAACTTTTGATTGACACGCAAGGAAATTGGGGAGATATACGCACAGGAGATTCTGCTGCTGCTGCACGTTATATCGAAGCTCGGTTGTCAAAATTTGCTTTAGAAGTAGCTTTTAATGCAGACACAACACCTTGGCAAATGTCGTATGATGGCAGAAAACGTGAACCCATTTCGTTGCCAATGAAATTCCCATTGCTTTTGGCTCAGGGTGTAGAAGGTATTGCAGTTGGATTGGCTACAAAAGTTTTACCACACAATTTTTGCGAATTGATTAGAGCATCTATCAAAATATTAAACAACGAATCTTTTGAACTTTTTCCAGATTTTTTAACAGGTGGATATGTTGATGTTTCGGATTATAAAGATGGATTACGAGGTGGTAAAATCAGAGTTCGTGCAAAAATCGAGGAACTAGACAAGAAAACACTTATAATTAAGGAAATACCTTTTGGCACAACCACTGGTGCTTTGATGGATTCAATTGTAAAAGCCAATGAATTAGGCAAAATAAAAATCAAAAAAGTAACAGACAATACAGCAAAAGATGTAGAAATAGAAATTCAATTGCAGCCAGGCGTTTCGCCTGATATTACAATTGATGCACTTTATGCGTTTACAGATTGCGAAATGTCTATTTCGCCAAATGCCTGTGTGATTGTTGCCGATAAACCTCGTTTTATTGGTGTTTCCGAAATTTTACGTATTTGCACAGCTCAAACCAAAGAATTACTGCGTAGAGAATTAGAAATCAAACGCAATGATTTAGAAGAAAAAATATTCTTTTCATCGCTTCTCAAAATTTTTATTGGCGAAGGAATGTATAAAAATAAGGAATACGAAACTGCTCCTTCTGTCGATGCGTGTTATAATGTATTAAACACACTTTTTACACCATTTTTCAAACAGTTTTATCGAAAAATAGAAAACGAAGATTACGCAAAACTAATTGCAAAACCATTAAGTAGCATTACTCGATTTGATGTTTCAAAGGCTGATGAGCAAATGAAATCATTGGCTGATGAAATCAAGCAAGTGGATTTTGATTTGGCTCATCTTACCGATTTTTCAATAAAATATTATGAGAATTTATTAACAAAATACGGAAAAGACAGAGAACGAAAAACCGAAATCAGACCTTTTGATACGATAAATGCAAGTGTGGTTGCGGCTATAAATTCAAAATTATATGTAAACCGTGTGGATGGGTTTATTGGCTGGTCGCTCAAAAAAGATGAATTTGTTTGCGATTGTTCTGATATTGATGATATAATCGTAATCAAAAAAGATGGCAATTTTAAGGTTGTCAAAATTGGCGAAAAAGTATTTGTGGGCAAAGACATTTTGTATGTCGGTGTATTCCGTAAAAACGATGAACGAACTGTATATAATTTGGTTTATGTTGATGGAAAATCGGGAAAATCTATGGTAAAACGCTTCCAAGTAGGTGGAATAACTAGAGATAAAGAATACGATTTGACAGCAGGAAACAAAGGCTCTAAAATTACTTATTTGGCAGTCCGACCAAACGGAGAATCCGAAGTAATAAATATTACACTCACGCCTAGCAGTGCAGCTCGCCAAAAAATATTTGATTATGATTTTGCAGATTTAGCAATAAAAGGCAGAAGTTCACAAGGAAATACCTTGACAGCTTATCCCATAAAAGCCATTAAATTTAGCAAATTAGGTAGTTCGTCTATTGGTGGAATAAATATTTATTTTGATACAATCACTGGAAGATTAAATACAGACGAACGTGGAAAACATTTAGGTAATTTCAATACTGATGATAAAATTTTGGTTGTGTATATCAATGGCGAATATGAATTGACAAATTTTGAATTAACCAATCGTTATCAACCCGAAACCATACAATTGATTCAAAAATATGTTCCAGAAATGGTGTTTTCGTTGGTACATTTCAATGGCGAAGACAAAACTTATTATGTAAAACGATTCAAGATTGAACAATCGCAAATAGATAAAAAATATCTGCTCATTGGCGATTCTAAAGGCTCTAAATTGGTTGTTTTTACGTTTTTGCCTAAACCAGAAGTAGAAATTAATTTCACTTCTACTGGTAATAAAAAAGGACATTCGACTATTATTAACCTTAGCGAATATATTGATATAAAAGGTTGGAAAGCACAAGGTAATAAACTGGCAAGCACCGAAGTGGCTAGTATTAGATTATTAGCTCCAAAAGACGAAACGGTTGTTAAACAAACTTCTATGTTTGATGAGGCTCCTGAAAAACCAAACGAAGACGATGGCTTAAAACCAGGCGATTCTATTGTGTTGTAATGTTTGATTCATTGAGTATTCTAGCAAAAAACTAGAATACTCGATGAATGATATGTTTGAAGTGATGAGTAAAAATATTTTTGTACTTTTGTATCAACCAATTAAAAACCATTTAATATGAGAAATCTTAAATTTATTTCTATTGCCTTAGTTTTGTTTCCAATGTTTTTAACTGCTCAAAAAAGAGTAAGTAAAACAGTTCCTTTGCATATTAAAGTTAGTGCCATAAAACAACTTCCAAAATTTTATAAGTATAATTCTTATTTTGAAACCCCATTTAGAGTACTTACAGAAGACGAAATAAAATTATTGAAAGGATTATTAAAAGTAACAAACGAAGAGTTAGAGTTATTCAATCAGGAAAGAAAAGATGAGTATGCTAAAATATATTTAAAGTTTCAGAATTCAGATGCAACTTTATCTACTGATCAACAAAACAGTGAAGTCAAGCTAGTTTCATCAAATCTAATCACAAATTTAAACACTTCGAAACCCTATTCGGAATTAGACCAAAATGAAAACATAGCAACTTTTGATATTAAATCTAAACTAACAGTAAAAGATGCTAGTGGTAATGTTCTATTAGATACCACTTATGGATTACCAAAAGATCAAGCATTTCTACCAAAATTTATGCTATACTTAGATCCTAATACAAAATTATTACTTGCATTTACCAAAAAACCTGAAAAACAACAACAAATAGTTGCAGATTTTATTCGTAAATTCAGCATAAAACTTGTAGAAAACCAATTGCAAACAGCATCAGATCTTATAAACAACTATTTTGTAGACCAATTTCCTCAAATTAAAGTACAAATCTCTGGTGCAAAAGGTGGAAAAGAAGAAGATTATATTGAGATTAATAAAGCATTTGAAACTGTTACTAATAATTTATCAAATGTTCAGGTAATGAGCAAAACTAAAGCTGTTAGTAAAGAAGAGGTAATTTCTTGTCTAGAAAGTAGTGTACCTGTTTGGGAAAAAGAACTTTCACAACTTGATACTAACAATAACAAAGCAAAAATTAATAATGATGTAGCTGATGGACTAAAATTCAATCTGTCTCTTGCACACTTTGTTTTAAAAAATCAAGAAAAAGCATATTTTTTTATCGATCAATTAGCTGATTCTAAAACCAAAAATGGACAAGTAGTTATGGAAGGGTCATTTAGAGATTTAGCTCAAAAATTTAGATTACATAAAGTCTAATAAGTAAATACAAATAAAGTTGCTATATTTGTAAATGAGCAAAATAGCCTTAAAAGTAGAGAATTATAGTTCAGAAGAACTAA
>RDZG01000089.1 GCA_004293915.1 Bacteroidota bacterium | reverse complement strand
TTTTATCTTCCACCCTTCGGAGTTTTCTTTGGAGGCTACGCCTCCAAAGAAAACTCCGAAGGGTAAGAAATGTCATCAATAACGTTGTGAAACTTTACACGTAGGAATTTAATTTCGTTAAATCAATTAAAACTACAAAAACTTATGATAAAAAATATATTTACAATTACTTAAAAAAAGCACTAACCAAAACTAGAATTGATTAGTGCCTTTAATGAAAAAAACTTTATTTTATAATCAAATTACACAAAAAACTCTTTCATTCGTTCGAAGAAAGATTTGTCGCTTTTTTGTGGATTAGGAACAAAATTTGGCGAAGTTCTTAGCTTTTCAAGTATATTTTTTTCATCAGCAGTTAATACTTTTGGTGTCCAAACATTTACATAAATCAATTGGTCGCCTCTGCCGTAACTATTTACTTCTTTTATTCCTTTGTCTTTCAAACGAAGAATTTTTCCACTTTGCGTGCCAGCATCTATTTTGATTTTTACTTTTCCGTCCACCGTTGGTACTTCAAAAGAATTACCCAAAGCAGCATCCACAAAACTAATATGAAGGTCGTAAATGACATTATTTCCTTCTCTTTTTAGCAATTCATCTTCCTCCTCTTCAATCACTATGAGCAAATCGCCTGGTACGCCACCCCGTTGAGGCACATTTCCTTTTCCGCTCATAGCAAGTTGCATGCCTTCAGCCACGCCAGCAGGTATTTTTACAGGAATTACTTCTTCTTCCACCATTCTGCCTTCGCCAGCACATACTTCGCAACGTTGCGAAATTATTTTTCCATCACCATTACAAGTTGGGCAAGTTGCAGTAGTCATCATCTGACCAAGCATGGTATAACGAGGTGCCATTTTTTGAGCCGTTACCATTACAACTTTTGCAAGCCACATAGCGTTTTACTTTTATTTTTTTCTCAACGCCATTGCTAATTTCGTTAAGATTAAGTTTTAATTTTATACGTAAATCAGAGCCTTTTCTTTGGCGAGAGCCTCTGCCTCCACCGCCAAAAAAGCTTCCAAACGGGCTTTCGTCTCCGCCAAATACATCGCCAAAGTGTGAGAATATATCATCCATATTCATGCCACCAGCTCCGCCACCGCCACCAGCTCCACCCATGCCTTGATGTCCAAAGCGATCGTATCTTGCTTTTTTGTCGGCATTGGTAAGTACATCGTAAGCTTCGGCAGCTTCTTTAAATTTTTCTTCGGCTGCTTTATCGCCTTGGTTTTTGTCTGGATGATATTGAATAGCTAATTTTCTATAAGCTTTTTTTAGCTCATCTGCATTCGCACTTTTTGAAACACCTAATACATCGTAATAATCTCTTTTCGCCACTTTTTTATTTATATAATATGTGATTAATTACCAATAACAACTTTTGCTACTCTAATTAGCTTTTCGTTCAAATAATAGCCTTTTTCGATTTCATCAACAACTTTGTTTTTTAAATCTTCTGTTGGAGCTGGAATTTGAGTGATGGCTTCGTGTAAATCTGGGTTAAAATCAGTTCCTTTTGTTTCCAATGGTTTTACACCTTTGGTTTCTAAGGTACGTTTGAATTTAGAAAAAATTAGTTCGGTTCCTTGTTTGAGTACATCAATATCTGTTGCATTTGCCATCGAAACCGATGCTCTTTCTATGTCATCGACCACAGTGAGTAAAGAAATTATCAAACGCTCTTCTGCACTGCCAATTAATTCTAGTTTTTCTTTTGATGTACGTTTTCTGAAATTATCAAATTCGGCTTGTAAACGCAAGAATTTATCTTTCATTTCTGCCAATTCAGCAGATGTTTTAGCCAATAAGTCGCTTTCGGGGTTCGATTCTATTTCTGGAATTGCATTTTCGGCTTCTGCATGCTCGGCTTGAACCTCGTTTATGATATCTTCTGCAAATGTTTCTGTATTTTCAGGTGTTGTCATTGTTAATCAAAATATTTTATATTAAAACTTTACAATTTATCTGCCAAAATATAAAAACTAGACAAGTTGGCAGGATTATTTTCAAAAAAATGATAAAAATAAACGCATTTTCAATAGGCTATCAATGCTTTGATTTCGTTTTTTCGTTCATAAAAATGTTGTACATTACATTTATTCAAACGAAAAAGTGTTGTATGTTACATTTATTCAAACGAAAAAATGTTGTTAATTACATTTTTTCAAACGAAAAAGTGTATATTGCGGCACTAAAAATAAAGAAATCATGGAAAGAGATTTGTTTGATGGATTAAGAAATTGGAAAAATAGCACAGATAGAAAACCACTTATTTTGCAAGGAGCAAGGCAAGTTGGCAAAACTTGGCTAATGAAAGAATTTGGTAAAAATGAATTTTCGCAAGTAGCCTATTTGAATTTCGAAAGTAGTGTCCGATTAAAAAGTTTATTTATACAAGACTTTGATATTAAGCGAATTATTGAAATAATAGAAGTAGAACTTAAAATCAAAATCAATCCGCAAACTACATTATTAATTTTTGATGAGATTCAAGAAGTAGAATCTGGACTGACAGCATTGAAGTATTTTTGTGAAAATGCACCAGAATATTTTATAGTTGCTGCTGGTTCGTTGCTTGGCGTTTCGATGCAAAAAAAACACTCGTTTCCAGTAGGCAAAGTAGATTTTTTGCAATTGCATCCATTAAGCTTTAATGAATTTCTTAAAAATATTGGCGAAGTATCATTACAAAATCAATTAGAACAAAACAATTGGAATGTAGTCGCTAGTTTTCACGAAAAGCTGGTTGCGTTGTTGCGAGTATATTATTTTATAGGTGGTATGCCCGAAGTTGTTTCCAATTATATCAAAAATAAAGATTTAAACATGGTACGAACGCTTCAAAATAAAATTATTTTAGGATATGAAAACGACTTTGCCAAACATGCTCCAAACGATATAATACCTAAAATAAGGTTGATTTGGCATTCTTTGCTTAGCCAGTTGGCAAAAGAAAACCGAAAATTTATTTATGGACAACTCAAAAAAGGAGCAAGAGCAAAAGATTTTGAAAATGCAATTCAATGGCTTGTTGATGCAGGATTGGTATTGAGGGTAAATCGTGTTGAAAAACCTGCTATGCCTTTGTTAGCATATTCTGATTTTGAATCATTTAAGTTGTTTTTTGTTGATATTGGTTTGCTCAATGCCGTGGCTGGACTAGATGCTAAAATTCTTTTGGAAAAAAACACTATTCTGACTGAATATAAAGGTGCATTAACCGAACAATTTGTGTGTCAGCAACTGAAACCTAAACATAATTTATACTATTGGACAGCATCGAACGCAACTGCAGAAATTGATTTTGTGATTCAGTCGCAAAACGAAATTGTGCCTATCGAAGTAAAAGCCGAAGAGAATTTAAAATCTAAAAGTTTAAAATCATATATCGAAAAGTTTGCTCCTAAAAAAGCAATTAGGACATCTATGAGTGCTTTTAGAACTGATTCTTGGCTCACAAATATTCCATTGTATGCCATTAGTTGTTTGTAGTTTCAAATCAGAGACAAATAATAAGGCATAAATTTTTTACGTTTATGCCTTATTATTATTTCAACAATCAAAAAACAATATCTCAAACGCTCTGTTATATTTGCCATTGATTATGACAAAAACCGCATTTCCATACAGCCATAGTTCCGACTCAAAAAAAGCTCAGGTCGAACAAATGTTTGATAATATTTCGAGCAAATACGATTTTTTAAACCATTTTTTGAGTTTAGGAATAGATATTATTTGGCGAAAAAAAGCCATTTCTATCTTAAAAAAGTATAATCCAAAATTTGTACTTGATGTGGCAACTGGAACAGCAGATTTTGCCATTGAGGCTTTGGCTGCAAAACCCGAAAAAATAATTGGTGTAGATATTTCAGAAGGTATGCTTTCAAAAGGAAGAATAAAATTAAAAGATAAAAAACTCGACCAATTGATTTCTCTCCAAAAAGGCGATTCGGAAAGCCTTGATTTTGAAGAAAACACATTTGATGCAGTGATTGTTTCGTTTGGTGTGCGTAATTTTGAGAACCTAGAAAAAGGGTTATCTAATATTTATCGTGTGCTAAAACCAGGTGCTCCACTCATAGTTTTGGAGTTTTCTAAGCCAAAATATTTTCCAATTAAACAGATATACAATATTTATTTTAAATTTGCGTTACCAACAATAGGAAAATTGGTATCGAAAGACAGTTCGGCATATACATATTTGCCCGAATCAGTTGAAGTTTTTCCAGATGGAGAAAAATTTACTTCGATTTTAGATAAAATTGGCTATAAAACGTGCAAAATATATTCGCTTACATTTGGTATAAGTTCTATTTATGTAGGACACAAAGCATGATAAAATTTTTGACATGTTTTTTTGTTTTTGCTTATGTTTTTGCAAAAGCACAAGCTCCTGAACAAAACGAATATCACCCAGACCCTAAAAAACGCATCATTAATTTGCCAAATTATGACGATAAAAAACTCCATTATGGCTTTTTTTTAGGTTTGAATTACAATCGATTATTAATTGATGAATCTGATTATTTTATAAATAGTAAAGTTTTAAGAACCGTAACTCCAGTTGCAGATTTGGGTTTTAGTTTAGGATTTTTGATGAATGTACGATTACACGACCAATTATCGCTCAAATTTATTCCATCGGTTGGGTTTTATGATAAAGTTTTGAAATTTTCTTATTATTCAAAACAAACTCCCGATACCGATTCTGTTTCGGTATCAAAACCCGAGGAGCGTGTAGAAACCACTTTTTTGGAGCTTTCTATCTTGTTGAAATATAAATCTATGCGTAGAAAAAATCATCGATTTTATGTGGTTGGTGGCGTAAAACCTTGTATCAGAGTTGGTGGAAAAAGCAATGATAAAAAAACTGCTGGGGCAGGTGTTTTTGATGTTAGGCGTACCGATTTTTGTATTGAATATGGCACAGGAATCGATTTTTATTTTAAATATTTTAAGTTTTCGCCAGAATTGCGGTTTTCGCATGGACTTTTAAATATAAATTCTACCAATACAAATCAATACAATTTAAGTATTGCTGATATGCTTTCGCACACAATTACACTCTATTTTTTCTTCGAATAATTTTTACAGGTATTTAGTATAGCGTATTTTTAGATATTATACCACAAAAAACCAAATATTTAGCTATTTTTGCACCTCAAAAATTAAAAATAGATATTAATACAGTATGTTAACCGTTTCAAACCTTTCGCTCCGCTTTGGCAAACGCATTCTTTTTGATGAAGTAAATCTCAAATTTGTAAACACCAATTGTTATGGCGTAATCGGGGCAAATGGAGCTGGAAAATCTACTTTTTTAAAAATACTTTCGGGAGAAATCGACCCTACAACGGGGCATGTTACGCTCAATACAGGTGCTCGAATGGCTGTTTTGAAACAAAATCATTATGAATTTGATGAATTTACAGTTTTAAACGCTGTAATTATCGGACATAAAAAACTTTGGGATATTATGCACGAAAAAGATGCTATTTATGCCAAAGAAGATTTTACAGAAGCTGACGGAAATCGTGCATCTGAACTTGAAGCCGAATTTGCCGAAATGAATGGCTGGGATGCCGAAACCGATGCGGCTCAACTTTTGAGTTCGCTTGGAATCAAAGAAGAAAGTCATTATAAATGTGTAAAAGAACTTAGTGGTAACGAAAAAGTGCGTGTTTTGCTCGCACAAGCCCTTTTTGGAAATCCTGATGTATTGCTTTTGGATGAGCCTACCAACGATTTGGATGTTGAAACTATTATGTGGCTCGAAGATTTTTTGGCTAATTTTAATAATACTGTAATTGTTGGGTTGATATTGATTTTACAAAAATTCAATTATATTCAGGAAATTATACTTTTTGGTACGAATCGAGCCAATTGGCATTGAAACAACGTGCCGATCAAAACAAAAAAACAGAAGAAAAACGCAAAGATTTGCAAGCTTTTATCGAGCGATTTAGTGCCAATGTATCGAAATCGAGCCAAGCTACAAGTCGTAGAAAAATGCTCGAAAAACTTACTGTGGACGAAATTAAACCTTCTACTCGCAGATACCCTGGCATACAGTTTAAACAGGAGCGAGAGGCTGGCGATCAGATAATTACGGTCGAAAACTTAGCCGCAAAAGCCGATGATGGCAGACAACTTTTTAAAGATATTTCGTTTTCGCTTCGCAAAGGAGATAAAGTCGCTATACTTTCAAAAGATGGACTTTCGGCAACTAAGTTTTTTCAAATTTTGACAGAAAACGAACAGCCAGAAAAAGGTTCGTTTAAATGGGGAGTAACCATTACAAAAGCCTATTTGCCAAACGATAATTCAGATTTTTTTACTGTAAATGCCAACTTGATTGATTGGCTTCGCCAATATTCTGCCGAAAAAGACGAAACCTATATTCGTGGATTTTTGGGTAGAATGTTATTTTCGGGTGAAGAAACTTTCAAAAATTGCAGTGTGCTTTCGGGTGGCGAAAAAGTACGTTGCATGATTTCGAAAATGATAATGACAGGAGCAAATATGCTTTTGCTTGACGAACCAACCAACCATTTGGATTTGGAATCTATCACCGCTTTTAATAATGCGTTAGTCGATTTTAAAGGCTCTGTAATTTTCACTTGCCATGATCATGAGTTTGTGAGTACGGTTGCAAATCGTATCATTGAAATTACACCCAAAGGAGTAATCGACAAAATGATGCCTTATGACGAATATATTTTAGATGCCAATGTGAAAGCACAACGTGCAAAAATGTATAGCTAAAAATATTATTTATTACTCTATACCTATCATTGTTTTTCCTGCTTTCGAGATTTGAATTGCTCCTGCAAATTGACATCCCAAGCCTCCTGCGGCAGAAAAAAGTGCTATTGTAGTCAGTTTTTGCCTATCTTCTACTTTTTCTGCACTAAATGCTGCACCCAATATTAATCCACTTAATACCTGCAAACCAATACCAATATAAATCAGTTTTCCGCCATTTAAAAGCTGTTTTCCTGCTAATTTTGAATTAAATCCTGCCATTTGATTGCTGTTTTTTTGAAAGTTTTTATCATAAAAAATCTCGTTTTTAACATAGTTTGTATACGTAGGAGTAATGATTAGTTTGCCTTTCATTTCGGGAGAATCGGCAAAAACTTTGCGTACAAACTTTGCATTATCACATTTAAAACTATCGATAATTGCAATTGGAAATCTTATTTCATGGATTTTGTCTTTATCAATTGATTTTGCATAAATAAAACCAGGCTCCGAACTTGTGTATTGCACTTCGGCTTTTTTGCCAGTATTGAGATAAATAATATTTTGAGATAATCCAACTAATGTGTTTATAATCAGGCAAATGTAAATTATTCTTTTTGTCATATTTTTAGGTTATAAATCTTGTATAAATACTTAAAGGTAGTTTTTTTTCAAATCTATCTGTAAAAAAAAGTTCGCCAGTTTCTATTTCTTTGCAATTTTTAAAATGTGTTTTCACTAAAGTTTCTGCCAAAAGCGAAGAAAAGCCCATGGCATATAAATTTAAAATCAAAAAACTGTTTTTAGGTTGCAATAATTTTGCACAATCAGCAAGCATGGCATCCAACATATCTTCTAAAATCCATTTTTCACCATCAGGACCACGGCCATAAGCTGGTGGGTCGAGAATAATTCCATCGTACAAATTGCCTCTTCGCACCTCACGAGCCACAAATTTTGCGGCATCTTCGGTAACCCAACGTATGTTTTCTAAACTCGAAAGTTCCATGTTTTCTTTGCCCCATTTCATTACTTGTTGCACCGAATCAACATGTGTAACATCTGCACCAGCTGCTTTTGCAGCCAAACTTGCACCACCAGTATAGGCAAAAAGGTTTAAGATTTTTGCATTTTTAGAAACTTTTTTTTGAATAAAATCCCAGTTTGCAGCTTGTTCTGGAAATACGCCTACATGTTTGAAACCTGTCAATCCAAGCCTGAAAATCAAGTTGTTATAACTTATTTTCCATTGGTCAGGCATATTTTTTTTCTTTGTCCACAATCCTTTTTCGGGACTC
Organism: Bacteroidota bacterium; assembly: GCA_004293915.1. GTDB lineage: Bacteria > Bacteroidota > Bacteroidia > Cytophagales > UBA9547 > REAG01. The sequence goes on along the minus strand of RDZG01000089.1, from coordinate 55,167 downwards.
GATTTGTCTCTTTCAAAATGTGCATCAGCCATTTCATTCCATTCTTTTTCCGACAAATTGCATTTCCATAGTGCTTGTGGCTCTGGTCGCGAAAGTATAAATTTCCCAAAACGCTCTAGTTTATAGCCGTTGCCACAGTCAATAAGTTCGTAATCTTTAAAATCGGCAGAAAGATTTTGATGCATTTTTTTATTTATTACGTTTTATTTCGGCTAGAATTTCTTTTCCACCATGGCTCAAAACTTTTTGAGCTAGCTCATTACCAAGTAGTTGTGGTTCGGTTCCAGAAACTGAGAACGAAATTTTTTGCATCCCATCTAAGCTAATAATGCCGCCAAATATAGTAAGCAAATTTTGATTTTCTTGGCAATAAGCAAAACTTGGCACACTGCAACCACCTTGCATTGTTTTTAAAAATGTTCGCTCTGTCAGCAAACATTTTTCAGTTTTTGAATGATTCAACACATTTTTTATTTGCATTTTTTTGTTTTCATCCAAAGTTCTTTTAGCTTCGATAGCCACACTGCCTTGCCCAACAGGAGGTACAAAAACATCAAGCGGTAAATGCGAAACAATATACTCTTGGTAGCCCATGCGATGCACACCTGCATAAGCCAAAAGCATAGCATGGCAAGTTCCGTTTTTTAGTTTTTCAAATCTAGTTTGTAAATTTCCTCTCATATCAACTATTTGAATATCAGGATAATATGATTTTAAAAAAGCTACTCTTCTGGTCGATGATGTGCCTACAATTAGCGTTGAATTATTTTCTAATTTAAAATTTTTATCAAAACTTATTACTACATCGTTAGCCATTTCTCGCTCCATAAAAGCCATCAATTCGAGTCCTTCTGGCAAATCTGATTGCACATCTTTTGCACTATGAACAGCAATATCGATTTCGTCAGAAAAAAGTTTATCTTCTAATTCTTGCGTAAAAACACCCTTACTGCCAATTTTTGATAGTGAAACATCTAAAATTTTATCGCCTTTGGTTTCTATAATTGTAATTTCTGCCGAAAATCCCTGCTTTTCGAGTTTTTCTTTTACAAAATTTGCTTGCCATAACGCTAATTTGCTACCACGAGTACCGATTTTGATGTGCATGTTTTTCGATTTGTTCACAAATAAACAGTGTATAATGCTAAATTAAAATTAACACGCTATTTTTGTGCGTTCAAAAATATGGAAACAAAAAAACTTAAGCCAATTATTGGCATCACAATTGGAGATTTTAATGGAATTGGTCCAGAAATTATTCTCAAAACGCTTGCAGATATTGAAATTACAAAATTTTTTACACCTGTAATTTATGGCTCTGTAAAGCTGCTCAATAAATACCGAAAACTGCTTCAGTTGAGCGAAGAACATCCATTTCAATTTATTTCTGATATTAATCATGTGGTTGATAAAAAAATAAATGTATTTAACTGTTGGCAAGAAGATTTTGAGCCAGAGCCTGGAAAAATTACCGAACAAGCAGGGAAATGTGCATTTTTATCTTTAAAAACAGCTACCGAACATCTCAAAAAAGGTTCGATTGCAGGCATGGTAACTGCACCGATAAACAAAAAAAACATTCAGCGTCCTGATTTTAATTTTATAGGTCATACAGAATATTTACAAGCCGAATTTAATGCTCCCGATGTGTTGATGTTTATGGTTAGCGAAAATCTAAAAGTTGCCGTAGTTTCGATGCATGTGCCTGTAAGTAAGGTAGTTGGCGATATTACGAAAGAAAAAATTGAAGGAAAATTAAATTTAATGCTTCAATCCTTGAAAAAAGATTTTGGTATTTCAAAACCCAAAATTGCTGTATTGGGGCTGAATCCTCATGCGGGAGATAGTGGTGCAATTGGTACCGAAGACAAAGATATTATAAAGCCTTTAATCGAAAATTTTAAAAATAAAGGAGAAATTGTGATGGGTCCATTTCCAGCTGATGGATTTTTTGCAGCAGAAAGCTATCGCAAATTCGATGCTGTTTTGGCAATGTATCACGACCAAGGGCTAACGCCTTTCAAAATGTTGGCTTTTGATGATGGTGTAAATTTTACAGCTGGATTGAAAGCTATTCGTACCTCACCTGATCATGGAACGGCTTATGATATTGCAGGCAAAGGAATTGCAAACGAAAATTCGTTTAGAGAAGCAGTGTTTTTGGTTTTGTCGATAATAAAAAACAGAGGGTTTTAATAGACTTTATTTTTTCAGAGAAATAAACTGAATTGTAAAAATATAATTAGGGGGTCTTGTTATTAATACATACCTGTTTTAAAAAATATTATTCAAATCTTGTCTACCAACAATAGCCATTATTTCTACTATATTATTGTTGATTTTAAAATAGATGCTGTCTGACCCACACACACATCTTCTATATCCCTTTATCAAAAAATCTACTGATTCAAAAGAGTATGGACGTTGAGCAATTATTTCAAAATAATCAAAAAATGAATCAAAATATTTATCGGCTTGATTAATCCCGAACTTTTGAGTTCCCCACTGGTGTATTCTAATCAAATCTTCTTTTGCTTCATTACTTAATCTGTAATCAGCCATTAAGTAATGATTTGGATTTGCTCAAAATTTGTTCTTTTGTATCAGTTGTAAACCCACTTTTTTCTGCTTTTTCCAATTTATTTTTAAGCCAATCAATTTGCAACTGTTGCTGCCTAGCTTGTCTAATCAAATCATTAACCAACTCACTTTTACTGGAGTATTCTTTATTACTTACTTGAATATTCAGCCATTCTTCATTTGGCTGTGTAAACGAAATACTTTGACGCATAATACAATTTAGTTTTGTGGTGTAATTTTACATCAATTTTGAGTTATATACAAGTTTTTTAATAATTACAACTCAAAAATATTCAACATAATATATTAAGTTTAAATTTATTGAAAATCAATAAGTTATACACATATAGCGTTAATTTTCTGTAAATTCTAACCCTTGTTTGAACTTTTCTTTGTAAATTTGCATTGATTTTGAATATAACTAAAACATTGCGTTTATACATTATATTTAATTATTAACTTAAAAAACATTTAAAATGATAGCAATCGTAGTTTTCTTTATTTTGCATTGGTACCTGAGTTTATTTAGTCAAACATTCTTTTTGCACCGTTATGCTGCACACAAAATGTTTACTATGAATAAATTTTGGGAAAAATTCTTCTTTGTATTTCAGTTTATCACACAAGGATCTTCTTATCTTTCGCCACGTGCGTATGCGATTTTGCACCGTATGCACCATGCGTATAGCGATACCGATAAAGATCCACATTCGCCACATCACAGTAAAGGTGTTTTTGATATGATGTGGAAAACGAAAGATATTTATAACGATTTCTTGAAATATAAAAGAATTGCGGAAGAGCGTTTTTTGAAAGATTTACCTGTTTGGAATTTTGTAGAAAACCTTGGTGATCAATGGATGATTCGTATCGCTTGGGGTACAGTTTACTCATTATTTTACATATATTTTGTTCCTGCAGGTATGTGGTATTTATACTTATTATTACCAATACATTTCTTAATGGGTCCTATTCATGGTGCAATTGTAAATTATAGCGGACATAAACATGGCTATTCTAACTATAATGCTAATGACGAATCGAGAAATACATTTGTTTGGGACTTTGTATGTTTTGGCGAATTGTTTCAAAACAACCACCATATGTATCCAAAACGTGCAAATTTTGCTTTAAAATGGTTTGAGTTTGATCCAACTTTTCAAGTTATACGTTTATTAAATTTCTTCAAAGTAGTTAAACTTCAGCCGATTCCAGTTTATAAAGAAGCAAGTGGAGTAGGTACTTTTTAGATAAATTGTTTTTATAACTCAAACTCCAATAAAACTTCGAGCGAAGCTTTTATTGGAGTTTTTTTTGATAGTATATTTTAAATTATAATAAAAATGAATATTCTTGTTACAGGTGGTGCTGGATATATAGGTGCAGAATTGGTAAGCAAACTTGAAGAAAATCCAGAAGTTGATAAAATTACCGTATATGATAATTTGACCCGAAAAAACTTTGGCTTTTTCACGAATTATGCTTTTAAAAAATCTAAAGTAGAATTTATAGAAGGCGATTTGCTCGATTCTCGAAAGTTGCGAAAAGCCATCAAAAATATAGATATTGTTTATCATTTGGCGGCACTTACTGATAAAAATCCATTATTAGATTCGCATTCGTTTGAGCAAGTAAATCATTGGGGAACATCCGAATTGATAAATGCAGTGGAAGAATCGGATGTTAAAAAAGTAATTTATTTGAGTAGCACAGCAGTTTATGGTACAAGTGAAAATATTGTAAACGAACAAACCGAACCACATCCAGATACTTTTTATGCGAGTTCAAAACTGCGTGGCGAAGAGCAAGTAAGGCGTTTATTCGATACTAAAAAATGCTATATCTTACGTTTGGCAAATGTTTATGGTTATTCACCATGCTTGCGTTTTGATGGAGTAATCAACAAGTTTATGTTTGATGCCAATTTCAAAAACAGAATTTCGATTATGGGCAATGGTCGTCAATATAGAAATTACATTCATATCGATAATGTTATAAATACACTCCAAAAATTTATTGCTATTGAAGCAGAATCGGGGCTTTTTAATTTGGTTGATAAAAACTTACAGGATTTTACAAGAAGTTTATCCAGGATTAGAGTTTATTTTTATAAATCAGCATTTAAAAATAAAAGATTTGCAGATTGCTAACGAATCAAAACTAGCCGAGTATATTCATGTAGAAAGTTCAAATTTGATTGACGATTTGAAAGAATTTAAGGATAATTTTTCGTTTTAAAATAAATGAATATACAGCAATACATTGACAGCCTAAACCAAAGATACAAATTAGGAAATGCAACCGAACATACTTTTCGTGGCGACTTGCAAACACTTATTGAAAGTTTAGTTCCCGACATAAGAGCTACCAACGAACCCAAAAGACAGTCTTGTGGTGCACCAGATTATATTTTAACCAAAAAAGATATTCCAGTTGGCTTTATCGAAGCCAAAGACATTGGCGACAAAGACCTTGCTGGATTAAAGAAAACAGGAAACAAAGAACAGTTTGACCGTTACAAAGCATCGCTAAACAATTTATTTTTTACCGACTATTTAGATTTTCATCTTTACATAGACGGACAATTTGTAACCAAAATTGCTATTGCAGAAATTACAGACAAAGGAATAATTGCTTTGCCTCAAAATTTTGCAACTTTTGAAAATCTCATAAAAGACTTTTGTTCTCACATAGGACAAACCATAAAAAGCTCAAAAAAATTAGCAGAAATGATGGCGGGCAAAGCCCGCCTTCTTTCTGATATTATTGAAAAGGCTTTAACCACAGACGAAACAAATAAAGAAGACAGTACACTTAAAGACCAAATGAATGCCTTTAAGAATATTCTCATCCACGACATTACTGCAAAAGGCTTTGCCGATGTGTATGCTCAAACTATTGCTTATGGAATGTTTGCAGCCCGATTACACGATGCAACTTTGCCCACTTTTAGCAGACAAGAAGCTGCTGAATTAATTCCTAAATCAAACCCGTTTTTACGCAAACTGTTTGGCTACATTGCAGGTCCAGACATTGACGACCGTATTAAATGGGTTGTGGATAGTTTAGTAGAAATATTTTTGGCTTGCAACGTAAAACAGATTTTAAAAAACTACAATCCCCATCGTGCGTCCCCTATTGGAGATGAACAAACCAGTGAAGATCCAATTATCCATTTTTATGAAACTTTTTTGAGCGAATACGACCCAGCATTAAGAAAAGCAAAAGGTGTTTGGTACACGCCAACGCCTGTAGTAAATTTTATTGTGCGAGCTGTGGACGATATTTTAAAAACCGAGTTTGATTTACCACTAGGACTTGCCGACACTAGCAAAACAAAAATAAAAGTTGATGTGCAAGGCAAAAAAACCGAACAGGACGTTCATAAAGTACAAATACTTGATCCAGCCACAGGCACAGGTACTTTTTTAGCCGAAGTAATAAAACATATTCATAAAAAAGCTGAAAGTCAAAAAGGAATTTGGAGCAATTACGTAGAAAATGATTTATTGCCACGTTTGAATGGTTTTGAATTGCTAATGGCAAGTTATGCAATGGCACATTTAAAATTAGATTTGCTTTTAACTGAAACAGGTTACAAAAGCCCAATAACCTCCGAAGAGGGAATAAAAAAAACTCAGCGTTTGCGAGTTTATCTTACTAATAGCCTTGAAGAAAGCCACCCCGACACTGGAACTTTATTTGCAAATTGGTTAAGCACCGAAGCAAACGAAGCCAATCATATAAAACGAGATACACCAGTAATGTGTGTAATTGGAAATCCTCCTTATGCTGTAAGTTCATTAAATAAAGGAACATGGATTGAAAAACTTACAAATGATTACAAAAAAAATCTTAATGAGAAAAATATACAGCCTTTATCAGATGATTACATAAAGTTTATTCGTTTTGGACAGTACTTTATTGAAAAAAACGGAAGTGGTATAGTAGCTTATATTTCAAATAATAGTTTTTTAGATGGAATCATACACCGACAAATGCGAAAATATTTGTTAGAATGTTTTGATACCATTTATATACTAGATTTGCATGGAAATAGTAAGAAAAAAGAAATATGTGCAGATGGAAGCCCTGATGTGAATGTTTTTGATATTATGCAAGGCGTTTCAATTAATATATTTATAAAAACAGGTAAGAAAAAACAAGGAGAATTAGGAAAGGTTTTACATTATGATTTGCAAGGAAAACGACAATTCAAGTTTGATTTTTTGCTCAATAATTCATTAAAATCTGTTAAGTGGAATAATTTAAAGTACGACAATTCAAGTTATTTTTTCGCAAACAAACAGTTTGATACAAGTGGCGTGTATGAAAAAGGATTTAAGTTAAATGAATTATTTATTGAAAATTCAATTGGAATTGTAACAGGAAATGATAGTAATTTAGTAGATATAGATCAAAAAGTTATAATAAGTAAATTTATTCAATCTTCATTGTTTTCTTATCGTCCTTTTGATAATAGATATGTAATATTTGATAATAAAATTTTGCAAAGAGCACGACTAAATATAATGTCAAATTATCGAGAATTAAATATTGGCTTAAATATTGGAAGGCAATCAAAATTAAAAGGCATAGAATGTATTGTATCAAAATTTATTACTTGTAAACATTTGGTAACTGGAGAAACTTATAACTTTCCACTTTATCTTTATCCAAAACCAATCGTTGAAATTCAACAAGATGATTTTCAAAACAAATCGGCAAGGTACGAAGAAGCAAAAGTGATTTTTGAAAGTGCAAAAAAAGCATTTACTCAAGTTCAAAAAATGTTTTCTTCAGTTTCAAATCCTGATAAAGAATTGATAAGCTATTATAATCAACAGCTTAAAAACGTAAAAAAACTAGAACTTGAAGTAGAAAAATTTAAAATCCAGCTGGCAAATTCACAAATAAAACCACTATTTGAAGCTGAAAATAGACGTAAACCAAACTTAAATATTGAAATTGTAAATGAAATAGCAAAAAATTTAGGCTTAACTTTTACAATAGAAAAAGAAAGTACAAAAGGTACATTTGCACCAATAGATATTTTGGATTACATCTATGCAGTTTTACACAGCCCAACTTACAGAGAAAAGTATAAGGAGTTTTTAAAAATAGATTTTCCAAAAGTTCCATATCCAACAAACGAAAAAACATTTTGGCAGTTAGTGGCTTTGGGTTCAGAGATTAGACAATTACATTTATTGGAAAGCCCAATAGTTTCAACCTACTTTACGCAATATACTATTGAAGGAGACAACGTAGTTACAAAACCAAAATACGAAAAAGGAAAAGTATTTATAAACGACACTCAATATTTTGACAATGTACCCGAAGTGGCGTGGACTTTTTTTATAGGCGATTATCAACCAGCACAAAAATGGCTTAAAGACAGAAAAAAACGGACATTGGAATTTGACGACATTTTGCACTATCAAAAAATCATCTTTGCACTGACCCAAACAAATAGATTGATGACCGAAATTGATAAAATTGAAATTAAATAGGCTTAATTCTGTTTTATTTCAATGCCTTTGTTAAATCATTTAAAGCTTTTACTTTGTGCTGAAAATCTCCTTTTAGTTTTTCTCTAAATTTGCCTAAGTTTTCTAAAAGTTCGTTGATATTTTCTGAAAAAAGGCTCTCATTTAGCACTTCTTTAAGTCTTTTGGCAAACGTAGGCGATTTGCCATTGGTTGAAATAGCAATTTTCAAATCTCCTTTTTGAACAATTGAGCTTAAATAAAAATCGCACAAATGCGGTGTATCTGCTACGTTAATTAAAATGCGTTCGGCTCGGGCTTTTGTGTAAATTTCTTGATGCAAAGCTTTATTATCTGTTGTGCAAATAATTATGGCTTTTTTTTCCATATCACTCCACTCGAAATTTCGTTTTATTAGTTGCAAACTTGGGTGTTTTTTTGCCGTTTCAACTATTTCGTCTTTTATAAATGGAGCAACCAAAATCACATTTGCATCTGGACAATTATTAAAAATAGCCTCTGTTTTCTCTAAACCCACATTACCTCCGCCAACAACCAAAATGGGAAGTTGGTCGAATTTTACAAAAATCGGGAATAGCGTATTCATGGTTACATTTCTTTTCGTGATGCAGTAATTGGCATTTTGCCTTCATATACATACTAAAATATTTAATTGAGCCACACGATAACCTCCCCAAGTGATTATTGGAGCAGCTAGCACATCGTAAGAATAATGCACATGTTGAATCATGAGCATGGCACCAAGCAAAACAGTAAGTAAAATTACTATATATTTCAGTGGTTTATAGGAAGTTACAAAACAAGCAATGCACATGGTCATCATATGTCCTGAAAAAAACAAATCTTTTGTAATGGCATTACTATCATAAACTATCATGGCTAAAAATGGATCGTGAAGCAAAATAATACTTGGGTGCGGTTCCAAAGGAATTATATATATAAGTAAATACCGAAGTGTTACTACTAGCCAAAAGGTTTTGATAGCCAAGTGCATACGCATAGGAAATAATATGAGCCAAGCAAATGAAACAAAAACAGTGCCATAAATAATGCTCATGATATAAAGCGAGAAATCATAAGTAGGAATGGTATCTAAAATAGGGTCTATAAGAATTGCACCGGGTTGATTTTCAACAATGTTCATCCACCATGGCGAGTTATAAAGCATGATAAAACAAATAATAGAAAAGGTAGGAACTTCGCGAGTAAATAATGGATTTTTTAGAGCTTCTTGCCAACGCTTAATCATTATAAATATTTTATGTTTTTTTAAAAGGAATGCAAAACTAGTGAAAAGATAATTTTTAAGAAAATCTAAATAAAAAATTATGCATATTTTTCGAACCAATCAAATTTGGTATTGATAATTTGTGCTTTGTTTTTGTCTAAATATTTTAAATAGGCAGCAGCCACAGGCGAAAACTTTTTGTTTTTTGCCCAAATCAAATGCCATGTCGATTTTATTGGAAATCCTTTTGTTTTAATAATCTGTAAATCACCATTTTGTAGCTCATTTTTAATTCCAATTAATGGCATAATTGAATAACCTAATCCAGCCAAAACAGCTTGTTTTACTGCTTCGTTTGAGGTTAATTCCATTTTTTTAAGAATGGGTAATTGATTTTGTTCAATAAATTTCTCCATTACAAATCGTGTACCAGAACCAAATTCTCTAAAAATGAGTGGTAAATTTTCAAAAATAGTTTTGTTATGTATTTTTTCTTCAAATTTTTGTTCAGAATTACCAATTAAATACAGACGATTTTGCATTAAATCAATTTTTTCGACACTCAAATTTTCGGGCATTACAGAAACGAGTGAAAAATCAACTTCGTTTTTTTCTAAACTTTCTATCACTTTTGCTTTGTTTGTAACATCTAGATTTAACTCAATTCCAGGATGAATTTTCAAAAAATCGCTCAATATATAAGGCATAATATATTTGCCAGTCGATACAACCGAAATTTTTAATCTCCCCGTTAATTGACCTTTATATGCTAAGGTTTTGTAATTTATGGCATACACTTCGTTCAAAATATTTTGAGCAGCATCGGCAATTTCGTTTCCAAAATCAGTAACATAAAGTTTTCTGCCAATCACTTCTGTAAGCGGAATCTCAAATTGATCTTGAAAGTTTTTTAACTGAATCGAAACGGCAGGTTGTGTTAAATTAAGCTCTTCCGATGCTTTTGTGATACTCTTTGTTTGTGTAATTTTTAAAAATACTTGGAGTTGATGAAGTGTATAGTTCATAAATATATTTTATATATAATAATACAAACATAAATTTTTTTATTATAATTTTTGTAACAGATTTTTTAAATAAGGTTCAAGTGCATATTTTTGTGTGAATGAAATTTCTCACAATCGCATTTATTTTTTATACACTTTTTGCTACCGCTCAAGAACTTTTTGATACGCAAATAAAAAACAGAAGCCAAACCATTTTTGGATTAATGCTACGCAGCAGAGTTTCTGAAAAAGTAGATATTAATAACGATTTTTTGCATTTTCAAAATGGAATCATAGGCTCTAAAGCTTTCACGCTCAATAATTTATGGGCTGCCTATCGGTTTAATAATCGATTTAGATTTCTTTTTGGTTTTGGTTTAGTAAATAGATATACAAATGATACAATTCCAAGATTTATAAATGAATATCGACCTTGGCTTGGTTTTCAGTATAATGTACTAAAACCTAAAACCCAGCATGTTTTTAGAAATAGAAATGAATTTAGAATCATAGACAATACACCAACACAATTTTTTAGATTTTTGATGCGAACCCGATTTGATTATATTTTCAAACAATCTATAATTAAGAAACTTAACGAAGACTTTTCGCTTGCATTGGCTTGTCAAACCGAGTTTTTTTTAAATCTAAATAATGTAAGAACTCAAACACCATTTTTTGAGCAAACCAATCTTGTGGTTGGACTAGAATTTACAATCAAAAATGCATGGACGGTTTCGCTTTCTTATATCGGCTTTTTCCGTCCAAATTTTGAGACCAAAAACTACACCATTATTCATGCTCCGAGATTAATGTTGGTAAAACAATTTGATTTTAGGAAAAAATCAAGTCCGAAGTAGAATTTCGGCTATTTTTAAGTCTTCGGGAGTTGTTATTTTTATATTATCATAAGTACCCTCAAAGGTAAAAACTTTATTTCCATAAAATTCAAAAACCGAAGCATCATCTGTAAAATGAGGTAGTTCTTCTGTAATGTATGCTAATATAAGTCTCTGTAAATCAAATGTTTGTGGTGTTTGTACAATTAAATATTTACCCCTATCTACTGATTTTGTTGTGTTAGAAGATGTGTATTCTCGCATCGAATCTTTAGGAATTAAAGTTGCAACTGCAGATTGATGTTTTTGGGCTAATTCAAAACTATCTAAAATTGTTTTTTTGTGTACCAACGGACGCACACCATCGTGTATGGCAATCAATCCACTGGGATTTTTTATGCTTAGAAGCCCGAATTTTACCGATTGAAAACGAGATTTCCCACCTTCAACAACGGTGTGAGGAATTGAAAAAGCATATTTTTGACATAACTCATGCCAAAACTCAATTTGGTTTTTGGGCAATACAACAATGATTTTGATTGTTTCTGACGCATCAAAAAATGCTTTAATGGTATGCATCAAAACTATTTTATCTCCTAAAGGCAGAAATTGCTTTGGAACAGCACTTTGCATACGAATTCCCGAACCACCAGCAACTATGATTGCAAATTTATTTTGAGTCATTAGATTATTTTTCTGCAATATCTAAGAAATTGTGATAATAAAAAATGTGCAAAGTAATGTTTTTGTTTATAAAATTGGCTAATACGTTTTTCGAGTTAAATGATAAAATTATAATTCCAACCATTTTGTATGCTATTTCTATTTTATTGAATTTAAAACATTATTTTTGATTTCTATATGATTATTAAAACTTTCTATGGAAATAAAATTCACACCAGAATATAAAATATTGGATGAGATATTTGCCAGGCAAGTAAAATATGTGATACTAGATTACCAAAGACCTTATTCTTGGGAATGTTTAGGAAGTAGTGAGAAAAACAACCAAGTAAATGTAATGTGGGATGATTATAAAAAAATGTGATAAGATTAATTAATCAAAAAAAAGGATTTCATTTCTGAAAGCCTATATAAATACTAAAAATCTCCTATAGTTACGTCTTTTCTCATAAATGATTACATTTAATTAATACAAATATACAAATTTAATTATATTCAACAACTAAATTTACAATTATTAACTCTGTTTACGAGGTTGATAACAAAATGTTATTAAACTAAGACTACTACCTAATTGTAAGGTCTTTACCCCAAAGAAATTCACCTTCTTTTATGTTGTATGATTTGTATCTTTTATAAAACACGTTAGACAAGCCACTAAGCCCATGTCTTGCAATAATTTTTATTTCTAGTATTACATCTTCATTTCCGCTTAATATTTCAATTAGATTTTCTTTACATATTACTCTATATGCATATTCTGCATTGAAATCTTTTTTATCCCATTTTTTGATATGAGGTATAAATGGGTCTATTAATGGTAATTCCTTTATTTTTTTATTCGTTTTATTGTTTGGCATTGGAATAATCCTAACCTTGAAAAAGTCTACTCTTACGTCAAATACATCAAAAAATGATTTGTTTAGAATTTTAATAAGGAAAATATTTTCTCCGTCTTTATCTTTTATACATGAAATATCATCACTTATTACTAAATATGGTCTTAAATATTTAAGTACCAAAAATAAAAAAATAAAAGAGGCAATTATACTTCCAATTATTCCCTGAATGATGTTGAGTACATCCATATTTTTAAATTTAGATTAAGAAAGTCCTATAAAAATAGGACTTTCTTAACTTATTTTCAAATTATTTCCCAGCATTCATTCTTATAATATTCAAAGCACCACCAGCTTTGAACCATTCGATTTGTTGGGCATTATAGCTGTGTTTTACTTCAAAACTAGCTTTTGAGCCATCCGAATGAGTTGCTGTGAGTGTTAGGTTTTTGCCTAGTGCAAATGTAGAAATACCTGTTATGTCAATAATATCATCTTCTTTAATTTTGTCATAATCTGCGTTATTAACAAAAGTAACGGCAAGCATTCCTTGTTTTTTCAAGTTTGTTTCGTGAATACGAGCAAATGATTTTACCAAAACTACTTTAACTCCCAAGTGGCGAGGCTCCATGGCAGCATGCTCACGAGACGAACCTTCGCCATAGTTTTCATCGCCAACTACGATAGATGAAATCCCTTTGGCTTTGTATTGACGCTGAACCACTGGCACACCTTCATAAGCACCTGTGATTTGGTTTTTTACTGAATCTGTTTTTTCATTAAAATAATTTACAGCTCCAATTAACATATTATTAGAAATATTATCTAAATGTCCACGGAATTTCAACCAAGGACCAGCCATCGAAATATGATCGGTTGTACATTTTCCTTTTGCTTTGATTAATAATTTCAATCCTGTAAACTCTTTTCCATCCCAAGCTGCAAACGGATCGAGCAATTGCAAACGTTTTGAAGTTGGTTCAACTAGCACTTTCACACTGCTTCCATCAGCCGCAGGTGCTTGATAACCAGCATCTTCAACAGCAAATCCTTTTGGAGGCAATTCGTTTCCAGTTGGTTCATCAAGTTTTACTTTTTCGCCTTTTTCGTTTAATAAAGTATCAGTAATTGGATTAAAACTCAAATTGCCTGCAATAGCTAAAGCCGTTACAATTTCTGGGGAAGCCACAAATGCGTAGGTGTTAGGATTTCCATCAGCACGTTTGGCAAAATTTCTGTTAAATGAGTGAATAATAGTGTTTTTTTCTTGTTTTTCGGCACCAACTCTATCCCACATCCCAATACATGGTCCACAAGCATTTGTAAAAACAGTTGCACCCACTTTATCAAAAACATCTAAAAAACCATCTCTTTCAATAGTATATCTGATTTGTTCAGAACCTGGATTTATCATAAATTCAGCTTTAGATTTTAATCCTTTTGCCGAAACTTGTTTTGCTAAACTTACAGCACGGGCAATATCTTCGTACGAAGAGTTTGTACAAGAGCCAATTAACCCAGCTTCAATTTTTAGGGGCCAACCATTTTTTTCAGCGGCTTCTTTTAATTTAGAAATAGGTGTTGCCAAATCTGGAGTAAAAGGTCCATTAACATGTGGTTCAAGTTCAGAAAGATTGATTTCTATCACTTCATCGAAATATAATGATGGATTTGCATAAACTTCTGGATCGCCAGTCAAATGTGCTTTTATGCCATCTGCAAGAGTGGCAACATCGGCACGACCAGTAGCTTTTAAATATCGGCTCATACTTTCGTCATAGCCAAAAGTAGAAGTTGTTGCACCAACTTCTGCACCCATATTGCAAATTGTACCTTTTCCTGTACAACTTAAACTTATTGCTCCATCTCCAAAATATTCTATAATTTTATCAGTACCACCTTTTACAGTTAAAATACCCGCAACTTTCAAAATCACATCTTTTGCTGATGCCCAACCAGAAAGTTTTCCAGTTAATTTTATTCCAATTAATTTAGGCATTTTAAGCTCCCAAGGCAAACCAGCCATTACATCGCAAGCATCGGCACCGCCAACACCAATGGCAACCATACCTAATCCACCAGCATTAACTGTATGCGAATCGGTACCAATCATCATTCCGCCTGGAAAAGCATAATTTTCCAACACTACTTGATGAATAATACCTGCACCTGGTTTCCAAAATCCAATACCATATTTATTAGAAACTGAACCTAAAAAATCGTAAACTTCTTTGCTTTCGGCATTTGCAAAAGCCAAATCTTTTTCTGCACCAACTTTTGCAGTAATTAAATGGTCGCAATGAACTGTAGAAGGCACAGCAGCTTTTGCAATGCCAGCTTGCATAAATTGCAATAATGCCATTTGAGCCGTAGCATCTTGCATAGCCACTCTATCGGGTGCAAAATCTACATAATCAGCACCTCTTTTGTATGGCGATGCCGCTTTTTCACACAAATGGGCATACAATATTTTTTCTGTATAGGTAAGTGGTTTACCAACTAATTTGCGTGCAGCCTCTACATGAGCAGGGAAATTGCTGTACACTTTTTTGATCATTTCGATGTCGAAAGCCATTTTTAGGGATATTAAGTGTTAAAATTTAAAGATATTATTAATGATATGATTTTTTTCTGGTTCGCAAGTTAAAAATTAATGATTAATTCTTAAAATAGAATTGTTTTAAATTAATGATAATACAGATTTTAGAATTTAATGTCAATTTATCAATTAAACAAATCCATAACATCATCTTTTGAAAGTTTTTTTATTGTTCCACTTTCGATGTTTACCAAATCTGCTGCCACTTCTTTTTTCTTTTCTTGCAGTTGCAATATTTTTTCTTCGATTGTGTCTTTACAAATCAATTTGTAGGCAAAAACGGATTGTTTTTGTCCAATTCTGTGGGCTCTATCTATGGCTTGTTGCTCCACCGCAGGGTTCCACCAAGGGTCAATTAAATACACATAATCAGCTGCCGTGAGATTCAATCCAACGCCACCAGCTTTGAGTGAAATCAAAAATACTTTGCAATGTTCGTCTTGCTGAAATTGCTGTACTTGCTCTTCACGTTTGCTTGTTTGCCCAGTTATCCAAGCATATTGAATATGCTCTTTCTTAAATCTTTCTTTTATTAATTCCAACATTTCAACAAAAAAAGAGAAAATTAATACTTTATGATTTTCGGCAATCACAGGCAACACACTTTCCATTAAAGTATCAAGTTTGATAGAATCATGTACTGTGTTTTCAGTATCAGAAAGCAAAGCGGGTGAATTGCAAACTTGTCGGAGTTTCAATAATCCTTGTAAAATGGCAAAATTACTTTTGTTTATGCCATCTTTGGCAATTAAATTTTCTAAATCATCTTTAATTTTATCTTTTACTTTGTTGTAAACCTTGCGTTGATTTTTAGACATTTCGCAATAGATTACTGTTTCGATTTTTGGAGGCAAATCTTTTGCAACTTGGTCTTTTTTGCGTGATAAAATAAACGGATAAATCAGTCTTCGGAGCGATTCTGCCGCTTGTTCGTTTCGATCTCTATCAATTGGAGTGGCATAATTTTCTCTAAAACTTTCGATGCTACCAAGCAAACCAGGATTTAAGAAATCAAATTGTGAATACAAATCGAATGTATTGTTTTCGATTGGCGTTCCGGTCATAATTAGTCTGTTTTTAGAATTCAAAATCTTTGCTGCTTTAGCAGTTTGTGACATTGGATTTTTTATTGCCTGACTTTCATCTAAAATTACATAGTCAAATTCAACATCTTTTAATGTTTCTATATCAATGCGGAGCAATGCATAAGTAGTAAGAATGACATTGTATTTTTTAAAAACTTCTTTTTCTTTATCTCTATCAACTCCAGTTTGATTCAATAATTTTAAATCAGGGCAAAAGTTTTCGGCTTCTCGTTGCCAATTAAAAATAAGCGATGCAGGCACCACAACCAATATTTTTATATTTTTATTTTCATTTACCTTACTTTGAATAAAAGCCAGCATTTGTAAGGTTTTTCCTAAACCCATATCATCTGCCAAACAACCTCCCCAGCCAAATTCATCCAAAAAATGCAGCCATTGATATCCTCCAATTTGATAGTCACGCAAAGTAGCATTTACATTTGAAGGGATTTTTTTTGCATCTATTTTGTCAAAAGAAAGTAATTTTTGTCTTTTTTCATGAAATAATAATAAACTTTGATTATTGCCAATTTCATCATACAAATGATCAATCAATCCGTACTGAATTTGATTGAATTCGATGCCATCTTTTTTAAGTTTTCCACCTTTTATGATGCGTTCGTATTTTGCAATCCACTCTTCTGGCAACATTCCAAGTGTGCCGTTGCTCAAAGTTACATATTTTTGATTGTTCAAAAGGGCTTTTTTGAGCTCGGCAAGTCCAACTTTTTCTGCACCAAACGACATATCTACTTTTATGTCAAACCAATCTATTCCGCTTCCAGCCGAAACATTTATACTGGCTTTGTGTGGCGAATATTTTAGTTTTTTGAGGTCTTTCAATCCTAAAATTTCAAAACCTTCGTTTTTTAAATAATCAAAAGCAGTAAAAAACCAGTTATTATCGAGCAAACTTTCGTGTGGAAGGTAAAAAAATGTGTAATCTTTTTGATTTTCAAAATTAGGATGCAAAGCCCGCAATCCTTCTTCGATTATATTTTCAGATTCTACATCTCGCTCAATTAATACATTTGATTCATCATTTTCTATGGAAACTATTTTGCTGTGGTCCATTTCGCTTTCAAAAACTTGTCCATTGTGTTCGTACAAAAATGCGGGAACAATCACAAAGTTTTCTTTCTCTTCTTTTAAATATATTTTCTTTCCGCTAAGTAATAATGTATGAATTTGCGGAGCTAAACTTTTATCTTTAAAATCAATATGGTGTTTGTCTAAAAGATTAGCATAAAGTGGTTTTTTAATACTTTCAAACAGCTCTTTTTCGATAGAAATGCCAAAATGATTTTTTGATTCTTCTTGTAAACCTGTTAATAATACCGTGCTTTCGGGAGATGTTCTATAAAAACAACCTTTTAGTTCAAATAAATCAGCTACTAAATTATTTTCAGGATTAAAATTGATTTTTTGTTTTAACTCATTTACAGTAACATAAAAAACAGGATTAATTTTAATTTTATTTTTTTCTTCAAAAACCTCAATTTCTACAATTATATAATCAGGATAAAGTAATATTTTATTAAAAGTTTGATTATAAAAGTTGTTTTCAGAATCAAAATATACATGATTCTGAAGTGCAATTTTTTTCCAATATTGATTTACAGTATCATGTGATTCATTGTCAAAATTACCATCTCCTAAATGATAGTTGTTATATACGAGATTATCCTTTTTTAATCTTTTGTAGATGTCTTTTGCCATAAAAATATGCTCATCGCTATCATTAACTGCCGAAAAATCAATTATTTCGCCAATCTCATGAATACGTTTTGCCATTTCTCCATTTTTTTTGAGTTTGCCCAAATAGGGTTTTAGATAATATAAATCTTCACTGATAATTAGTTGATAAAAAATATAATCATTTGCATTGCTGTTTGTTTGCGTATTTGTTTCTGGGATTGTTTTTTTAGTTAGTTTTTCTAATATATTTTTTTGGTTTAGCAATTGTAATAAATTAGTAGAATTCTCATCTTTTGCTATAAAACTCACTTTTCCATCAATTGAAAAATTCAAATTGTAAAACGATTTTAATTTATCTGGAATGTTAGCTTGCTTAAAAGCGTTGTTTTTATAAAACTCTAATTTACTAATGATGTTTAAAAAACCAAAATTGTTATTTCTGATGTAATTAAGTGCCGAAATTTGGTGAATACAAGGCTTTTTAGCTACACAATTACAACTTATTGAGGCATTTTGATCGGATAATCTTTTTAGTTTTAGTTTATATTCATATTGGTAACTTTTAAAAATAATTTCAGCTTCATTTTCTTTTTGATTAGTCGATATAAAATATTTTTCAGGATAATTTAAAATATCAAAATCATCATAATTCGTTATTCGGCTGGATATTACTTCTTGAATTGGCAAGTCTTTTAGTTGTAGTTCATTTGATGTTTCAACTTTTGGAACAACTTTTTTTACAACTTTTACATCTTCAATTAAATTATGATTTTCTTTTATATCAATTAATTTTTCTAATGCCTCATCATTTTTTTCTAAAAAAAATGTACAAGCTTTTATATGTTTACAAATAGCACCACTTTCAAAATGCAAACAAGTACAAGTTGGCATTAAGTTGTTATTAACATACGAAAATGTTTGTTTGTAAATCACGTTTTTCGATGTTTGGCTTCTGCAAATTAATTCTAATTTATCGATTTTTTGATTTGCATCTATATAGTGAATGCTATTTCTAGCATAGATTAATTTTGCATCTGTAATGTTTGATTCAGGAGTTTTAGTTCTCAGCTTTATTAAATCTTCTAGAATAATTGCCATTTGGGGTAGTAAAATACTTTGAGTTAATACAAATGTAAAATTATATGTTTTAATCGCAAACTCAATCTTTCTCTATCACTTCAAACGGTATCGATTGGCTATTTCCTGCTTCGTCTTCTATGGTTAAAACATGATTTCCGAGCAAAGGTTCTACTTGCAATTGATGGTAAACTTGGGTTTCGGACACAAACTTTTTATCTATAAACCAAAATAATTTTCCATTTCCTTTGTATGCAACCTGAAAAACAGCTTTGCTTTTTTTATTGGTTAATTCTCTAGGAATAAATATTTTAGTATATGGTAGTGGATAAATAATTTCAAACGATTTTCTGATTGTTGTATTTGTTTTGCAAGCTTCGCTCCAGTTTGGCAAACGGATATAATTTGCATTTTTAATTTTAAAATACATTTCCATTGCAGGCGGCAGCACAAAATAGGTTTTTTGAAACATTTGATTTGTACTTGCACAAGAATGATTTACCAAAAACTTTTGTGAATAATCCAAAAAATAGGTTTTACAATAGTTACACAAGCTAGTTTCTAAGCCTTTTTTTGGAATTAAATCCATTTCCGCTTGTTCGCAATTTGCATTGGCTTTCATGCCCGATTTTTTGCAAATTTTAGCTTTAACTAAATCATTTTCAGGGCATTGAAACCATTTTTTTGGTTTTAATACATTAAAAACAGTAAACATCAACGGAGCAGCATTTTTCACACCAGTAAGGCTTGCACTGCCTTCGCCAATTGCATTGCCAACCCAAACGCCAACCACATATTCGGGAGTGCAACCCACTGCCCAAGCATCTCGATTGCCAAAACTTGTGCCTGTTTTCCAAGCTATTTTTGCTTCGTTTAATATCTGCCAACCCATTTCTAAGTCGGGTCTCGATACTTCGTTCATAGCTTCGAATGTATGCCAAATCGAACCAGCAGAAAGTATCGCATTTTGCGTATAATATTCTTGTTTATAGCTCGTTGTGTCGCTTTTTTGATATTCTATTTTGGCAACATCGTAATCGTTTTTTTGATACTGTTGATATTTTATAAATGAATTTAAACTTCGAGCCATTCCAGCATACACATTGCAAATATCCCAAAGTGTGGCTTCGGCTCCGCCTAAAATAAGTGTAAGTCCATAGTGTGATGCTGGTTTTGAAAGTGTTTTTAAGCCCAGCTTTTTCAAGTTATAATGGAATTTTTCAACACCATATTCTTGCAAAACCCGCACTGATGGCACATTTAATGAACGATGAATGGCATTTCGAAATGGCACTGCTCCATCGTAAGATAAATCAAAATTTTTGGGTGCATAGCCTGCAATAATAGTTGGAATATCGGCTACAATTGTTTTTGGCAAATAAATACCATCGTTCAAACACATAGAAAAAAGGAGTGGTTTTAAAATACTTCCTGTACTTCTAGCTGCATGAATAATATCTACATCTTTTTGGCTATGATTTGAAACATTGGGCATATTGCCTGTATAAGCCAAAACTTCGTTTTTTTCTACATCTAAAACCAAAATACAAGCATTTTTTACACCATTTGCTGCCAAATTCAGTTTTTCTTTTTCTAAAATTTCGTTGGTTTTATGTTGAATAAAATCATGAATGGTGGTTTGAATAATTCCATTTTTATTGTTTTTTAGCAAAAAATCTAAGGCATGTGGAGCTTGATTTATTGTTTTTATAGTCGAAAAAGGTATAGGTTCGAGCATAGAAATAGTAAATTCTTGTTCGGAAATCAATTTGTTTTCTTTTAGCTTTAACAAAAGCTGATTTCGTTTTTGGATTAATTTTTCATTTTTTTTGCCTGGATAAATGCGAGAAGGTGAGTTTGGCAAAATCGCAAAAAGTGCTGCTTCTGACCATGAAAGTGAAGTCGAAAATTTTTCAAAATATCGCCAAGAGGCTGCTTCTAAGCCAATTATATTTCCGCCAAAAGGTGCGATTTGCGAATATGCCGATAAAATCTCCGATTTTTCATAACAAATTTCAATCCAAAAGGCAAAAAAAATTTCTTTACATTTATTAAAATAAGTTCTTTTTTTGTTTTCGAGCAAAAGTCTGGCAAGTTGCATGGTGATAGTGCTTCCGCCTCTGATTTTTTTTTGAGATTTCACATTTTGCCAAAAAGCTTTTAAAATCGAAATTGGATTTATTCCCAAATGATACATAAAATACTTGTCTTCAAAATGTATTATAGATTTGATGTATTTTTCTGATAATGAATAGTTTAGAGAACTAAATTGCCATTGAAAATCAGTAGAAACTCGTGCCGAAAGAGGGTTTTTGTATTTATCTAAAACCAGAGTGGATTCTGGTTTTTTAGGGAAAATTGTTGGCTTATTTAGCTTTAAAACTAGCACAATTAAAATAAAAAATAATAATGTAAAAGATAAAATCCGTGAACGCACTTTGTAAATATTGGCTATATTCTAAATTGATAAACAATTGTTAAATTCCTTTTTAAAATTTGAAAGAATTAGTTAAAAAAAAATTTTATTTCTATTATTTTTTGCCACGAATTCACTAATTTTTAGTGTTTTTTCGTGCATTCGTGGCTAATATTTAGTTTGAATCATTTTTGTCCCATTTTTAATAGGTATTTTAAAATCATATTTTATTGTAAATTTTAAAACATAGCCATAATATTGAAAACAAATAAAACTAAAAAAACGTATCAAACCTTATGCTTTTTAGGATTATTAAATACATATTTTATTTTTTGATTTCAATACTATTAGTTTTCAACTTATATATTGTATTTTCTGGTAAATACTTCATATACAAAGCCTTAAAATATAATTTTGTTGGCATCGATAATTATAAACTATTTGAAAACAGATTAATAAAAGCTTCGGATTCGGTCCAAAAATGGAATCTTTCTGCCAAGTATAATCAAATAAATGTATCAGACAGCATCGAAAAAACGAACCAACTGTATAAAAGCACTGCTTTTGTAATTATCAAAAACGATAGTGTTTTGATGGAAAAATATTGGGATGGTTTTACGGATACCACCCATTCTAATTCGTTTTCGATGGCAAAATCGGTAGTAAGTATGCTTATTGGTGTTGCTATCAAAGAAGGAAAAATTAAATCGGTTGAAGAGCCAGTTTTAAATTATCTTACCGAATTTGCAACAGGCGAAAAATCAAAAATCAAAATTAAAGATTTATTAATGATGTCGTCTGGGTTAGATTGGGACGAAAGCAAATCGTATAAAAACCCTGTTGATGTCTTTTTTTCGGATATTATGGAAGCCTATTATGGAAATGATTTGTACAAATTGGCTATGAAAACTAATGTGATTTCGCAGTCTGGTGTTTGTTTTGATTATAAAAGTGGCGACACTCAATTATTAAGTTTTGTTTTGCAAAAAGCCACAGGCAAATCTGTAAGCCAATATTTTGAAGAAAAAATTTGGCAACCCATTGGTGCAAACCAAAATGCATATTGGTGTTTGGATAAAGAAAATGGCAACGAAAAAGCCTTTTGTTGCATCAATTCTAATGCATTAGATTTTGCAAGATTAGGAAAACTTCTGCTCCAAAAAGGAAAATGGAAAAACACACAACTTATAGATTCTGTTTATGTTGAAGATGCACTTTCGTCTAAAAAACTTGTTGATACCGAAGGCAATACTGTTGATTATTATGGTTATCAAATTTGGTTGTTACCCCAATTTAAAGATGAAAATGTATTTTATTTACGAGGCACTTTGGGGCAAATTGTGGTTGTGATTCCATCAAAAAACACAATTATTGTTCGACTTGGTCATTTGGAAGGGTATAAAGTAGACGACCATTATGGGCTTGCTATTTTATATGCCGACTGGGCTTTGAAAACGTTTTAAAAAAAATTAACAAATAAATTCGTCAAAATTTTGCTTTATTTTATAAATGTGAAAACAGAACATAAGGGCAATCGCAATGAAATAGAGGGTAAAATAATCAGTGGAATCTATGACGTCATTTTGCTAGATGGAACCAAAAATTTCTGCTATCAACCATTATACTACCGCACATTTAGATACATACAAGTTAAAATTGAAGCCTACAACGAGCCTTTGGTAATTCACGATTTCTACTCGAAATTTACAGCATATCCACTTAAAGAAAATGCCACCTTTTCTAGTAGCGATACTACTTTAAAAAGTATTTGGAACACCAGCTGGAGAACTGCTCGACTTAGTGCCATAGAACATATTACAGGAAAAGCAGAAATACACTTAAGTTCCTCAAAACCAGCCGCTCCTGGTATGCTAGAGAGTCATTATGCCCCACGAAAAAAAATGTATATTGGAGATATAGATAAAGTACAATTTTAAGAACAATTTAGTCCTTTCGCCAACACAAAATGAATCAGAAGCAGCACAAAATTTGTTTGGCTTTTTGCGAAAACTTGACGAGTCGGATTGTGATATTATACTTTCTGAATTTATTCCTGAAAAAGGATTAGGAAAAGCAGTTAATGATAGATTAAAACGAGCAGGTGCTTAAAAAATATAGTCTTGTATTTTAAAATCAGAATAAAAGTATTAAATTTATATAAACAAACATGTAAAATGGAAACTATTCAGATTCAAGTACCGTCTTCACTTGCAAACGCTTATCATTCTGCAGATGTTGAATTGAAAAAAAGAACTGAAATCATACTAAATATTCAGTTACAAAAAATATTTTCACCACTTAGTTCATCTGAGAGATTGTTAAATGTAATGCAAAAAGCAAGTTTAGAAGCTAAAAAAAATGGTTTAACAATTAAAAAATTAAATCATTTGCTTTCTGATGAATAAATATTTTGTATTTGATACAAATGTTTTAATTAGTGCTTTGTTAAATTTTGATGGAAATGAAGCCAAAGCTTTTTTAAAAGCTAGAAAAATTGGTACATTATTAGCTTCAGAAGAAATTTTAACAGAATATTTAGATGTTTTAGCAAGAAAAAAGTTTGATAAATATGTTTCGTTAGCTGTTAGACTTGAATTTTTTGATATTATTTCTGAAGTAGCAATTATGATTGTACCTACCACTAAAATTGATATTTGCAGAGATAAGAAAGATAATATGATTTTGGAATTAGCAATTGATGCAAAGGCAGATGCCATAATTTCAAGTGATAAAGACTTGTTAATTCTTAATCCTTTTAATGGTATTCCAATAATAAACTCAGCACAATTTTTAAAATGGAATTAAAAAACGGCATAAAAACAACATTGGCAAGTTCGCAATCAGCATGGCGAAAGTGGCTCGAAATTAATCATAAAGCGGAACAATCTGTTTGGCTTATTATTTATAAAAAAGAAAGTGGTGTGCCAAGTGTGTATTATCCAGAAGCTGTGGATGAAGCTTTGTGTTTTGGTTGGATTGATAGCAAGCCAAACAAACGTGATGATGAAAGTTTTTATCAGTTTTTTTCTAAAAGAAACCCAAAAAGTAATTGGAGCAAAGTAAATAAAGCTAAAATAGAAAAGTTAATGACTCAAAACAAAATCATGCCAGCTGGGATGAAAATGATTGAATTAGCTAAAAAAACAGGTACTTGGAATGCACTAGACGAAGTTGAGGCATATATTATTCCAACAGATTTGAAACAACTTTTAGACCAAAATACAGAAGCAAAAATGCATTTTGATAAATTTCCCGCATCAACAAAAAAAGGGATTTTGGAATGGATTTTGAATGCAAAGACTATAGAAACCCGAAATAAAAGAATTGTTGAAATCGTTAGTTTAGCGAGTCAAAACATCAGAGCAAATCAATATGTTCGTAAGAAATGAAAGTTTTAAAATATTTCTCTTATACTTAATTGAACCGAAGTGATGTCGTTGTAGGTGTTTTCGTCTATAGTATAACAAACCGAAAATGGGTTTCCAGATTTGATTAAAGGTAGTTTTTCATGCATTCCAAAAGCAATTCCATCAATTTTTTTTCGTGTTTTGGGGCAAAATAAATCGAGTTTTAAATGTGTGCCGCCAACAATCCTTGAATTTCCACCATCTTTTAAGTTTTGAGTTAAAAAAACAGGTGTCATATTCCCTGGTCCAAAAGGCTCCATTTGATTTATGATTTTAAATACTTTATCAGAAACAAAATTTAAAGGAACTTCCATATCGATATTTATTTTTGGAGAGAGCGAGTCTTCTGAAATAGATTTTGATACTTCTTCTTCAAATTTTTGTCGAAATAAGTCCACGTTTTCGAGTTTCAATGTCATCCCCGCTGCAAAAGTGTGTCCACCATATTGCTCCAAAACATCTGCACAATTGCTAATGGCTTCATAAATATCAAAACCATGTACAGAACGAGCCGAACCAGCCGCTTTTCCATTTGAAGCTGTCAAAATAATGGTAGGTTTATAATATTTTTCGATACATCGAGATGCAACAATGCCAACAACTCCTTTGTGCCAATCGGTTTTGAAAAGTACGGTAGAACGCAAGTTTTGATAGTTTTCTTGTGTTTCAATCATCAAAATGGCTTCATCGGTCATGCTCGAATCGATTTCTTTTCGAGATAAATTATTGTCGTTGAGGTCTTTAGCAAAATCTGCCGCTTCGGTAATATCTTTTGCCAAAAGTAAATTTACAGCCGCTTTTGCATGTGCAATTCTGCCCGCAGCATTTATACGTGGAGCCAAACCAAATACTACATTTGAAATTGATAATTTCTTTTTAAACCCCGAAACTCCCATCAATGCTTTTACTCCTGCACGTGGCGATTCGTTTATGATATTTAGTCCATGAAAGCAAAAAATACGATTTTCGCCTGTCATTGGAACAATATCAGCTCCAATACTTATGGCTAATAAATCTAAATAGGGATACAAAATGGCTACATCAATGTTGTTTTTTTGACAATATCCTTGTAAAAGTTTAAAGCCAACGCCACAGCCCGAAAGTTCTTTGTATGGATACTTGCAATCTGTTTGTTTGGGGTCTAAAACTGCTACTGCTTTTGGAATTTCATCGCCAGGATTGTGATGATCGCAAATGATAAAATCAATATTGAGGCTGTTTGCATAGGCAATTTTATCAGGCGATTTTATACCACAATCTAAAGCAATAATTAAAGAAAAGCCATTTTCTTTAGCAAAATCAATGCCTTTTGTCGAGATTCCATAACCTTCTAAATATCTATCAGGAATATAAAAATCTATTTCTGATGTGTAGTTACTCAAAAAATCATAAACCAAAGTTACAGATGTAGTTCCATCCACATCATAATCGCCATAAACCAAAATCTTTTCATTTTTAGCTAATGCTTTTTCTAGGCGTTCGACCGCTTTGTGCATATTTAGCATCAAAAAAGGGTCGTGCAAATCAGCTAAAGATGGTCTGAAAAAGTGTTTGGCTTCATCAAATGTTTTTATACCACGTTGAATTAAAATTGAAGCTAAAAAAGGATTGATATTCAATGCCTTAGAAAGCAAATATACCTCATCTTTTGAAGGAGTATTTTTAATAACAAGTTGATTTTGAGGCATTAAAATTTTAATTATTAGAATTTATTTCCTCTTTTCTTCTTTTCAAACCAATATATGGATTATAGCCATTTGAATTTTTTTGGTAATAACCTGTGCCGTCATATTGTCTTTTTTCGGGATGGGTTTTACACGCTGGTGTACATGCACCTTCCATTTCCCAACCGCATTTCTCGCATATCGGTACATGATTATTGCAAACAGGATTTGCACAGTTTACCATTCTGTCTGAAACTGTCCCACATACATAACAGGTAGAAACCACCTTTGGATTTACCGAATTTACATCCACAACTATCCGATTATCAAACACATAGCATTTTCCTTCAAAGTCTTCGCCACCTTCTTCGATGCCGTATTTTATGATTCCGCCATGCAGTTGATATACATTTTCAAAACCATTTTCGAGCAAATAGGCACTTGCTTTTTCGCATTTTATACCGCCAGTACAATAGGTAATTATTTTTTTGTTTTTATACTTTTCTAATTCGGATATTTTATCTGGAAAATCTCTAAAGTTTTCGATATCGAGCGTAACAGCATTTTTGAATTTCCCAACCGAATGTTCATAATTAGAACGAAAATCAACAACAACTACATCTTCGTTGTCTTTCATTTTTTTAAATTCGGCAGGTTCGAGATGAATTCCTGTGCGTTCCCAAGGTTTTATATTTGGCAAATCGGCATGTACAATTTCAGCTTTTGTGCGTACATGAAGTTTTGTAAAAGCTTGTTTATTAGATACTTCTACCTTAAAATCTATTTTTTCAAAACGTTTACTCACAATCTTGGCGAGAGCCAGAAACAGTGCCATTTAGTCCTTCTGATGCAATGATAATTCTTCCGTTTAAGCGATTTGCCAAACACCACAAATGGTGTTCTTCCCTAAATTCTTCGGGGTTTTCGATTGGTGTAAAGCAATAATAGAGTAAAACAAGATACTCTTTAGGTGTATTTTCCATATTTTTAAACCTGCCTCAGTTTCGGCTGAGTGTTTATTGATTTACAAAAATAAGGTTTTTTCAAAAAAGTACAAAAATTAAAACGGATCGCTATTTTTATAGCAATCCGTTTTTATAATAGGAATTAAAAATTAATTTAAAGCAGCTACGCCTGGCAAAACTTTTCCTTCCATGTATTCTAACAAAGCACCTCCGCCAGTAGAAACATAACTTACTTTGTCGCCATAGCCAGCATTATTAATTGCCGAAGCCGAATCGCCACCACCAATTAATGAATATGCTCCTGATTCTGTGGCTTTTACAACCGAATCGGCAATGGCATTAGTGCCAATGGCAAAATTTGGAAATTCAAAAACTCCCATTGGTCCATTCCAAAGTATGGTTTTCGATTCTTCAACAATTTTTTTGAATGATTTTACAGATTCTGGTCCAATATCTAAACCTTCCCATCCATCTGGAATTTCGCCAGCACCAACAATTTTGCGATTCGCATCGTTGCTAAAACTATCTGCACACATATTATCTAATGGAAAATATAATTTTACTCCTTTTACTTTCGCTTTTTCGATAATTGATTTTGCTAAATCTACTTTATCTGGCTCAGAAATAGATTTTCCAATTTTTCCACCTTGTGCTAACACAAAAGTATATGTCATTCCACCACCAATAATTAAATTATCAACTTTATCTAATAATCTTTCGATAATTAAAATTTTATCAGAAATTTTTGAACCACCCATTATTGCAGTATATGGTTTTGTTGCATTTCCAAGCACTTTTTCGGCATTTTCTAGTTCTGCTTGCATCACAAATCCGCAAACACGTTCGCTAAAAAATTTACCCATAACTGCCGTAGAGGCATGTGCACGATGAGCAGTTCCAAACGCATCATTTACCCAAACATTGCCATATGAAGCTAGTTTTTTCGCAAATTCTTCATCTCCTTTTTCTTCTTGCTTATAGAATCTAAGGTTTTCTAAAAGTAAAATTTCGCCTGGTTTTAATGCTGACGAAAGTGTTTTTGCCGATTCGCCTATGCAATCGTCTGCAAAATGTACATTGGTTTTATAAGTATCTTTTAGCCATTTTACAACGTGTTTAAGCGAAGATTTTTCTTCTGGTCCATCTTTTGGTCTGCCTAAATGCGACATCAAAATACACGAACCGCCATCTTTCAATATTTTTGAAATAGTTGGAACGCAAGCTCTTAGTCTAGTATCGTCTGTAATTGTAAAAGATTTATCAAGTGGAACGTTAAAATCTACACGAACGCAAGCTTTTTTGTCTTTAAAATTGTATTTATCTAAGGTAAGCATATTTTAATTATGAATTATGAATTATGAATTATGAATTATGAATTTTTTCTAAATACTTTTTCTTTATTTTATTGTTTTGGTAAGTTTTACTTTTATGACAATTAACAATTAACCATTAATAATTATTTCAACTCCTTCGGGTGCTTTTGCATAATCAAAAACTCTTTTACCATTTTCTGTATGCCATTTTACATCAATTGTACCTTTGGGGTGTGGATATTTTCCTTCTGCAAATGAAATTGAAGACGAATTTACATTTATTTCTACAAAATTCAAATCTGGAGATTTTGGAAAATTAATTCCCAAAACATTTTTCGATAAATAATAAACAGGACTTGCCGACCAAGCATGGCACATACTATTGTAAGGGTTATTATCAAAATATTCGGGTACAGTTGTAAAGCCATTATATAAACACCATCCCCAACCTTGTCGCATCAAATTTTCTGCAATTTCAGGCATTTTAGCTTTATATAATCCATCGAAAATATAATACATATAGCTTGGCGAAACATACACTCCTTCATCAGGATTGTAACCATTGGCAAATATATAAGCCAGTTTTTGTTTTACATGTATTTTTATTTTTTCAAATTGAGTATCAGTTGCAATGCCTGCTCTAATAGCAAATAATCCTGCATGAGGAGAATAAGTTTTTCCACCTAATTTATCTACAAATGCATTTTTCAAATCATCCCAGAATTTTTGAATTGATGTTGTTAGTTTATCTACACGTTTTTGTAAACTTTCTGCATCTATTTTCTTGTCAATTTTTTTTGCTAAATAAATAGTGTCTTTTAAAGCAATTAGGTAAGTTAAAGTAAAAACACAATGTACTCCATTTATATCCATACTTCCTTTTACAATACCTAAATCTCCATGAAATCCACCATAATGAGCATTTGTTTTCTGTTTTTTGGGCCAATCTGCATCTAAAAGTCCATCTTCTCGTTCGTCAGATAGTTTATTGAACCAATTTATATTTCCCATTATTGCATCCCAATATTTTGTAATCAGTTCACTATCATTGGTATAATCAAAATATCCACGCAACCCTTCCATTAGATTTAAACAAAAATCCGAAATGGTATAATTGCCTACATTTGGATAAACCGCACGTACTTTTCCTGTTTCGTCAGGCGATTGAAGATACAATTCCATACATCTTCGCATCAATTTATGGTCGCCAAAAAGTGCTAGATTATTATAATATTGGATAATAGTGTCTCTCAAATACATTCCACGTTCTCTGCCCGAACAATCAACATAAGCATCTTCCATGTTTGATTTTTGTGTTTTTTCACACATTGTCCAAACTGCATTTAAAAGATTGTCTGAACAGTTAAAAGAGCCTTTTGTTGGCAAGTCAAGATTTGCAGAAATTATTTTAAAATCAGTTACTTTTATATCTTTTATAAGATTTCTAATTGTAAGTTTTAGATATCGAATTCCTCTTGGGTGTGATGGCATCCAATCTAAGGTGTCTTGATTGCAAATTATTCTATCGCCAGGTAAATAATTAAATACATGTAAAATATGTGCTTTGTCATCGCAAAGTTGTTCGCCATAAGTAAAATCTATAGTAGCTCCAGTTACACCTTCGATTTTTATTTTTGGGTAAGATAAATGCATTTTTCCCAAATCAAACGTAATACTAAAACCATCTTGATATATTTCTTTTTTAAAAATATACCCTTTTAAATCTTGCGGTGTTAGAATTTCGATTTGTTCGCCATACATATCCCAACTGGTTTCAAAACACGGATTTTGTGCTTTTTCTTTTGATGTTATACTTACCCAACCACCAACTTCTTTTAATGTTTCGTCTTGCTCAAATGGTAATGTTTTGGGTAAAATATTTTTTTCGAATTCTGCACTACTTACTATTGGTGTTCTTTTGAAAATTGTTTTTGTGTTATTTAAACTTTTTTCTGCCGAAAAAGTAATGCCTTTGTTTTTAGGAATAGTAAAATAATGATTTAGCAAATCAGAATAAGGTCCAACTTTGCCAAAAAAACTATTCCATCCTTTGTTTAGTTTTAACTCTGAAACCAAACGCATACTATATATTTTAGAACCAACACTTTTAAGTGGCTTGCCATTAATCCAATTTTCTCCCCAAAAATGTCCAATTTTTACTGTTTGGTCTTTTTCAGAATAGATCCAAGTTTGAAAGGCAATATAATGCCCATTTCCATAAGAATTGTATTCATCACCAGCTAAATTTGGCAAACTAAGTGAAAATGAATAATAATCTTCTTTTGGTTCTAGCGGATAAGTATGTAAAACTTTATTAATTTCTATCTCATTCCCAGAAATAAAAGGTAAATCTCGCTTCGAAAACTCTCCCCATGAATCTTGCTTTGAAATTAAAACAGGTTGTTTCCATTTTAATTCGTCAAATCCAGAAAGTTTCCAGTTTTTGCTTTCTTTTTCTTGTTCTAAAATTTCGGTTGGGTTTAAAGCAAAACTTAGCTTTTGTACATAACTTCCTAATTCTTGAGCAACGGCACATTTCCAATTTTGTGCATTTGTATCTAAGTTTATGGTTTTAGAACCTGACTTTATTTCTCCCCAAGCAATAAATCCAGCACGGTTTGCAATTGATTTATAGGTTTTCATCCCAAAATAATTTGCTTTCACAGCAATTACATTTTCTCCTTCTTTTAAAAAAGGTTTTAAATCTATCGAATCATATACTGGAAAACGAGGATCGAACCTTAGTGGACCTTGGTTTACAAATTCGCCATTTACAAAGATTTGATAACTAGAATCTACAAATAAGTTTATAATTGCAGTTTCAATTTTACCATTTATTGAAAATGATTTTCTAAAATTTGTATATAAATTTCGTCCAATTCCTTCATTATCAGACCAAACAAACTTTGCAGTTGAAGGTGCTTTTACTAGCAATTCGCTCTCTTCATTTATTGAGCCTGATACAATTGATGGCAAAAACCAAGTTCCTACTGCCGCAATACCTGAATAAGTTACAAAATCTCTCCTTTGCATAGTTTAATTTGATTGAAAAGAATCCAAATATTAAAAATAATATTCATTTATGTAAATTTATAGATTGTTATTTTTTTTATGTAAGTTATTGAGATGTAATGTATTGTAATATTTTGTGCTATTATTTGCTCTACTTTAAATTTTTCAAGTACCAAATTTGTACTATCTAAATATTTATGTGTGTGTGTTATTTCTTAAGTGATTTTAAAAAACATATTTTTTTGTATTAATTAAGAACATAGCCAAAGCTACGCTACTTTTAAAAAAAATGATTATTTTTGGACTTTGTAGTTACTAAAATACTGATTTATAAAAACCATGCGTACAAAAATCATTCTATTTCTATTCCTCAATGTCTTTATTTTAAATGCACAAAAAAATAGTTACATTTTAGATAGTTTGAATGAATCAAGAAAAAATGAACGTGGACTTTTTAAATTGTATATCAAAAAATTCAAAGCCGAAGTAATTACAGGGGTTTATAGAACCCGAAAAGATAACGATATGTCGTTTAAAGCCTTAAATTTTACATATCTTTTATATTTACCATTTCAATTTGATTTGAATTATGCAAATAATCGAGCCAGAGAAAAGCTACTCAAAATAAATCCTTTGGTAGTTATTCACCATTCTACTAAAGGGAATTATGCAGCAGGGTTAGCCACAAAAATCAGTTTTTTAGTTTTTCGTAAAGCTTATTTATCTTACCAATTAGGTTTAATTTGGTGTGAAGTTACTAATCCAATTGCTGGCGATGGGCTTACAAACAAAGGCTTTAATTTGCACCATAACCTTGCTTTTTCGTACAGTATTTCCAAATCAATCGAAATATCATTAAATGTGCTGCATGTTTCTAATGGTTCGTTGTTTAAAACACCAGGAAATTTGCAAGATGTGTTTGGTATTGGCATCGCTTTTATGCGATAATTGATACCACTAGTCAGGATTTAAAATGCTTTTCAAATATGAAGATTTATAAAAAAATAAGTAGTAAAAATTTATTTATATTACTATTGTTGGGTTTGATAGCAATAAATCTTTTACAATCTTATTTTACTGAAATATTAGGTGATGAGGCTTATTACTTTTTATATAGCAAATACTTAGATTGGGGCTACTACGACCACCCACCAATGGTTGGGTTAATTATACGATTGAGTTCAATTATTTTTAGCGGAAACCTTGGCGTGCGATTTGTAACCGTACTTATGCAGGCTGCCACGTTGTGCATTGTATGGCTTTTATTAGATAAAAATACAGAAAATAAAAAGCAATCTGTGCTTCATTTTTTTCTAATTTCAACTTCTTTGGTTATGTTTTCATTTTATGGATTTATTACTACACCGGATGTGCCTTTACTTTTTTTTACTGCCTTTTTTTTATATGCCTATAAAGAATTTTTAGAGAAAGAAAATGGCTTTTTTGCTTTTTTAATTGCCCTTGCAATGGCGGGCTTGGTTTATAGCAAATACCAAGCAGTTTTGGTCATTGGTTTTGTGGTACTATCCAATGTTTCCATACTTGCCAATCGTAAATTTCTAATGGCAATATTTTTAGCAGTTTGTGCAACAATTCCTCATTTTTATTGGCAATATATACATGATTTTCCTAGTTTTAAATACCATTTAATTGGTCGTTCCGAGAATTTTCGGTGGCTATATGTTTTAGAATTTATTCCTAACCAACTTTTGGCTTTTAATCCATTTACGTTGATAGCCGTTTTGTATGTTTTATATAATTATAGCCCAACAAATAAGTTTGAAAAAGCCCACTATTATCTCATTATAGGCTTTATTCTTTTCTTTGCACTTGCCACTTTAAAAGGTCATTCGCAGCCACAATGGACTGTCTCGGCATCTATTTCGATGATTATTTTGTTACACACTAAAATGAAAAATGATGTTTGGTTGCGAAAGTATGCATACAAATTCATTGGATTTTCTTTATTTTTAATTCTTGTTACAAGGATTATTTTGGTTACTAATTTAATCCCTTCTAATTTTGGATTTAATGGTAAGAAATCCTATTATTTAGCAATAGATAAAATAGCCGAAAATAAACCAGTAGTGTTTGCAACTTCATATAGAAATCCATCTTTATATACTTTTTTTACAGGCAAAAAATCTATTTCAGTAGCAACCACAATAAGAGGAAACCATCAATTTGAAATATGGCAATTTGAAAATGAATTTTTAGATACTCCCGTTTTAGTAGTTTCTGACGGAAATTCAAATGAAATAAAGGTCGATAATGAAATTATAAACTGCTTTTTTGTGGACAGTATACAAACAGTGGATCATTTGAAAATAAAATATAATCTTGAAAAAAATGTAATAAAAAAAAGTGATACCTTAAAAATAAATTTTGCTATTCAAAACCCACATCAACATCGCATAAATTTTTTTCATGCAAATTTTCCAGTTAGAATCCATTTGGTTTTGATAGATAAAAATGGGGCTATTTTTGATATTAGCGGAACTTTAAAAAAGGATTTTCATATACTAAATTACAATGAAATGATTGAAAATGAAATCAAATTTATATTACCAAATTTGCAAGCTGGAAATTACACTCTTGCTCTAGGATGTAGCAGCACTTTTGGTACAACGTTAAATTCAGAGATTAAGAAAATTGAAATATTAGAATGAGATTTATAGTTTATAGTGTTGAATAGTAATCACTTGACAGTAGTTTGATTTATGGTCTAGTAAAAGGCATCTAATACGAACTCAATTTTAGTTATAAAAATATTTATATTAATGTTTAAAATTCCTTTATTTATTATCTTTGAAAACGCGAATACAATTTCAAGATTTTGAGCAAAATAAGTGTCATAATAGTTAATTATAATGTTTGTTACTTTTTAGAACAAACTTTAAAGTCTGTATATCAAGCTATTGGTAATCTTTCTATAGAAATTTTTGTAGTTGACAATGCTTCAGTCGATGGCTCTGTTGAGATGGTAAAAAAGAAATTTCCAGATGTAATATTAATTGAATCGGTACAAAACCTTGGTTTTTCAAAAGCCAATAATTTAGCAATTCGCCAAGCAAAAGGCGAATATATTTTGTTGCTCAATCCAGATACAGTTGTTCAAAAAGATACTTTTAGCGTTTGTTGTTCGTATATGGATGCAAACTTAGAAGCGGGAGGACTTGGAGTCTATATGGTTGATGGCAAAGGCGATTTTTTGCCCGAATCTAAACGTGGATTGCCCACACCTTGGGTGGCTTTTTATAAAATCTCGGGACTTTCATCTCTTTTTCCGAAATCAAAAAAGTATGGAAAATACCATTTAGGCTTTTTAGATAAAAATAAAACGCATCAAATTGATGTGCTTTCAGGAGCATTTATGTTTATGCGAAAGTCTGTGTTAGACAATATTGGCCTGCTCGATGAAGATTATTTTATGTATGGCGAAGATATAGATTTGTCGTATCGCATCACCAAAGCTGGGTTTAAGAACATATATCTTCCAGATACAAAAATCATTCATTACAAAGGTGAAAGTACCAAAAAATCGAGCTTAAATTATGTTTATATTTTTTATGGTGCTATGGCGATTTTTGCTAAAAAGCACTTTTCGAGTTCGTATGCACGTTCGTTTTCAATTTTAATCCACATTGCGATTTGGGCAAAAGCCATTTTGTCTTTTTTGCAAAATACAATTAAAAAATATGCACATGTTTTTTTAGATACAGTTTTAGTATTATTTGGTACTATTTTTATTAAAAACTATTGGCAAGATAATTTTAAATATGTTGGCTCTGATATTCATTATCCAAGCGATTTTTCTACTGTTGTTATTCCAATTTACACACTAGTTTGGATTTTTTGTGTCTATATAAGTGGTGGATATTATAAACCATACAAATCGCATCGGATCATTCGGGGTGTAGTTTTGGGTGCTGTAATCATTTCTTCTGTAACCAATTTTGTGGATGCCTATCGGTATTCAAAAGCCATTATAATTTTGGCATCTTTTTGGACAATTATAGCATTGCTTTTTTCTCGCCTTTTTATAAATTTTATTAAGTATAAGAAAATAAATTTTGAAGAAATTATCACTAAAAAAATAATCATAATTGGTTCGTTTTCAGAAAGTAATAGAGTTATAGATTTATTAAATCAAACAAAAAACCAATTAACAATTTTAGGTTTTATTTCAACAGAAACATACGAAACGTCTCATGAAAATTATTTAGGAAACTATAAAAATACTGCCGAAATTTTAAAGATTTATAAACCCAATGAGGTTATTTTTTGCTCAAAAAATATGCCAGCTCATGATATTATTAGTATGATGGCAAATGTTGATAATTCAGCTATAGAATATAAAATTGTGCCTGATGATAGCAATTTTATCATTGGTAGCCACTCAAAAGAATCGCAAGGCGAACTGTATACTTTTGATATCGAACTTAAACTAATTAATCCTATAAATCAACGTTCGAAACGGTTAATAGATATTTTGTTTAGTTTATTTGGATTGATATTTGCACCATTTTTAATTTTGATTCAACAAAACAAAAAAAACTATTTTAAAAATATGTTTTCTGTTTTATTAGGCAACTATTCTTTTATTGGATTTTCTACCCATAATTCTGCAAAATTGCCAAAAATAAAAAATGGTGTTTTAAACCCAGCTTCTGAGTTTGGTGTTTTAAATATTGACGAAAAAACCAGAGAAAAACTTGATATTTTATACGCCAAAAACTACAAACCTGCTGATGATATTAATATTATTTTAAATGGAATTAGGAAATTAGGGTAGAAAACATTCTTTAAGCCAACTCAAAATCCATTGAAGACTTAGTGATTTTATCAGCTAAACTTTCGTGTACAATTAAATTCAAAGATTTTGGTAAAACGCTCACTTCTAGTCTTTTGTTTGATAAAAATGGCTCACCATCAACATGCAAAACGCCTTCTTTTGTTCTTTCAACCACAATTGATTTTGCTTTAAATGTTTCTACATATTCTGATTTATCAATATTTTTAGCAAATAGTCTATAGGCTATTTCAGCAATTTTCCATTTTGGGAATGGTTTTAAAATACAAACATCTATTAATCCATCTGCAATATCGGCTTTTGGAGCAATAAAAGCATTGTTTCCATATTGCGAAGAGTTAGCAAAACTAATTAAAAATGCATCGAGCGAAATTTCATTTCCATCTGCAAAAACTTTGTAAGATTTTGGAACATAATTTCTAAATTCATTAATAGTAGTTTTGATATATGTTTGAAAACCTCTGCCTTTGCTCTTGGCAAAAAGTTCGCCAATATGTGCATCAAAACCAACACCAGCCATGTTTATAAACGGCACACCATTGAGTTGGCATGTATCAATACATTTTATTTTTGCTTCTTTGGCAATTATCAATGCCCTACGCAAATCCATATTAATTTTGTTGTGTCGAGCCAAACCATTGCCCGAACCAAATGGAATTATTCCCATTGCAAAATTTGTTCCAACCAAAGTTTTAGCAACTTCGTTCACTGTGCCATCGCCACCAACGGCAATAAAATGCGTAAAACCTTCTTGTATGCCATTTTTTACCAAGGTAGGAGCATGTCCTGCTTTATCTGTCCAAACTATTTTATAGGTTTCTTTATCAAAATAATGTGCAATTATTGCTGGCAAAGCCTCTTTAGATTTCCTACCCGAAATTGGATTGATAACAAACAGTGTTTTATTCATTTTTTAGAATAAAGATAAAGTTGGATGTAAAATGTACACAAAATTAATAGATTTATTTTGAATCTTCATACACTTATTTTAGCAAATTAGAAAATACTGCTTTTGATATTGTAATTTATGCTTATTTTTGATTTTTAATACAAAAACGTATGAAGAATTGCAGTTTAATTTTAGGTTGTATTATCCTTTTTTGGAGTTGTGGAAAGGAAAATAAAAAAGATGATTTGTCAAATACTTATAAAGTAAAAGTAAACTCAGAAATAGCAATTAGCGATACATTTTTTCTTAAACAGGTGATTGGTAGCAATTTAAAAACCATAGACTCACTCATTGTTTTGGATAAAAAAGAATTTGCTTTTGAAGGCAAACTAAAAGAAGCTGGATTTTTCTCTTTACAATCTAAAAATGCAGAATTATATTCTTTTTTTGCACTTGATAATGAACCAATTACAGTTTATTTTGCTAAAAATGAATTGCTTTATGTTAAAAGTTATTCTGGCAGTTCGCTCAATGGTTTTTTACAAAAAATTGATGGATTGAATGCTCGTTTTCAAACCTTAACAGATTCGTTAAATAAATTATATATTTTATATTCAAACACAAATCCAAGTGCAGGTACGGTTTTGATGTCTGATTACCAAAATGAATCTAAAAAATTTAATTTTAATATTAAAGAGTTAATAAAATCTAATCCTAAAAATATTGTAAGTGTCTATGCAACAGAGTTTTTAGACAAAGAAAAAGAAATATCTTTTTTAGATTCTTTGGCTGCGGATTTCAAATCTCAAAATCCGACTTCTGATTATATTTTGTCTTTTATTACGAATACAGAAAAAATGAGCAGCAATGCAGTTGGAAGCAAAGCAAGAGATTTTTCGCTCAATACTCCTGATGGAAACAAAATTAGTCTTTCGGATTATAAAGGTAAATATACGTTAATTGATTTTTGGGCTTCGTGGTGCGGACCTTGTCGCAAAGAAAATCCAGCATTAGTTAAAGTTTTTCAAAAATATAAAAACAAAAATTTTGATATTTTAGGAGTTTCGCTTGATGATGATTTAATGAAATGGAAAAATGCCATAACTGCTGATAAATTAGACTGGAAACACGTTTCAGATTTAAAGGGTTGGGATAATGAAGTGGCTCTGATGTATGGCGTTGAGTCTATTCCGCAATCTTTTTTGATTGATAAAGAAGGAAAAATTATAGCAAAATCGATTCGTTCAGAAGAATTAGATACTATTTTAGAAAAATTATTAAAATAACTAGCTTAATATTTACTTCGTTTGGAAACCAAATATATTTACTTGATTCGTCATGGACAAACAGATTACAACAAAAAAGGAATTGTACAAGGCAGTCGTGTAGATACCGATTTGAATGACGAGGGCAGGGAACAAGCGGCTCGTTTTTATGATTTTTATAAGCATATTAAATTTGATAAAATCTATACTTCCTTACTCAAGCGTACACACCAATCGGTTGAGAAATTTATTAAATCGGGTATTGCACATGAATCTTATCAAGGGCTAAACGAAATCAGCTGGGGAGAGCAAGATGGAAAAGTTTCGAATACAGAAATGCACGATTATTATATGCATGTAACTAATCAATGGGCTTCTGGAAATTTGGATTTGCAAATTGGAGGTGGCGAAAGTCCAAACGAAGTGGCAGCCAGGCAACAGCCAATTATTGAAATGATTTTATCACGAAAAGACGAAAAAAACGTATTGATTTGTATGCACGGCAGAGCTATGCGAGTGCTTCTGTGCAAATTAACAAACCAACCAATTTCTAAAATGGATACGTTTGGACACTCAAATCTGTGTTTGTATGTATTAAAATTTGATAGTAAAAATTTTAATATCGAAAACAATAATAATACGGAGCATTTGAAATAAAAATGCTCCGTATATGCTATTTAATACCCTGTTTTATCATCAAAATCATCCATCAACATTCCTTTTGTTTTGTCCAAAATACTTTTGAACAAACCATTTGGATTGAGATCAAGTTTTTTGGGAACTTTAGTAATAATAGAAGAGGTTTGTTGTTTTCCTTTTAGTTCGCTATATCGGTTATCACGCGAATCTAATGCTCTAAATCCTGCCAAAACCAATCCGACTGATGTGGCATACATAGGACTTTTTACTTCATCTGATTTGCATTTTCCTAAATGTTCGTTTGGATGTCCGATTCGAGCATCTAAGCCTGTTTTGTATTCAAAAAGTTGTTTCAAATGTTTTAATGTTCCACCACCGCCTGTAATCACAATGCCACCAGCCAAACGTTTGTGATAGCCCGAAGCAATTAATTCGGCATAAACCAATTCGATAATTTCTTCCATTCTAGCTTGAATAATCTGAGCTAAAGTCTTGATACTGATTTCTTTAGCTGGTCTATTTCTTAAACCTTGAATGGCAACAATTTCGTTAGGATTGGTTTCATCAGCCAAAGCTGCACCAAAACGTACTTTTAATAATTCGGCTTGTTGATGCATCAAAGCACAACCTTGTTTAATATCCGCAGTAATAATGGCTCCTCCAAAGGGAATTACTGCAGTATGACGCAAAATATTTTCATGAAAAATAGCAATATCAGTAGTTCCACCACCAATATCTACTAAAGCAACACCAGCTTCCATTTCCTCATCGCTCAAAACGGCTAAAGAAGAAGCAAGTGGTTCTAAAATTAAATTTTTACATGTAAAATCAGTTTTTCCAAGTTCTGCACCTGCTTTTTTTACACATCTGTTAATATTATTTACAGCAGCTGTTTGAGCTGTAATGATATGATAATCAGCTTCTAAGCGAGTTCCAACCATCCCCACAGGGTCTTTTATGCCATCGTTATAATCGACAGAATAATCTTGAGGCATAACGTGAATAATTTCGCTGCCTGGTGGCACCAAACTGCGGTGCATATCGCTACTCAAACGCTCTAAATCTTCGATTTTTATCACATGGTCTTGCCCCGAAAGCAAAATAGAACCTCTGTGTTTTGAACTTCTAATGTGCTGACCTGCAATGCCTATACTCACTTCTTGAATATCTAAACCAGCTTGCTCTTCACATTCTACAATGGCTGCTTTGATAGAATCTACCGTTTTGTCGATATTTGTAACCATTCCTCGTGTTACGCCTTCGGAAACAGCCTTGCCCATGCCCAAAATTTCGAGCTTCCCAAATTCGTTTCTTCGTCCAGCAATTACACAGATTTTAGTTGTACCAATATCAAGACCTACTTCTATTTTATCATCCATTTTTATATCTATTTGATTATGAAGTAGTTATTCTTCACAAATGATTTGATTTTTATATTTTATAGTAACTTTTTTATATGCATTCCAACCTTTTGCAGGTACTATTTTTTTATAAAATGCAAGTATTTTAGCAAATTTAACATCTAAATCGACAGGTTTACCAAAATCTATGGTTTGCTTGCCTACTTGTGGATAAATAATTATTTCTCCTTTCCAATTTATATCGGCTTGTGGTAAAAGGGGAGCTAAATATTCGTTAGATGTGATTTTATTTACAAATTCAAAATATTTTGACCTCAAACTATCTTTTTTCCAATCTCGTTGAGCCAGTAGAGAAGTATATGCACCTGTCAAAACCATAGTTCGGGCTGTAAAACGATCTGAAATGGGTAGTATTTTTCCGTTTGAACTCACGTATTTATCTTCGACTCCTGCAATACCTAAACGTACAAGTGGCTGATATTGAACTACATATACATCCACATTTCCTTTCAAATCTTTTGAAACCACTACTTTTTCTACAAAACCATGTGCTTTGATGCGTTTTTCGAGTTCTTTCAAATTTATAAATTCGTGAATATTATTTATCAAGTTTTCACGTTGATTTTTGGTCATTAAATTTTGCACATCCTCGCTTTCGATAAAATAATTATCATATTCGTTATCGATTTTTACATTTACTTTTTGGCAAACCTTATCTTTTTGGCGTTTATCAACAAAAGCCATTAACGAGGCAATAATTGCAATCCAAAAAAATGCAATTACATAACCTTTAAAGCGTGGAAGTTTGAGTTTTGGTAGGTTCATAGGGTGGAAATTGAAAATATTTAGTTTACATATTTTTTAATTAAATTGAATATTAAAAAATTATTACCATAAGAATTTTAACAAATAGTGTGCTTTATTTTAATCATTTTACATCGATTCCAATCAACCAAACAGGGACAGAAATTACTTTAGAAAAGTCATCCATTATTTTTTTTGTTTTATCAAAAGTAACTATTCCATCACTTAACATACTTTCTAGATTACCAGTGGGAACAATGTAAATTAAACAATCTACAGCATTTTGTACGTCAGCTTTCAAAACTTTGAAAAAATCTCTATAAGCAAGTGCCCAATTTCCAAATTGAATTTCACCAACAATTAAAGGGGATGGTTTGTTAATTTCATTATTTGAAATATTTTTTCCCTTTTCATCTATCTTTTTTAACTTATTAGCAATTTTTGTTAAGTCAGGATTTTGCTTTAAAAACTTTTCCCATCGAATTTCTCCATCAGAATACTGTAAATTACCAAAACATAAATTTCTTAACGTAAGAATATTGTTATAGTGATTTAAAATTGCAAAATCAAAACCTCCTATTGAACTCTTTTCGGAACTAAAATAAAAAACTCCATTCTCTTCATATACTTCAAATTTAATTTCTACATTTTTTATTTTTTTTAACTCTTCTCTTATGACAATATTTAATTCTTTAGCTTCTATTGCTTTGCTTTCTATTCCGATTGTTTTTTTTATTCTTGTAGAAACTCTAATTTCATTTGTCAGCGAATTTAAAAATTCAATTTTAAGGTTTTGATAAGTATTTATTATTTCAAAAGCATGATGATGAAAGTGTTCTTTTGAAACAAACAATTTTAAACTATTTGTATTTGACCAGTTTTTCTTTTCTTGTTCAGTCATTTTTATTGATTTTTTGTTTTAAAGCAATTCCAATTTTTTCTACTGCACCTACAACCAAAGCATTACCCATAAAGAATGCTCTCTTTGTATCGGAAACTCCTTCAAGTTTTGTGTGGTCATCAGGGAACATATTTAGTCTTTCAAGTTCAACTGGCGAAAGTCGTCTAAAGCCTTTTGGTGTTTGAATTACGTGTTTAAATCTTGATGCAGATTTTCCACCTTCGCCTGTTATTATAGTTCTTGAAGGTTTGTCTAACGGATCTGGAAAAATCATTCCACCCTCGCTATAATTATATTCAAATCCTTCGGCATTAGTTCGCATTTCTTTTTTTGCTCCTTTTAAATATTTCCATTTGTCAAGGTCTTTTTCATTAATATAAAACTCTTCTGTTACTTCTCCATTTTGAACTAAATCTTTAAGGATTGTATAATTTCCATCGTAGTTTGGTTGTGTTTTTATAGTCGTAACCAAACCGTTTATCATAACTCCTGCATTTTCAAACATTCCTGTTGCTCCATTTTTGTTGAAGTTTTCAGATATGTAAACAATGTCGCCTTTAAGTTTAAATTCTGTTGGGAATAATGAAATTTCAGATGTTACTGGAAAGGCATTTGCTAATGTTCCTTCTTCTAAAATCCATTCACTTGCTGGCAGTTCGTTTATAGCTTCATAAATTGAAGTTCCTTGAAGATATGCCAAAATAAAAATTCGTCTTCTTCTTTGAGGCATTCCAAATTCTGCTGCATTTATAATTCTCCATTCAACTGAATAGCCTAAATCATTTAGACTTTTTAGAATAATTGCGAAATCTCTTCCTCGTTGTCCTGATGGTGAAATTAAAAGCCTATCGACATTTTCTAAAAAAAGATATTTGGGTTTGTTTATTTTTTCAGATAATATTTTGTGGATTGACCACCATAAAACACCTTTTTTTCCAATAAGCCCTTTTGAGTTTTTTAAAGAGGTTGCAACTGAATAATCTTGGCAAGGGAAACCTCCAACTAATAAATCGTGATCTGGAATTTCTGAAACTTCAACAGTTGAAATGTCTTGATTGCAATGATTTTCTTTTCCAAAACGGTTTTCATAAACCAATGAGGCATATTGGGTTTTAGTAGAAGGTTCCCACTGATTGCTCCAAACTATTTTATATGAACTTTCAAAACTTTCCTTGTAATTTGATGATGCAGATTTGTTATTCCAACCTTCTAAACCAAGTCTAAAACCACCTACACCAGCAAATAGTTCTACGACTTTAATTTTTTGTAAAGTAATTTTTTCGGTTAAATATTTTTTATTTATATCATCCATTTCTACAAAAACTTACTTTTTATTTTTTCTACAAATGTATCAATATCTCCTGCTCCAACGGTTACTAATACCTCAAATTGCTTATTTTCAAGTACTTGCATTAGGTTTTGTTTGGTGGCTAGTTCTTTTTTTGATGTAATTTTTGACATTAACATCTCGGAATTAACACCAATTATAGGTAACTCACGAGCAGGATAAATATCCATCAAAATTACTTCATCGGCTATGCTCAAACTTTTTGAAAAGCCATCAGCAAAATCTCTCGTACGAGTAAACAAATGCGGTTGGAAAATACAAGTAAGTTTTTTTGATGGATAAAGTGCTTTTACCGAACTCAAAAATGCTTCAATCTCTGTTGGGTGATGGGCATAATCGTCTATATAAACCAGTTTTTTGGTTTTTATAATATATTCAAATCTTCGTTTTACACCTCTAAAAGTTTCTACTCCTGATTTTATTAATTCAACAGGAACTTCTGCCAAAATGCAGGCATTGATAGCTGCTACAGCATTTTCAACATTATGAAAACCAGGCACTTGCAGTTTTATATTTTTTATTCCAGCAGTTTTTGCAACAAAATCGAAAACAAAAAATCCATTTTCAACTTGTATATTTTGTGCAGAAAACGGTGTTTTATTTTTATTTTCCAAATCCGATTCCGAAACTGATGCATATTCATGAATATAAATCAGTTTGTTTCCTTTTATGGCAAATGGCAAATCTTTTTTTATTACCAAATGACCTTTTATTTTGATTTGGTTTATAAAATCAGAAAACGATTTTTTGAGTTCGTCATGTTGCCCATAAATATCCAAATGATCAGCATCCATGCTAGTAACAATGGCAATATCTGGGTGCAAAGTCAAAAAAGAACGGTCGTATTCATCAGCTTCAACCACACACAAATGTTTGCCAA
This sequence comes from Bacteroidota bacterium, assembly GCA_004293915.1. Taxonomy (GTDB): domain Bacteria; phylum Bacteroidota; class Bacteroidia; order Cytophagales; family UBA9547; genus REAG01. The sequence continues at coordinate 10,347 of RDZG01000089.1, read as the reverse complement.
AAGGTGGCACCTCGGGCATTTTATCGATTTTTTCTGTTGGCTTACCAATCAATAAATTGGTATTATAATTGGTTGTTATTCCTCCTAAAAAGGCACTCACATTTGCTCCTGCATGTTTGAGAATATGTGCAATTAAACTGCTAGTAGTTGTTTTTCCGTGTGTGCCTGCCACTGCAATGGTAATCAGATTTTCGGTAATTAAACCCAGTATTTCTGAACGTTTTAGGATTGTATAATGCTCATTTTCAAAGTATTGTAACTCGCTATTGTCTTTTGGCACAGCAGGTGTACGCACCACTAAAGTTTCTCTTTTGTTGTAAAACTCAGTCGGTATTCTACCTAATTTGTTGTCGTAATGCACATCCATGCCTTCTGAAACAAGTTCTTGCGTAAGTGTGGTTTCGGTTTTATCGTATCCACCAACATAAAATCCTTGTACCTTAAACCAACGAGCCAAAGCACTCATTCCAATGCCTCCAATACCTAAAAAATAAATGTTTTTGTAGTCTGTAATATTCAAATTTTTGTAGTTAATTATTTTATTCTGAAATTTTTATCGAATGGTTGTATACAAATTCTGGAGAAAAATCAAATTCACATTGGATTTTTTTTCCTTTTTCATCAATTAAATGAGCTAAATCTGTCCAATATATTTGTCCAAGTTTTCCAACTTTTACTTTTTTAAATGTTTTTATATCAAACAAGTTTTTAATAAATTCTGGATTATGCATACTTAGGTTCAAAGCAGATAAATTTAGCTTACGAAGTTCTTGATTAGAAAAGCGCAAAAACAAATTATGTTTCTCGATTTTTTCTATTTTTGTTACAATAATCATTATATCAAAGGTTTGATTTTAACAAAAACTTTTGTTTCCCACATTTTTAATAATTCTTCTTTGTGGATTTCTGCCCAAGCTGAAATTAATTTAAGTTTACTTATAGGCAAATCTCCATTTAAAATATTTCCATTTTCGATTAAAATATTTGCAACAAATTCATTGTAGACAACTTTAAAATGAGGAGGATTGTGGTCGTTAAAAAACATATAAACTATTAAACCATAAAAGCGACTAATTTCTGGCATAAACTTGATTTTCTTATTTTATATATTCAAAATTAACTTTTTTTTAAATGCTTTCCAATATCTTTCAAAGTGTCAAATCAAAAATCTCTTTAGCAATTTGCTCGGCTGCTTGTGGTTTTCCCATTTGTAAAATATTGTTTTTCAACATATTGCATTGGTCTATATTTGTTAATAATGTCAAAACTGTATCAACTAAATGTGCTTTTGCATCTGAATCTTTCACCATAATTGCAGCATTTATTTCGACCAAAGCCAAAGCATTTTTGGTTTGATGATCTTCGGATACATTTGGCGAAGGAACCAAAATGGCAGGCTTACCAACCAAAGCTAATTCGCTGATAGATAAGGCTCCAGCTCTCGAAATCACTACATCAGCACAAGCATAAGCCCAGTGCATTTCTTTAATAAAAGGTAAAATATTAAATTTGGGATTTTGAATACTTGTATTAAAATTCTTACCTGTTTGCCAAATGAGTTGAACACCCGATTTTTTCAATTTTTCGGTATCATTTTCTATGGCTTCGTTTATAGTTTTTGCACCCAGACTTCCACCAATTACCAAAATTGTTTTTAGTTCTGGATTTAGTTTAAAATGCACACAACCAGCTAGTTTTACAAATTCTGTTTCTAAAATATCTTTCCGAACAGGATTACCAGTGATTATTATTTTTTCTTTTGGAAAATACTTTTCCATTCCTTGATATGCCACACATATTTTTGATGCTCTGCGAGCCAAAAGTTTGTTTGTAATACCTGCAAAGCTGTTTTGCTCTTGTATCAGCGTTGGAATTCCTTGATTTTGTGCTGCCCACAATACGGGTCCGCTTGCATATCCTCCAACACCAACCACTATGTTTGGTTTAAAATCTTTTACGATTTTTTTAGCTTCTAACAAACTGCTAATCAGCTTAAAAGGAAAAAGTAAATTCTTTTTTATAGACGAAAAACTAAAACTTCGTTGAATACCAGCAATATTTAAACCTTTGATTACAAAACCAGCTTGAGGCACTTTTTCCATTTCCATTCTTCCATTTGCACCCACAAAAAGTATTTCGACATTTTGTAGTGCTTTCAAACTATTTGCAATGGCAATTGCCGGAAAAATATGTCCTCCTGTCCCACCTCCAGAAATTATTATTTTCATGTAATATTACTTTTTTTAGTCTTCAACAATTTCTTTATCAATACATCGCAAGGTGCGTTTTGGATATTTATTCAAAAATTCGTGATTGTGAGTTGCCATCAAAACCGATGTGCCTTTGTGATTAATATCTATAAAAAGTTTTAAAATATCTTCTGCCACTTCGGGGTCGAGGTTGCCTGTTGGCTCATCGGCTAATAAAATAGCAGGTTCGTTTACCAATGCACGTGCAACCGCCACACGTTGCTGTTCGCCACCCGAAAGTTGATGTGGATATTTGTTGCCAGCCGAACCCAATCCAACTTCTACTAATAGTTCGGTTAGCTTTTGTCTTATTTTAGTTTTGCTTTTCCAGCCTGTGGCTTTCATTACAAATATCAAATTGTCACTTACAGTTCGGTCTGAAAGCAATTGAAAATCTTGAAATATAATACCCAAATTTCGTCTTAAATAAGGAACTTTTGAACGTGGTAATTTTCGTAAACTAAAACCTGCCACTTCGGCTTCGCCAACCATTAAGGGCAAATCGGCATATAACGTTTTGAGTAAAGAACTTTTTCCGCTCCCAGTTTTACCAATTAAATAAACAAATTCGCCTTTCTGAACCGAAAACGAAACATCTCTCAATACAGGAGTGTTTTCTTGAAAAACAGACACATTCTCGATTGTTATTACAGGTGCTGTGGTCATGATATGGTATGATTAATCGTTTTCTTTAATGTATTTTTTTGCAGATTTATATAGGTCATTTTTTTTAGAAGCATTTTCAGTTATTTTTTTTCGATATGCCATTGCTTTGGGTTTGTCGCCAGCTGCATTTGCCATTTTTGCTAGTTCATCAAGCGAATAAAAATAATAGTTCATTTTTGTTGCATTTGCTTTTTCACAAAAAAGTAAGCATTTTTCTAAGTAATATTTTGCAGTATCTTTGTTTTTGTTTAAACTATTCCAACCTATAAAAAAAGTTGCAAATCTGCCATCTTCAGCTTCGTATCCAGGTTTGTTGCTTTCTACACGTTTCAACATAGTGCGTGCTAATAACTCGGCTTGGCTTAAATTCCCAGTTTGAAAATATAATCTAGAGTATAAACGATGAAATACCGAATTATCTGGATATGTTTCGTGCAAATATTTGGCTATTGGCAAGGCTTCTCCCGCTTTGTTTTCTTCGAAAAGATAAATTTTTGCTAAATAATGTTGTGCTTCAACTCGCGTATAAAACGCATTTTCACCACATTTTTTGAGTTGTTCTATTCCTTTTGCTTTATCGCCTTTAGCAAAAAACATCATTACTATTTTGAAAGCTTTAAAATTTTCTGGAATCCATTGTCTAAAATAATTATATAAACCTTCTCCAAAAAGAAATTCGGGAGAAAATTCTTCAAATTTTTGACCTCTATGCAAATATTTTAATGCTTTTCGGGCCGAATTTGTGGCAGGAACCCACTTTTCTAAATCAGATTGTCGTCTGCCTTTAAAAGCATAAGCGGCAGTTAGGAAAAATATGGCTTCATAATTTTTATCATCTTCATCGTACAAATCATCTGCATAACGAATCACTGTATCCATATAGGCATAAAATTTGTCGTCATAAATAGTAACTCTTTCGTTTGGCATGATTCGCCAAAATTGGCTATAACCCAACAAAAAATACGGGAGTGGGTGTTTTGGATATTTTTTCTTTAAAATCTGAAATTGGCTATCTGCTTTTTCAAACTTAAAATTATACATTTGATTGATTTCTTCAGTAACTTCAAATTGGATTTCAGGATCTGTAATCAACATTTTTGTTTGCGAAAAAGCCTGTGTTACAAAAAATATACTGATTATAATGGCACTTGTTTTCATGTTTTTGATTTGATATAATTACGTTTTTTTTATGGATTTATTATATCCCAAATTTATAAGATATACTCCAAATAAGGTTATAATTAATGAGAATAATGTTTTTAAGCCAAATAGTTCGTTTTGAAAAAGCGATGCCAAAATCATAGCCACAACTACATTTACATAGCCATTTATGGAAACTACCGTTGTTGGAAGTGTGCTAACAGCATAAAAATAACATCCAAAACCAACGATTGAGCCAAAAAATATTAAGTAAACTAAAGCCAAAACTGCATCAGAAGTAAATTGAAGCGAATCGTGGTTTTCAAATAGTACTGAACCAATTATAACCACAAATCCAATCATAAACATTTGAATACCAGCTGAGTACAAAGGCGAAATGGATGATTTGTTTTTTTTCATAAATATTGTTCCTAATGCCCACGACATATTTGCAACCACCGTTAAAATTATTCCTAAAGTGTTTTTTACATCAGAAAGCATCGAAATATTATCGCTAAAAATCAAAACTGAGCCTATCAAGCCTAAAGCCAAACCCAAAATACTATACCGATTTATGGGTTCAGCATTTTTCATTAACACATTGATAATGAGCATATAAAATGGCACAAAACAACATAATAACGATGTAAGTCCGCTTGGTAAATATACTTCTGCCCAAGCAACAAAGCAATTGGCAAAAATCAAAAGTAAAATTCCAACTAAAAAAAGTCTAATCAACTCGGCTTTTGGAGGCAGTTTTTGTTTTTTGAAAACAAAAAAATAAGTACAAATTAATAAGCCAGCAGCAGCATGTCGAAGTCCAGAAAACAGAAATGGAGAAATATCTTTTACGCCAATTTTAATGAAAAAATAGGTTGTTCCCCAAAAAAAGCACACCGTAATTAGTGCGATATAAGCCCATTTCGAAGATTGATTTTGCATAGCATCACAAACTTGATAAATATTTATGATAGTTTTTGCACATCGTGGTTTTTAGAAAATTTAGCCTGTATTTTCTATTGTATATTGAGTCTTAACAAAATTAATAAAATCAAAAAGTGCTACAATTTAGATAAGTAAACTGCAGCACTTTTGAAGACAATAGACTGATTATTAGCAGCTTATTTTTCTAAACTAATTTCTGTATTTGGTTTTTTCCATTTTAGTTTTAGGCTTTCGGTGATATGATACATACAAGGAACTAAAATCAAAGTGATAAAAGTTGCAAAACCTAATCCGAAAATAATTGTCCAAGATAGTGGAGCCCAAAAAGCTACATTATCTCCACCCAAAAATATATTGGGTTCAAAGTGTTGGAATAAACTCACAAAGTCGATATTAAAACCAATTGCCATCGGAATCAACCCTAAAATAGTAGATGCTGCGGTTAAAAGAACTGGACTCATACGTGTTTTTCCAGCTTCGACAATAGCTTTTTCGAGTGGCAAACCTCTGGCTCTCAGTTCGTCCATAAATTCGATAAGCAAAATTCCGTTTTTAACAACAATTCCAGCTAAACCTACAACGCCAATACCTGTCATAACAATTACAAAGTTCATTTTGAAAATTCCAACTCCCAAAAGCACTCCTATAATTGTAAAAACAATTTCTGAAAGAATTATCAATGGTTTGCTAAATGAGTTAAATTGTGTCGCTAAAATTCCAAAAATCATACCCAACGAAATCAATAATGCCTTGCCCAAGAAGTCAGAAGTTTCTTTTTGATCTTCTAATTCGCCACCCATTTTGATGTCATAGCCTTCTTTTAATGGAAAAGATTTGAGTGCTTCATCAATTTTTGGAACAATATCGTTTGGAGAATATCCACTTAAAACATTTGAACCAATAGTAACAATTCGTTTTTGATTTTTACGTTTTATGGCTGCATACGAATTATTATATCTAATTTTTGCCAAAGACGAAAGTGGAATCTGACGCACAATACCACCCATTGCCATATCTCTAAATGTGATTTTAAGGTTTAATAATTCATCAATTTGATTGCGTTGTGTGGCTGCATAACGAACCATAATTTTGTTTTCGTCTTCGCCATCACGGAATTTAGAAACCTCAAGTCCAAATATAGCAGAACGAATTTCTGAACCAATTTGTCCTGTAGAAATGCCTTCACGGTTAGCTCTTTCTCTGTCAATATCAATGGTAATTTCTGGTTTTGAGTCTTCTAAATCCGAACGCAATTCCTCTATTCCTGGTATAGCAAGCGAATCAACATAGCGTTTTACAGATTTGGAAATATCAACCAAATCTTCGAGTTCATCGCCTGTAATTTCAATAGCGATTGGCTTGCCAGTTGGTGGACCGCCTTTTTCCTGATCTACTACAATATCAGCCCCTGCCACTCCTTTTATGGCAGCACGAATATCATCTAAATATTTTTGTGTACTTACTCCTTCTCGTTTTTCAAAACCAACAAATGAAACTCCAATTCGAGCTCGGTTTGGACGTGGACTTCTATCTCCTTCTGATGGGTCGTTTGTACCTATGGTTACGTTTGTAATCACTGATTCTACAATTGGATTGTTTTCGCCAATAACACCATATACTTTTCCTTCCACAATTTTTGCTACCGAATCGGTAACGGCTTGGTCGGTTCCATTTGGCAATTGCACATATACATACACAAAATTCGGGTCTGCACTTGGGAAAAATACAACTTGTGGTTGTCTTACAATAATTAACCATATAGATAAAAACAACAATACAACTGTACCTCCTAATAATAATGCTTTATGGCGACCTCTCAGCGACCAATAAATTACTTTTTCATAAGTATTCATTAGTGCTGGTAAAGCTTTTTCTTGAAATCCTTTTATCATTCCTGTTAAAACAAACTTGTTGAATATTAACAATAAACCTAAGAATATCAGGAAGTTACCCATTCCAATTCCGCCACTGATATAAAACAAAATGGCTATTGCTACAATTACAACTAAGCTTATTAGTAACCCTTTATTTTTTTCTCTAAAACTTGTTCCAGGTGCATAAACTTTTTCTTTTCGCATAAAAGCAACTGCAAAAACAGGATTGATAATAAATGCTACGAAAAGTGAAGCGGATAATGTAATAATTAAAGTTACAGGCAGAAAATACATAAACTTACCAACTATACCTGGCCAAAACATGAGCGGCACAAAGGGAGCCAAAGTTGTTGCCGTGCCTGCTACAACAGGAATAATAACCTCGCCAGCTGCTTTTTTGGCGGCTACATCAATGGGTAAATGCTCTTGATGATAAATTCTATGTGTGTTTTCGATTACCACAATGGCATCATCAACAACAATACCAAGTGCGAACAAGAATGCAAAAAGCACAATCATATTGAGCGAAAAATCAATCGTTGGCATTACCATAAAAGCCAAACACATCGAAATTGGAACAGATAAACCAACAAAAAGTGCGTTGGTTACTCCCATAAAAAACATCAAAACAATGGTTACTAAAATAAACCCAATGATGATAGAATTTATCAAATCATTTAATGTGGTTTTTGTTTTGGTCGAAAAATCCCCAGTAATTACAACTTCTAAATCTTTGGGAAATTTAGTTTTTTGTAATTCAGTCATTATGGCTTTTACTTTGTCAGAAGTTTCAATCAAGTTTTCGCCAGCTCTTTTCACAATTGCCAATGAAATCACAGGATTGTGATTCATACGAGCATAGCTTTCTTGTTCTGTAAATGTATAGTTTATTTTTGCTATATCTTTTAAATAAACAGGAGAACCAAAAGCTGATTTTACTACAATATTTCCAACTTGTTCTGCCAATTTAGAAGCATCTTTAAATTCGCCAGTAATTCTTACCGAACGTTTCATTTCTTCTAATTTGATATTGCCAGCACTCATAGTCATGTTTTCGTACTTGATTGCTGCCTCAATGTCTCTAAAAGTAATTGTTGAGGCTTGCATTTTGTACATATCCACATCAATTTGCAACTCTTTGTCTCTATCGCCAATTCTATCCACACGTGTAACTTGTCTGATTCCTTCGATTTTTTCTTTTGCTATTTCCGAAAATGCTTTCAATTTATCGTCAGGATAATCGCCAGAAATATTTACTTGCATCACAGGAATATCCGAAAAATTTACCTCTACCACACTCGGGTCTTGCGGAAGATCTTTTGGTAAATCCATTTTTGCTTTATCAACTGCATCTTTTATGCGTTGTTTGGCAATTTCAACTTTTATATTTGGATTAAATTCTACTATAATATTTGAAAAATCTTGAACCGAATTAGAGTTCATTTTTTTTACACCCGAAACCGCTTTGATTTGTTTTTCGATTTTTCGTGTAACCAAATTTTCCATATCCGATGGCGATGTGCCAGGATAAATCGTACTCACATAAATTGTTGGAATTACAATATCAGGAAATTGTTCTTTTGGCAAACTATTATAAGTAGTAACACCAAAAAGTGTGATAAAAATGGTGAGAATATAAATGGCGGTCTTGTTATCAATCGACCAAGATGTCATGCCAAATTCTTTGAAGTTCATTTTATGTCTATTTTATGTGAATGATTTTTTCGCACACTACTATATAATGTAGGAATTGGGACAAAACTATGGAAACTTTTTTTATTCCCAAAGTTTTTTGAGTTTTTTCCAATAATTTTTCTCCACATAAACCCATTTTTATTTTTTAAAACAAGATATTTGGAAGATATACTAAAGAAATGAAATAATAAGAGTGGTATTGACTTACATTTTCACAATAGACAACGTTTAAATCGAGGTTTATTTCAGATGCAAAATTTTTTTTGTTAAAATATTGTTTGATACAACAATTTATTAGTTAATTCGAGAAGCCAATGGTTGGACTCAACAGCATATTTTTATGAAATCAGTCACTTATCAATTCTAATTTATATTCGGGGAAGTATTTATCATTTGAAATTACAACCACATTTTTTGACATTCCTTGAGCAATAATCATTCTATCAAATTGGTCTTTATGTCCATCAACTAGATTTATATTATAAAAATTTTCAGAATGTTCGGTAGTTATATCTAACACCTTAACATTTAAGTCTTTAAGTCCATTTTTAATATACTCATTAATGCCTTTTGTAGGTTTAAATTCTTTAGGCTTTGATTCCATAAGCAAAGGAATTTCGATTAATGAAATCGCACTTATAAACTTTTCGGAGTCTGATTCTAAAATTTTAATTACTTTTCTACTTATTTTTTCAGGTTTGATATATGCATTTAAAAATATATGTGTATCTAATAAATATTTTTTCATTTATTCAAGTCATCATCAAAAAGTGTGTCAGCATAAATAGCAGTATCTTTTGCACCAGTACCTAGAATTGTTTTAGGTTTTGTAGTTTTCTGTTTTTTAACAGGTGTTTTTAGCGTATTCATATTAGATTGAATCTTTCCGTTATTTATACAAAGTTATAAAAACAATTTCAAATGGATTTCATATTATGTTTTTTTTGTTTGTGTAAAGTTAGGAAGCTATAATTTATATGGATTATTTTTGTTTTATGATTTAGTCTGAGACTAAAAATTATTTATTAATCCGTAGTGCCGCTTTGCGAACACGGATAGTAGTAACCGATTTTTCCAAATAGATTAGCGGCATATCAGTGGAAATTTCAACAAAATCAAATTTTACGCAGTCCTTTTAACTTAAATATGCATTAAGATGGAAAATGATGGTAGTATTCTAGGGTGTTTTATAATGTATCCTTCATTGTATCATGATGCAAGTCAAGAAATGGTTATTAATTCTGAAAAAGAAGGTATTTTATTTAATTCTTATATTTCGGGAGAAAATGGTATTTCTAATGTGATAAAAAATCTAAAGTATGAAATCTATGGCAATGATTTGAAATTGGCTTTATTGCAGTTTATTTTAAAACCGATACCATATTTACTACAAAGTTTAAAACCTATAGAATCATATCGTTCTAAAGAAAAGTCTATAGGTATACCAATAATTATTACTGATGATAATTTTTTTAACAAGTCAGAAGAACAACGCTTTGAGTTTTTAAAACAATCTATTTATCAAAAATTAGAATTATTAAAAGAAGTTGTAAAAAAGAAAAAGCTTGATACAAATATTGATTTACTAATTAGTGATTTGAGAAAAATATATTAACCTCACTGGCGCAAGCGTCCGCTTGTGCCTCTGCACCGTGGTCTGTGGCACACAGAACACAAAAATTGTCTCGTCCTAAAAAAAGTTTACAGTTTATTGATTAATCCTGATACAAATTTACACTTTAATTTTAATCCTAAAAACCGTTTACATTTGCTGAACT
>RDZG01000146.1 GCA_004293915.1 Bacteroidota bacterium | reverse complement strand
TAACGGTTTTCGGCTTGGCGATGTGGCGGAAATCGAAGCACAAATGTTCAGTTTTGCACAAAAGTTCAATCGAAGAACTGCCGTTGAATTTAGCACTTCAGCCGCCATATTGCCAAACCGATGTTAGTGGCTGCTCTTTTTCTGTCATTAAGGTTTATATTTTTCAAATGTATTTCCGTTAAACTTAAATGCTCCGTTTTCAGGTGTTCCAAGCCATAGGTTGCCTTTTTTGTCTTTGTACATTGAAACCAAATTTACTTCTTTATTGTCTTCTTTAACGGCAAAATTTATAATCGTTTTGCCGTCATATTTATATACGCCTTTGTCCCAAGTTGTCAACCAAATATTTCCGTCATTGTCTTCTAAAATGTAGGAATAATAAATATATTCATCGCCACCAAATGTTTGCTTGTTTCCAATTCCCTCTTTTTTCTGATATTGAAGTCGGTCACTATTTGTAGTTTTTTCAAAGTCGAAAATATATTTATGCCAAGTGTTGCAAAACCAAAATTCTCCTTTGTTATCTTCAAAAATAGAACGAATTCCAAAAGTTCCACCATTATTTGGTGCAATTGTTAAATCTTGTTCATACAACCATTTAATAGATTTTCCGTCAAAACGACAAGTACCAAAAACGGAAGTGCCGAACCACATTGCACCTTTCCTGTCTCTATAAATACTATAAACTTCATAAGGACTAAAAAATGGATTTATTCCTTTTTTAGTAATTTCATCGTGCAAAAAGTGTTTTGGAAATTCTAAATTAAAAAGTGTTTTGCCGTCATATCGATATGGTCCGTGTTCTCCTCTTTTGCCTAAAATGTGAAACCACATATCGTTTTCTTCTAATTTCCATTTGTTGCTTTTTATAGATTCCAAAATGATAATTTTCTGTCCGTCAAATTTATTGATACCACCAAGCGTTGAGAAGTAAATGTTTCCTAATTTGTCTTCTTGAATTTGTCTTATGCTGTCGTTTGCAAGTCCGTCTTTTTTTGTGAAATTGATTATATTTTTACCATCAAAACGATAAACTCCTTCACCATTACTACCAAACCAATAATTGTTTTTTGAGTCTTGAAAAACGTACCATAAATGTTTTCCAAATTCATTTACTGATTTTCCAATAGTCTTTTGTCCATTACACGAAGTCAAAAAAGTAAGCAATATTAAAAATACAAATAAGTTCTTTTTCATTGTCTGAATGTTCAATGTTTACGGTGTTTCAGTAGAGTTGCCACTAACG
>RDZG01000145.1 GCA_004293915.1 Bacteroidota bacterium | reverse complement strand
CGTCTAGTGTTTTGGGTGCCGACATAGCCAAGCTGCCAACCCTGCTACCAAAACAGCTCAAAACTATCATTGATGCTGTTAAGGCCGCTAAGGGGGTAGTTAATTTTACAAAGTATAATTTCCGTAGTAATCTTATAAAAGCAACAGGATTAAACCCAGGAAAGGCATTACAGGCACATCACGTTTTTCCACAGAAATTTGAATCTATCTTTGGTTCTAAAGGCATAAATATACACGACCCAAAATTTGGCTCTTGGTGGGAAACCACAAGTCATTTAAAAAATGCATCAGGTTATAATGAAGCTTGGCGTCAATTTTTAAGAACAGATCCATCCACATCTCAAATTATTGAAAAAGGACGTCAAATAATGCAACAATATGGGCAAGCAGTTAATTTTTAAAATAATCATATGAAACTTAAGGATTTTTATTCATTCGATAGTAAATTATCTTCTAAGACAATTCAAGTTCATTCAGTAGGGTTGAATAATTTAAAGTTTGCAAATAATCTAGCTGCTGAGTGGAATCTCATACTAGGTTTATATGATGGTATTCAACTACCTGTAGTTTTTAAACAGGAGTATGGCAAAAAATTAGAAGATATTTTAGATACAGGGTGGCCGGGCTTATTTCTTGTTTCTAAAAAATTTAAAGAAGTGTTGGAAGAAAATGCGTTGACAGGATGGAAAACATTTGATGTTAAAGTATTGGATAAGAACAACCAAGAATTACAAGGATTTTATGGACTATCAATTACAGGTAAATGTGGAAAAATAGATTACAGTAAATCCGAAATTATAGAAAAGAGACTTGTGCCAAATGGACCTGTAGGCAAATATTATAAGGGGCTGCCTATAGGCTTAGATGAATGGGATGGCAGTGACTTTTTTTTGCCTCATAATAATTTTGGAGCAATTGTAACAAGCAAAGTAGCAGATGTGTTGAAGAAAAGTAAGGTTACAAATGTACGCTTTGAAAATCTTACAGATATAGAAACACCTGATTTTGCTTTGCAAAAAGCATAAAAGCAAAAGCCACCTCACGGTGGCTTTCGCCTTCCTTGGCATCCTTCACCCACAAGGGCAAAGAAAATTTTTCTCTCATCTTTTTCCTAACAAAAAAACTTCCTAACTTGCGTTTGAAAGCAAAGGCTTTCGGACGTTCTTTGATTCGGTGAGTTTTAGATTGCTGCGCGACGCTGCCAAGGTGATTCAAGAAAACCACTACTACCCCTTCGGGCAGAACATG
>RDZG01000033.1 GCA_004293915.1 Bacteroidota bacterium | reverse complement strand
AGTTCTTCTGAACTATAATTCTCTACTTTTAAGGCTATTTTGCTCATTTACAAATATAGCAACTTTATTTGTATTTACTTATTAGACTTTATGTAATTTACATTTCTCACTAATTTAATGCTTGCAAATTATGCATTTGTTACCCTGATATTCGATTTTCTCTTTCATTGCTAAATACTGACATGAAGTTTCATTTATTGTATCATAACATACACCACTTTTTTCAATAATTTTTGAAATTTTTTCTAAAGATTTAATTAGAAATTCATAATGTGCTATGTTCAACCCTTTTATATTAAATCTTTTATTGTGATTTATCTCACCCTCACTTGGATAAACCAATATTTTTTCGTTTTCAACAAAAATCCACTTTTCTCTATCATCATCCATAAAAAACCATTGTTTTCTTTTTGATAAATATTTTTCATCAAAACTTTCTCCAAAATGAATTTTTCCATCCCAATATTTTCCTTCAAATATTTTTTTCAAAACTGGGTTTGTCAGTTCAAAAACAGAAAACGTGTGTTTCGTTTCGTTTAATAATTCAATTCTCAATTTACATTCTTTTCCAACAGTTTTGCTAGTGTTTTCATAAGATATAGGATAAATATTACAATTTCTTTCTTTACAAAAAATTAGAGTCTTTTCATCTTTTTCTTTTCGTTTTTCAAGTCTTTGTTCCTCTTCTTTTATAACTCTTTCTTGTTCTACTTTTTTTCGTTCAAGCCTTTTTTCTTCTTCTAGTTCTTTTTTTAATATTAGTATTTGTTCTTGATTTTTTTCTTTTAATGTAATTTCTTCTAGTTTTTTATCGAATTCTTTTAGTGCTTTTCTTTCTTGTTTTTGATTGTTTATCCAATATTTGTATGGAACTAGATTTTCATTCTTTTTTCGGTAAAAATTAAACGAATTATCGTTGAATAGCACATTTTCAATATCGGATTTAATTTTTGTGGCATCAAGACAATTTTCTATAATAGCTGATAAATTAATTTCAATACATGGTTTATTTAGTTCTTTAATTTTTATGCGTTTAATCTCATCTACAAAATGGGTTTTGGCAAATTCTATAAATAATTCATTTCCGTTTTTAATGCAAACAACATCTGGTTTCACTGCATGATTTTCGTCAACTTTATAGTATTTTTCAGCAATTGTATAATCAAAAATAATTTTTTCTCCTTCACTTTTATATTTTTCACTCCATAATTTAATGTGATAATCTTTTCCTCTTTTTTCAAAATCTGGAATAAAGAGCTCTTTTCTTTCACAAATTAGTTGTTTAGCATATTTATGTATAGCACTCTCATCGCCACCCTTGCAGTTAGTTAAAGTATGATGTGAAAAATGAGGGCTTTTACTATTGGTGATTTTATTTTTTGCTACAATAGGTGTTTTACATGCTGGGCAAATGCAATCACATTCTAAACCATTCTTTACATCAGAAATATGTAAAATTTTATCATTTATTTCTCCAAAAATCAATTTTGCAGCCATTGTGTTATTTTATATTCAAAACAAAAGCAATTTCAATTGTTTTCAAAATTAATTTTTATTCAAATTTGTTAAAATAAAAGAATTTCAAACCTCAAACCGTACAGGTCATGTGTATGAACTCAGGCAATTATAACTTTAACAATTTAAACAAATAAAAACGATGGAAAACGAGCAAATAGGAATGGCAAAAGCCAATCAATCGCATCATGTGATTATCAAAGATTTGATTTATCATTTAACAGACGAATTAGATTCGGATTACATAGCCATTCCCGAACCAAATTATGACGATGGCGATGCACAAAGCAAACAGCCCGATGTGTTGATTATCGAAAAAGAATCAGAAGAAATGAAAGTTTCTGTTGAGGTGTGTTTGAAAGGTATGGTTAAAAGCGAAATCAAAAAATGTCAAGAAGCATTATCAGATTATCCACAACTAGAAGAATGCTTTGTGATATCTTATAAATCTACAGGCACATTTGAGTACGAAATCATATCTTATACCAAAGTAACTCGTGAGAGCATTGAAGATGGTGCAACTTCTGATGTTTTAGAAATATATTTTGATGATATTTTAGAAAACCGCTAAGCTCACAAAGTCGCTAAGTCGCAAAAAAAAATAACAATTAACAATTAACAATTAAAATTTAACCCTTTAAACAAGTAAAAACGATGAACATTTTAAAAGTAACAGGAAAATTCATAGGGCATAGCGCTATAGAAACAGTAGGACAAAACAATACTAAAGTCCGTAAAATTTGGATTGATATGACAACAAACCCTGAGTATAAAAACACGCCACAGTTCGAGATGGTAGGCGATAAGGTAGCGTTGAGTGAGGGTTTAAAAAAAGATGACAACATTGTATTGTCTTTCAATCTCAATGGCAGAAAGTGGGAAAAAGAAGATGGCAGAAAAGGCGTATCTAATTCGCTCAATGTGTATAAAATTGAGAAAATAACAACGGAAAGCGTTGCAACTGCAAACTTACCAGTAGCCACACCCGATGCACAAGCCGCTGGCGATGATTTGCCTTTTTAGTTTAAAGTTGATAATGGATAGTTGATAATAAACTATCCATTATAAAAAAATATAAAGTAGCTAATTAAAATGAAATTAAGAAACAGACATAAGGTAAAGAGAAATCAAAGATTTGGTTTTTATCTAAAACCGCATTATTTAAACGGATTCACTAATCCAGTTGCCAAGGCTTATCATAAATATAGGGCTTATGAAAGTTCAGAAATCGGACAAAGAGAAGAAAACAGAAAAATACTAACAAACTTGGCTATTGATGTATTAAATAAATTTTGTGATTGTTATTTTATTGGAAGTATAGGAGATTTTATAAAAATAGAAGATTCAGAGGAATGGCAAAGGTAACTGTTACTAGTTATTATGTTTGTTGGTTAAGAATACCAACAAAGGCTTGTCGGCAATATCGAATAAACCATAACAAACCCGAAATAACCTCAACAAAACGTCCTAATTCGTTGATTTACAAGGATTTTGTTTGGGTTTAGTATTTTTTATTCAGGCTTAATAGGGCTAGTTTTGTTACTAGAGTGTTACTCACGAGTAACAAAAAACAAACTCTATTACAAAACCATGATTCAAATTCGCTATCGAAAACTAAGCTCAGGCATGTATTCAGCCTTCTTAGACGTGTACCACGAAGGACAACGCAAGTACGACTTCCTAAAAATCCAAGTTACAAAAGATTACCAAAAAGAAAAACGCATCGCCAAAGAAGATGCCGAAAAGATGAAACTCATTTCTAGCATCAAAGCCAAGCGAGAAATTGAAATAATACAATCTCCAATTGGAATTTTACCCACCCGAAAACTCAATACTGATAATTTCCTAACCTACTATCGGCATATTACCAAAACAGAAAAAGAAAACCACGACTCCTATGTTCGAGCAGGTAACTTTTTTAGAGATTTTGTGAATACCGAGTACTTTCCATTCAAAAAACTGAATGAGAATTTAATTATTGAGTTTCAGCACTATCTCAAAGCCAAATCCACATTGGGGAATACAAGTATATATATTTACCTGCAACGCATTCAAACAATTATCAGACATGCCATAAGAGACAAAATTATCCACATTAATCCTTTTGATTATATCAACAAGAAAGACCGCATTGCACGAACAGTCCCAGATATAAGTCATTTAGATATTGAAGACATTACAGCCTTATGGGATAGCTTCGATGAAATTAATTGCGATAAACATATCCAATTTAGCTTTTTATTCTCTTGTTTCACAGGATTGAGAGTGTCAGATATACGATTACTCAAATGGTCGAACATCACCGCAGAACGCATCGAATTCATTCCCTACAAAACCAGAAAAGTAAAGGGATTGCACTATGTACCCATATCAAAAGAAGCCAAAAACATCTTAGA
The DNA here is from genome assembly GCA_004293915.1 of Bacteroidota bacterium. GTDB lineage: Bacteria > Bacteroidota > Bacteroidia > Cytophagales > UBA9547 > REAG01. The sequence goes on along the minus strand of RDZG01000033.1, from coordinate 1,178 downwards.
TATCATGCGTAAAATGAAAGTTGAAAAAAACGACTACATATTTCATAGCATAACTAATAGAGGGTACTCGAGCATCAATGCCCCAATTCGGCTTTGGGCTGCTAAAGCTGGAATTAAAAAGAGAGTACACTTCCATGTGGCTAGACACACTTTTGCTACCATGCTGCTGACATATGGTACAGATTTGTACACTGTAAGCAAATTACTCGGACATTCAGATATAAAGATGACAGAACGCTATGGCAAAGTCATCGACCGTAGAAGAGAAGAAGCGGTACTAAATCTTCCTGTAATTCCTTCGATGAAACAGCAAAACTACTAATATAATAAATTGTAGTTTGATAAAATGATAGTCGCATTGCTGATTAGAATGGTAGAAATGCCATTTTCCAATCTACCTGCTTAACAATTTGAATAAAACTTGCTTTGGTATTTTTACCAAAGCAAGTTTTATTCAATACCTACTCGATACCAACACAAGTCGAGTAAATAAAACTAAACAAACAAAAAACTTAAAAAAGTATAAGAGAGAAAGAGGAAAAAGCATTTTTTCGCTCTCACTCTGATTAAAAAACTATTTTTATTTTTTTTATGGTAATTAAGGTGGGATAAAAAAGTTGAGTGCCTATTAAAAAAATATAGGAATTCTCAACCGAAACAGCCGATGATATTTCTTCAAAAAAAGAAAAAAGTTCCGCAAAAAAGAAAAAAAAGAACATTCACTACCAATCTACCATAACGAAGTAACTACCAATCTATCAACAAAAAAAGGATGCTTATTACATCCTTTTTTTATTGATATACGCTTCAGCAATTTTATCGATTTGATGCTCAGAAGCAATTTTGTGCTGATTGAGCCATTCTATAATATCTTTTTTGCAAAACTGAAGCCGCTTTTGAAGTTTGATGAAAGGAATCTGCCTACCCGAAACCAATTCATACACATACGAAGATTTTAAGTTGATAAATCGAGAAACAGTATCAATATCCATGAAAGGAGGAAAAATTTCCTCTTCCGTTGTACTTGAAACCGCATTTGCCTGATTTTGATTCATTCGTTCTAAGGCTTGTTCGATTCTAGCTTGAATCAAGTCTTTGATGTCCTTTTCAGACAAGGTAGTTACTATCATGTTTTCCATGAATAAAGCATTGGGTTTAGAGTGAAGTATTGTTATCTG
>RDZG01000032.1 GCA_004293915.1 Bacteroidota bacterium | reverse complement strand
CCTGTGGCTGGGTCGAGTATCTGTACACGGTGTACTTCTTGCTCGGTGGTCTTGTTCTGCCCTTGCACATTTACTTTTATTTTTGTTTTGCTGGTGTCGGCAAGCCCTTGTGGCAAATCAAATTCTGTTTTTAAAATATCATCTACTGCCCGAACAATAAAATTTACAACTGGTGCAGGTGTGTACCAAACACCTTTTGCTTTTCTTAAAGCTGGGTCGTATTCACTCAAAAAAGTTTCATAAAAATGGATGATTGGGTCAGCCCCCTCCCGTCCTCCCCCAGAAGAGGAGGTGAATTGCTTTCCGTAGTTTTTTAAAATTTCTTCAACATTGCAAGCCAAAAATATTTCTACTAAACTATCCACAATCCATTTAATACGGTCGTCCAAATCAAGCCCAGCTATGTAACCAAAGAGTTTTTTGAGAAATGGATTTGATTTTGGAATTAATTCATAAGCCTCCTGACGACTAAAAGTCTCCAAAGTAGGGTCGTGCAAACGAGCTGCAAACATACCGTAGGCAATGGTTTGGGCATACACATCGGCAAAACCTTTAGGGGTAATATCATGAATTAATATTTGCCTAAAGGCTTCCATTTGGTCTTTGAGCGTGCTGTTTTCTTGGTTTATTTCATCACTATTAAGTGCTTTTTCTATTACTTCAGAAAGCAAACGAGCTTTACCTGCCATTAATTCGGCAAGTCTTTTAGCGCTTTTTATGGTTTGCCCTATATTGGTGCAAAAATCTTTGATGAGATTTGTAAAAGTTGCAAAATTGTTTGGCAAGGGAACGATAAGCCCCTCACCAGCCCTCCCCGAAGGAGAGGGAGCAATTTCAGCAATAGCAATTTTTGTAATAAAAACTCCGTCAATATATAAATGGAAATCTAAATAATCGGTAAAAATTAAATTGTTTAGCGAAGCCTTGTAGCGGTCGAACTGTTCTTTATTTCCTGTTTTCTTTGCTCCTTCAAGGTCTTTGTCGCCAATGTCTTTGGCTTCAATAAAGCCAACTGGAATATCTTTTTTGGTTAAAATATAGTCGGGTGCACCGCAACTTTGGCGTTTAGGTTCGTTGGTCGCTCGAATGTCAGGCACTAAACTTTCTAAAAGTTGTTGCAAATCGCCACGAAAAGTATGCTCGGTTGCATTTCCAAGTTTATAGCGTTTATTTACGTTGTCAATATATTGTTCTAAAGTCATTATATATTCCGTTTTGTAATTATAGCCTGTAAATTATATGTTTGCTATACTATATTCGATATTTCGATTTGACTTTCATACATTTCGGCATATTTTTTGCCCAATTTCATTAATTCATGATGCGTTCCTTGTTCAATAATTTCGCCATTATCTAATAACATAATTTTATCAGCCAGTTTTGCTGACGATACACGATGCGAAATAATAATGGAAGTTTTGTTTTTCATTATTGTTTCGAGGTGATTCAAAATAGTGTTTTCGGTATGTGTATCAACTGCCGAAAGGCTATCGTCTAAAATCAATATTTTTGGATTTTTGATAATGGCTCTGGCAATAGACAAACGTTGTTTTTGTCCACCCGAAAGTGTAATGCCACGTTCGCCTAAAATGGTATCGTATCCAGCTGCAAATTGTGTGATATTTTGGTGTAAATCAGCTTTTTGTGAAGCATCCAAAATTTGACTTTCATCTGAAATATTTGAACCAAAAATGATATTATTTTTGATTGTGTCCGAAAACAAAAACACATCTTGAGGCACATAGCCAATTTGGCTTCGCAAATTTGAAATATTATATTTTTTAATATCAATATCATCTATCAAAATTTTGCCTTCCAATGGATCCATCAATCTGCAAATGGTGTTTGCCAAGGTGCTCTTACCCGAACCAGTATTTCCCAAAAGAGCAATCGATTGCCCAGCTTCGATTGTAAAACTTACCTTTTTTAAGGCTTCGATGTTTGATTCAGAATAAGTTAGACTAACGTTTTCAAATGTAATTTTTCCATTAACAGATTTAGTTATGTTTTCAGTCGAAACAATATTGGTTTTTGTATTTAAAAACTCATTAATACGTTTTTGCGAAACATCGGCACGTTGCATAATGCTCGAAATCCAACCTAACGAAGTAAAGGGCCAAGTGAGCATGGTTACATACATTATAAATTCTGCTACATTGCCTGCCGAAATATTTCCGTTAATAACTTCAATACCGCCAACAAAAACGACTATCAAAATACTCAAACCCACCAAAGCCATAACTGATGGTGTAAAAACAGAACTCACACGCACTAACGCCAAGTTTTTTTCTCTATATTTTTCGCTTTCTTCTGCAAATTGTCGCAACGAATCTTGCTCACGTGCAAAGGCTTTTATGACTCTTATTCCCGAAAAAGCTTCTTGCACAAAAACAGAAATGCCCGACAAACTTTTTTGAATTTCGGTCGAACGTTTTTCTATAATCGTGTTTACATAATAAATTGTGATTGATAAAATGGGCAAAGGCAATAGCGTAAAAAGCGTAAGTTTTACATTAATACTTAGCATAAAACCGATACACAAAATCGTCATTGTAATCATATTTAATCCATACAAAATGGCTGGACCAAAATACATACGCACTTTTCCTACATCTTCGGAAATGCGAGCCATCAAATCTCCTGTGTCGTTTTTGCGATAAAAACTCAAAGGCAATGTTTGATAATGGGCATAAATTTCGTTTTTTTGATCAAATTCGACTAATCGAGACATCACAACAACGGTTTGCCGCATCAAAAACATAAAAATACCTCGAACGAATGCCATTCCAACAATTATTAAACCATAATAAAGTACACTTTTGGCAAATACTTCATATACTTTGGTTTGATGTGGTGTGTTGGTATATAAAAAATAAAGTTGAATGGTATCGGCAACTAAATCTATGGAATTTCTAACCGCTTGGGCTGGTACAATAGCAAAAATATTTGCTAAAGTTACAAAAACTATACCGCCTAAAAGATGGTATTTGTATCGAAATAAGTATTTGTTGGTTGAAAATAAATCTTGCAAAATGGCTGAAACTATATGGCAAAACTAGCTAAAAATATTTTAAAAATTGATTTTATACTAACCAGAAAAAATAATAAGAAATTCTACTTATAATTTCGCTTTTGGGGAAACAGCAATGGGGTATTTAATAAGTATGAATTATTATTTTTTCATTTAAAAAAACAAAACTTGTTCTTGATAAATGGCATCAAGAACTAGCAAAGAGTATTAAAATTTTACGCCAAAATCGAGCGAGATAAAATCATTATTCATGTCAAAACCTGTGATTTTACTTTCTGTGTTTTGATTGCTATTATCAACATTGGTAAGCCCTCGGCTATATGTAACACCGAAAATAAATTTTATGCCTGCTTTCCAAGCATATTCAATTCCAGGAGAAAACACTAAACTAGAATGCAATTTGTTTACCCATTCTGATGTATTTACTGTGCTGGTACCTATTTGTACTGACTTCTGACCATTCACTCTTGCTCCTACCAAAACATCAACTGTGGCACCTGTTTTAAAATAAATACGCAAATCATCTATTATCTCGCCAGTTTGTAGCTTAAATAACAATGGAACTTGCACATACTGAACCGAATAGGTGTTTTTTTCGGGTCCAATATTATTTCTTACTACACTAAATCCGCTTCCATTCAATAAAAAATTTAATCCAGTACTAAATCCATAGTTTTCTTTAATCATATAATCAACCATCACGCCAACGCCAAAACGTAATTTTGCTCCTAACGCATCATACTGGTAATTTACCCCGCTATTGGCATCATTAAATGTATTTGGACTTACCCTACTAAAAGCCAACGATGGCGAAAATTTTATTCCTATTGAAACCTTGCCTTCTTCGCTGGCAAAAGCCAAAAAACTGCACGATATTATCGCTGCTACAACTATTCTCTTCATAATTTTTCTATTTTTGTTGCTCAAATTTAATAGTTTATGAAAATATACAAAGCAGCAACCGCAATTTTATTTTTTATTTTTTTAACAAATTGTAATTCCAAAAAATCTGAAAACAAAGAAAAAACCATATCTGAGGCAGAAAACAAGCAAATTGTTGACATAAAATTGGTTCGACTAGAGCAAGAACTTTGGCAAAATAAAACAAAAGAAGGAATAGAACTTTTACTAAAAAAATACCCACAGTTCAATAAAAAATATATGGGAAAGATTTTTCCTGACGATAAAATTACAGTAAAAGAAGTTTTTTTTGGCATTAATAATCCCGCAGTTGATACACTTTATCAAATTTCGCAAACCGTTTTTGGCGATATGCAAGATATAAAAAATCAATATGCACGAGCTGCAACCGAAATAAAAGCAAATTATCCCCAATTTTATGTCCAAGATATGTATAGTTTTATTTCTGGAATGGGATTTTGGGGTCAAGATTTTTTGATTTCTGATAGCATAATTGTAATTAGTTTGGATTACTTTTTGGCAGAAAAATGCAAATACAAACCTCAACTTCCTGTTTATATTTTAGACCGCTATCGTAAAGAATATGTTGTGCCAACGATTGTAGCCACTATTGCAAACTATTATAACAAAACCGATATTACTGACAATTCGTTGATTGCCGAAATGATTTATTATGGCAAAATTTATTATTTTCAAGAAAAAATATTACCCGAAATTGCCGATTCTCTTATTGTAGGCTATTCTTCTGTCCAATTAAAAGATGTAGAAAAACACACAGAAATAATTTGGACACATTTTATAGACAAAAAACTATTGTTTGAAACTAAAAATGAAATTACAGTAAAATATATTGGCGAAAGACCAGCTGTAACCGAAATTGGCAACAATTGTCCAGGCAGAATTGGTCGCTGGGTTGGATGGCAAATCGTAAAAAAATACATGAACGAGCATCCCGAAATTAGCCTAAAACAACTAATGGACGAAAAAGATGCTCGTAAAATATTTATCGCTTCAAAATATAGACCGAACTAAGGGATTATAAGTTGGTGAAGTTATTATTATATTAAACCGAAAATAATATATTACATTTTTGTATATTTGCATAAACTAAAATTCTATGCAAAAAATATCATTTCCTGAAAATAGTACGGCTCA
>RDZG01000144.1 GCA_004293915.1 Bacteroidota bacterium | reverse complement strand
GTAGCAAAAGGTGGATTGATTAAAATTATCCATTTTATTTTTTTATTTGATAAATCATTTTTTAATTTTTTGGGTAATTTCCAATCAAATTCATAATGAATTGTACCATTTGAAAAAATATTTTCTACATCATCATTCAAATAATCGTATTGAAAAATGGTCGCTTCGGAAAATAATTTTTGGCAATGTTCTACATCTTCGATGTATAAAGTAGATAAATAGCAATATTTTAGTGCTTCTTGTGGCAAATGATATTCTAAATTTCCTGTACCTGCCGCCATATCCCAAAGTCTATATTCACCATTTTCCCACCAATTTTTTCCCAAATTTTTTTCGATATATTCTAAACCTTTTTTAGCAAATGCGACAGGAGTAAAAAATTCGCCATGAAAACGCCTCATCACATCATCGCTCAATCTATCAATTTTCGCCAAAATAGCACGAATAATGGTTGGATTTTTTACTTTTTCGTATAAGCCCCAAAAATGTTCATAATCTCTTTGCAATATTTTTTTTATTTTTGCTTCTCCATTACTAAATTGAAAAATAACTTTACTTTCATCTTTCATATATATCGTGCTTCCTTCTTGAATATCACAGACAAAATAACGACTTGTTTTTAAGCCATTTCTTACTGCATCACCAAAAATATTGTTCCAATATTCAAAAACATCTTCAAAATTTAATTCATTGATAATTTTTTTTTCGGTAAATTTTAAATCGGCTTGACTATCCAAATAAGTAGAAAGTAAATTTGCAAAAATATTATATTCGGTCTGAACCAATAAATTAAAAACGTGATTGTTGATAAGTTTTGCATCTTCTGAAAGGTCTTTTATTAAATTTTGGTCGGGATTGCTGGGTGCTAAGTCCCAATCATATTTGATAGTATCATTATAATAATCTCTCCAAACAAAAGTTTCAAACAAAATCGCTTCGTTTTCATCAGCCAAACACAAAGCAGGCGGAATCGATTTGTCAATATATTTTCCAAAACGCAAACGCCTTACATAATAAAGAATTTGTGCCAAAACACTTGCACGTGTTTTGAGAGAAGACAATTTTTTATCATATTTAAACTCAAACAAAACTTGTGGTGTATAAAGGTCGTGTTTATCTGATGTATTATATTGAATAGCAAAACATTTAGCAAAAACAGATTTTACTTCTTCTTCTGTTTTTACTTTTTGCATATTTTTTGAAAACTGAGTAAAATCACATCTAAGCATAAAAATATTTATTTTTTATACAAAGTTAGTGTAATTTTTTTGTAAATAAAAAT
>RDZG01000088.1 GCA_004293915.1 Bacteroidota bacterium | reverse complement strand
CCTTGGCACAAAGTTAATTAAAATTTCTTGAAATATTTATATAATTATATTTGGTTTTTAAGACAGTACCTACGGATAGAAAGTTTTTCTTCCATATTTTACACTACTTTTGTGTAAACCTATTTCAGGACAAGACACTGTATTTTGGTGATTGCTTTTCTTTCTTTTTTACCTTGTTTTTTTTATCCATTTTGATTTACTTTGGTGTAAACCTATTTTAGGACAAGACAGGCGCAAGCGTCCGCTTGTGCCTCAAATAAATTAACTCCCGCTATTCCACATTTGCAATCTGTATCGTAGGATTTGCAATCAGAAAATAATAAATTTGAAATACGGTTTGAAAAACTTATGATAAGAGTTCGTGATTACAAATCACAAACAGCAGGCAGCGGAAACTTATTTATTCCCAAAGTTTTTTGAGTTTTTTCCAATAATTTTTCTCCACATAAACCCATTTTTATTTTTTAAAACAAGATATTTGAAAAAATACGAGCAAAGTTATGTCAATCGAAAACAAAATCACTTGTCCGAGTTGTGGACATCAATTTGAAGCTGAACAAGCTATCGAACAAAAAATACGTTCGCAATTTAATATAAAATGGAAAGAAGAACTTGCCAAACGTAATCGAGAACAAGACGAAAAATTTGCTCTATACAAACTAGAACTCGAAAAAAATACAAATGAAGAACGTAAAAAACTCGAACTTTTAGCCAAAGAAAAAGCTAAATCAGAAGTTGATTTAGAGCTAAAAGCATCGAGAGAAGAACTTGAAGCCAAAACCAAACAAGTGGTGGATTTGAGAAATAAAGAAATAGAATTTTTGAAAAAGGAGCGAGAATTTGCCGATTTGAAACAACAATACGATTTAGAATTTCAGAAAAAATTGCTCGAAACTCAGCATACTATTGAAATAGCTGCCAAACGAAAAGCTGATGAAGAAAACCAATTGGCTATAAAGCAGCGAGATATGCAGCTCGAAGCCATGAAACAACAAATCGAAGTAATGAAAAAAAAATCGGAGCAAGGTTCGATGCAATTGCAAGGCGAAGTACAAGAAATTGTGTTGGAAGAATTGCTCAAAATATCGTTTCCGTTTGATGTGATAGGCGAAGTGGGAAAAGGTGTGAAAGGTGCAGATGTTACGCAAACGATTAGAAATCAAAGTGGAGAAGCCTGTGGCACAATTATATACGAATCGAAACGTACAAAATCGTTTTCAAACGAATGGATTGATAAATTAAAAACAGATTTGAGAAATCAAAAATCAGATATTGCAGTGATTGTAACCGAAACCATGCCAAAAGAAATGGAACGATTTGGAATGAAAGATGGCATTTGGATTTGCTCTTTTGCAGAAGTAAAAAGTTTGGCTACTGTACTGAGAGAGAGCCTTTTACGTATAAGCGAAGTGAAATCTACACAAGAAAACAAAGGCGAAAAAATGCAATTTCTCTATGATTTCCTAACTGGAAATGAGTTTAAACAACACATCGAATCGATAGTGGAAGGATTTTCTTCGATGCAAGAAGGTTTGTTGAAAGAAAAAATTGGCATGCAAAAAATTTGGAACGAAAGAGAAAAACAAATCGAAAAAGTGTTGTTAAATATGAGTGGAATGTATGGTTCGATTCGTGGAATTGCTGGAAATGCCTTGCCAGAAGTCAAAATGTTAGAGCTTGGGAGTGGACTTTAGCTGCCAATTACTCCCATTTTTTTTAGTTTTGCTTTGATGTCTTCTAAAACTCCATTTTCAATAATGGGTTCAAAATTCCATTCTACAGATTTTAACCAATCTATTACATCATTTTCTGCTAGATTATATTTTTCAGAAATCAATTTCGATTTGTTTTTTAATTCATCAAATTTTGCACAAGCTTCGTTTATACAACCAATCAAAGCCAAAACAGCTTCTTTGTTTTCTTCCAAAAACTGATTGCGGACCACAATTACAAAACAAGACCAAGGCGTAGGAATTTCGCCAATTCGCCTGAAAATACCTTTATCTACATAAGGCTTTGTCATAAATTTTTCCCATAAAAACACATCTGCTTTTCCGTTTGGCAATGCTTCTGTAGCACCTTTTAGGTTTTCTATTGCAATAAATTGTTCGTTTGATACGGTAAATTTCTCTTGATTTGCCAATACTTTTGCCATCAAGTGAGAACCAGAACCTAATCTGCTTATTGCAAATTTTTTGCCAACAATTTCTTTTATGTTTTTAATATTACTTTTAGCTGCTACATGCACTCCCCAAACCAAAGGAGAATTTACATAAAATTGCAAAATAGTACTTAGATTCCCATTTTCGATAGCCGTAATTGCACCTTCGGTTAATAAAACGGCTATATCTAACTCATTGTTTTCTAGTGCTTTACACATAGCCCCAGTGCCAGCAGCAAAGTCTTGCCATTGCAAATCTATACCATCACGTTCAAAAATTCCTTTCTGAAAAGCCCAATGCCAAGGCATATTAAAATGTTCGGGTACACCACCAACTCGAATAGGAAATAAATTTTCGTCCATATTATTTTATAAAATCAGGGTGTATGGCATCTTTTTCCGAGATTATCGGGGTTTCAATATTCCAATTAATAGCAAAAAGTGGGTCGTTCCATCGAATTCCTTTTTCTTTGCCAGGTGTATAAAATTGAGAAACTTGGTAATTTACTTCAACATTGTCTGTTAATGTCAAAAAACCATGAGCAAAACCTTCTGGTACATACAACATTCGGTAATTTTCGTCTGAAAGTTCAACAGAAATATGCTCACAATATGTTGGAGAATGTTTACGAATATCTATTATCACATCCAAAATTGCACCTTTTGTGCAACGAATCAGCTTGGCTTCCTCTGCGCCATCAACTTGATAATGCATTCCTCTAATCGTGTTTTTGAATTTAGATAACGACATATTGGTTTGTGGCATCACAGTATTTAAACCATGTTTTTCAAATTCATTTGCACAAAAACTACGAGCAAAAAAACCTCTTTCATCCACTCTTTTTTCTAAATCAATTATAAAAGCCCCTTTGAGCTTTGTTTCTGTAAATAACATATTTTTGAAAACTATTTTAATGCAAAATTAGAAAAGGAAAGCTATTTGTAATTAAAAATAATGAAACTTATATTATCAATGTAAAATACAAGAATTTAAGTTTATTTTTGAGAATGAAAATTTCTATCATATCGGCTGTTTACAATGCTCAAAATAGCATCGAAAAAACCATCCAATCGGTTTTAAATCAGGATTATAATGAAATTGAATACATTATTATTGATGGAAAATCTGCTGACAAAACGCTTGAAATGGTAAATAAGTACACCTCAAAAATCTCAATTATCATTTCGGAGCCTGATGCTGGAATATACGATGCTTTAAATAAAGGAATAAAACGTGCAACTGGCGAATATATTGGGATTTTGCATGCAGACGATGTTTTAGCTCATTCAAAAGTAATTTCTGATGTGGTTGCCCAACTTCAATTTACATCTACTGATGCTCTTTATGCCGATTTGCAATATTGGAATGGTTCAAAACTCCATCGAGATTGGATTTCAGGAAAATTTGATGCACAAAAATTTTATTATGGTTGGATGCCGCCTCATCCAACTTTTTTTTGTAAAAAATCAATTTTTGAACAATTTGGGTATTATAATTTAAACTTAAAACTTGCTGCAGATTATGAACTTATGCTTCGTTTTTTACTAAAATACAAAATTTCGGTTTCTTACTTAGCCCAAACCATATCTATTATGCAAGTTGGCGGTATGAGTAATGTTTCAGTTAAAAATCGATTAGAAGCCAATAGAGAAGACAAATTGGCTTGGGAAATTAATAAATTAAAGCCCTATTTTTTTACATTTTGGTTAAAACCAATTCGAAAAATAGGACAATTTCTAAAACCTTATCTTTTATCAAAATGATGGTGTCTTGAGCCTTTTCCGCCTCTAAAATGTTTATGGCTTGGATCCCAAGGTTTTAAGGCATGTGATACAGTATACATCAATTTGATATTGAACATGAAATAATAATCTTGGCTTCTTTCTCTTCCTCTACTTGATGGATTTCCACCTCTAAAATCGTTTGCTGTAGGATTTGTTCCAGAAACATCTACACGTACACCACCAGGTAATTGATCTCCTCTATCTGCAAAATACCAAGATTCTGCATTGGGTGCTGCCCCTTGATTATTATTCCATTTTGGATATTTAGAATTTGAACCAATATCATCTAAATATTGTGAAAATGGTTTTGAGAGCGATAAATCAAACCCCAAATCCAAATATTCGGTTAGTTTTAATTGTGCACCAACTCCAGCCATCAAAACTGGTGAAACAGGACTATATGTACTTCCAAGCCTCTTTTCCTCAGAAGTTTCGAGTGGACGAAGTGCAACGTTTTCGCCAGCTGCATTTTTTGCTTTTGGCGAGTAAAACAACATTCCAATACCACCAAATACATAAGGTACTAGAATTTGACGTCTGCTATATTGATCCGATTTTTCGCCTAAAAACTTATTAATCAAAGGCAAAATATCAAATCTACCAACAGCCATAATTTCTAGTCCATCAGTAAAAAAACTTAAATTTCGTTGCAATCTTCCAGATTCAATTGTCCCAAAATCTGCATCTGAGCCAGAAATTCTTAAGTATCTAATTGTTCCTCCAACCGAAAAACGAGAATTAAGTCGATAAGATAAACCAGCATTTAATTGTATATTCAATGCATTAAAACTAAATAAACAATCTCCATTTGGACAAAGAGTACCCATATACGAAGTTCTTCCAACGCCAATTGAATATGTCCAAGGGTATGCAATTTTTCTAAAAATCGGTGATTTACCAGCCGACCGTGTACGTGTTGCTCCAGGATATAATTTTCTACCAGTCCCTTGTGAAAATGCAGAATGTGTAGTTAAAAATAAAGATAATATTAGAACAAAAATTATTGATATTCTCATGTTAGAAATAAAATTTCATATTCGACAAAAATTATACTTTTTAAAGATATTTCCAAATATTATGTCGATAAAATATTTCATAAATTATAATTATTTGATTTTCAGATAGTTATATTTTTTGATTACTATTTTATCTTCATCAATTCCTTCTTCATTTTCTGACTTTTTATAGTTTTTTGTAAATGAAATAGCAAAACTATGATACCAAAAATCCATTGAAGAAGAGCCAAATGCATCTTTTGACGTAATATTATCTGGTAAAATATCTAAGTTTTTATCAATATTATTTTCATCTATATTTTTAACAATGAATTCGCCATTTTGATATAAGGTAAGCGTTGTGAAATTTTCGTTGCAATTTACTTTCACTTTTTCGTCCAAAGTATAACTAGTAATATTTGGAATTGAAATCCAATCATCCCAAAGCAATTTGCCTTCGGAATTAAAACAAGCCACTATTGCGTGCGAATATTTCCATCCATCAAAAACATTATAGGCTTGCGTTACGGGTCTTCCATAAACCCAAATGGTTCTAAATTCAGTTCTGTATGTGGCATAATAGGCTTCAGCAACTATTTTAAAAGTGTTATTACTTTCTATAACATCATGAATAAGTAATTGATAATCAAGCGATAAGTCTTTACCTGATTTCTTTTTATTTTCAATTCTGTTTTCAATTCTATTGCGTTGGTTTACACTTAAATAGTTAAAGAATTTTTTGAATTTTGTAAAACTATGATATTCAATAAAAGATTGTTTACCGTTTTGTAAACCGCTAAAATATAAACCTTGAGCACCAGAATTTTTGTTTTTACTATATGTACCAATAATCATTTTATTGCCCAATTTTGATACATAAAATTTCCCTGTTAGTAATTGGTGTTTTTTTGAAATTGGATTTATAGAAATGGTTTTTGAGCGAATACCATTAGAATTAATATCTTGTAAATGCAACATATTTGATTTACCAGACCTGTTTTTTAAGAAAAAATAACTTTTTTGGTCTGTAGTATCTTTTATAATATCTGTTAAAGTCGAAAATCCTTTATAATTAAACGCATATTCTTTCGAACTTCCAGAATTCAAATCAATTTGAGTGGCAAAAGCCGTACGCTCAGGAATAAAATTTGGAATGAACATTAGCGGAAAAAATATAAATGAAACAGCACTTCTAAAAAATACTTTTCCATCAGAAGGCGGCAGCGAACCACCCCAATAAGCAAAATTATCGATAACCGTAAAATCTTCAATCAAACAAGATTTGTATGGTAAATATCCTTTCAGCGAAAAAGTTTCGCCTGATAATGGATTTATTTGAACAATTTCATAGGCTGATTCTTTAACAAATAAAATATACAAAAATTGATTTGTATAACAATGATTTATGTACTCTACATTTGAATTAATTGGGTATTCGGTTTGCCACATTTCTAACAAAGCCGTGTCTAGTTTTATTATTACAAGTTTTGATTTTTGTTTAGTATTATTTTCGTTGGTTTTATAAAAAAACAAGCATCCTTCAGTACTAAGTGGGATTAATTTTGCAGTAGAATAACCATTTTTTACTGTATAATTAATTGTCTTTTCTTGTCCATTGGCAATCGTAAAAAAAAATATTCCTAAAAATGGAAGTAAATAGAATAAACTTTTAGAAAATATTTTAAACTTAAAGGTTGTTTTACAACAAAAAATAAACATAAATTGTATTAAAATTATAAACAGTAACATATTTCTTAGAAAATCTTCAACGAAATGGAAACGAAATATATCGATTTAGGACCAATTTCAAAACTTATTTCAAATAATAACGTAGTTTTACTCGCGTTGTTGCAAGATTTAATAAAGGGTTCGAGAGCAAAACACCAAGATTTGGTTAGAAATCTTAACGAAGGCAGTTGGAATTCGATAAAAGGTAATGCACATTTTCTAAAAAGCAATTTTAGGCATTTAGGTAATACAAAATATGCCGAAATGTTGAAATCAATTGAAGAAAATGCTTTAATTGATAACCAACACGAAAAAGTAAGAACACAAATTTTGGATTTTGATAGCAATTTTGAAACCATTATGAACGAAGTTGAAGCGTATATCGAATTTTTAAAAAGTAGCTTATGAGTTTATTAGACTTAATTTTGGGTAAAAAAACCGATAATTCTAAATCGGAATCTATCGTTAATAAAAAAAAATTAAAATTATTTATAGTTGATGATAATGAGGCTTTTGCTCGTTTAACTGAAAATCATCTTTTGCATAGAGACAAGTTAAGTAAATTCGATTTTGAAATTCTTAAATATAATAATGGCGAAGAGTGTATTCAAAATTTATTTCTAAACCCAGATTTGATTTTGTTGGATTATTATATGGGTGATGGCACTATCAAAGAACAAAATGGTGATGAAATTTTTAAACGCATTGTTGAAATTAATCCAAATCAAAAAGTGGTGATGTTGAGTGGATTAGAAGAATCGGCAATGGTAAAAAATCTTACCAAAATGGGATTACGTGATTATATTATAAAAGATGAAGAGATGTTCGAAAATCTAAGAAAAGTGATAACAGAAATGTATCAATAGCTTGTGATTTATTTCACAACATTGATAGCTGCACCAACAATTCCAGCATTGTTTTCGAGCAATGCCAATCGCAATTCAGTTTCGATATTTACTAAATGAAAAAACTTTTCTTGTTTTTTTGATACACCGCCACCAACAATTATTAAATCTGGATTTATTGTTCGTTCGATGTGTTTTAGAAAATTACTAAATCGTTTTGCCCATTCATCCCATTTTAAATCTAGTTTTTTACGAATAGAATCTGAGCAGTATTTTTCTGCAACATCTCCTTTATAATACAAATGACCATATTCGGTGTTTGGAATCAATTTCCCATTCATAAAAAGTGCCGAACCAATGCCTGTTCCAATAGTAAGCAATAAAACTACACCTTTTTTATCTTTACCAATTCCAAATTTCATTTCGGCAATACCAGCAGCATCGGCATCGTTTACAACGTAGGTTTCTAGTCCTGTTTTTTTGGTAAAAAGTTCATCTACATTAATATTAATCCAAGTAGAATCTACATTTGCAGCTGTTTTTGCAATGCCATCGTGAATAACAGCTGGAAAACCACAACCGATTTTCCCTTTCCAAGCAAAATGTTTTACTAATTCATTTACAGTATTTGCAATGGCATCAGGAGTAGCGGGTTGTGGAGTTTCGATACGAAAACGCTCAGTTATTAATTCGCCAGTTTGCGTATCAACAATTGCACCTTTTATACCAGAACCACCAATATCTACTCCTAAAACTTGCATATTTTTTATGTTAAGCCTTTGCTTTTGCCTTAGTTTTTGGTGCTGCTGCAACTGGATCAGCTTTTTCTACACTAGCAATTGGTGCTGTTACGGCTTTAGTTGGTCTTTTTTTTCTGCTTACACCAAATGAACCCATGCTCATTTTTCCTTTTTTAGTTTTTTTGTCTCCTCTTCCCATTTTTTTATTTTACAAAATATAATTTGTGCCAAAAGTATAACGTTTTTGAATTTAATACAATAACAAGTTGAATTAAATCTAAATTTAGGTTGTAAAAGTTGAGTTTTACGTTCATTTTTGCGACATGATACGTATTGCCATCCAAAAATCAGGTCGTCTAAACGAGGATTCTGTAAAATTATTAAAAGAGTGTGGACTAAAATTTGCTGGTTCGGACCGAAAATTGATTGCTAATGTAGAGAATTTTCCAATGGAAATTCTTTATTTACGTGATGATGATATTCCACAGTATGTGCACGATGGTGTTGCAGATATTGGTATAGTGGGGGAGAATGTGTTGGCAGAAACAGGCTTGGCAACTCAAACTTTAAAACCATTAGGATTTGGAAAATGTAGATTATCACTCGCTATTCCAAAAGATGTTGTTTATAAAGAAGGCAATTTTAACTTTTTTGATGGTAAAAAAATAGCTACTAGTTATCCAAAAATAACCGAAGGATTTTTAAATAGTAAAGGAGTATATCCAAAAACAGAGTTTTTGAGTGGTTCGGTTGAAATTGCACCAGGCATAGGTTTGACAGATGCCATTTGCGACTTAGTAAGCTCGGGTAGTACGCTCATTAGCAATGGTTTGAAAGAAGTTGAAAAAATATTTCACTCCCAAGCTGTATTAATTGGCACACCAAATTTGAGCAAAGAAAAATTGAAAATTGCAACTGATTTGATGTTTAGAATTGATGCAGTTCAAAAAGGCGAAGACAATAAATATATTTTGTTAAATGCTCCAAATAATGCTTTAGATAAAATTATTTCTATTTTGCCCGGAATGAAAAGCCCTACTATTTTGCCACTTGCCGAAAGTGGTTGGAGTTCAGTACATTCTGTAATAAATGAAAATAAATTTTGGGCTATCATCGAACAATTGCGAGAAGCTGGTGCGCAAGGAATTTTGGTTGTGCCAATTGAAAAAATGATATTGTAAATTAACGAATTATATGTTTCTTAATTAATTATAAATAAAAAATGAACATTAAAGAAATACATATAAATGCTTTTAAAGCATTCCAATATAAAAAATTCGATTTTAATAAAGGGTTTAATGTAATTATTGGAAATAATGCAACTGGTAAATCCACAATTTTTAATGCCCTTCAAGTATCACTCGGTGGATATTTGAAATGTATAAACTTGCCTAGTTCAACAAAGACGAGAAGAGATTTTAAGAAAGATGAAGTTCATAAGGATTTTAATAGTTACATAAAAGGCTTAGTAGTTTTTAAAACTCCTACATTAATACTTACTACAGCCGACTTTCCTTGTTTACAAAAATTCAACGTAGAATGGAGAAGAATGTATAAAAATAATACAACTTCTCAAAACCAGAAAGACTCTGGATACTTTAATGATATAATTAAAAATATAATTGAAAAATATGAAAATGGAAGACTTACATTGCCAATTATTGCAAGTTATGGTACTGAAAGGACTCAAAAAATAGAAATAAAAGGAAAAAAAACTAAATCTAAAAAGACCATTTTTGAAAAAGCATATTCAGGATGTTTATCTGAAAAAATAGATTTTGAAAATGTTTTAGAATGGCTTTATTACTATGAAGAAGAATTAGCATACAATAAAGAGTTTATAGGTACTAAATATGCATTTTTTGAGGCTATCCAAACAGCAATACCATTTTTAAAAAATGTTGATTATGACAGATATTCAAACCAACTAACAGGAGAAATAAACATTGAAAATGTTGAAAAGGAAAAAATCCTACACGAATATATGAGTGATGGGTTAAAAGCGATGTTGTATATGGTTGCAGACATAGCGTTTAGATGTGTTATTTTAAATGGATTCAAAGGTAAAAATGCGGTAAAAGAGACAGAAGGAATAATATTAATAGATGAGTTAGATATGCATTTACATCCTAATTGGCAACGTCAAGTAGTAGATGATTTTAAAAAATCATTTCCAAAGTTGCAATTTATAGTCACTACACATTCACCGTTTATTGTGCAAAGTTTAACTAATGAGGAATTGATTAATCTTGAAATCCAATCTCAGATTAATCCTAAAGAATACAGTATTGAAGTAGTTTCAGAGGAAATAATGAATGTTTCTCATGTATTTGGAAACGAAAAAATTGCGGAAGAAAAACTAAGCATTGACTATTTTGAACTACTTAATGAAGCGGAAAAAAGCGAAAATAAAAATGATTATCGAATTAAACTAGAACAACTGGAAAACTCTATTACTGATGATGGTCTGAGAGCTTTTTGGAAAACAAACCGTATTGCTAAAAATTTAATTTAATGAGACCGATTTCAAACGCACCTACACCTCAAATTGAAGGAATTAATAAATCATTTAGTTCATATCAAGAGTGGAGAGCAGATTTAGTAAATGCATATGGACAACATTGTGTGTACTGTAATGATAGACTGCAAAGTAACCTCCAAGTTGAACACAAAATTGCACAATCTTTAGGAATTGTAAATTCATTTGTTTGGGATAATCTTTCTTTAGCTTGTGGTCCTTGTAATTTAGCTAAATCTAATAATTCAATTAAGAATTCTTACTTTCCAAATGAGCATAATACACATTTAATTTTTGAATATAAAATTCAAGAATATGGGAACAAATATGCTTGCATACCAATTCCAAGTAAATCTTTAGCTGAAAGCCAAAAAGAAAAGGCATATAGTACAATCAAACTTACCGAATTAAATAGGACTTACCAAAATGGAATTCGAAAAAGAAAAATGACAGATGTTCGATGGTTAAACAGATATGATGCCTATCAAGTTTGCAAAAATCAAAGGTATCTTTGGGATTCTCTAGAAACTCAAAATCAAATTAGTATATATTTAGCATCAATTAGTCCAATAATTATTAAAACAGGCTTTTTTTCGTTATGGGTTTCTGAATTCAAAAATGTTCCTGAAGTTTTAAGAGTTATTATAGACACATTACCTAGTACTTCCAAATCTTGCTTTGATAGTAACTTCAACCCAATTCCAAGAAATCCACAAAATACAAATGACCCCATTTAATTTAAAAGATTTATGTCGAAATATCTCATCAAAAATGCTCAGGTTGTAAACGAAGGCAAAATTGCCGTTTTAGATATTTTAATTCAAGATAAAATTATTCAAAAAATAGCACCAACCATCTCTGACACGTATGCAATAGAGATTGATGCTACTGGAAAATATGTTTTTCCTGGAATAATTGATGATCAAGTGCATTTTAGAGAGCCTGGTCTAACACACAAAGCAACCATTTATACTGAAGCCAAAGCGGCTGTTGCAGGAGGCATTACGAGTTTTATGGAAATGCCAAACACCAATCCAACAGCAACTACACAAGAGCGTTTGGAAGAAAAATATGCGATTGCAGCTCAAACTTCGTTGGCTAATTATTCGTTTTTTATGGGTACCACAAATGCAAATGCTGATGAAGTTCTGCGAACAAATCCTAAAAATGTTTGTGGTGTAAAAATATTTATGGGTAGTTCTACAGGTGATATGTTGGTAGAAAATCCGCATACTTTAGAACGTATATTTTGTAACGCACCAACTTTGATTGCAATTCATTCTGAAAACGACAAAGTTGTGAAAGCCAACCTAGAACTTGCCAAACAAAAATATGGCGAAAATATTCCAAGCGAAGCACATGCCGAAATTAGAAATGTAGAGGCTTGTTTTAAAATGACAGAATATGCCGTTGGTATTGCTAAAAAATGCAATACACGTTTGCATGTTTTGCATATTTCTACTGCCGAAGAACTTGCTTTTTTTAGAAATGATATTCCTTTAAAAGATAAAAAAATTACCTCTGAAGTTTGTGTTCATCATTTATATTTTGATGCTTCTGATTATGCAAATTTGGGTAATTTAATCAAATGGAATCCTGCAATTAAAGAAGCTAGGCATAAAAAAGCACTTTTTGATGCACTATTAGATGATAGACTGGATATTATTGCTACCGACCACGCTCCACATACTTGGGACGAAAAGCAGCAACCCTATTTACAAGCTCCATCTGGCGGACCTTTGGTTCAACATGCACTAAATATTATGCTTGATTTTTATCATAATGGAAAAATTTCGCTCGAAAAAATAGTAGATAAAATGTGTCATAAGCCAGCAGAATTGTTCGAAATCGAAAAACGTGGCTATATTCGGGAAGGTTATTTTGCAGATTTGTCTATTATTGACTTAAAAAACCAATGGATAGTAAATAAAAGCAATATTTTATATAAATGTGGCTGGTCGGCACTCGAAAATAAACAATTTACTGGCAAAGTAACACATACTTTTGTAAGTGGACATTTGGCTTATAACAATGGTGTTTTTGACGAAAGTATAAAAGGCGAAAGGCTAAGATTTGAAAGATAATTAGCAAAAAACTAGTTGTTTAAATTATACTTTTTATGAAAAGAATACTTTTGTTTATATGTTTACCATTTTTAATTAAAGCACAAAATGCAGTTGGGATTAACCAAAATTTCAAAGCATTTATAGAATATTCTCAAAGTTCGTTTTTGAAAGATACTATTGTGCTGCATAGACCTTATGAAAACCCAATTCGAATTCCAATTACTAAAGACAATTTTGGTTACAAAGCGTCATTAAAAGGTGTTTTTGAATACCGAGAAGAGCTTTTGCGAAAAGATGGTTATTTTACGGGAAGGGTTTTTTTGAAAGTTTTTACCGACTATCGTTTTAGATTAGAAATAGAACATAGCATCAATAAAACTCCCGAAAAACCATATTTTATGATTCCTGGCGTACTTTATGGCTCAAATAATAGTGCTGGTAAAGGTAAAAACATAAAGTTTAATTATGGAAAAACACTAGACAAATACATCACTTCTGATATTGCAGTTCGGGCAGATAGAAGCTCACATCCAAGTGTAATTGCTATTAAAGACAATAAAGTGATGATGGTTGCTTGCCAAGAAGCAGCTTTGGGTAAAGACACACTTCACCGTATTTCAACACTCGAACCATTATTTCCTTACAATGGAATTTTTATTTATACCTCGGGTGCTAAGCAAGATAAAATAGGTTTTTCTATTGGCTATAAACACATTCCGTTTCGATACAAAGGCAAACAATCTGCTCTTGAAAAAGAAAGTTTCGACACCAGTCATACAGAAGGATGGATAGAAAAAAAAATGGGTAAAGTATTGACTTTCAAAACATTATATTTAATAGATCAAGCTACATTGGGAATCAGAAGTTATGACAAAGCTTTGAGATGTTATTACAAAGAATTTCATGAAGAACCAATTGCACGTGCAACCCGAACCGAAGCATTAGAAAAATTGAAAAAAGCATTAATAAAAGATGCTTGGCTTCCCGATAAAAAATATTTTTATGTAACAAACGACAATCAAAACGAAGGAGATATTGCTTGGACTGGTGGTATGCAAGTGGCTTATCCACTTTTGAAAGCAGCCCTTAAAACAAATGATTTTGCGGCAATTGATACCGTAAAAAAATATTGTGATGAAATTTGCACAAATGCTATTAACCCAAAATCTGGTTTGTTTCAAGAAGCAAAAGTTGATGGAAAATATGTAACCACAGGCTGGTGGAAATGGAATAACGATTGGAAAGGAGATACAAATAAATATTCTCACACGGGTTATCTTAATGGACAAGCACTTTATTTTTTGCTCAAATCATATATTTTGACTGATAAAAAAGAAAAACTTTGGTTCAATACAAGTACTAAAATATTAGATAAAATAGCACTTTCTGCTAAATCTAGCGGAGAAATTGCCTCTTATTTTGACAAAAACACAGGTTTGGGAATTGGCTATGGCGAATTTCAAGGGTGTTGGTTTGTACCCGCTTTTGCATTATTATATGATTTAAACAATGATATTCGTTATTTGAATATTGCTGAAAAAGCGGTTCTATATTATTATAAATATCATTTAAAAGCAGAAGTATTTGGAATGCCTTTAGATACCTACTCGTCAGTGGACGAAGAAGGAAATCTGGCTTTTATAAAAGCATGTTACGAATTGCATCGAATAACTAGAAAAATGGACTATATCAGAATGGCAATGGATGCTTTTGCATACGAATTTTCGTGGAAATTTTGCTATAACTCCAAACACAGCAATTTTCCTTTGAGAAATCTCAATTTTCCAACTTCGGGAGGCAGTATTACAAGCACACATAATGTGCATATTCATCAAATGGGCAATTTGATTGGGCTTGAAATATATTATTTTTATAGCATTACTAAAGACCCCTATTTATACCAAAGATTGAAAGATACAAGCAAATGGGGACTCTGTACCTTTAATAGATTTGATGGCGAATTTGCATTTGGCAAAGAAGGCTGGGCTACCGAACAATTTTATCACTCAGATGCTGTGCAAGATGATGCCCCTTGGGATGGTGGAGTTTGGAAAAAATACTTACCATGGGCTGCCTCTTGTGTGCTTTTGAATGTTGCAGAAGATATTCCAGATGAATTTTTTGAATAATATTTTAGAAAATAATTTTTAAAAATGCCGAAAAGTATGTTATTTTAGGAATTATATTTCAATAATCAATGATGCAAAATTTATTTAATCCAAGCGTAAAACAAAGTTTTATAGATAGAATCAATAAACTTCAGCCCAATACGCAGGCACTTTGGGGAGTAATGTCTGTCGATCAAATGTTGGCTCATTGTCAAGTACCAATAGATTTGGCTTATGGCAATTTGATATTAAAACCAAATAAAATTCTTGCTTTTCTGTTTGGAAAAAGGCTTTTGAAAAAACTAATGGCTGATGACAAAAAGTTTACAAAAAACAGTCCTACTTTTAATGAAGCCAAAATAAAAACTACGGCAGGATTTGATGTAGAAAAAAAGGATTTGATTTCATTAATCGCACAATTTAATGAAGAAAAAATTGTTTTAAAAATGCATCCTTTTTTTGGCGAAATGTCGGCACAACAATGGGCAATTTTGCAATTTAAACATCTCGACCATCATCTTTCACAATTTGGTGTTTAGAAATTTATGGATATTGAAAAACTAAAGTTTCCAATTGGGAAATTTGTAACGCCAATTTTAATAAATTCGGTTAATCTCGAACATTATATTAATGATATAGAGACATTTCCTAATCGATTGAAAAAAGAAGTTAATCAACTTTCTGATATTCAGCTTGATACGCCTTATCGACCTAATGGATGGACGATTAGACAAGTGGTTCATCACTGTGCAGATAGCCATATCAATAGTTTTGTGCGGTTTAAATTAGCACTTACAGAAACAGATCCAACCATAAAACCTTATTTTGAAGAACGCTGGGCTGAATTGTCAGATAGTAAAACAATGTCAATTGAGCCTTCATTGATTATGCTTGATGGTTTACATAAGCGTTGGGTTGTATTATTGAAATCATTGACGGATAGCGATTTAGAAAAAAGTTTTGTACATCCTGAACATGGAAAAGCTTTTAAATTAAAAATTAGTATTGCAAATTATGCGTGGCATTGCAACCATCATTTGGCTCATATTACACTTTTGAAATCTTCAAAAGGTTGGAATACCGACCTATAAAGTTTTCAAAACCTTTTAGGTCTATCTTATTTATATTTTAAAAAAAATGAATAAGTTTGATGAAGCAAATTTGAGATTTTGTAAAATGCTGCTTAATAAACAGCTAAGCATAAAAGATTCTAAATTGGTTTAATATTTTTTTTGTCAAAAAACAAACCATAAATAATTGCAATAGAGCCAATGATTAATCCGAAAGTTAATACAATTATAAAACTCATTTTATTTTTTATTTGCGTTGAAAATTAATATAAAACCACCTAAGGCAAGTGTTAAGGTTACAATTAATGAAAATATAACCAATATTTTTTGATCTATTTCACCAGTTTTTATAATACTTGCTAATATAACACCACCAAATACCAGTTTAGACATATCCACCAAAAACTTACCGATTTCTTTTTTGGTTTCTTTATCAAATGTCATTTTTATACAGAATATACAATACAAATTTAAAATTTAATAAATGATTAAGCAATTATTTATTAGTTTTATTTTTCATGAAATTTCTGATTTTAAAACCATATTTTTTGTATTTTAAAAAGATTTGAATAGGTTTGATATGGCAAATTTAAGATTTGAAGCAACTGCGGGATAGTCATAAGACTGAACATAGTAAAAAGAACAGGAATTATGAAAATAAAAAATTTTACTATAATTATCTTTTTATCATTTTGTAGTTGCAATTTTAGAGAAATAAACTACACAAACGAAGAATTAAATCAACTGAAATCTCAAGTTTTGTTAGAACATAATTACAGTAGCTTTAATGATTTATATTTATATTATGAGAATAATGTTGATGTAAATGAATGTGATATATTACCATACTTGATACCATTCTTGAACAAAAAAAATAATGATGCATATTTTTATTCCACATTTGTTGTATGTTATATAAAATCAAAATTTAAAAATAATTTCAATGTTTCTTATTTAGATTCACTTGATTATGATGAAAAAGTTTTTCTAGTATCATTAATTAACAATGGCGTCAAATTGGATGATTTTAGTTCTGTAAATTTAATTGCAGAAATGTATGACAAAGGGATATACTATAAAAAAAATGAATTCAAAGCAGATAGCTTACGAATAGCACATAACCATAAAGTTAGAGAAAAATAAGCTGTGGTGGTGTTGCTTTTGCAGACTTACAATCTTTTCAAAACCCCATAGTTCTCGTACTTACTACACTTCATCCGCTCAAAAATACGCTTCGTCAGGAATTCGTTTCATAACAAAAGTACATTATGCAACTTTGGTTCAAATTAAAAATCAAAGTTATGAATCAATTATACAAATCAGCTATTGCCATCTGCTTTATGCTCTCGAGCGTGGGATTGCAAGCCCAATCAACCCAAACGGTAAAAGGTCAAATCATAGACAAAGAATCTAAAGCTGCCCTCATTGGGGTAACGGTAATCATAACCGATGTAGATCCCATCATAGGAACTACTACCAATGAAAATGGTGATTTTAAACTTTTGGGAGTGCCAGTAGGTCGTAGAACCATCAAAGTTTCTTATTTGGGTTTTAAAGAACAAACCATGCCTAATGTGGTGGTAAATGCAGGAAAAGAAACTATTTTAGATTTCGCTTTAGCCGAAAATGTAGTTACTACCGATGAAGTTGTAATCATAGCCGATGGCGACAAAACCGCTACCAACAGCCAAATGACGGTGGTCTCGGCACGTTCGTTCAACCTCGAAGAAGCCCAACGCTATGCCGGAAGTTTGAATGACCCTAGCCGCATGGCAGCCAATTTTGCAGGTGTAAGTGGGGCAAACGATGCTCGAAACGATATTGTGATTCGTGGAAATTCGCCTCTGGGTTTGCTTTGGCGATTAGAAGGTGTCGAGATTCCAAATCCCAACCATTTTGGTTCGTTGGGAAGCACAGGAGGACCTGTGAGTATGCTCAATACTAATCAGTTAGGTAAATCTGATTTTATGACTTCGGCTTTTCCTGCCAATTATGGAAATGCTACTTCGGGAGTATTTGACTTAACCCTCCGCAGACCCAATAACGAAAAGCGTGAACACATGATTCAAATGGGTTTCAATGGATTGGAAGCAGGTACCGAAGGCTATTTTTCTAAGAAATCAAAAGCAAGTTATATGGTCAATTACCGTTATTCTACTTTGGGAATTTTCAAAGCTTTGGGTGTAGAGTTTGGCACAGGAGCAGCCATTCCTCAATACCAAGACATTAGTTTTAAAGTAGATGTACCAACCAAAAAAGCGGGTAAATTTACACTTTTTGGTATTGGAGGCTTGAGCAATATCGATTTTTTTGATAGCAAAATAGATGCCACCGTAAAAGGCACAAATTTTTATAACGATGGTACACAAGACATTCAGTTTCGTTCCAATATGGGAGTAGCAGGTGTTTCGCATACCTATTTTATAAACGACAAAACATCCACAAAATTGGTTTTAGCAGCCTCAGGCTCCGAGCAACCTGTGCTAGTAGATACCATTTATCGTCCGAAAATTCGTACTCAACGTAGTTTTGAAGCCAATAATACCACAAACAGAATCACTTTGAACTTTAGTATCAATAAAAAATTTGATAAGAAAAATACTTTCAATACAGGTATCAATATAGATAGAATAGGTTTTTCGCTAAGTGCAAAAGGCATTTTGGGAGATACTTCTGGCAAATTAGTAAGTGTCCGAAATTCAAAAGGAGCTAATTATCTATCGCAAATTTGGACACAATGGCAGCATAAGTTTGATAATCGTTTTACTGCCAATGTGGGTTTACATGCACAACATTTTTCGCTCAACAATTCGTTTGCAATTGAGCCAAGATTGGGAATTCGTTTTCAAGCCAATGAAAAAACTGCCTTTAATATTGGAGCTGGTTTGCATAACCAAACACAAGTTATTTTGATGTATTATAACCAAAGCAGGTTAGCAAATGGCAGCATAAATCCAAACTTGAGCAACAAAAATTTGGGATTTACCAATAGCATTCATTTTGTGTTGGGTTATGACTATAATTTTGCAAAAAACTGGAGAATGAAAATAGAAACTTATTACCAAACGTTGCGAAATATTCCTATCGAACAACGCTCTAGTTCTTTTAGCACCGTCAATATTGGTTCTGACTTTGTAATTCCTTCAAACGACAGTTTAGTAAATAAAGGTACTGGCTATAATTATGGTGTAGAATTAACCCTAGAGCGATTCTTTAGCAATGGATTTTATTTGTTAGGTACGGCTTCGCTTTTTGATTCTAAATACAAAGGAGGCGACAATGTGTGGAGAAACACTGCTTATAATGGTAACTATGTAGTGAATGCCTTGGCTGGATATGAATTGAAAATGGGTAAGAAAAGCACTTTTTCAATTAATTTGAAAGGCACTTTTGCAGGAGGCAGACGCTATATTCCTATTGATGAAGTGGCTTCCTTGGCTCAAAAGAAAACTATATTAATTGACAATGAAGCATATACCGACCAATTACCAGCCTATTTTCGAGCCGATGTTACGTTGGGTTTCAAACGTGAAGGAAAGAGAATTACTCAACAGTTTTTGCTTCAAATCAATAACGTTACAAACAATAAAAACGTATTTCAACGCAGATATAGCGTAGCCGATAATGCCATTTCGGATCAACTTCAGCAATCTTTGTTGATTATACCACAGTATAGAATATTGTTTTAAATTTGAGAACTTATAACCCTATAAGGATTATGAATTTTATAGGGTTAATTTAAAATTGTTAAGATGATAACCAACAAATCAACATCTATTGCATATCTTTTGTGGTGCAATATTTTGGAATATATCCCTCATAAAATAGCTTTAGGCATAGTTTTGGGAGTTTTTTTAAGTATTGATGATTTTGTAAATGGATGTGAATTTAATTATTTGGTTTATAATTTTTTAGCTTGCACCGCTGGAGCTTTTATCATTTGGTCAGGTTCGGCAACGATTGCAAAATATATCGATCAAAAGTATGATTGGGAAAAATATGCCGCAAAAAAAGGGATTCTGCTTGTATTGATTAACATTATATATATTGGTATTTGCATATTTGTCATTATTTGGGTGATGTCGGCAGTTTTGCATAAAGAAATCCCATTAAGATACTACATTAACTCTTATGTGTACAGTATATTTTGTACTACCATTATCAATCTTATTTTTATTTCGATGAGTATTTTTCATTTTTGGAAGAATACAAAACTTGAAAATGAAGTTTTGAAACAAGAAAACCTTCGCTCACAACTCGAAACACTCAAAAATCAAGTAAATCCACATTTTTTGTTTAATAGTTTAAATACTTTGATTTCTATCATAGACGAAGAGCCAGATATAGCCAAAAATTTCACTCAAAAATTATCACAAGTCTATCGCTATATTTTGCAAGCCAAAGAAAAAGACGTGGTTCCCCTTTCAGAAGAATTGCAGTTTTCAGAAGCTTATGAATATATGCTTACGATTAGATATGGCGAAAATCTAAAGTTTATAAAAAATATTCCTAATAATTTTCTTGAAAGAGGAATTCCTTCTCTGGTTTTACAAATGCTTGTTGAAAATGCTATCAAACACAATGTGATTTCAGCAGATAAGCCTTTAAAAGTGTTGATTTTTATTGATGAAACCGAGCATTTGGTAGTTCAAAATAATTTTCAACCCAAAATAATCAATGTGGAATCTTCAAAGGTTGGACTAAAAAATATTGCTGACCGCTATAAATTATTGTTTCACAATGAAATTATTGTTGAAAACACAAAGGCTGCATTTAGTGTAAAATTGCCTTTATCGGTGATAAATTGAAAAACGTGTTTTGTTGAATTTTATAGGTGGAAATCAGGGAATTCGAATTTAAAACTTTTTAGCAGTAGTTAATATATTTAATTTATTACTAAAAAAATACTTGCGGAGCAAGTCCCTCCCTTTGGGGAGGGATTTAGGGTGGGGTTTTAATATAGAAATTTTAAAAGCTAATTTTATAGTAGAAATAAATTTGTAATCAATAATTGTTTATTTTTGTATAAATGTAATTTGATAATTCTTCAATATATAATTACTGTAAAATAATGAGTAAAGTTAATGTAGAAATAAATTCGAGCGATATTCCTGTTTGGAATAAACTACCTCCCGTATGTCAAGATTTGCTTACGCACAATATTTTACATTCATTTTTAAATGGAGAATTATATCCTACTGGAGTACAACAATTAGAATTAGCAATAGAATTAGCCGAAAATGGTATAGACAAAAATTTAATTAGCAAATTAACAAGATTAGATGCTGTTGTTTTTGAAGATTTTATTCCAAAAAAATAACAATGCTCATTGTAATAGACACAAATGTTTTTATCAGTGCTATTTTGTTGCCTAACAGTTTGCCTGCAAAAGCATTAGAAATAGCTTTATCTAAAGGTAACTTGTTGTTTTCGGAAAGTACAAAATTGGAATTGTTTGAAGTAATTGAAAGACCAAAATTCGCTAAATATATTTCTTCAAAACAGAAAGATTATGTATTTACAAGAATTTTTGAAAAGCAGATTTTAGTTGAGCCAACTATAAAATTGCAAGCTTGCAGAGATACAAAAGATAATATTTTTTTAGAATTAGGTTTATCAATGAATGTAGATTGTATTATATCTGGAGATAATGATTTACTTGTTTTGCATCCATTTAATGGGTTATCCATATTTACTCCATCAGAATTTATTTCAAAATTCAAACTGTAAAATATAATTTTAAAAATAAACTGGAAATGAAAATTGTAATTATAGAAGATGAAATTCCGGCAGCAAAGCGTATTGAAAAACTAATAAAAGAAGCAGATAAAAATGCTGAAATTATTGTTAAATTAGATAGCATAGAAGCTTCTGTAAATTGGTTTAGCAAAAATCCACAACCCGATTTGATTTTGATGGATATAGAACTTGCTGATGGGCAAAGTTTTGAGATTTTTAATCGAGTTAAAATTACTTCGCCTGTTATTTTTACTACAGCTTACGATGAATTTGCATTAAAAGCTTTTAAAGTTAATAGCATAGATTATTTGCTAAAACCGATTGAAATTCAGTCGCTTAAACAAAGTTTAGACAAATGGAATGCACTAAAAGGAAGTTCGCAAGGCTATAACATATCTTCGCTCATCGAATCATTTTCAACAAAAAAATACAAAAATCGCTTTTTGGTAAAAATAGGAGAAAGACTAATAGCAATCGAAAACGAACAAATCGCTTATTTTATGACCGAAGATAAATATTCGTTTATAATTTCAACTGAAAATAAAAAGTACATTATAGACCAATCGTTGGACGAAATCGAAAATATGCTCGACCCAAAACTTTTTTTTCGATTGAATAGACAATTTATTGCCCCTTTTAAATCTATTGATGCCATACACAATCATTTAAATGGAAAATTAAAAATTATTTTAAAACCTACTCAAAAAGAAGAAATTTATGTAAGCAGAGAAAAAGCCACTGATTTTAAGATTTGGTTGGATAGCTAGGTTGTATAAATTCTTTGGTTAGACTATTATCTTCACAACTTTATTTTTGAATTATCGCTAAATCTATTACCTTTGGTACTGTGAAATTTTTGGCAAAATTTGTAATCATATCTACTCTTTTTTTTGTGAATTTTGCATGTTGGCCAAAGCGTTGCAAAGGTCGGCAATGCACAGTCAGAATGATGCATTATCACGATGGCGATGAGTTCAGAGGAGTTAATAAATTTACTTATTTCTTTAAAAACAAAAATCCAAGATATGGTTGGGGATATCCAAATTTAGTGAAAGACCCAAATGGAGTTGAAGACCCAGACAAAAATGGCTACGATAAAAAATCAAAAGCAAATTTGGATGCTAAAAAACCTAAACCCAAAAAAGAAAAAACAGAGGTTGCTGAAGATGTAAAAACTGAATCTTCAAAAACTTCAAGTACAAACACCGAAACGAAATAATTTAATACTTAATAATACCTATATAAAGTGGCTGAAAATACCGAAAATTTAGATTTACCAACCGAAAATATAATTCCAATTTCGATAGAAGACGAAATGCGAACGGCATATATCGACTATTCTATGTCGGTAATTGTGTCGCGTGCTTTGCCTGATGTGCGTGATGGACTCAAACCTGTGCATCGCAGAATTTTATATGCTGCTGATGAATTAGGCTTAAATTACAACAAACCACCAAAAAAATCTGCTCGTCTAGTGGGTGAGGTTTTGGGAAAATACCATCCACATGGTGATAGTTCGGTTTACGATGCTATTGTGCGTATGGCTCAAGATTGGAGTTTACGTTATACATTAATTGACGGACAAGGAAACTTTGGTTCGGTAGATGGTGATCCACCAGCGGCTATGCGTTATACCGAAATTCGTATGACACGCATTGCAGAAGAATTGTTGCGTGATTTGAATAAAAATACGGTTAACTGGCAACCAAACTTTGACGATTCGCTTGAAGAACCTACTGTTTTGCCTGCTTATTTTCCAAATCTTTTGGTAAATGGTACTTCTGGAATTGCAGTTGGGATGGCTACAAACATGGCTCCTCACAATTTATCAGAGGTTATTGATGGCATTATTGCATATATCGACAATAAAGAAATCGAAATTGTAGAGTTGATGAAGCACATCAAAGCACCAGATTTTCCAACTGGAGCTCAAATTTACGGCTATTCGGGCATGAAAAACATGTACGAAACAGGCAGAGGAAGAGTCATGATGCGTGCCGAAGCTCGTATCGAAACCAATAATGGCAAAGAACAAATTATTGTTTCGAGTATTCCTTATCAAGTAAACAAAGCTGATTTAATTAAAAAAACGTCTGATTTAGTTAATGATAAAGTTATTGATGGTATCACTGGAATTCGTGATGAGTCAGACAAAGAGGGCTATCGAGTAGTTTACGATTTGCGTAGAGATGCCATTGCAAATGTTGTTTTAAATAATTTATATAAATATACGCAGCTTCAAACCTCATTTTCTGTTAATAATGTAGGTTTGGTTCATGGCAGACCAGTAACCTTATCACTAAAAGATATTATTGTTGTTTTTGTTGATCACCGACAAGAAATTTTAGTTCGCAGAACTCAGTTCGAATTAAACGAAGCCGAAAAAAGAGCACATCTTTTAGAAGGCTATATGAAAATCTTGGGCAAAGATGCCAAAGGAAACAATGCCATAGACGAAGTTGTACAAATCATAAAAGATGCTCGTGAGCCAGAAATTGCTCGTGTAAATTTAATGTCTCGTTTTGATTTATCCGAAATTCAATCGAGAGCCATTTTGGATTTACAATTACGTAGATTGACAGGTCTTGAAATTGAAAAAATAGAAAAAGAATACAACGAAATTTTGCTTTTAATTGCTGATTTAAAAGATATTCTTTCTAACGAACCTCGTAGAATGGAAATTATTAAAACAGAACTTTTAGAAATAAAAGACAAATTTGGCGACAAACGCAGAACCTCAATTGTTTATGCTGCTGATGATATTTCTATTGAGGATTTGATTGAAGATGAGCAAGTTGTAATCACTATTTCGCACGAAGGATATATCAAACGTACAGCTTTAGTCGAATACCGTACCCAAAACAGGGGAGGTGTAGGTTCTAGAGGTGCAACTTCAAAAGAAAGCGATTTTACTGAACATCTTTTTGTTGCAAACACACACAGTTATTTGTTTATATTTACAGATAAAGGTCGTTTGTTTTGGCTTAAAGTTTACGAAATCCCAGAAGGAGCCAAAGCAACAAAAGGTAGAGCTATCCAAAATTTAATAAATATTGAACCTGATGATAAAGTTCGTGCGGTAATCAATATTAATAATTTGAAAGATGAAGAATATTGTAATTCAAATTATTTGGTAATGGCAACTGAGCAAGGAACAATCAAAAAAACCTTGTTGGAGCAATATTCTCGTCCACGCCAAAATGGTATCAATGCTATAAATATAGTCGATGGCGATAGACTTTTAGATGTAAAATTAACAAACGGAAATTGTGAAATTATTATGGCATTGCGTTCGGGCAGAGCTATTCGTTTCAACGAAAGTAAAGTGCGTTCAGTTGGTCGAAATTCTATAGGTGTACGTGGAGTAACTTTAGATGAATCTATGCCAGACGATAAAGTTGTTGGAATGGTAACAATTGCAGATCCAAAAGCAACAACTTTGCTTGTTGTTTCTGAAAAAGGATATGGAAAACGCACCTATTTAGTAGATCAAGAAGATGGCGAAGATGTATATCGTGTTACAAACCGTGGCGGAAAAGGGGTAAAAACACTTAATACTACCGAAAAAACAGGAAAATTGGTAGCTTTAATGGACGTAAACGATAATGATGATTTGATTATTATCAATAAATCGGGTATAACTATTCGTATGTCGGTAGCAGATTTAAGAGTGATTGGCAGAGTAAGCCAAGGTGTACGATTAATAAAATTGAGCGATACAGACGAAATTTCATCAGTTGCAAAAACCGAACGTATGGAAGAAGAAATAGTTGAAGGTGAAAATCCAACTCCTGCCGAAGGCGAAGCTACTGAAAGTACAGAAAATCCAGTTCAAGAATAAATTTCATTGAAATAATATGAATAGGATAAAGAATATATCTGTTAAAAATTTTAAACGATTTACTGATTTAACTATTTCTGATATTCCCGAAACGTCAAAACTTGTTTTATTAATAGGTTCGAATGGTTCGGGAAAATCTTCTCTATTCGATGCTTTTGATTATTTTAGTAAAAAATCAAATCAAGAAAATATTACAAAAAACGAACTTGATTATTATAAAAAAAATAGTGAGTTAGAATTATCAAGCCACATAGAATTTTCTGATAATTCTACAATAAAATACCTGAATCAAGAATCTCATCGTGAATCCACTCAAAAAAATAAGTTTATAGGTAGAAGTAGCAATCGAATCATACCTCGATTATCTAATACTTTTTCATTAAACGATGTACCTAATGACTTAGACAGTCCTCAATCATTTATTGAAAATGATTCTAGGTTTAATAACGATTCGTATTTATTTATTCAACAAATCAATAATGAATTAACCTCATTGTTGTTTGAAAAGAAAAATATTGATACAGAAAAAATATTTCATGAATTTATAGAACCCTTAAACAATTCTTTATTACGAATATTTGGTGGAAATTATCAAAACACAATTCAGATTGCAGATTTAATTTCTCCTTCACCTTATTCGGTTGCAAACATAATTTTTAAAAAAGGAGAATCTAAAATTAATTATGATTTATTAAGTCATGGCGAAAAGCAAGTAGTTATTCTGCTTATAAATTTTATCGTAAGAAAAGAATATTACGAAGATGCAATCATTTTTATTGATGAAATGGATTGTCATTTGAATACTTTGCTCCAATATAATTTATTACAAGAGATTGTAACCCGTTGGATACCAGATAGTTCGCAACTTTGGACTGCCTCTCATGCACTTGGATTTATAGATTATGCAAATAAAAGTAAAACGGCTTCTATTATTGATTTTGATTTGTTGAATTTTGATTTAAAACAAGAGCTTTTTCCACAATCGAAAGATACTTTAGATGTTTATGAAATTGCTGTACCAAAAGCAACAATATCTTCCATATTAAAAGGCTATAAGCTTGTAGTTGTTGAAAATCAAAACGATCAATATTTTAATATGGCACTTGGTACTGATGGTTATTTGTTTTTACCAGCAAATAATAACAGAGAAGTTTTTTTAACTATCAAGCAAGATAAGGAAAAATATGGGCTTCGAGATAGAGATTATTTGAAACAAGATGAGGTTGAAAGTATAAAAAATGAAATACCAAATTTGAAAATACTTTTATTTTATGCATTTGAAAATTATTTATATCACCCAAAAAATATTCTTGAATTAGATCTAAAAGGATTTGATGCTAAAGTCTATGTTGATGATATTATATTTCAAAAGAATGAAAAATTATTGGATATTGTTGCCGAAATAAATATTTCTCGCACACATTATATCGAATTTAAAGAAGTAATTAAAAATACAGAAAATATAAAACCTATTATCGAGGCTTTAAAAACCGATGTATTTGATGTTTTTTATCCATTTTTAAATATGAAAAAACACTACAATAAAAAATACTTAAATCAATTTACATATTCAATAGCTGATTTATCAAAGACAAAATGGTTTAAAAACGAGATTTTATCTGTTTTAAAACAATAATAAATATATTTGTACAAATCATTAGAAAAAGTCATTGTAGACACCCAATGATAAACATAAACTTAAAACAATCTCCTCAAAAGTGTCTGAGGAGTTTTAAAAAAATATGAAAAAGTTAATTTCTATTGTGCTTATAGGCGGAATAAATTTTGCTTATGCACAGCTTACAAATGCCATACTTGCGATTCAAGATGGCGATGTAAAAGTAGCCAAAGAAAGTATTGATAAATACATGGCAAAACCAAAATCCGACCAAGATCCTAAAGGTTGGTATTACAAGGCTAATATTTATGAAGCAATAGCTTTTACAAAAGATTCTTTGGTGGTTAGTAAGCTTGAAACCAAGCAAAATGCAATCAAAATTACAGGAGAGGCATATCAAAAAGCCATTTCGCTTGATAAACCAAATGGCGAATGGGCAAAACAATCCAAAGAAAGAGTTGAACTGTTTTGGGGCAATACCCTAAACGAAGGTATCAACAATTATAATAAAAAAGATTATAAATCGGCTATCGAATTTCTGAAATTGGCTTCCGATGTAAAACCTAGTGATACATTGTCGGTTGTAAATACTGGATTTATTGCAATAGAAGCTAGAGATTTTGTATCTGCAAAAGGAGCTTTTTTGAAATTGATTAGCATGGGTTATAAAACCAAAAGAAATTATAGCCAGGCTTACTTTATTAGCAAAGATGAGTTAAAAGATGATGTTGAAACATCTAGAATATTGGCAGAAGCACGAACTACTTTTCCTTCAGATGCTTATTTTATGACTGAAGAAATAAATGCATTAATAAAAGCTGATAAAAAAGAAGAAGCAATTTCAAAATTAAATGGTGCATTATCAACTGATCCTGCAAATGCTGCCATGTACAATTACAATTTAGGTCTGTTATATAACCAAACTGGCGATAAAACTAAAGCAAAAGAAAGCTTTAATCAATCGTTAGCAAAAGATTCGTTGTATGCCGATTCTAATTATATGATGGGTTTTATGTTACTCGAAGAAGGTGATGTGATTAACAAAAAAATTAATCAAATGAAAATGCCAGAATATCAGGCAAAAGGCAAATCAGAAGAAGCTAAGCGTGATAATGTATACAAATCTGCTATTCCTTATTTAGAAAAATCATATTCAGTTAGCAAAGAACCTGCTTTAAAAAGCCAATTAAATAATCTTTATGCCAAACATAAAATAAATAAAAAAATCCAATAACTATTTTTCAAAACGGCTTTTATCACAATTTAAAATAGTAAAAGCCGTTTTTATTTCATTCATTAATTTTCGAGGTTATTTCAACATTTGTTAAAATTATAGTTTATTTTTTAGGAATTCAAACGCTTTTTGCTCAAAAAAAATGGGAATTGGCAAAAGAAAAAAATGGCATAAAAGTTTTTTCTCGCTATAATTCTAAAAGTGGTTTAAAAGAATTGAAATCGATTGCAGTTTTTGAAAAAACAAAATTGTCAACCATTTTTTCGATTTTTAAAGATGTAGATAATTGTGGACAATGGACAAAAGATGTAAAAGTTAGTAAAGTGCTTTCTGAAATCAGTGAAGTAGAAAGTTACGAATATTACCAAATTTTTGTACCTTGGCCCATGTTCAATCGAGATGTAGTTTATCATATCAAATATCATCAAGATCCTATTGACAAAGCCTTACATTTAGTTGCAACTAGTAAGCCAGAATATATTGGTGTTGAAAAAAATGTTGT
>RDZG01000031.1 GCA_004293915.1 Bacteroidota bacterium | reverse complement strand
TTTATGGAATTAGAAAGAGTAAATTAAATTTATGTACTTTTGGTTGAAACGGTTCAAAGAACCTATGATAAGGCTTCGGAATTATAAATTCCGAAGAGCTGGGTATTGCTTCCGAATTTTTTTCAAAATAAATAGCTATTTTATTTTCGCCTTTATGTTCAACAAACTTTGCCTCCCATTTCATAGAATAAAAATTATTTTTAAGTCTGTTATTTTTTAATGCTCCGCCACGTCAGTCCCATTTTAATTTATAAAAACAGAACAACAAATGGCAATCAATTTCAAAAATAAAATAAAACTATCTGCAATTATTTATTAAAACTATATTGACTGTACTATTAAATATTTAGTCTTCAAAAAAAATGTTTCTTCTTTAAAATAATTTCTTTACAACCGCTCAACTATAATTAAATGCCATAGTTATTGCTGCAATTTTGAGTTTATCATAGACAAATTTTAAAAAAAATGTATTTTTCCAAAGTTTATTTTGGCATAATATATCATTTTTACCTTAATTTATTGCGTCTATACTTTCAAAAAATAAGGAATAACCGCAACTTTTATAAAATGCATCGTAATTATTATATTGCAGTATTTATAAAAATCAAGATAAATATGGGAAAGCTAACAATTAGTAATTTAAAGTACCCAGTAATTCCAGATTTGGAATCTGTATCTAAGAATTTTTAATCCAACCAAATTAAATTTGTAATACGGTTCAAAGAACCTATGATAAGGCTTGTGAATAATAAATTCCGAATAGCGAGTTTAAGAGCTGTAAAAAAGAATGTTAAAATAGTAGTTTATTGGAGAAGAACTCCAACAAAAGCGGTATATTCCTATAAAATCAATTTTATACACATTTTTTAATATAAATAATCAAAAAGGGTTTAGAATATATATTTTTGCATTCAAATTTTATTTATGCAAAACATCGAAAATATTTTACAATTTCATATTTCATTAGCTTTCAAAACATTATTTGCTATTGAAATAGAGTCAAATCAACTTAAATTAACTCCAACCCGAAAAGAATTCGAAGGTTCGCATACATTTACTTGTTTTCAATTTGCCAAACAAACTGGCAAAGCGCCAGATGCGTTGGGAAATGTAATTGGTAATTATTTAAAACAAAATTGTTCTGAAATTTCTGGTTTTAATGTCGTTAAGGGTTTTTTGAATATTGTTTTAACTGATCAATATTTTATCCATTTTTTGAAATCTCAAGCTCAAAAAGCCACATTTGATTTTGCACCAAACGGACAAAAGGTAATGGTCGAATATTCATCGCCAAACACAAACAAACCTTTGCATTTAGGACATTTGCGAAATAATTTTTTAGGTTTTTCAATGGCAAATATCTTAAAATCAACTGGTTATGAAGTTGTAAAAGCAAACTTAATAAACGATAGAGGGATTCATATTTGCAAATCTATGCTTGCCTATCAAAAATTTGGAAATAACGAAACACCACAAACGGCAAACCTAAAAGGCGATAAATTAGTTGGGAAATATTATGTAGAATTTGATAAACAATCGAAAGTTGCAAAATCAAAACTTATCGAAAATGGAGTTTCAGAAGAAGATGCCGAAAAACAAAATCCTCTCTTGATAGAAGCTCAAGAAATGCTTTTGAAATGGGAAAAAGGCGATACCGAAGTTGTAAATCTTTGGAAAAAAATGAACAGTTGGGTTTATGATGGTTTTGAAACAACCTACAAAACTATTGGTGTTGCTTTTGATAAATATTATTACGAATCGAATACGTATTTGCTTGGGAAAGAAATAGTTGAAGAAGGAATTGCAAAAGGTGTATTTTATAAAAAAGAAGATAGTTCGGTTTGGATTGATTTAACAGCCGAAGGATTAGACCATAAATTGGTGCTTCGCTCCGATGGAACTTCGGTTTACATTACGCAAGATATGGGAACTGCAGATTTGAAATACAACGAATTTGGATGTAATCGTTCGGTATATGTGGTTGGAAATGAGCAAGATTATCATTTTAATGTGCTTTTTCATATCCTAAAAAAACTCAATAGACCGTATGCAAATGGGTTGTTTCATTTGAGTTATGGAATGGTAGATTTACCATCAGGAAAAATGAAATCGAGAGAAGGAACGGTGGTTGATGCCGATGATTTGGTTCAAGAAATGATAGACGAAGCCCAAAAACAAACCACAGAATTGGGCAAAATAGATGGTTTTAAACCTGATGAAGCTCAAAAATTGTATTATACCTTGGGATTGGGTGCGTTGAAATATTTTTTAATCAAAGTAGATCCCAAAAAACGTATGCTTTTTAATCCTGCCGAAAGCATAGATTTTCATGGAAATACGGGTCCGTTTATTCAATATACACATGCCAGAGTTTGTGCCATTATGCGAAAAGCAAACGAATTAAAAATTGATTATAAAAACACCCAACACATTGATTTACAAGCTACTGAACGTGAAATAATTGCTTTATTGCTCGAATGTGAAAAAGTTGTAAAACAGGCAAGTGATGAGTATTCACCCGCATTGATTGCAAATTATGTTTATGAAATTGCCAAAACCTATAATTCGTTTTATGCAGCAGTTTCTATTTTTCAAGAACAAAATCAAGAAATTGTAAAATTCCGAGTTTTACTTTCTGAAACAGTAGCAAAATACATTAAATATTGTTTGAATATGTTGGGCATTGATGCTCCAGAACGAATGTAAAATCAATAGTAAAACAAAAAATATACCTGATTTATTAATCAATAATTTACAAACAAATATATTACATTTAAAAAATATTTGTTTTCATATCAAATTTGGAAACAAATTTGTGTTTTTTATGTAAAAAGCAAAATACAAAAATAATAAAGCCTTAAATAGTTTAATATGCTTACCCAAGAAGTTCAATTAAAAGTAAATCAATGGTTATCAGGTGGATACGATGATGCTACAAAAAAAGAAATTCAACATTTAATTGACACCAAAAACGAAACAGAACTAACCGATTCGTTTTATAAAGATTTAGAATTTGGAACAGGTGGATTGAGAGGCATAATGGGGGTGGGTTCTAATAAAATGAACAAATACACCGTAGGAGCTGCCACTCAAGGCATTTTTAACTATTTACAAAAATCATTTGCTGGCGAACAAATCAAAGTTGCCATTGCTTATGATAGCCGAAATAATAGTCCGTTTTTTGCACAAATTACGGCTCAAGTTTTTGCCGCAAATGGTGCAAAAGTATATCTTTTTGAAGAACTTAGACCAACTCCAGAATTGAGTTTTGCTATTCGTCATTTGTGTTGTCATTCGGGTGTGGTTATCACAGCCTCACACAATCCAAAAGAATATAATGGTTACAAAGCCTATTGGAACGATGGTGCTCAAATGTTGAGTCCACATGATACAAATTCGATTTTAGAAGTTCAAAAAATTAAAGCCGTTTCTGATATTAAATTTACTGGAAATGAGGCAAATATCATCAAAATTGGAAATGAAATTGATGCTGAATATTTAGCAAAAGTAGCATCTTTATCGGTTTCAAAAGAGGCAATAAAACGTCAAAAAGATTTAAAAATAGTATTTACGCCACTTCACGGAACAGGAATAACACTTGTACCTGAGTTGCTGAAAAAATTTGGTTTTGAAAACACACAAATAGTTGAATCACAAGCTATTCCAGATGGAAATTTTCCTACTACACCATCGCCAAATCCAGAAGAAAAAGCAGCTTTAGAAATGGCTGTAAATCAGGCAAAAGCCATAGATGCAGATTTGGTTTTGGCAACCGACCCCGATGCCGACCGGGTGGGAATTGCCATAAAAGATTTGAAAGGAAACTGGACATTGGTAAATGGAAATCAAACAGGTTCGTTATTAATCTATTACATGCTAAATGCCTGGAAAGAAGCGGGCAAAATTGATGGCAAACAGTTTATTTGCAAAACCATCGTTACGAGTTATATCATGGATGCAATTGCAGCAAAATTTGGTGTAAAATGCTATAATGTACTTACTGGTTTCAAATATATTGGAGAAATAATCCGCCAAACCGAAGGAAAAGAGAAATTTATAGTTGGTGGCGAAGAAAGTTATGGCTATTTAATTGGCGATTTTAGTAGAGATAAAGATGCGGTGGCTTCATGTGCGTTTATTGCTGAGATGGCTGCATATGCCAAAGATAAAGGTCGTACATTATTCGATTTTTTAGTTGATATGTATGTAGAGTTTGGATTCTATAAAGAGAAACTAAAATCGATTACAAAACCTGGAAAATCTGGACAAGATGAAATAAAAGCCATGATGGTGAGTTATAGAAATAATCCTCCAAAAACATTGGCTGGTTCGCAAGTTGTAAAACTGATGGATTATGAAATGCGAGTTGAAACCGATTTATTAACGGGGAAAACCACACCAATTGCTTTACCAAAATCAGATGTTTTGCAGTTTTTAACGGCAGATGGAAGTTTGATTTCGGCTCGTCCATCGGGAACAGAACCCAAAATAAAGTTTTATTTTAGTGTAAATGAAAAGTTGGAATCGAAAGAGCAATTTGATTT
Organism: Bacteroidota bacterium; assembly: GCA_004293915.1. Lineage (GTDB taxonomy): Bacteria > Bacteroidota > Bacteroidia > Cytophagales > UBA9547 > REAG01. Next base: position 993 of record RDZG01000031.1, on the reverse strand, counting down.
GATTGACAAAAAATTAGATGCTAAAATTGATATAATTATTACAGATTTAGGATTATAAACAGTAAATAAACGTACAAAAAAATGAAATTTGAAGAATATTGCAGCACAAAAAACATTGATGCTTTAGCATTTGAAAATGCAGAAAAACTGTATTATGCCGATTTGAAAGTTATTTTTGAACAGATAAGCGAAGCCAGTTTTACACAACAAAAAATGTTCATTATCAATAAAATACGTAGAAAGTATCAGCTTCAAAATAGTAATTAGCCAGCATTTTAAAACCTATTCTTATATTTTTTGCTAAATCACTGAAAGCTAAATATATTTGCCTTATGGACAAACGAATCATACTTGATAGTGCGTTGTTGAATATCACAATCAAAAGAATGTGTTATCAATTGGTTGAAAACCATGGCGATTTTAAAAATTCTGTCATTTTGGGTTTGCAATCAAAAGGTGTGTATTTGGCAGATAAAATTGCTAAATTATTAGAAAGCGGTTTTGATATAAAAGTTCCCATTGGCTATTTAGACACCACATTTAATCGTGATGATTTTCGCAGACGCCAACTTGATTTGCAACCTTCGGTGATGCATGTTCCGTTTTCGTTAGAAGAAAAAAATATTATTTTGGTTGATGATGTGCTTTATACAGGCAGAAGTGTGCGAGCCGCACTCGATGCCATGTTGGCGTATGGCAGACCCGCTTCGGTAGAGTTATTGATACTTATCGACCGAAAATATACTCGTGAATTGCCCATCGAACCAAAATATTGTGGCAAACATGTAAATACCTTATTAACCGAAAAAGTTTTAGTAGAACTTACCGAACAAGGAGCAGCAAAAGATAATGTTTGGTTGATTACAAATTAGTTTGGGCATTATTATTATATCCGGCTATGTTCTTAAAAATACAACAAAAAATAATATCTTTGAATTATGGGAGACACGAGAGATATACTAAAGATATTCGAAGAGTTGCCGATTTTAGATC
>RDZG01000087.1 GCA_004293915.1 Bacteroidota bacterium | reverse complement strand
ATTGATAATTGATAATTGATAATTGATAATTGATAATTGATAATTGATAATTGATAATTGATAATTGATAATTGATAATTGATAATTGATAATTGATAAAAATTTCGAAAATATAATCTATTAGAACAAAATTTATTTAAAAAAAATTAATTCATAATTCATAATTTTAATGGTTATTCATTCAACGACAGTATTAGGTATTATTCACAACGGGCAGCTTTGTATTGGTGCTGATGGACAAGCAACTATGGGAACTGCAATTGCCAAAAGCAATGTAAATAAAATCCGAAAACTCAATGATGGAAAAATAATTACTGGATTTGCAGGCTCAACTGCCGATGCATTTACTTTGTTAGATAGATTTGAAGAAAAACTTGCCGCATTTTCTGGAAATTTAAAACGTTCTGCCATTGAATTAGCTAAAGAATGGCGTACTGATAGATATTTGCAAAAACTCGAAGCCATGCTTTTGGTTGGCTCTGCCGATGAGTTGTTAATCATCTCAGGATCAGGCGATGTACTCGAACCCGAAAACAAAATTGCATCAATTGGTTCGGGGAGTAATTATGCTCTTTCAGCCGCTATTGCCCTTAAAAAACACGCTCCACAACTTTCTGCAAAAGAAATTGTGAAAGAAGGTTTAACCATTGCCGCTGATATTTGTATCTATACCAATCATAATTTTGTGATTGAAACTATAGGTTAAATTACCATATTTTGAATGGATTTTTAGACTTAAAAAACTTTTTAGATGCAAAAGTTGAGCAATACAATACACCAAATTTTATTGCCAACGACCCGATTTGCATCCCTCATCTATTTTCTAAAAAACAAGATATAGAAATCATGGGATTTTTTGCTGCTGTTTTGGCTTGGGGACAACGCATCACAATTATTAATAGCTGTAAAAAACTTATTACTTTGATGGATAATGCTCCGCATGATTTTATTAAAAACCATCAAGAGATAGATTTAAAACCGTTTTTAGGATTTGTTCATCGCACGTTTAATGATACCGATTTACTCTATTTTATGGCGTTTTTAAAAAGCTATTATGCTAATAATCAATCACTTGAAAATGCATTTGCAAAACATATTTCAAAAACAGATACAACTATAGAGCATGCACTCATTGGTTTTCATCATACTTTTTTTGATTTGCCTGATTTTCCGAACCGAACCCGCAAACACATAGCTACACCCGAACGAAAATCGGCTTGCAAAAGACTCAATATGTATTTGCGTTGGATGGTAAGAAACGATAAAAAAGGGGTAGATTTTGGCTTATGGAATTCTATTTTGCCTTCACAATTAATTTGCCCCTGCGATTTGCATGTAGAAAGAGTTGCACAAAAACTTTTATTGATTTCAACAAAAAATTTGGGTTGGAAAACCGCTTTAGAACTAACGCAAAATCTCAGAAAATTAGATGCTAACGACCCTGTAAAATACGATTTTGCTCTTTTTGGATTGGGAATTGAAAATAAATTTTAGGTTTTATTAACCCAAAACATATTTAGGAGTTCCAAAAACGTGCAACTTTGGCATTTTTTTTAATTCCTCTGCTGTATGATCAAAATGTTCAAACCCAACCTCTATTTTATAATTTGGATTTGGAGTAAGCATTTTATCGATATCTAAAGGCGTACAATTATGCTTCTTAGCCAATATATTCTTCTTTTTCTGTGTTAGATGTTTCACGACAGTCAAGTATAATGATTAAATTATTTTCAATTATAAATAAAAACTTTATGATTTCAAAATTTTCGGTTTGTGAATAACAGATATAGAGATGCTTTTTTACTTCTTGATAAAATGTTATACCCTCATCATAAAATAGGGCATATTTATATGTAAATGCTTTTTTGATTTCATCTCTGTTAGATTTTATGGTATTTTGTATTCTCATTGATCTAAAATCTATTCCGAAATCTGATAAATTAATTCTCATATTTAACTATAGATATTTTGTTTAAATATGTTTGTTTTTTATTTCATAATTATTGCATTTGGCAAAACACCAACTATAGCACTATCAATGGGTTGAATGATTTTATTTCCCGAAATTTGGTAACGAATAATTTTTCCTGCCGAAGTAAAGCCTTGATTAATTCCTAAAATCAAATTTCCGTTTTCAGTATCGATTTTCATTGTGTATACCGATTTTGTAAATAGTTTAGTGTCTATATTTTGAGTTATATTTTTTGCAAAAACTGAGCCTCCAAACGAAAAATAGAGCCAGTTTTTATCATTTGAAAAAGTAAGATTATCAACCCAATATTCTTTTTGGCTAAACGTTTGCATCTGAATAGCATCAAAAGTTAGCGCATTTAGTTTCCAAAAACTACTTTCTTGGCTCAATTGCACATCTATTTCGCCTTGATTTGTATAAACTTTTTTGCCTCTACAAGCAATTATCATATTTTCTGATTTATCTAAAACTATTTCCATAGGCTGAATTCCAATATTTATATTTTTTGTAACAGTTTCAGAAGTTAAATCGACAACAGAAATAGTTTGGTCTTCATTACCCGCAAAACTATAACCAGAATTACACACAAAAAGCTTATTATCAACTACTTGCATTTGTTCTGGATCTTTACCAGTTTTGATAATTTTTTCTACTTTATTTGTAATTAAATTTATTTTACAAACCCCATCAGCTTCCCAATCTGACACAAAAGCGACTGATTTTGAGATTGGATTGAAATAACGTGGACTTTTCATCATATCAGATTGTATAGTTGCCAAAAGTTTAAAACTAAAAGCATCTACAACAACTATTTTTTGTGAATTTTGAACTACGATATAGATTTTATTGTCATAAAAAACCATATCTTGAGCCTGATCGCCAAGATAATTGCCATCGTTTTGCTGTTTAAAAATATCATTTTTGATTTGATTAGTATTTTTGTCGAAAAAACTAACAGTTGCATTTCCAAAACCATAAGTGCCTTCATTTAAAACAAAAAAACCATTATTAAAATTATCAATTTTAGGATTTATAGTTTGATTGGGCTGGTTTTTACATGCTGATAAACAGCTAATTAAAAATAAAAAAAAGATTTTTTTGCTTTGTTTGTACATTTTAAAATATGTACAAAGTTAGTGTTATTTTTTGGGGAGGAAAAATTGAGATGAAATGGAAATTATTTTGTTACATATTTTTGTATTTATAATTTATTATATTAAATTTGTAACACTAATTAATTTTGTAAATCAATACAATGGAAACTCAAATACTTGGAAATAATATCAAATTATTTAGAGAAAGGTTAGGTTTAAGCCAAGAAAATATGGCTCAATACTTGGGTGTAAAACGAGAAATGGTTAGCTATTACGAAAATGGTGTGCGGACACCAAATGTTGATATCTTAAAAAAACTGGCAGATTTATTTGGAGTGGAAGAAATTGAGCTTTTAGAAGAGGCATCAGATACAAAAACTGCCAATATGGCTTTTGCTTTTAGAGCTGAGGGATTAAATAATACTGATTTAGAAAACATTGCAAAATTTAAAAAAATAGTTAAAAATTATTTGAAAATAGTAAAGCTTACACGGTAATGGAGCATATCATTAAAAAACAAGCGGTACTTTTTAGAGAAAATGCAGGTTTTAAAAGATTTGAAAAACTAAAATTTCATGAAATTTTAGAAAAGAAAAAAGTATTGACCGTTTTTTTACCTGGAGGAAGCGAATCTTTTATTTCTGGAATGGCTATAAAAACAAATAACCATCGATTTATGATGGTAAACAGCGACCATTCCATTGGAAGGCAAAATTTTACCATCTGCCATGAATTATACCATTTGTTTGAGCAAGATGATTTTGTTTCCGAAACTTCAAAAACAGGCATGTTTGATAAAAAAGATAAAATAGAATATGCAGCAGATTTGTTTGCTATGTATTTGATGCTTCCTGAAGATAAAATATATGCCGAAATTCCTGAAAATGAATTTGAACAGAAAAATATTTCTTTAAACACCATTTTAAGACTTGAGCAATTGTTTCAATGTTCGCATAAAGCATTGATATACAGGTTATTTAATTTGGGAATTATAGATAAAATAAAATATGAAGAACTAAAACAAATCAATATTTCAGAAAAATGTATAGAACTTGGATTTGATTATTCATTATATAGAAAAGGAAACGAAAATAAAGTTATAGGAGATTACAAAAAGCTTTTGGAAGAAGCATTTGAAAATGAAAAAATTTCAGAATCACATTATATTTCTTTACTTCAAGACATATTTATAGAAGTTTAAAGTTGTGGTGGATAAAGACAAAAAGATAAGAAGTTATTAAAAGTGTTATGATTCTTTTGTATTGTCAATTTCTAAGTTTATTTTTATTAAATGTTAAAAATTGGAGATTGTAAGAAACTTTTTAAATCAAAACATCAGGATGGAAACCCAGCCATAAGATTGTTAAATGCAGATAATGCTTATTTTATAATTGCATTCTTATATCAAGAATTTAAAGAAAATGCCATTCTTTCTGTTTTGAATCAAACTCTAATTTCCAAATTATCATATTTTTTACAAGAAAATGCTATCGAAAATGAATCTTCACTGATACTATTTGAAGATTTTGAAAGTCGCGCTAAACGATACCTAGAAGAATGGACAAAAAATAGCTGGATTACAAAATACCCTGACAATCAGGGAGGACATTTACATAGTTTAACTTTATATACAGAAAAAGTATTTCAGTTTATTGAAAGTTTAGAACGTAAGGAGTTTGTAGGCACAGAGTCTCGATTCCAAGATATAATCAAGAAACTAGCCGAAATTATTGAAAAAAGCAACGAAAATCCTAAAGAACGAATAGCTGAACTAGAAAATAAAAAGCGAGAAATCGATACTCAAATACGTGAAATATTGCTTAATGAAAAAGTTGCTACTTTTTCAGATACTGAAATAAAAGAAAGGTATTTTGATGTCAATAGAATTTCAAGAGAACTACTCGCAGATTTTAATGAAGTAAAAGAAAATTTTAAAGACATTAGAAAGCAAATCTATGAAAAGCATGCAAAAGCAGATACCACTAAAGGCAATATTTTAGCTTTTACCATTGATTCTCTTGAAGAGATGAAAGAAAAAGACCAAGCCAAGAGTTTTTATGCATTTTGGGATTTTCTAACACATGATTCTGGCAATAATCAATTAAGAAAATTGGTAGAAGAAGTTTTCGAGCTAATGAAACAAAGAGGCATAGATACGAATGACAAGTTTTTGCCCAAAATAAAAACTCATTTGTTTCATGCCGCTGAAGATGTAGATAGCTATTTGAGATTAATTATTGAAAAATTAAATCGAACATTAAGCGAAAAAAACTTGCAGGAACATAAAAAAGCATTTCAAATCATTGCAGCCATTAGAGAACGTGCTTTACAAATTGTAGATACTCCACCCAATGATTTTGAAATTGAAATTGAAGGCAAACCCAATATTGATTTGCCAATGCAAAAACAGATTTCGGAAAGCGAACATGAGAACCTTCAACTTACAAAGCCCATAACAACTAATGAGCTAGAAGAAATGAATTTTGAAAGGTTATATGCAGGTTTTGCAATAAATAAAGAAAAATTAGAAGCAAATATTAGTACATTATTAAAAGAAAAACCAATAGTAACTTTACAAGAAGTAATCGTTCAATTTCCTATAAATCAAGGTCTTGCAGAATTGATGACCTATTTTTCTATTGCTTCTACAAATAAAAAATATTTGATAAAGAACGATGAGTTTGATTACATTCATACAAACCAACACACAAGATATAAAACACCTAAAATAATTTTTTGTGCCTAATGGAAAACGAAGAAATAAAAAACAAGCCCACCAAAATTAAAGATTTTGCTCCAGCAGTAATTCGACTGTTGCAAGGTGTAGTGAGTTCAGATGATAAAGTCTGGAATGATTTATTAGCATTTCACAACCCCATTCATGAATATTTCTCCCAAATTGGGTTAGAACTTGTTTTAAACGATAGCGATGGCTATGCCTATCTTTCGCAACCTGAACAACCCGAAGATGCCAAAATAAAAATTCCACAATTAGTTGCAAGACACAAACTAAGCTATGAAGTTTCGCTTTTATTGGTTTTTTTGAGAAATTGGCTTGAAGAGTTTGATATTTCTGGAACCGAAGCTAGTAGATTGTGTGTAACTCGAAAAGAAATAAAAGAACATATCGAACTTTTTTTTATAGAAAAAACAAATCGTTCTGGATTTATCAAAAAACTTGATGAGCACATTAATAAAGTTAAAGATATGGGTTTTTTGGAGATTTATAAAGACAATAAACAAGCTCCAGAAGACACTGTTTTTGAAATAAAACGCATCATAAAAGCAAAAATTAGTAATGAAGTTCTTTCAGAAATTTTAGATAAAATCGCAGAAAATGGAATGGACACTATTCAATAATGAAAACGCAAACCAAGGCTTTAGGCTGATGAGTTTTGAGGTGTATAATTGGGGTACGTTTGATGGCATCATTCACAAAATAGAGCCCAATGGAGAAACTACATTGCTTACAGGAGCTAGTGGTTCTGGCAAAACTACGCTTGTTGATGGCTTGCTCACACTTTTAGTGCCGAAAGGAAAATTGCATTATAATCAAGCACAGGGTGCTGAAACCAAAAAAGGGGGAAGATCCGAAGATTCATATTTTTTTGGGCATATTGGCAAAACCGATAAAATAGATATGTTACGTGCAGAAAAAAATCATTATTCGGTTTTATTGGCTCGATTTTTTGATGCTGTTCTTAACCAATTTGTAACTATTGCTCAAGTGCGGTGGTATGGCTCAGGGCAAATACAAAAAGAATATATCACTGCCCAGCACGAACTTTCAATAGCTACTGATTTTAACAACATTGATTTGCAACGCAATTGGAAAAAAATCTTAAAAGATAAATATCCTAAACTCAAATTTCATGATAGTTTTAGAGAATATGCAGAGCGATTTAGAGATGGCTTAGGCATAGTATCAGAACAAGGCATGAGCCTTTTCAACAAGACTGTTGGGCTAAAATTACTTGATAATCTAGACAAATTTATCAAAGAAAATATGCTGGATGCCAAAACTTTTGAAGACGAGACCAAAGATCCTTATTTAATTCTCCGAAAATATTTTGAGGAGCTCACAAGCATACACAATGCAATTGAAAAGTCAAAAAAACAGATTGAGTTACTTACACCAATAGTAGAAAAATCTATAATTTACAGAAATGACCAAGCTCATTTACAAATACTTAAAGAAACTAAGGAAATAGTACCTGCATATTTTGCAGTTAAAAAAGACTTACGAATCACGGAACTTTTAGCTGATTGTGTCATTGATAAAAAGCAAATAGAAGACAAATTAGAATCTTTACAACAAGATATTATTGCTATAGATGAGCAAAAAGTAGATTTAAGAAAAGCTATCGATAACGATAAAGATAATGAACTTATCAAAGAATACAAAAAACAAAAAACTGAAAGCGAAAATAAATATTCTGAAAAAAGTAAAGAAGCTGAAGCATATAATAAATGTGTGTTGAAAGCAAATTTGACTGAAGTTGCTGATGAAATTGGATTTTCAAGTAACATAAAAAAAGCAAATCTAATATTAAATGATTTAAAATCAAAAAAACTACAAACTGAAAACGATTGGGCAGAAAAAATTGGTGAGCAAAAAGAACTGAGCAAAAAATATGAAAATTTGAAAATTGAGTTTGAGGATTTGTGCAAACGTAAAAGCAATATCCCAACTTCATCACTTCGAATTCGAGACGAAATTGTACAACATTTGCAGGTTACAGAATCTGAAATTCCTTTTATAGGTGAATTGATAAAAGTAAACGAAGATTCTAAAGAAACGTGGGAGTATGCCATTGAAAAATTGCTACATAATTTTGGATTGCGTTTAGTTGTGCCAGAAAAATATTATCATCAAGTTAATGAATATGTAAACAGCCATAATTTGCGAGGTAAACTCATTTACAACAAAGTAGATAAGAGATTTCCTCCCAATATTTTGCTTGAAAATGAACCACGACTTTTAATTAATAAACTACAATTTAATTCCAGAAGTGAATATGCTACTTGGCTAGAAAATGCCATTCAAAGGCAATACGACTATTTGTGTGTAGAAAACATTACTCAATTTAATTCTGCTAAAAAAGCTTTAACAGCACAAGGATTACAAAAAAATGGCGAGAGGCACGAAAAAGACGACAGGCAAGACAAAATAGGCAGAGACCAATATGTGCTAGGCTGGGATAATAAAGAAAAACAACTTTTTATTCATAAAGAGCTAAAAGTTTTGGATGAAAAAGTTAAAACAACAAATACAAAAGTATTTGCCTTAAAAAAAGAACAAGAAGAAATAGAGAGCGATATTAGAAATATTCAAGATTTACTTTTGTTTACTAACTATCAAAAAATAAATTGGCAAAAAGAGGCTGAAAAAATTGTAGAGTTAGAATTTAAAATTACAAAACTCGAAAGTGCAAACCAACATTTAAAAGAATTGCATGCACAGCTAAAAGAAGTTGAAAAAAAAAGGACTGAAAAAGACAAACAAAGGCAGCAAGAATCAAAAAATGAAGGTGTTTTAGAAGAAAAAACTACTGAACTAGAAAATAAGAAATCAAATATAAAATCATTGCTTTCTAACTACGAACATATTGAATTAGATGAAAAAAGCCATTTATTAAACAATTATCTCTCTAGTTTTGATCATAGAATTGAATTAAACCTTATTGATAATAAAGAAAAAGAAATCAGAGAAATTGTTGAAAAAGATATTGAAAAAAAACAAAATCATATCAAAACGAAGAATGATGAATTAGTTACTTTAATGAACAAATACAAACGACCTGGACAAGAAATAGCTCAAAAATTTTTAGGTTGGGAGTCGGAAACCATCAATTTGGAAGCCAATACCGAACAAGTTTGTTTAACAGAATATGAAGACCTTTACAAAAGAATAAGAGGAGAAGAATTGGAACAACATCAAGAAAAATTTAACAAACGTTTAAATGAAGAAATGATAAAAGCCATGACTTCTTATCGAGAATCGTTTAACAAACATGAAGAAGAGATTGTAGAAAATATTGAAAACATTAATCAATCGCTCAAAAAAATAGTTTACACAAAACAATACGATACTTATATAGCCATAGAAAACAAAAAAACTACAAACCGAAAAATACAAGACTTTAAAGAAATGCTCAATACTTGGCAGCCAAATCAAAGTAGGTTGCAAGTTTCAACCAAAGAAGAGAGAAACGAAATTTTAGCTGCATGCTTCGAAAAAATAAAAATTATAATTACCAAACTAAACGAAGACGAAACTTGGCGAAAAGAAGTATCCGATGTCCGTAATTGGTTTGATTTTATTGCAAAAGAATATTTCAGAGAAGATAAAAAGCTATTTAAAACACACGAAAATACAGCCACAAACTCTGGGGGGGAGGCGGCTAGGCTTACATACACTATTCTTTGTTCTGCCATTGCCTATCAATTTGGGATTACGCAAGGCAATCGAAAATCACTTCGTTTTATAGCTGTTGATGAAGCGTTTAGCAAAACCGACCAAGATATGTCGAAATATTTGATGGTATTATGCCAAGAGTTAGGTTTACAACTCATGGTGATTACACCTCTTACTAATATACATATAGCCGAACCTTTTATTTCACATTGCCATTATGTAGAGAAAAAATTAGGCGAAAAATCCATTGTTCACAACTTGACAAAAGAAAAATTTATGGAGAAAAAACGTGAGTTTGAGTCCTTAGCTGAATTAGAAAACTAGAAAAATTGAAATGATCAAACCAGAAGAAATAAAGAAAATAGCTTTAAAATTATATGTGCCATTTTTAAAATCTTGGCTTAAGAACGAATCGTTTTTCCCTCAACAAATTAGAGGTAATAAACTATTAGATAAAGATTTTATTTTAGCATCTAACCAAATTGAAATACTTTTTTCAGATTCTAAAAATAAAAATGGCATTGGATATTGCGTCCATACAAAAGACATTAATACTAAAAAAATGGGTACTCAGTCTGTACCCGTACAAATTGAAATAGAATCAGAAGATGACTTTTTGTATGTAGTAAATAAAAAAGAAGAGTTTGAAAGGTTTAAAACAGAAATAAATAACATAAGAGCTTCAAATATTAATTTAAACAATTGGCTTGTAGAAAATCCTGAAAAAATTTCAGAAAATATGGGTAAGTGGTCGGTTTTGCTCACTATTTGCAGTTTTTTTTTACAAAATCCTAAACCTATTAAATATTTAAGAGAACTACCAATAGACATTCATACCAAATTTATTGAGGAAAATAAATCAATTATAGCTTCTATATTAGATTTTCTTATACCAGACTTTATAAATTCAGAAGAAAAAACATTTGAAAAACGTTATCATTTAAAATTTGATATAGAACTCAAAGAAAGAATACGATTACGGTTTTTAGACCCCAATTTGTATCCTTATTATTGTGTATCAGAACTAGTATTACTACCCTATGAGTTTGAAAAACTTGATTTTAAAGATAAAAAAATATTTATAACAGAAAATAAAACCAACTACCTTTCTTTTCCTAATATTGAAAATGGCATTGTTATTTTTGGGAAGGGTTTTGCTCTTTCAGCTCTAGAAAATGCATATTGGCTTAGCGAAAATCAACTATATTATTGGGGAGATATTGATGCTCACGGATATGAAATTTTGTCTCAAATTAGAGGCTATTTTGATAAAACCATTTCCATTTTAATGGACAAGCCCACTTTTGAAGCTAATAAAAATATTGCTAAAAAAAATGGGGAATATTCTAACAAATATTTTCTAAATAATTTATCAGTAGAAGAAAATAGTTTTTTTAATTATCTAAATGAAAACAGATGGAGAATAGAACAAGAAAAATTGCCTTATGAATTAATACTAAATTTTGTGAGCCTATTGAATTTACCCACAAGTTCGCTTGTATAATACAAAAGTTTATATTCAAAATACAACCGCAATTAGTAACTTAACTTTTCTTTGTCAAAATGCTTGCTCATAAATTCCTCAATATCATGGCAAAATAAATGACTTTCATTGTTTTTAATAATTTGTTTAATACACTCATTTGCTTCTATTATTTGAATTTTTGATTTCTGAACAGCAACAGCTAAGATATCCAATGTCGTTAGAAATGCAATTTTGTTTTTATTACAAAAAGGTAAAATATCTTTTGTATTGCTACTCGCAATTACATGATTATTGTACTTGCAAAATAACAAAGAGGCTCTTTCTCCATTACCGATTATTGTATTCTTTAATGCTATATATTCTTTTAATAAATCAGCATGAGAAGTAGTAGGAAATTTTATTTCTTCCACTTGTTTGAACCTAAAAAGATTTTCTACAGTATCTCGTATTGTTCGATTATTCAACAACTCTGTTAGCACGATGTCCAACATTCTAAGTCGTCCAAAATAAAGTTCGTTAAGCAGTGAGATTTTATTTCCCTTGTAAAGATGAATAACTACATCTGCATCCAGAAGTATAAATACTTTGTTATTCATTTTCACTCTGTAAAATCTTCAAAGGATCTATATTAATTGCATGTAGCAACTCATAATAATGAGCTTCTGAAATTTTTTCATTCTGAAAAAGTTGATTTGCTACAATTCCATAATCACCAATCATTTTATTAAAGTTACCAGATTCATATAAAGATATATTAAAACCTAATCTATGGGCTGTACTCTTAATTCCTGTTTCATAATCTTTAAAGTAAGAATCATCTATTAATTCCAATTCATACAACCTAAAAATAGTTGCTTTCATAGACACTTTATAGAAATGCTGTATTTTGAATAAAGTTTGAACTGTGAGAGATTTTTTATTCGCAAATTCTTTATCAGGTATCAATTGTTTAATCCCTGATTCAGGAAGTAATAGACAGGCAGAAAACAAATCAGCCTTTTTTTCTTCTATATCAATTTGCTTGTCAAATAACCCTGTTATACATCGTTGTGAAGTAAAATTCTCTTGAATAAATAAATGATAAAGTTCATGTCCAATTGTGAAATGTTGTTTCCCCAAATTATGATTTTGATTTATCATCATAAATTTTAATCCATTTGGGGCTTTAATTGCCATTCCAGCGAGAGAACCAGACAAAGGTTTAAAAATTGTGATTACATTTTGCTTGATAAGCAAACTATCTAACTGAATGGGTTCTGTTGAACTATATCCATTTTCAATCCTAAAACCTAAAGCCTTTTTTTCTATTTCAAACCGTAAATGTCTTGACTTATTGCTCATAAGCTGCTAATTGAGACATTTTTAAATAATTTTTTACAATTTTTTGAAAAGATGCAATACTTGTCAAATCTTCTTGTGATATACCATCTGCTCTAAATGCAAATGCTAAATCTACTTTGCTATAAAGTAAATTTTCTTCCATTAAATCTTCAATTTCTATACAGAACAAATCTGCTATTTTATGCAGATGAACTATTGAAATTTCTCTCTCAGCATTTTCATAAAAACTAATAAGGCTTCTGTCAACCCCCAAAAAACTAGCGATATGTTCTTGATTATATCCTAGCTTTTCTCTGTAGTTTTTAATATTTCTCCCTATTATAAATGAAAGTTCCATAACTAAAATCTTGTATTAGACGATAAAGTTGTCACATTTTTATGTAAATAAACTAAAAAACATTAAAGATGTTACAAATAAAACATTCTTTTTAATAAAAAACGAATACATAAATTTATCCCAAAAAAAAACCAATCCCATAACACAAAAACCATTCACTCCTAAAAATCTACCAATATTGTTTAGAATCGTTTATTGATCGTTTTCTGGTGAATACAAAAGCATACTTTCCACCGAAATATCCTCGTCCAACTCTTGCCAGTGCATACCTTCGCCTTTTGCTATAAACTGCCAGTTATTACGCTGAGCATCTGTAGCATTTGCCAAAGTTTTAAACCATGCCAAAGGCACACCTATCAATCTGCCATCAGTCAGTACAGCACACAATCTGCCCTCAGCAAAAAATACATGCACTGCTCTTGATTTTTGAACTACCGCTTGTTCGTATAATCCCATTTCTTTAATTATTAAAGTATAAATTCCATTTTTCTAAAAACATTATCTTGTTTTGAGCTACCAATTCAATAGCTAGTTTTAAATCTTGAGGTTTCAAGCCTTGGTTATCTATCAAAGAGCAATCTATTAAATTAATCTTTGCTTTAGCATCACCTTTGCTTACATGTACATGGGGAGGATTATGTTCTAAGCTGTAAAAGCTAAATCTAAATCCATCCAATAATAATAACGTGGGCATTTGCTTTGTTTCAAATACATAATCCAAATATAATATTTTGTTTGAATTTAGAGAAAGGTATTCTTGATTAATTTTGGACTATCGTTGATAAAAGAGAAAAAACACCAACGTTTAATATTAATAGTTTTTGTACCCTTATTAATCTTATTGGCAAATAAGCAGTTCATTTTTGAATCTCACCCTTATCCCAACCCCATTCGTATAAAACAGCCTTTATTAACCATTTTTTAGGCTTTGATTTGTAATATCAATTTAAGAAAACAATAAAAAGATACAAATACTTAAAAGAAATTGAATCGATTAATAATTATAGTTTGTAGGTAAAAAGACAAAATAAAACCACATTTTATTAGGGTATAGACTATAAACAAATCAAAAAAAGTTTTTCTTCTAAAAATAAACTAATCAAAATGCTTAACTACATAAGCATCATAACCATAAAATTCGAGTTTATATTTTTCTTTTACTGCTAATTTTTCGTCAGAAAATTGCCCAACCAAAACACGAAACATTTTAAAGTTTTTTGAAAACGAAAATCTGCGATTGAGATTTTCTGTGCCTAAAACTTGAATGGTAAGTGGATTAAATCCATCGTCCATCAAACGTTTACAAAGCACATTTATACTATTGATATTATCACTTGCTCCAACTTGTATGGCAAAACCTTTCGGAGTAACTATGCTGCCTTTGGTATCGTATTCAGTATGTTCGTTCCAACTTTGCATATCTCCTGAAATTACTTTTACTTCGGTTACAGTCGCAATGTTTTTTGATGCCGCCAATGCCACTGGGTCTTCGATGCGATAGAGCAATTCGATTTTTTTTCTCGAATCATCTATTTCATAAAAAACCGTATAATCGTTTTTGTTATGCAAATTTTTAAATACAAAAGTCCCATCAGCATCAGGTTTGCGTGTGCTAACTACTTTTTTATAGCAGTTCACTAAATATAATGTTACATCATCTGCTTTTGTGAGCGAATCGATAAAATCAACTTTTCCACGCATGGTGTATTTAATTTGTTCGCCAGAATCTCTGGTTTCTGTCGGGATTGTATCGCAAGAATTATCTCCATTTACTTTTCTAATTGGCTTTTTAAAATTATTCGACAAAGTGTAACGATAGCCAGTATGTGCCTCTGCATCTGGTGCTTTATATATAATATCGTAATCGGCTGGAGGTGGAAGTTTCTTAAATGCAAATTTTTCGTCAGGTTTTGGATCAAAATGTCGAATAATGCGATTGTCGGCATTCGAAAGCATGACATGAACATCAAAATTTCGTTTGTCCAAATTTTCGTTGTTTGCTAAAAACAAGGCTGATGATTTATAAACAAAACTATAATCGGCAGTATCGGGCATTTGAATCGAGCCTTCTACATTATACGTTACCGAATCCAAACTTATAGCTTTTGAATTTTGTTGGTCTACAACCTGAGTGGTTGGATCGGGAAAGCTATACTTAAAATTAGCAGATGTACACGGTTTTTCGAGCTGAAAAGCCACATCGTAAACGCCTTTTGCTAAATCGGTAAATACAATTTTACCTTCTGGACTCGATTCGGCAGTGGAAATAATATCCCCATTATCGTCAAACAAATAGCAAGTAACTTTGCATGGATCTTGAACTTCTTCATCAATCATTAACTCGTGCGAACCTGTACTTACACGCACATCATGCTTCAAACCTTCTCTCAAAATCATATCAAAAATGCCTTCTCTAACTAGCATACCTCTTCTTTCGCCATCTTCTGGCACATCGAGAATTGCAATTTCGTCTGGAATAAATATCGTATTTGTGTCGATTACAGGAGGTGGTTTTTTGAATAATTTGATATTCACACCTGCTTTTACCTGAAAATAACGCATTTGAGACTGGTTTTCAGGAAAAAAATCAATGACTTTGCTGTTAGAATTTATAGTTGGATTATATGTACCCTGTATATAAAAGGAGTATTTTCTGTTCATTCTAAACTCAAGTCCCCCTCCCAAATAGGCACCTAAAATTGGAGCAACATTGAGGCGCTGTTCTGGAAATCTGCTTTCGACTTTCGTAACTTCGCCAAACGTAATCAAACTTGGTTTAAATTCTGAGGTAAAGTCATCTGTATGCTCTTTTTCTACATATCGCAAACTCGAGAAACTTCCTCCAATCGTTAAATAAGGCGAAAATTTGCGTTTTTGGGTAAATAAATAAAATTTTGGACCTATCGAAAGCGATAAACCAACCATGCGTCTAAAATCTTTGGCAGTAAAAAACAAATCAGCCCCTGCTTGCAAAAAAACATGACCCGAAACAGAATAATGTGCACCAATTCCAATAGTTGGTGCCAATGGAAACCCTGCATACACATTTTTTGGAAATCCAAATTCAGTAAACGAAATGTCTTGTGGCAAAATGCTAAACCCAAAACTTGGACTATAAGACACTTTACGCTCAACTTTTTCCCACCATTTCCATTTTTTTTTCTGAAAATCCATACGCTTATCTGGCAGCGTAGCTTGTGCAGATGCTAAAAATGAAATAAAAAATAATAAAAAAACTCCAAATCGTGCCGTTTTCACAGTAATGTAGCTGTGTAATAAAAAGTTTATAATTTTCAAAAATAAGAAAATTATATGGCTTTAAACTAATTTCAGGGATTGATTTTTTATAATTTATATTAATGTTATTTCTTTTTTTTATAATTTTCGGAACAAATTTTTGATTATATCTTGAAAAACAGCATTTTAAACGACAGTTTGA
This sequence comes from Bacteroidota bacterium, assembly GCA_004293915.1. Lineage (GTDB taxonomy): Bacteria > Bacteroidota > Bacteroidia > Cytophagales > UBA9547 > REAG01. The sequence goes on along the minus strand of RDZG01000087.1, from coordinate 30,469 downwards.
TTGTAACTGCACAATCGAAAGGAGCAGAATTAACGAGCATTCGTTCGCTCGAAACAGGCATAGAATATCTTTGGCAAGCAAACCCAACGGTGTGGCCTCGCCATGCTCCAAATCTTTTTCCGATTGTAGGGAAAATGGATGGAAAATATACCATTGATGGCAAAGAATATGAAATGAATCAACACGGTTTTGCTCGTGATTCTGACTTTAAATTGAGCCAATCAACAGACTCAAAATTGGTTTACGAACTTAATTTTTCGGCAGAAACTTTAAAAGTTTATCCTTATAAATTTAAGTTTTTTGTGATTTACGAAATTTATGACAACGAACTTTCTGTGAAATATCGTGTTGAAAATCAGGATGATAAAGAAATTTATTTTTCGGTTGGTGCACATCCAGCATTCAATGTGCCATTTATAGTAAACGAAAGTTTTTCGGATTATTATTTAGAATTTGAAAAGGAAGAAACGTTGGGTAGATATTTAATTGATGATGGTTTGATTTTAGATAATTCAGAACCAATTTTAAATGCAGAAAATAGATTAAACCTTACGAAGGATTTGTTTTTGCAAGATGCCATTGTTTTGAAAAACATGAAATCAAAATCTATTACTTTAAAAAGTAAAAAATCAAAATATTTTATAAAAATGAAATTTGATGGGTTTGATTATTTTGGAATTTGGACAAAACCTGGATTTGATAAATTTATTTGCCTCGAACCTTGGAAAGGAATTGCCGACACCAAAGGTAAAAAAGTTGGATTTTCCGAAAAAGAAGGAATTATAAAACTCGCAAAATCAAAAACATTTGAATGTGAACATTCCATGATTTTTGGATAACTGAAACCATTCATTAAAAAACAATTTGCTGTTTTATAAACCAAAAAATAAATATATTTGTGTATAATAATAACAAGATGAGTACTTATACATTGACCCTTGATAATAGTCCTAAAGCGAAATTTTTTGTAGAACTACTAAAAGATATGGCATTTGTAAAAGCCGTAAAACCTTTTGTAAAAGCTAAATCTAAAAAAGAAAAAATAGATTTTGATAATATAGATACTACTGAATTGCTTATGAAAGATAAAAAATTGGTAAAGAACTATTGAAAATCGTAAGGCTGGTAAACCAATGAAATCTGTTTCATTTTCGGAAGAAGAATTTGACAATTACACACAAATGTTGTTAGCGAATTCTAAATAATGAAAGTAACTTTTAAAGGTGATTCAATTGACCATTATAATGAATTGGCATTATTTGATAGAAAAACTTTTCTTAAAATCTCCAAACTTGTTAGCCAAATGCGAAGAACACCATTTGAAGGAGAAGGACAACCAGAAGCACTGAAAGGAAATTTTTCTGGATAATGGTCACGGAGAATTAACTAAAAAGATAGAATTATTTATAAAGTATTTGAAAACTAAATCGAAATTTTCTCTTGTATAGGACATTATGATGATAAATAAAAGGTAATATGGAATTAGAAAAACTTTTGAGCCAAACTTCTTTAATTCAAGAAATTGAAAACCTGAAAAATCAGGTGGACGCTCTAAAGCCATTCCCAAATGATATTGAACAAAAAATTCTACAAAAATTTCGTTTAGACTGGAATTATCACTCCAATGCTATTGAAGGAAATCCATATACCTATGGCGAAACATTGACTTTTATTATGCATGGCATTACTGCCAAAGGCAAAACAATGAAAGATCATTTTGATGTAAAAGGACACAATGAAGGGATAAATTACATTTTAAATTTGGTAAAAGACGAGCGTTCTATTTCAGAATCAGATATTAGGGCTTTGCATAAGCTAATTTTGGTAGAACCTTATGAAGTAGATACCATTACTCCATCAGGTTTGCCATCCAAAAAGATGATTTTGATTGGAGATTACAAAAAAGAACCCAATCATGTAAAAACCAAAACGGGAGAAATTCATTATTATGCCAGTCCTGAAGATACGCCATTTTTAATGGAGGAATTGATAAAATGGTATAACCAATGTGCAGAAAACAAAGAAATACACCCTTTGGTAACTGCCGCTTTGTTTCATCATAAACTTACAGAAATTCATCCTTTTGACGATGGAAATGGTAGAATGGCACGATTGATCATGAATTTGATTTTGCTCAAATCTGGCTTTCCTCCTGTAGTCGTACGCAACGAAGACAAAAACAACTATTACGAAGCTCTAAGCCTTGCCGATGCTGGCGAAAAAAGACATATCGTAGAATATCTAGGGAATTTACTGCTTCATTCGCTCAATATTTATATCAAAGGAGCAAAAGGTGAGAGCATTGAAGACGAAAGTGATTTGGATAAAGAAATTGCTTTGTTTAAGGCTGGGTTGGAGAAAGAAGATACTCTTTTAGAAATATTAAGCTATAATATACAAAATAGAATTTTAACCGAATCAGTTTTTATTTTATTTTCTAAATTCAATGAAAAGATAAAACAGTTTGATGAGTTGTTCTTAGATTGTTCTCATTTTATTTCAATTTCATACTCAAATTCAATAGATCCGATATTTGAATGGAACGATTATATCAAAAGAAAAATTTTTGATTTTATTGATAAAAAAGTCCTCATTGAAAAAATATGCTTTAATGTTATTCAATACAAATATGTAGCCAATGGTTACAAAAAAACTAGAAATCCATCAAATTTTAGTATAAATATCACTATTGGATTTAATGATTACGAATATATTATCATGTCACAAGGAATCGAAATAAAAAAAATGTATTCTGAAAATCTAAGTGCTACTGAAATTAATAGTATAATGTCTTTAGTTATAAAGAACTTCATTTCATTTCTCCAAAAATGACCCGCAAAGAAGAAATAAAAAATATGATTCGTGGTGTTGTGGCAAAATATTTGCCCGACAAATCATACAAATTATTTATTTTTGGGTCGCAAGCTAATAAACCAGAATTAATCAAGTCAGATATTGACGTTGGAATTGATGCTGGAATGCCTCTGGAACGTGGAATGACATTTGATATTAAAGATGATTTAGAAGATTTACCCACCTTGTATTTCTACGATTTTGTTGATTTTCAAACAGTTTCTGAAAGATTTAAGAGTGTGGCATTGTCAAATTTTGAAGAACTATGAGCGATACAGGGTATTTACATTTTAAAATTGATGATTTTGAAAAGGCATTAAATAAATTTGCTGAAGTAGCCTATAAACCCAATAAAACAGAACTTGAGCGAGATGCCACAATCCAGCGATTTGAATTTACTTATGAAATTGCTTGGAAATGCCTAAAAAAAGCACTAGAAAGCAGAGGAGCCGATAAAATTGCATTTACTAGAGATGTATTCAAATCGAGTTTAATTGGCGATTATATCGATGATGAAGCCCTTTGGAGTGAAATTATAAGCAACAGAAATCTGTCAGTACATACCTATAATGAAGCTTTTATTGTTATACTTGAATCAAAACTTGCATTATATTGCGATACAATGAAATTATTATTACAAAACCTTAAAAAATACCATTAACCTTATGACAAACCTCACACAAACCAATTCGTGGAAAGCCCTAAAAGCACACGCTGAAAAAGTAAAACCATTGCAAATGAAAGATATGTTTGCTAATGATAGCAAACGATTTGAAAAATTTTCAGTTCAATTCAACGATATTTTATTAGATTTTTCTAAAAATAGAATTTCGGAAGAAACCATGACCTTGCTAGTGAATCTTGCCAAAGAAATGCACGTTGGCGATTGGGCAGGCAAAATGTTCACAGGCGAAAAAATAAATTTCACTGAAAATCGAGCTGTTTTGCATACAGCTTTGAGAAACAGAAGCAATACACCTGTGCTTTTCGAAGGCAAAGATGTGATGCCTGATGTAAACAAAGTATTGGCGCAAATGAAAGATTTCTGCACAAAAATCCATTCAGGTTCTTGGAAAGGTTTTTCAGGAAAAAGCATTACCGATGTTGTAAATATAGGCATTGGAGGTTCAGATTTAGGTCCTGTGATGGTGACAGAAGCTCTAAAACCCTACAAAAAAAATATAGACGTTCACTTTGTGAGTAATGTAGATGGCACACACATAGCCGAAACATTGAAAAAAGTAAATCCAGAAACTACCATTTTTATTATTGCATCTAAAACATTTACCACACAAGAAACTTTAGCCAATGCAGAATTTGCAAAAGCATGGTTTTTAAAATCTGCTATAGACGAAAAAGCGGTTGCTAAACATTTTGTGGCTCTTTCTACCAATGCTAAATCCGTTTCTGCTTTTGGGATTGATACTGCTAACATGTTTGAATTTTGGGATTGGGTAGGTGGAAGATATTCGCTTTGGTCTGCCATTGGACTTTCTATCGCTTTATCCATAGGTTTTGATAATTTTGAAGAACTTTTGCAAGGTGCACACGAGATGGACAACCATTTTGCCACTGCAGATTGGGACAAAAACTTGCCTGTAATATTAGCATTATTAGGTATTTGGTATAATAATTTTTTTGATGCACATAGCCATGCTTTATTGCCTTACGACCAATATATGCACCGTTTTGCTGCCTATTTCCAACAAGGAGACATGGAAAGCAATGGGAAATTTGTAACCCGCGATGGCAAAGAAGTAGATTACGAAACAGGTCCTATTATTTGGGGAGAGCCAGGCACCAATGGGCAACATGCTTTCTATCAATTGATTCATCAAGGCACAAAACTGATTCCATGCGATTTCTTCATTCCTGCACAAACGCAAAATCCTTTGGGAGAGCATCATAAAATTTTACTTTCCAACTTCTTTGCTCAAACAGAAGCTTTGATGAAAGGAAAAACGACTGCCGAAGCAAAGGCTGAATTAGAAAAATCGGGAGTATCGGGAGCTGAATTAGAAAAAATATTGCCCCACAAAGTTTTTAAAGGCAACAGACCTACAAATTCTATTATGTTCAAAAAACTCACGCCAAAGGTATTGGGCTCATTACTAGCCATGTACGAACATAAAATATTTGTACAAGGCATGATTTGGCAAGTAAATCCTTACGACCAATGGGGAGTAGAATTGGGTAAACAATTGGCTAAAGTAATTCTTCCAGAACTAGAAGGTGCAACTAAAGTTACCTCTCACGATAGCTCAACCAATGGTTTGATGAACTGGTGGAAGGAGAATAAATAAAAAATTTTATGAAAAATTATAAAAATCTACCAATAGTAGAAGCAATTTTTACAGTATACTTTAGGGAATTGATTTCAGACGATTTAATAGAAAAATTTAGAAGTTGTGAATATATAAAAAATACATACCCACAAGACAACCAAGGTATTTCTGTTGAAATAAACGTAAATAGTTCAATGGAAACCAAAAAAATAGTTAAAAAAGATGGTTATTTATTTAATTCAGGAAAAAAAAAGTTAATCAATTTAAAATATTCTCACCTTTCATTTCATTCAATAGATATTTATGATGGATGGGAAAAAGAAATACCATATTTAATAAAAGCCTTAGAAAATATTGTTTTGCTAGATAACTCAATATATATAAATAAAATTTCATGTAGATTTTTGAATATGATTAATTTACCAGAAGATTCAAAATATGATTTAGCAAAATATTTAGTTGTTTACCCTGAGATGCCAAAACTAATTAATAGTAAAGGTCCATTTTTATTAAACTTTTCCACAAAAGATGATAAAAATGATATTAATGGAACTGTAAATGAAAAATTGGAGTTGATAAATGATAAAAACAGGGTTATTGTGGATATTTCTGTGGAAAAAAATGTGGATAACTCAGATATTATTAATATGTTTGAAATGTTGAGAGAATACAAAAATTTATTATTCCAAAATCTTTTACGTTTAGAAACCAAAATATTATTTGATATATGAATATTGCAGAATTAAATGTCGTTGAATCCCAAAGTATAAAGGAAAGTTACAAAAAAGATTTTTCAAATTCTGAACCATCACTAGTTGTGAATTTAGTGAACGACTTAGATGCAAGTTTTGATATTGCACATACAAAATTTAGCATGACTAATGAGCAAATAAAATGTATTGAATTATTACGAGTATGTTTTTTGAAACTTCAATCAGTTATGGATCCTAATAGATTATATTTTACTTTCTCAAATGCAGTTGATGGAGAAATTTGTTTAAATAGAATATCAGAAAATGGAATTTCAAAATTAATTATCAATGAAGATGGAGTCCTAGCATATTCTTTTATTTCATACAAAAATTCTACTAAAAAAGATGTTTTAGATTTCTTTACAAATGAAGTAGATGGAGAATTAGTTGCTTTAAAATTTTTATCTTTTTAGCGATTTGTGAATTGCGAACTAAAGCACATACCAGAAAGATTACACTCAAAAAATAGAAATCCAGTACAATTTTTTAATATTGGAGAGGTTTTATTTAGAAGATGTAAGCTTGAAGAAAAATTAAATCCTTTTGATTATATTTCTGTTTATGACATTTCTGTAAATAGACGAGGGTATGATACTGAGAATATTTTTTCTGAACCAGAAGATGTTTTGTTCAATTTTGGAAATTTCCATTCATTTGTAAAGTATGATGAGCAAACATTTATCTGTTTGGAAATCAAAGAATTAAATGAAAGTTATCAATATGAGAAACTTTCAGACACGTTGCTTCCAACTCATAATATTGCAAAAATATTTCTAAATCACAGAATAGAACCATGTAATTATTCGCATTGTTGTTTTGAAATTTATTTTAATAATATTGAAATGAAAGACAAAACTATTTATGATAAACATTTGAAAAAAGATTCCATATTAAAAACATGGTGCAAAAATGAACTTGCCAAAATGATGATAAAAGAAGAAATTAGGCTAAATTGGTAAATTATATTCCATAGGGTGGAAGGAGAATAAATAAATTGAAAATGAAGTTATATATTGTTTTATTTATCATTTTGATTTTTGATATAAAAACATTTGCTCAAACAGCAAAAAATGACTTTTATTCTCAAATTTAAAAATATGACTTAGCCAAAATATGGATTCCTGATAGTGTAATTTATGACGAAAGAACTCATGAGAAAATTAGCCTAAGTAATCCTTTAGGTTTTATTGGAGAAAATTTTCAAAGATTTCATTTTAAAGTAATTTCATTGATTAAAAGTTATGATAACCCTTTTCAATATTTTGTTTATGGGAAAACAAAAGTCAAAAATAATATATGTGAGTTTAATGGCGTATGTACAATACTAAGCTCGAATATATTTATAGACGATGATTTTCCTGAATACAAATGTGGCACAATAATATCACTATTAAAATTATTTGAAAATACAAATCAGCCATTTTCAGGGATGTTTGTAGGTACTTTAACTAGTCATTTTATTATAGATCCCAGTAATAATTTTAGATACAATTGTCTTAGAGGTGCGGCAGATAGTTTCAATAATAATCTATTTATTGGGAATTGGATAAATTATAAATCTTTAGCACAAAAAAAATGTCATTGGGGAGATGTTAAAATCCCAGATTGCAGTGATCTAGATATTGGAGCTGGAGAGTTTTGGATAAATAAAAAGTACATCAAAAACGGTTGGGAAAATTACGATAATGCTTATGGTAGTAATGCATTGAAGGGTAACCCTAAAATATATCAAACAAAAGAAAATGAAAAATGGTGGAAATGATTTCAAATACAATGAAATATCTCCTCTTATCCTTATTATTTCTTACTTTTTCATGCAAAAAGCTAAATTTCAATAGAAAAATAGCTTGGTTTGATAGTACTTTTACTCCTGATACTTCTTTTTCAGAAATCGATTCCACTTATTATAAACGAAACTTTTATTTAGGACATTATATTGAAGTTTCTGATACTGGGAAATGTATATTAATCACTCGAGAATCATTTGGTAAAAAACGAGAATGCTTTGAAATAGATATTGATCAAAAAACTAAAAATCAAATATTTGAACTAGCAAATGACACAAATACATATGATTATAAAGATATTAACAAATTAAAAGATGGTACATTATATTGTGGTCTAAAATATGCTTTTATAAATCAAAATGGGAAACATTTTAATAAAATTCAATATTTCCCAATGTATACCCAAACCACACTTAAACAAGTACATGAATATTTTGAAAGTATTTTAACCAATCCAAAAATTATAAAAGAAATCAAAATAGACACATTATACATTGATAATTTTGTCTTTGAAAACATAAAAGAAATTCCAAATAGTATGCCATCATTCGAGAATATTCCTAGATTAGTTAAAAATTTAGATTTTTTTATTCCGAAATACTAAATCACTAAACCTTAGTTTTAAAAAAATTACCTATAATTTTATTTTCATTTTTTTCTCAAAAATATCAATTATTATACCATCAATTAATCCTGTATTTGGCGAAAATAATTTTTCGCTTTCCGACCATTTCATTGTATTCAAATAAATTTCTGAGGCAGGAACTATCACATCTGCACGATCTTGATTTAGTTTTAGCTTTTGCATCCGTTCGTCAATTGTCATAGACTTTAGTTCGTCTTTTAAGGAAACCAATTGTTGATACATAACTGGCATATCAGGCTGTAAACCAGATAGTTCGTGTAGTTTTTTTATATTTCCACCAGTGCCGATTGCAATGGGTTTCGACACATTTCCTATTACATAAGTATCAATCCAATTATGCAAATCGTTCCATTTTTCGTCCGGAATTCCACCTTGCAAAGCACGAACACTTCCAATATTAAACGATTTTGATGCAATTTTTTTATTTTTAGAAATCACATTTAATTCGGTACTTCCACCTCCCACATCTATATGCAAATAATCTTGATCATCCAAATATTTGGTAATAGCTTTGTCCATCAAATCGGCTTCTCGTTGCCCCGAAAGAACATTTATAACAACCCCAGTTTCTGCTTCTACAAAATCAATTACTTCAATCCCATTTACAGCATCTCGCATGGCAGAAGTGGCACAAACTTCAAAATCGACTACTTCAAAAACTTCAAACATGGTTTTAAAAGCACCTATCATTTGGGCAAGTTTTTTCATTTTGCCTTCGCTAATGCTTTGTTCTGTAAATACATCTGCCCCTAATCGAATTGGATATCGCAAATATTCTACACGCTGAATTACCCATCCATTTCCAAAATTTGTAGCCGATGAAACCAAAAAACGCATGGCATTTGAGCCAATATCTACTGCACCTATTAACATTTGATTTATTACTAACTGTTTGACAATGAACTACCTGTACTGTTCTTGTCTTTCAAATTTGATTTTTTTGTTATAAATCGATATAAAACTTGTTCGATTGGGAAAATCACAATGGCAATAATTACTTTAGTTGCAAAGCTTATTACTGGAGAATCATCAGACTGAATAAACGATTCGACTATAGTTGTAATTAACTCCACAAACATAATTATCGTTACAAAGGTAAGAACTTTACTTACTATTTTTCTTTCTCCACCAATTCTATTAAAAATTACGGATAAAACCATGAGCGTTGCAAAAAACACAACTTCTAACAAATAAAACCACCATGTTTGCCAATAAGGTGGTTTTACAGAAAAATATACTGGATTGCTGAATGTGATTTGTCCGAGTGTATTTTTTGAGCGAATAATCAATTCATAATCACCACTTTGCAAATGACTAAACGATATTTTATTGTTTGCATCCCATGGCGACCAATTTTCTGATTCACTATCTACATTTTTTAATTTATAAGAATACGTACATTGTTTTCCATCCAAATATTCGGGGATAATATAATTGAAAGATACAGAACTTTTGTGTTCTTGAATAATCATGTCATCGGTTTTTGAAGACCTTCCATTTGCATATTCTATGTAATTTAAAAATAGCGAACTACCATTTACTGTATTGGATGCAACCAACGGATTAAACTGGCAAAGCAAACCATTTCGAGTGATTACCCAACAAATTTTAGTTTTCGAATCAATCGTAATGTCCTGAATATCAGACATTAAATTTAAAAAACTCAAATTAAGGTTTTCGATTTTGGGATTAGCATATAACTCCCATTTTTGAGCATTATTTATCCATAACTTATTGTTGTCTGTATGTATCAATCTATAATATTTTCCTACTGCATCTTTTGAGATACTATCTAAAATTAATTTATTCTCTTTTTCATTGTAAACATAAATATCCGATGATGTAATTGCCATTAATTTATTATCATAATACACAATATTAATATCATCAGAAAAAGGATTATTAATCAGAAAAGTATCTCTTTTTGCAACTAAACCGTTTTTTGAAGTCTTAAATTTATAAACATAATAGCTACTACTAACCCAAAAAGATGAAGAATCGCTTTCGCAAATATTAATAATGTCGTCAGAATAATCATTTAGTAAATCGCTCAAAACCAGATTATTACCCACCGAATTATAGCTTATAATATTTCCATCTTTGGTACCAATAAAAATCTTTTTTTGATTTTTTGATACATATAAATACGAAACTGGTGTAGGATTTATTTTTTTGGATGATAAGTTTGAAATTTCATAAACACCATTATTTGAACCAACCAAAAGTTTGTTTTGCCAAACAATAATTTGTGTACATTTTGAATCAATTCCAGCTATTTTTTTGAAATAATATTTTATAGAACCTATTCCGGGATTTGTTACCGTTTTTTTAACTTTTACAACTTGTACTTCTGTTTTTGGCTTTTCATTTTTATTGTCTTTATTGTTTTTTTGAGATGATTCTTTTTCAGGTTCAGGTTCTTTAACTTTTCGTTTGAAAATGCCTAAAAAACGTTTTATTTTTTCTACTTTTTCTTTTTGATGCTCAACTGTTTCGTTCAATTTACCATTTTTAGTTTCTTCATCAGATTGGCTTTTTTGAATTGATTTTTTGATGTATTGTGTAATTTCAGTAGTATTTTGGGTTTCGGTTAGATAATAAACGCCTTCGCTAGTTGCTACAAAAAGCTTACCATTAAACGAAACTGCCGATTCTAAATGTCCTTCTAAACCAACATAATTGCTAAACGTTTTTAATGGAAGTTCATAATCAATTCTAGAAAAACCAAACTCATGTGCAACCCAAATTCCAGATTGGGCATCTTTGCAAAGTGCAAAAATCTCATTATCAGGCATTCCGCTGTAATAATTTGCAATGGCAGTAGTTTTGCCGGTTTTTATATTAAAAATCAAACAACCGCCTCTGTTTGTGGATATTACAGCTAAATCGTTGCCCAACGCAATGCCATTATTAATGGTCGATTCTTCTACATATTTTTGATCTTCGAGTTTGTATGGCTCAAGTCTATAGCCGCTATACAAATAACTTTTATTATTGTCAGTCAATAATATTGTGGCATTTTTATCAGTTGGAATGGCACAAATCACTTTTTCGTTTACCGAAAAAGGCAAAGCTATTTTCTTAATTTCGTTGTTTTCGACTCTAAAAATGCCATTTTGTTTGTCTGAAACATAAACTTCGTCTAAATATTCAAAAATATTATCAAAACTATACTGATTTGATTTTTGCCATTGTTTAGTAATTTTTTTATCTTTTTTGGTATACTTATAAAGCAATCCATCACCCATAAAATACACATATTTTCGCAAAACAATAATTTTAGAAATAGATAAATATTTTTCTTTTTCGGTAAGAATAGAGGCGTATTGTTCGTTGCCAGCATCGTCTGTATTTATCATTCCAAAACCATCTAAACAACCCACATAAACTGCTTTTTCGATTTTATCACTTGCAATCGACAAAGCTGTGGTAGATGTTTTTATCAATTGCCAATTGATTCCATCGAATTTTAAAACACCTCTGCGATTTGCCGAAAAAATTTGCCCATTATAATCTTGTGCAATAGCAAAGTTTTCGTTTTCAACTTGCTCATCTTCAGCCGAATAGTGTGTAATAAAAAAATCTCCTTTTTGAGAAAAAACCAAAGCTGGAACTAAAAAAAGGAAATATAAAATTGCACTGAATAGTTTTTTCATAAAATAATATTTAGTCAATAAATATGCGATTTTTATTTCAATTTAACAACTATAAACTTTCAATTTTACAATTTCATAACCTTAAAACTTAACACCAAATGTTTTTAATTGCTTTTTTATAAAGTTTTTTGCTGTTTCCTTTAGGTTTGTTTTTAGTTTTTTGGCTGTACTGTCGTCAGGACGTGCTTTAAAAATAGTGTCGTTATAGCTTTCGTTTTGCTCGCCTGGATGGCTGGTATAAAAATAAGTGTAAAACGATTTTCGAGTTACATCTTCGGGTGGATTTATTTTTCCATAACCGTGATATGATTTTCCTGTGGTTTGAAAAATCAAAGCACGATTAAAATCTGGTCTTACTTTTTTTTCACATTTTGTCATGTCGGCATTCCACAATTCTGTGTGTCCAGCCCATTCGTCTTGCCAATTTTTATTAAAAAAAATCAATAAATTTAGTCTGCGATACACATCGTTTAGATGGTGCATACTAAAATCGATATGAATATCTAAAAAACTACCATTTTTGCCTTGATGCAAACCTGCTCCCATGGCATCATCGGTTACAAAAGTTTGCTCCACACCAGTGATTTGTGAAATAAAAGCACAAAAATCTTTCGATAAAACTTCGTTGCGAAGTTCTGTAAATAAGCCATCAAAATCTTCAAAATTAGAACCCTCGGCTTTCTTTTCGTTTAATCCATCGTATTTTTTATTAAAAACTTCATAATCAGGAAAAACAGCCCAAAGTTTTTCAGCTAAATCGGGATTCAAAAAATTATCAATTACCAAATGTTTGTATGGTTGAGCCGAATTAAAATCCGAAAAATAAGTTGAAATCGCAGTTTCTGTTGTATGAATAGGATTTAAAAATTTCATTTTTTTGTATAAACAAAAATGCTTCGCTTTTTTTGTTTTAATTTGTACAAAAATACATTTTCTGATTGAAAAAACAGCTATTGTTTCTTTTGCTTCTTATTTTTTATTTCACAAACACCTCATGTTTTGCTCAAGGCAGGTTTTCAAGATGGGATTTTAGTTATCAATACGATACAGATGCTATCATCAGAGCCGAATCTAAGGCTATAAAAACTACTGACAGTATTCAAATTTTTTTGCATTTTTATATCAATCCGTTTAGTAAAGAATATACATATCTGACCAAACAAGGTATGTGGAATTTTGGGCTTCGTTTGGCTGATAGCTACGAAAGTAAAAACAGCGAATGGTCTAAAAATGAATTAGTTATCCCAACTAAAAGAATCGAAAATCAACTTTCTTTTACTTTTAAAATACCAGAACCTAAAACCCAATCTGCGGTTTTGTTTATAGGCTATTTGGCAAACGAAAGCACCGAATATGTAACTGATATTTGCCTAAAATCTTTTGGCGAATATTTAATTTCTACAGGTTATTTAGTGAGCCAAGCCACCAAATTACCTGTTTGTAAATCGTATTTTACTGTAAAAGATTCTGTATATTATGTTTCAACTGGCTCAAAATCAAACACTTATAATTATACAAAATATATATTTAGCCAAGCCCAACCTCCAATGGCTTTGGCTGCAACTTTTGATGCAGGTTTAAATTTGGTAATCGACACTACCTATATTGCTACAAAATCTTATTTTACGATTCCTAAAAAAGGAAATTATGCAATAGGAGAAAGTATTAATAAAGTCAATTTTGTAGCTTTTGAAAATAAATTTCCCAAGCCAAGTGTGGTGCGAGAATTGATAGATCCAATTATCTATATATCATCGGATGGCGAACGCAGTTCGCTCAAACAAGCTGCAAGTCAGAAAAAAAAACTGGATGAGTTTTGGCTAAAGCTCGGTATAGAAAAAGAAAAAACCAAAAACATGATTAAAGCATATTATAATCGTGTGAAAGAAGCAAATATTTTTTTTACCAAACACAAAGAAGGTTGGAAGATGGATATGGGAATGATTTATATTATATTTGGATCGCCAAACCAAGTTTTGAAAACAGATGTGAGCGAAACTTGGTATTTTGTCAAAAATCAAAGCCAAAACGAGCCATTGCGGTTTGTTTTTGTGAAAAAAATCGGTCCACTTGGCGATACATATTACGAATTACAAAACAATCAAGCCTATATGTCGGCTTGGTATACAGCCCTAGAACTATGGAGAAGAGGAGAATTTACCCATTAAACGCAAAGCGTTTTTCGGAAAACAAAAAAGAAGAAACGAATGCCATTTTGTTTGGTATTCACACCATCGAAGAAAGTATAATTTCTGGCAAAGAAATCGAAAAGATATATTTTGCTAAAAATCAGGCTAATCTGAATGAACTAAAATTAAAAGCTAGGGAACAAAATATTCCGTTTAGCATTGTGCCAATCGAAAAAATTGATGGCTTTACCAAAAAAAACCATCAAGGTGTGGTGGCTTTTGTATCTCCAATTCAATATGCAAAACTTGATGACATTATATATAAGTGTTTCTCGGATGGCAAAAATCCATTGATTTTGATATTAGACCGAATTACAGATGTGCGAAATTTAGGTGCTATTGCCCGAAGTGCCGAAGCTGCGGGTGTAGATGCAATTGTGATTCCATCGAAAGGTGCAGCACAAATTACTTCTGATGCCATGAAAACATCTTCGGGTGCATTGAATTTTATTCCCGTTTGCAGAGAAGAAAATTTAATAAATTCCATAAAACATATCAAAGACTCTGGTTTACAAGTAGTTGCATGTACCGAAAAAAGCGACAAATGGATGTATAAAGTGGATTTTACCACACCAACTTGTTTTATTGTTGGCTCCGAAGAAGATGGCATTTCGGCTGATATTATGAAACTTTGCGATGAAGTGGTTTGCATACCAATGGTTGGCGAAATATCTTCGCTCAATGTGTCAGTTGCATCAGCCATAGTTATTTACGAAGCGGTGCGACAAAGAGGTGGTAAAAAATAACGGATTCGATAGGTTTTTGAATTAGGATTTCATAAATTGGATTATATAATTGAGAAACATGAAAAATATAACTTATAGAATATTACTAAATAAAGAACCTGAAGGTGGATATACAGTAACTGTACCTGTTTTACCAGGATGTATTACTTTTGGAGAAACCATAGAAGAATCCATTGAAAATAGTAAAGAAGCTATTACATTATATGTAGAAAGTTTAGTTGCCCATGGTGAGCAAATTCCAACAGAAGAAAATACTTTTGAATATACGCTTTCTGTACCATTAGAAGATTCTCTATTTTCGGTTTCGGCATGAGCAATATTGGGTCTTATACAGCAAAAGAGATTATAAAAATTTTAATTAAACATGGCTTTGTATTAGATAGAACAAGTGGTTCGCATCAAATTTTCATGAATCATAGTGGTAAAAGAAGAGTAGTTGTGCCTTTTCATAATCGAGACCTCCCCAAAGGCACATTTTATTCCATATTAAAACAAGCAGGAATTGATAAAAACGAATTATAATCAGTAAAATGCCGTGTAATTACAAAAAAATTTATAACAAACTTTTACAATGATTGAAATCGGAAAATACAACACTTTAGAAGTTATAAAAGAACTAGATTTTGGATTATATTTGAGCGAATCGCTAGGCGAAGAAGAAATTCTGTTGCCCATAAAATATGTAAAAGCTGGCACAAAAATTGGCGACAAAATTACTGTTTTTGTTTATTTTGATAGCGAAAAACGACCAATAGCAACCACGCTCAAGCCTTTTGCAGAAGTAGATGAGTTTGCTTTTTTAACTGTTGTAGACAAATCAGATTTTGGAGCTTTTTTAGATTTAGGCATAGCAAAAGACATACTCGCTCCTATTCGTGAGCAAGCCCAAGAAATGCGTTTGGGAAGAGAATACGTGGTTTTTTTATACATTGACGACAAAACAGGTCGAATTTTGGCATCTTCAAAATGGAATAAATTTATAGATCAAACCCGTTTGAATGTGGTTGAAAATCAAGAAGTTGATTTGTTTATTGCCGAACGTACCGATTTGGGTTTCAAAGCCATTATTAATCAATTATTTATTGGATTGATTTATCACAACGAAATTTTTGAACCCATTAAAATAGGAGATAAAAAACGTGGGTTTATCAAAAAAATTAGAGAAGAAAACAAAATTGATTTGAGTCTAAAACCAAAAGGTTTTAGTGGTGTTTTGTCCGAAAAAGATAGTTTATTATCAATTTTGAAATCACAAGGTGGCAAACTTTCGCTGCACGACAAAAGTAGCCCCGAAGAAATTTATGAAACCGTAAAAATGAGTAAAAAATCATACAAAAAACTCATCGGAGCACTTTATAAAGATGGAATAATTTCTATCGAAGAAAATGAAATCAAGCTAATTGGCGAATGATTAATTCAAAATTCATAATGTGGACTACTTTTTAAAAAAATACAATAATATTGCCGAAATTGATAACAAAAATGCCAAAGTTTGAAGTTTGTCTGAGTCCAGATTTGATACATTTGTATGATTTAAAAGGCAAAAATGCAATAATTGTAGATGTTTTGAGAGCCACTTCGTGTATGGTTACAGCTATGGCACATGGCATTGCTGAGATTATTCCTGTTTCAACTATTGACGAGTGTAAAGCCTTGCAAAACAAAGGGTTACCTGCTGCTGCCGAACGTGATGGCTCAAAAGTTGATGGCTTCGATTTAGATAATTCGCCATTTAGCTATATGGCAGAAAATTTAAAAAACAAAACCATAGCCGTAACCACTACAAACGGAACGCAGGCTTTGGTAAAATCGCTTTCTGCAGAAACAGTTTTGGTTGGTGCTTTTTTAAATATTGGGGCAGTAAGTAAATTTATTATCGACTCAAATCGCGATACGGTGGTAGTTTGTGCGGGTTGGAAAGGAAATTTTAACTTAGAAGACACACTTTTTGCTGGTGCATTAGCAGAAAAAGTTATAAATCACTTCGATATTGGACAAGATAGTGCAATTGCTGCATTAAATATGTTTGAATCCAACAAAAATGATTTACTTGCGTTTGTAAACAAATCGCAACATGTGAAAAGGTTAGCAAATTTGCACATCCATAAAGATATTGCATTTTGTTTAACTTTTGATTTATACAATTCGTTGCCAATTTATAAAACAGATAAATTAATAAACTTTACTAAATAATTATATAACATGAACATTTACAGTAAATTAAGTATCGCTTTAATAGTAATTTCATTAGGTTCTTGTGTGGTTGGCAAGAAAAAATACGACCAACTTTTGGGTAAAAAAGTATTGCTCGAAGGCGATTTTGCCGAATGCAGCGACAGTTTAAATGCCTTAAAAGCAAAACATAAACTTGCCAAAGCCGACAATGCTCGTTTGAGCGATTTGGCAAAACGCTTGGCTGCCGATAGCAATTCGTTGGCTGACAAATCGGCTAGAACACAAAAAGCTTTGGATGAGCAAAATGTAATTTCTGATCGTTTGAGAAAAGATTACAAAGATTTGTTGGCTAACTATTCGTCAGAATCTAATAAAATGTCGAGCAATTTGGCTAAAAAAGAACAACAATTATTAGACATGGAAAAATCGTTGCAAGACACTAAAAACAAAAGAGTTACAGAATTAGAGGCTGTTTTGAAGAAAAAAGATGCTGCTGTAAACGAACTTAAAAACAAAGTTACAAACGCACTTTTGGCTTTCAACGACAAAGATTTGACTGTAAATGTGAAAAATGGAAAAGTTTATGTTTCGCTTTCGGAGCAATTGCTTTTTAAATCTGGAAGTACTGAAGTGGATAAAAAAGGAAAAGATGCACTCAAAAAACTGGGAGGTGTTTTAAAAACAAATGAAGATGTAAACGTGATGGTTGAAGGACATACAGATGATGTGCCTGTGGCAAAAGGTGCTGCTGCATTTTCCGACAATTGGGATTTGAGCGTCTTGCGTGCCACCGAAATTACACGTATTTTGATTGATAGCGAAGTAAATCCGAAAAAAATAACTCCAGCAGGAAGAGCCGAATTTGTGCCACTTAACGAAGGAAAATCTGCTGAAATTCGTCAGAAAAACAGACGTACAGAAATTATTTTGACACCGAAATTAGACGAACTTTTCAAAATTTTGGAAGGACAATAATCTAAATAGCTATTATAAAGCCTCTAGCAAAACTAGAGGCTTTTTTGTTTTTGAAAAATCTGATTTCACGTTTTTCTTATTTTTTTTATGGCTTAAATTGCGATACACTTTTAGCCACGTTTTCATTATTATTTTGGTATGCAAAACAAACAAAATCTGAAATTAACTTTGAGATATATTTTTTGCTACTTTCCACCACTTGGATAATTTATTGTATCGACCATTTGTTGGATTCCAAACATTTCGATGGTTTTCAAAAAATCCCAAATCGATATTTATTTGTAAGTAATAACAAACCGATTATTTTGATATTTTTTGTAGCAATTTTCACAATTAATTTTTATATAATTTTCGACAAACTAGCATTTTATCAGATTTTATTTGGGATTGTACTTTGCTTAATATCAGCCACTTATATATATATCAATCACAAAATCAAGTCTATATTTTTTCCAAAAGAATTAATAATTTCACTCGTTTTCTCGATAGCAATCTTGTTATCCTCAAATCTCGTTTTCAACATAATTGCATCCGTAATACTTTTTGGATTGATATTTTCAAACGTACTTCTTTATTCGCTCATTGGCGAATCAGAAGATAAAATAGTTAAGATGACATCAAGTGTACACTATTTAGGAGAGAAAAAAACAAGGCTATTTTTGTTATTTGTCTTAATTACGAATGCCTTATTAATAATTAGTTATGATTTAAAAAACCAAGCAATCCTTTTTGTGTTAGTCTTTTATTTTTTGACAGTACTTTTAAGGTTATACAAAACAAAATCTAGCAGTTTGAGAAATTTTTGTGATGTATTTTTAGTTGTTTTAGTATTGTAATTTTGATTTACAAATTTTAATAAATTTTAGGAAATTCAGTTGGGTTTGATTCGTGCATGATGTTGTATGCAGCATCAAAAACTGTTTCTGAATTTGGTTTTGAAAAATAATCGCCATCAGAAGAATAAGCTGGACGATGCTCTTTTGAGGTAACAGTAGCTGGTTTGGCATCTAAAAACTTATACCCATTTTGTTTTTCCAACACATTTTGCATCATATAAGCTGTGGCTCCACCTGGCACATCTTCGTCTGCAAATATCACACGGTTAGTTTTTTGAATGGATTTTAAAATATTTTGAGCCAAATCAAATGGCATAAGTGTTTGAACATCAATCACTTCGCATTCGATTCCTATTTGAGCTAATTGATTTGCTGCATCCAAAACAATGGCACACATAGCTCCATAAGTTACAATTGTAATATCCGAACCATCTCGTAAAATTTCACATTCGCCTAAGGCAAGAGTGTATTCTCCCAAATTATTTGGCATCAATTCTTTTTTGCGATAGGCATTCAAACATTCAACCATAATGGCTGGATTGTCGGATTTCAATAAAGTATTGTATAAACCTGCAGCTTGCGTAAAATTTCGTGGAGTCAATAAATAAATACCTCTGGTGATTGCCAAAATCATAGCCATTGGCGAACCCGAATGCCAAACACCTTCGAGCCGATGTCCACGTGTACGGATAATAAGTGGAGCTTTGTGTCCACCTTTTGAACGATAATGAATCGAAGCCAAATCATCAGAAATAGGCTCTAGTCCATATACCAAATAGTCTAAATATTGAATTTCACAAATTGGTCTTAATCCACGTTGTGCACATCCAATCCCCTGCCCTATAATAGTTTTTTCACGAATTCCTGTATCAGTAACTCGCCATTCGCCATATTTTTCTTGTAAACCCGCCAAACCTTGGTTTACATCACCAATTTTGCCTACATCTTCGCCAAGTGCGATTAAGCGAGGCTCACGAGCAAACGCATCGTCAAAAAAAGCATTTATAATTTCTCTTCCATCAACGAGTGGCGCATTTTTGTCGTACGTTGCAGGTGTTGTTGCAATATTAAGTGGCGAAAATTCGCTTTCTGAATAGGTATGTGAATTATATCGATCAGCATTTTCAACTTCGGTTTTTTCAATCCAACGAATAAGCTGCTGTTTTTCTTTTGTCATTGGCTCAAATCGCACATGTCGCAATGCTTTCCTGACTGCAATAGCTGCATCCATCCGAATTGGATTAACCGTTTTTGAAAGTGTTTCTTTTATTTTCAAAAGCGAATCTTTGTGAGCAGGCAAACTTTCTGCCAAAGTTTGAATGAGTGAAATAGCCGATTCAAAATCAGGTTTCATGGCATTATTAAACTCTTCCCAAGCTTGATCACGAGCAATTTTAACATCCAATTTTGCTTTCGATTCTATGTCTTCAAGTTCTTTTTCGGTTGCGATACCTTGTTCTAAAATCCAAGCTTTAAATTTCTTGATGCCATCAAATTCTGCTTCCCAAGCCAAACGTTCTTTCGTTTTATAGCGTTCGTGCGAACCCGAAGTACTATGTCCTTGCGGCTGAGTGAGTTCATCCACATGCACCAAAACAGGCACATGCTCATCTCTGCAAACCGAAGCTGCATAGCGATAGGCACCGCATAAATTAACATAATCCCAACCTTTAACTTTTAGAATTTCTATTCCTTTTTCATTCTCATTTCGTTGAAAACCTTCGAGTGCTTTCGATATTTCTTGTTTAGTTGTTGCTTTTTCTCGGGGTGTAGATATGGCATAGCCATCATCCCAAACCGAAATCAGCATGGGTACTTGCAACACGCCAGCAGCATTTATGGATTCGTAAAAAATACCTTCTGCACAAGAGCCATCGCCTATGGTTCCAATCGCAATTTCGTTTCCATTTTCCGAAAAATTAGTTGCAAAAGGTTTTAATTTTTTATTAATTCGGTACAATTTTGAGGCATAAGCCAAACCCAAAAGTCGGGTCATTTGTATCGAAGTCGATGACATATCTGTGGTAGAATTTCGCATTTCGAGCTGATTGAGCCAGTTTCCATTTGCATCAATACTGCGAGAACCATAATGTACATTCATCAACCTGCCACCTGTTTGCGGTTCGGCTTCTAAATCGGTGTGTGCATAAAGTTGTGCAAAAAATTGTTTTAATGTGGTGTTTCCAATAGCAAACATAAGCGTTTGATCTCGGTAATATCCTGCACGCCAATCGCCTTTATTAAAAACTTTTGCTAATGCGATTTGTGCAATTTCTTTGCCATCGCCAAAAATTCCAAACTTTGCTTTACCCATAAAAACCTCTCTACGTCCCATCAAACTAGCTTGGCGGCTTTCAAAAGCAATTTTGTAATCGTTCAAAACGACTACTTTTTCGAGCTTAGTCTCTGATACTGAGGGTTTTTCTGCCATAGTTTTAGTCCAATATAGTATTCATAATAGCTAAAGTTGCAAATCAAAATTAATCAAAACTTTAATTCTAACAACAATAATTACTATCAAATATTTATTATTTTTACACCCAAATTGATTCACAAGTACTTAACTATAAATTTATGAAAAAGATTATTTTATTATTGTTTATTTCGACACTAGTTTTTGCTCAAACAAGCTATAAAATCAATACCGAATCGTATGATTTTGGTGAGCTAACGGAGGGAGATGCGGCTTCGCACGAATTTATGATTACTAACACTGGCAAAGAACCGCTTTTGATTTCAACAGTGCGTCCATCTTGCGGATGTACCACACCTGATTGGACAAAAGAACCAATCATGCCTGGCAAATCAGGAATGATAAAGGCTAGCTATGGCACACAAGGCAGAGCTGGGAGTTTTAATAAGTCGGTAACGGTTTCGACCAATGGCGAACCAAGCACTACAACATTATATATTAGAGGATTAGTAAATCCAAAAACAGAAACCAATTTTACTGAAAACGAAATCAAACTTTCGCCAAAATTGATTATCGAAAAAGTATCACACAATTTTGGAAAAGTTGAAAAAGGAGCAAAACTATTAGTAAAACTTGATGTTAAAAACTTGGGTAGAAGCGATTTGGTAGTTTCTAACATCACAAATTCTTGCAATTGCGTAACGTTCACAAAAAAACAAGAATTTATAAAAAGTGGCGAAACAGGTCAAATCGAAATTGTATATGCTCCAAACAGCATGAACGAAGTTACAGATTATATCTACTTGAAATCAAACGATATTTTAAAACCTTCACAGAAATTTACTTTACAAGCCAATGTTGTAGAAACTCTAAACCCAACATTATTACGCGAGGGAAACACAGGCGGAAGCATGTTTAAATAATGAAAATATGAAAAAAACTATTGCAGTTTTCGGTATCATTTTTTTAGGTTTCACAATAGGGTTTTCTCAGCCAAAATCTAAATCGGTTTTGATTCATCAAGTATATTTTTGGCTCAAAAAAGATTTATCTCCAAGTGATTTATCAAAATTTGAAGCAGGAGTAAAATCATTGCAAAAAATAAAGCATATAGGTTATTCAAATTTAGGAAAACCAGCTAAAACAACCAAAAGACCCGTAGTTGATGATTCGTATTCTTATGCATTGGTTTTGCATTTTAAAGATATAAAAGCGCATGATGCGTACCAAATCGACCCAATACACGAAAAATTCATAAAAGAATGTGCCAGTTTTTGGGAAAAAGTTCAGGTTTATGATGCTACATCTGTCGAATAGTTTTGCTTCTAAGCTTTACTAAGCTTCTTAGCGTTATTGCGCCTTTGCGAGCATCCAAATCCGTCAAAACAACATTTTTCTTAGCGTCTTTGCGACTTTGCGAGACAAACTAGATTGTCATTATTTCTTTTTCTTTTTTATCGCAATGTTGGTCTACATTCAAAATAAATCCATCAGTAGTTTTTTGGACTTTATCTTCAGCCATTTTTACAGCATCTTCCGAAGCCCCATCTTTTAATAATTTACGCAATTCTTCGTTGGTATTTTTGCGAATATTTCGAATAGAAATTTTTGCTTCCTCACCTTCTACTCTCACTTTTTTTGAAAGTTCTTTCCTACGTTCTTCTGTGAGCGATGGCACCGAAAGAATAATTATTTCGCCATTATTTTGTGGATTAAGTCCCAAATCACTATTCCGAATTGCTTTTTCAATATCTTGCAAAAGCGATTTTTCAAATGGTTTGATGGCTATTGTGCGAGCATCAGGTGTATTGATAGAAGATACTTGGCTCACTTGCGTTGGGCTTCCATAATATATAACCGTAAGCCCATCGAGCATCTGAGGTGTTGCTCTACCTGCTCTTATTTTAGTAAGTTCATGATCCAAATGTTTGATGGCTTTTTCCATCGATTCTTTGGCTTCGTCTAAAAAGAATGTTATCTCTTCCACTTTTTTATGTTTTTATTTATTATTTCGCAAATTACATTGTAACCAAAGTACCTACTTTTTCGCCTTGTACAAGTTTTGATAAATTTCCTGATTTATTCATATCAAAAACTATGATTGGCAGTTTATTTTCTTTGCAAAGTGTAAATGCTGTCATATCCATGATGTTTAGTTTTTTCGCAAAAACCTCCTCAAAAGATATAGCATCGTATTTGGTTGCTGTTTTGTCTTTTTCTGGGTCGGCAGTATAAACACCATCCACTCTTGTGCCTTTCAAAACCACATCGGCACTTATTTCTATGGCTCTCAAACTTGCAGCACTATCGGTTGTAAAATAAGGATTACCAGTACCACCTCCGAATATAACAACTCGTTTTTTCTCCAAATGGCGTTGCGCTCTGCGTTTTATAAACGGTTCGCAAACTGCATCAATACGTATGGCAGACATCAAACGAGTGAAAACGCCAATATTTTCTAAAGCAGATTGAATTGCCATTCCGTTGATTACTGTAGCCAACATGCCCATATAATCACCTTGTACTCTATCTATTCCAGTTTTTGTGGCGTAACTGCCACGATAAATATTTCCACCACCAATTACTATGGCAACTTCCACACCTAAATCTACCACAGTTTTAATTTCTTTGGCATATTGATTTAAAATATCGGGAGATAAACCATAATCGCTATCGCCTTGAAGTGCTTCACCGCTTAATTTCAACAATATTCGTTTGTATTTCATGTGGGTAGATTTGATGTATTCCAAAAATCGTACAAACATCTACATTATTTTGCACTCATACAATAAGCAAATCGAATTACTCAAAAAAATTAAGGCTGAGCAAATTTCGGGTTTGAAATAAACTCTGAATCTGTTAGGGTTTTTAGAAAATTGATAATGTCTTTTTTTTCGGATGGCAACAATCCTAACTCTTGTGGAAGTGTGCCTGAAAAATTACTTGCACGCATCAATGGGTCGGTGTATTGGGTGTATTTAACATGGTCGTTGTATTGATCTAAAACCTCTTCGAGCGTTGCAAACCTGCCATCGTGCATATAAGGTGCGGTTAGCTCTATGTTACGTAGCGATGGTGTTCTAAACTTGGCTCTATCCGAAGCCAAGCCTGTAAATTGTTCTTTGCCTAAGTCGGTAAAGGTATCGTCAAGTCCGTTGTTGTGCAATAAATTATCGGTTTGCAGGCTACCGCTATGGCAATCGCCACAGTTTCCACCACGAGGAGTATTGGGAACATTGCCATCGGGATGTTGGTAAAAAAGCTTTTTGCCACGCTCTTCTGAGGCTGTTAAAATATATTTTCCTTGCAAATATTGGTCGTATTTGGAGTTAGTAGAAAGTATTGTTCGCTCAAACTGTGCCAATGCTTTCACTATTTTGTCTTGTGTAATCTCTTCTGTTTGATATGCATTTAAGAATAATTGTTTGTATTTTTTATCTGCATTAAGTTTTGTGATAACGTTTTCTATTTTCTCATCCATTTCGAGTGGGTCTGTAATTGGAAAAATAATTTGATGTTCCAAACCCGTTGAGCGTCCATCCCAAAAGAAGTTTTTGGGCAAAAAAATCAAATTCACAAGTGCCATTGCACTTCGTTTACCTACTTGATTGCGTACACCAATGCTTACTTTTTTTCCGTCTGTGAATCCTTTAGATTGTACATGGCAGCTGCCACATGAAATGGTATTATCAACAGAAAGTTTTTTTTCATAAAATAGATTCCGACCCAGTTCTACTCCATTTTTAGTAATTGGATTATCTTCTGGAATAGTATAATTTGGTAATTGCACAGGAATATCAAGCTGATATGGTTCATCAGCAGCAGCAACTAGCTTTAGTTTTTCGATTTCTTTGGCACAATTAACTAGCAACAAAACGCAAAAGATAAGTAAAAGAAGAAAGCTATATTTTCGCATCTATTTCATTTTGATTTAGAACCACAAAGTAAACCATTTTTGTTTTCGATGTTTGCGTTTTTTAATGGAGAATTGAGAATGCAGAATGGAGAATGTTCATTCTACATTATTTTATTCTGCTTCGATGTCGCAGAATCTCCATTATTTTATTCTGCTTCGATGTCTCAGAATCTCCATTCTCCATTCTCAATTCTCCATTATGCATTATTATTCCACTACTAACTTAACCATTTGCTTACCAACTTTCACCAAATAAATCCCGCTCGAAAGCTTAGCAGATACTTCAGTAGTTGTAGAAGTTATGCTTTGTGTGTATACTATTGTTCCTTGTGCATTGAATACATACATTGTTGCTCCTACTTCTCCATTTTCCATTCTCCATTCTCCATTTACTACAGGGTTTGGATAAACGCTAAAACTGGTAGATTGGTAGGTTGGGAGATTGGTAGGTAACGATACAACTGTTATCACTACTGGAGAATTTGCACTAGCTACTTGGTTAGGGTTTTGAACCAAAACCACATTGTTGCTAGCCAATAAAGTTCCTGCAGGAATAGTTGCAATAATGCTTGTACTATTTACAACCGTGAAATTAGAAATCGAAACACCATTAACCGTAATTGTTGCTCCGTTTACAAAACCAGTACCTGAAATAGTAATGCTTGTTGCTGAAGTTAATGAGCCATTGGCAGAAATGCCTGAAACCGTTGCAGAAGAAATAGCCAAACCAACTATTGTAGCTGCATTACTCACTACCGAACCACAAGTTCCTGAAACTGTAACGGTATAAACACCTGCTGACTTACCTGAAATACCAGAAACTGTTTCGTTGCTACTCCATTTGTAGGTTAAATTTACGCCAGCTGCCGATACGCTTAAACTTGCCGTGGCATTGGGTTGGATAATTTGCGACATAGGTTGTGTTGCAATTGCAGTAACCGCATTTACCGTATTTGAAAACGTATTTGAAACCACACTTCCACAAGTTCCCGAAACTGTTACCATATAGTTTGTACCTGCTGTTAATGTAATCATACTGGTAGTAGTGCTCATGCCATTGCTCCAAGCGTACGTTAAAGTTCCAGTTCCAGTAGCAGAAACGGTAAATGGTGCCATAGTACCGCCACAAACGGTTTGAGAAACGGGCTGGGTAACGATAGAAGTTCCTGTGGCAGTACCTGCATCTACGATAGTCCAGTTTTTATCAGTAACTAAAGTATTTCTTGCATTACCAGCTGTGCAATATTTAACATCTATTGCTGAAAAGCTTCTGCCAGTAACACTTCCTGCTGCAAAGCCTTGTAAAGTAGCATCATAATTAGCAGGAGATAAGCCACTATTGTCTAGCATATTACTAAGGTCTGGAGTTGGGATAAATTTTACACCCCAAGCACCGAGTGATTGATTAAATGCTGTTGCATTTTTAAACATTGAAGTAAACTCTACACAAGTTGAAATATTCCAGTCAGCAAGTGGTTGGTTGAAAGATTTTGCTTCTGTAAACATCTCATACATATACTCTACTTTTCCCACATTCCATGTACCAATGGGCTGATTGAAAGATTCTGCAGATGTAAACATACTAGACATGTCATCTACTAATCCTACATTCCAGCCTCCAATAGATTGATTAAAAGATTTAGCAATTGCAAACATACTATTCATGTTTTTTACTTTATTCACATTCCAACCACCAATAGGCTGATTAAAAGCTTCGGCAGAATAAAACATTTCATTCAAGTATATCACATTACTCGTATTCCAATTACCGATTGGTTGATTAAAAGAGGTAGCATTAGAGAACATTGCCGTCATACTAATAACATTACTTGTGTTCCAATTATCAATAGGTTGGTTAAAAGCATAAGCATTCAAAAACATACTTCCCATGTCTGTAACTGAAGAAGTATTCCATCCGCCAATTGATTGATTAAACTGCCAAGCATTGTCAAATAAATTTGACATATTTGTAACAGATGAGGTGTTCCACATTCCAACATTTGAAGGACTGTTAAGTACTTCACAACCCCTAAACATTTGATTCATGTTTGTAACAGAAGATAAATTAGGAATATCTATAGCAGTTATTTGCAAACTAGCACATCCGTGAAATGCTCTTTCCATTGAAGACCAGTTTGTAGTTCCCCATTGGGTTACTTTTCTTAAAAGAATCCTACTTGCCCCAAGAGCCATTCTGAATTGGTGAAAATTTGTACCATTAATACTCAAGCTGATTCTTGAGCCTACTGGTAAATTTATAATTGATAATGTGGAACCAGAAAATGTACCCACTCCAGAGGATGATGCCGGAATAGTTTCCCAAGCGTAGCTTGCCGTTCCACTAGTACCTACTCCAAAACTAATTGCCGAAGATGGTGCTACAAATGGATTAGAACTCGATAAGTCCCATTCCGTAACAAAGGGTCTTTGGTTTTTTGTTATTAGAGTAAAAGGCAAATTGCCATTGAAAGAACCATTATTATCGCTTTGAATATTAATATTCCCAGCTACCGTACCGACAAAAGTGCTATTGGTAAGGTTGATAGTGTAGCCAATTATGCTTGTTACATTAGAATTAAAAGCATTGATATTATGAAAAAAACCTGAATTATTGAGAACGATTGATGTATTTTGCGGAGTTGTATAATTAACCGAAAACGGTCTTGATGGGCTGCCAAATGGATTTGCAGTATTATTAGAATTTACTGTGATAGTGCCTGTAACTATACTTCCGTTCGAAGCATCTATAAATAAATTGCTTGGAGTCCAAGTGGTGTTATACATAGGGATTCCGCCTGCAAACGATTGCAATGTGATAAAACCTACTAATAATGAAGTTAAAATTTTGATTTTCATAAAGTTAAATTTTGAAGTTATTTAATACATAAATTGATGCGAAAATATAAATTGAAGTATTAAATCAACTTGATTGGAATCAAGAAATTTGATGTTTTTTAGTTTATACTACATTATTTATAATTGAATCTTTCTTAATTTTGTATATACTTTAAATACAGATTTAAAAAAATGATTAAAAAAATCGAAATAGAAAGCTATTTGAATGTTGCTTTTGTTGGACTTTCAAAATTATATCCACTTTCACCCGAAGCAAAAGATGAAATTAGGCGCATTGCAAAGCCTGTTGTTTTAAAAAAAGGTGACAAAATTGTAGAAATTGGCGATGTTTTGAATGGAATATATTTTATGGTAAAAGGTCTAGGACGGTCTTACACTTACAGAGGTCAATCGGAAATTACTTCATGGATTATTCAAGAAGGTGAGCCATTTGGAAACTATAGAAGCTATACTACGGGAGTGCCTTCAAGAGAATGTACTGAAATAATAGAGCCAGGCTTGGCATTTTATTTATCCAAAGCAGAATTGGTACAAATTTATCTTAAACATACCTGCGTTGCAGCTTTTATTATTATTTTAAATGAGAGAAACTTTGTAAAAATGGACGATCACATCAATAACATTTTATATAATGACTACGAAACACGCTACCAAATATTTATTAGCCAATATCCAAATCTAGTCAATAGATTAAAGTTAAGAGATATTGCTTCTTACCTGAATATGACCCCCGAAACTTTAAGCAGAGTACGAAAAGCTTTGAAGTAATGAATTATTCAGAATAAGTTTCTTAAAGCTTATATTCAAGAACTAACATTGACAACTTTTTAAAAATTGTCAATGCTAATATTAATCTATTCCACTACCAACTTAACCATTTGCGTACCAACTTTCACCAAATAGATGCCGCTCGAAAGTTTGGCAGATACTAGAGTGCTTGTAGATGCAATGCTTTGTGTGTATACTATTGTTCCTTGTGCATTGAATACATACATCGTTGCTCCTACTTCTCCATTTTCAATTCTCCATTCTCCATTAACTACTGGGTTTGGATAAACGATAAAACTGGTAGATTGGTAGGTTGGGAGACCCGTAGGCGGAGCAACTATACTCGATACATTGAACGTACGAGTACACTACAGTAAGTCCAGACGAGGCAGTAGCTGTAAGCGTAGGACTAGGTGTATTAATGCCATTTATAGTTATATCATCAAACGGACCAAAATTTATGATATTCTGATTTGCTTTTTCTATCGTTTGAACACCTGCTATGGTGGTAATATTATAATTTACTACTTTAGCACCCACAGGCTCAACATTTACAGGATAAGTACCTACATCAGCATTGGTATTAACATTAGTACTAGAATTTATAGTGATTCCATCTCCAAAAAATACAGTTCCTGAAATGCTCGGTGTGAGTAAACTTACATTAATTGCTGTGCCATAGGTTCTTGTAATGTAATTAATGCATAGTTACCATTATTTATCCCAATAACAGAAATAGTATACATTCCAGCATTAGAAGTTTGCAAACCAGTTGTATTAAAACTTGGTGTAATTACATCTCCATTTACTGCTCCTGTAATAGAACCTGTAAATGTAGGATTCGCAAGTCCATATTGTCTGCTAAAATTATCTGCTGATACAGTAAGGTTGGCTTTGGTAATGGTTAATACTGAATTGAGAATGGAGAATTGATAATTGAGAATGTTTGCTCCCATAACCGTTGCTGTAATAGGATAAGTACCTATACCTGATAAGGAAGTAGCAGCAGTAATACCAAAAAACGAAATAGCATCTCCATTCACCAACCCTAAAACCGTTCCTGTAAATATGGGATTTGCTTCTCCATATACCCGAGTTGCATTTGCACCCGAAATAGTGGCAGATTTGGGGGTAACCGTAACTGCAATTTGTACATCTTGAGCTGGAAAATAGTCATTGTTGCCTAGGTTGGATGCCGTGATAGTAGCATTACCTGCACCTACAAAAGCCAATACACTCCCCGAAACAGATGCTACAGCCGTATTTGAACTCACATAAACCACCGGCAATGCAGAACCAGCCACTCCTGTAAGCGTTTGGTTTGCTGCTCCATAAACTACATTGATGGCACTAGACAGACCTGTGATGGTTTGATTAATGCGAGTATCTAAGCGTGCAATATAGGCTGGTGCAAGACCCACCCAACCACCCGTACCTCCGAATAGATTGGTAAAAACACCTCCCGCATACACCGTACTCCCGCTTATGGCAAGGGTAAAAACTATACTATTTGCATCGGGGTTCCAGCCCGTAACGCTACCTGATACTGCGTCTATCGCTGCTAAACTTCTGCGTTCTACGCCTGCAACTGTCGTAAAATTACCTCCCGCATACAC
>RDZG01000030.1 GCA_004293915.1 Bacteroidota bacterium | reverse complement strand
TTTACCCTCTAAAAATAGTTATTTATTCTTTATTTTCCAATCTTTATTTTAATATATTTACAAAAAAATTAAACGAGAGTTTTTTCACAGACTGACGTTTTGCAGCTACAAGAAGTTGGCGATTTCGGAGACGAAAACTGTCTGCTACCACTGAACTTGATACGAAGCACAAAGTTTCATTTAACCACTGAACCGCCAATTTCTTGTAGGTGCTGTTATCAGCTGCCCTTCTGTCCGTCCGAAGTGCTGTCGTGTTAAGTTTACACTGAACCTTTGCACTGTCTAGTGTGTGGGCTTGCAAGCTCTTTTTATTTTTTTTAGCATTGTCTTGTGTGTCTGCAAAAAAATAAAATGTGCTTGCAAATGCGCTGGCGTTAAACGATGAGTGTGTCAATGTTTTCTTCATTTGCTGTTTGATTATCTTCTGTGTTGTCTTGGTCGTCTTGGTTGTCTGCTGCTTGAATAGTTTGTCTAATCTCCTGATATTTTATTTCTGATTCTTCATCCCAGCGAATCAATCTTTTTTCAATAAATTGTTTGATGATGTTTTTGTAGTCCTGTTGAATATCTGGAAATACAACGATGATTAACAAGCTAACTGTCCTTGTTAGAATAGTGTAAATAAACTCTTCCTTCTCTGTTTGTGTATCAACATTCATTCGTGTTGACCAAATAACACAATTTTTTTCAAGCCCTTTTGTTCGTAGAATAATTTCTGTTTCGGCAGGAGTTTGATTTTGACTAAGAGCATTTTTTAATTGAACATCTCTTTCAAATATCGTCACCTTGTCAAGCTTCAAAGCATTTTTGTAAGCGAAGAAGATTTCTTTAATTTTTTCTGCTGCTGAATTTGTGTCCTCTGCATAAATAAAAATTGGTCTTGAACCCGGTGGAGCACCTTTGTAAGGATTGATTATGTCTGCTTGTATTCCTTCTCTCTCTCCGAATTTACGATTGATGGTTTCAGATAGTGGTTTAATACACTCGCTGACTCTGAAAGGCAATCTGAATGAACCTTCAAGTTTCTTTTTGTTGAAATTTCCCATTCTTGGGTCGTCTGCTCTTGGAATGTGTAACGCTGAACCTAAATTTATTGATTGAGCAATGTCGCCTGCCAAAGTCAAATTGTTTGGGTCTTGTAACATTTGATAAAAAATTTCATAGTCCGCTTTTGTGC
Source organism: Bacteroidota bacterium (assembly GCA_004293915.1). Lineage (GTDB taxonomy): Bacteria > Bacteroidota > Bacteroidia > Cytophagales > UBA9547 > REAG01. The sequence continues at coordinate 4,104 of RDZG01000030.1, read as the reverse complement.
AATCTTGAAACTCATCAACAATGATGTGAGAAAATTTATTTTGAAAACCTTCGGCTCTTAATTTTTTTATCAAACGATGTCTGCGAATGATAAATGATTCAAGTCGGGGATTGTTCTTTTGCAAATCTTGTAAGTATGTTTTAATAACTCCCCAAATAATTCTTCTCCTTCTGCTGTTATATCTCAATTGCGGTTTGTTTCCTCTTCCAGTTCTCTCAACGGTTTGATATGCTCTCTCGGTGTTACACTCAAAACCATAAACCACTCTTTGGTATTCGTCAAGTAGAAATTCAGGGTTAAGAATTATTTCAAATTCTGTTCTGTTGATTTGATTCGCATTTACATAACTTGTAATTGCAGAATTCATTTTGTTCAAATGAAATTCTTCAATATTTCCATTCGTTGAAATATTGAATACACTAATTCCACCTACTTTTGTTGGAAGAATGTCAAAGTGCATTACGGATATGTTGACTTGTTGAGAATTTGAAAACTGAAAGTATGAATGGTCAGAAGGATACCCATGAAAATTTGTGTCAAATCTTCTTCTAAATTTTGTTGGCTCTAAAAGTTGTTCAATCCAATCGCCTAAATATTTTACCAATCCTTTATTGAAAGTTGTAACCAAAATTTTAAGAGTTGGGTTGTAGTCATCCCCAATTTTTGTTGATTGTATGAGGTTCTTTATTTTTTGAGTTAGCACAACACTTTTGCCACAACCAGCTGGACCAATTACAAGTGTCGGTCTGTTGTTGACGGTTGCTGCTTCTTGTTGCTGTTCCGTTAATTTTATCTTAGCTCTATTTCGTTCAGGTTGTATAAAAAGATTGATGTCCGTAAAGTCCAAACCTAATTGCGGATTATTGTTTACTAAAACTCTGCCATACAAACTATCAATGTTCCATTGGGGCGTTCCTGTCAATCCTAAACTATGTTCTTGTGAAATACGATTTCTAAATTGATACAACCTACTTAATGAACCCGAGAATATTTGGTTGTCTAAAACTTGATTCGTGCTACTGAAATTTAATTGCTGAATAACATTTGCAACTGCATCAACATAGGTTCTCTTTTGCAAAGCAGAGAGAAGCAAAACTTTGTTCGGCTTATATTTCTCAACGATAGACTTAAACTCCTGTGCAATGGATTCACTGTTTTCTGAATGGTCAAACAGATAGCTTGCACAAAGCCAAATGTTAGAACAGTTGGCTTCATCAAGGTTTGACCATGAGTTCAATCTATAATCACTCTGCTTTGAAATTTCTGCTGCTTCAGGAAATTCGCTTACAAAATTTTTCCAGAGATAATTGAAGTTGTAAATAACCATGAACGCACTCGTATCAATATTTACAACTCTAATCTTCGGACAAGGTAATCCCAAAGTTTTTAATCCTTGAACTACTAAACCTACTGCCCAAAGCACTGCACCAGTTCCTGCACCTAAATCAAAAATTTCAATATTCGGTTCGTTCCTTGAATCATAAATCAAATCGGTAAAGTATCGCAAAAAAGTATTTATTCTTTTTGGGTGATACCAAAGTGAATAATTAAAACCGATTGTTGGTCTGTCATAACATAAATCTTCACCTCCTCCTAAAAGCCAAAGTTCTTGTCCTGTCTTTTTTGCATCAAACGCAAATGTTCGCTTTGTAGAATAGTTATTGTAATATTCTTCTGCTGATGTTAGAAGAATTGTTTCAAGTTTGGGCTGTTGTTCTTTTAGCCAAGTGGTTAATACTTGCTTGCTCATTATTAAATTGGTTTGAAACCTTCCTTACCAATGCCGATTTCAGGAATGTGTTTGATTAAAATTGATTCAACCTCTTTGTATTTTTCATTAGTCCAATTCATGTCCTTAATCAGTTTCATTGCTGAATCTCTTGTGCCAGCAATAAATTTTCCTCTGTCAGAATGAAAAGGCTGAACAATAAATTTTTTTATTCCTGTCTCTTTGAGATTAATAGCAAAACTTTCTGCATCCTCAATTGGTAAAAGCGGTGTCATAGTAATGCAGGTGTTTACACCTGCATCATTTACTTCTTTTATCGCTTTCATTCTACTTGCATTTGATGGACAAAGCGGCTCAAAAACTTTTCTCACATTCTCGCTGTCTGTTGTGATTGTCATGTTCACTTGAATCACTTTGAACTGTTTGAATAAATCAATGTCTCTTGTAACGATTGGGCTTCTTGTTTGAATTACAAGTCGTGGTTGATGGAAGTCCGCTAATTCTCTTAATAAACTTCTCGTCAGCTTTAATTCTCTTTCTATTGGTTGATATGGGTCGGTAACGCTGCTCATGTAAATTGTTTTGTCGTGCAATGGTTTCTTTCGAAATTTCATGAGTAATTGCAATGCGTTTTCTTTTACTTGAATCCAGTAGCCCCAATTTTTTCTTTGTTCTTCTGTCCGTGAAAAAAAAGCTGCATAACAGTAAGTGCAACCAAACGAACAACCAGAGTAGGGATTTAGTGTAAAGTCGTATGTCTCCATAAAACCCGATGCTTTTGTCAAAATTGATGAAGCAATTTTATATTCTACTTCACTTTTTCCTACCGAAGTTCTCCTGTCGTCTTCTATATTTGAAAATAAATCTGTCATGCTACGAATGTAGGTTTTTGTGCGGTGGGGCAAAAGCAAATGTGCTGCAAATTGCGTTGGATTGTGCTTTGGCTTTGCAGCTCTTTTGCTTTTGCGAAGTATAGCCAAATGGCTTTGCCAAAATTCTTCTGTCGTTCATTTTACCATTGTCGTTTAATGTTAGCACTGTCGTCATAGGGTTGCTGATAACGGAAAAGTATTTATGAAGAAGGGGAATTAAAAGCACAAAAATTTAATAAACCACAGAAGCTACTAAAAAGCACCTTAGCCCAAATTTAGCACTTTTGCCCCTTTTTCATAAATACAATGTTGGTGGCAGGCATTATTTGTGTGTTGCTCGTTTTTTTATCCAAGCAACAATTTCTTGAAACTCAATTTGTCCCGATGCAACTTCAATGACAAAACTATATTTTTCGTCTTGCGTTGCAGTTATGTCTTTTCCAAATTGCATTAAAATTAAACGCATTAAAACGTAGCCTGTGCGTTTGTTTCCGTCAATAAAAGGGTGGTTTTTGATAACACTTTCCAAAATTGCACCTGCTTTTTCTTCGGGTGTTGGATAAAACTCTGTTTCTCCAAATCCACTAAATGGTCTTTCAATGGCTGATTTTAGCAAACCTTCATCTCTTACGCCTTGTGAACCGCCAAATTCTTGTATTAAAACTTGGTGGATTTCGAAAACTTCTTGTAAATCTATCATTTTGCTAATCTTTCAAGAAGTTCACTATCTTCGGATAGGATAGTTTTCAGGTTTAATGACAATCGCATTTTTTCTTGCGACACTTTTTCAACTTGTCGCAAATACTGTAAAACTTCACCTAAAACGTCTTTTGGTAGAGTATTTACAATTTGAGTAATTTCTTGTGTTAGTTCCATAATCATATGTTTTTTATATGTTACGTAAATAAGGGTTATTTGGATATAATTGCTTCAAAAATTTCACAAAATTTTCTGTGAAATACCAGCTACCTTCCAATTCTTTATTCGTTTTTTCTTCTGCAATAATTGCAGTTTTGAAAGAAGGAAAATCATCGCCTTTAACACGATTGTTTTTCCATTGCAAAGGTTGCAAATTATCTGTATGGTCTGTCTCACCTTTTGAACTTGGAAAACAGTGGTCTATTTCCCAGCCATAAATGGTTTCTTTACCATAATCAGCCCAAACAATCCAAGCACCACAAGTATCTTTGCGATATTTGGTATTATCATAGCCTTCAACAGTTTGTGCTTTTTCCCAAACTGCCTTTATTTTATCATCTGAAAAGTTTGCCATAATTAAGTTATTTCGTTGTTTTTTATGCTTGCCACCAACGAACAGGGCTTTGTGTCTGTTGCAGAAATAGAATTACCGCAGTTCAAACCACAGATGCAGCCCAATAGTAGCAAATAGTTGAAATTAATAACGGTAGTATCCTAAAAAGTGTGTATGAAGAGAATCAAAAATATCATTTTAGAGATAGATTGAAGTCTTTGTTTTTTTGTCTAAACTAACAAATGGAGTGG
>RDZG01000143.1 GCA_004293915.1 Bacteroidota bacterium | reverse complement strand
ACCTTTACATTTGCACCAAGAAAGATGAGTTTGTAAAATGTTCAAAAAATGAGTATCTTTACATCGTCATTCTCACAAGCGAGCCTTATCATACCAACTAAGTATGCCTTTTCCGTTGACGGAAGGTCGCTTGTGTTTTTTCAAAAAGATAAAACATCTCTAATAGGATACGAGGGATAATGCCCTTATGAAGGTTTTGAGTAGATTTATCTTGAATGACAATTTATTAAATCTCAAACAAAAGTAATTATTTTATGCAAAAGTACCAAAAATATTTCGGAATAGATGTCAGTAAAAACCATCTTGATATTGCACAATATCTACCTGAAACCAATACTACAAACTATTTGATACGTATTAAAAACACGCCAGAAGCCATAGAAACGTGGTTAAAGACAATGGATATGGCAGAATCTTTAGTTTGTATGGAACATACAGGCTTGTATATCAATTTTTTGGTGATGGTTTTACATCAGCAAAAAATAGATACTTGGGTAGAAAATGGTTTGCAAATCAAACGCTCTTTGGGTGTTCAAAAGGGCAAGAATGATAAAATAGATGCCCAACGCATTGCTAAATATGCTTTTCGTTGTCAGGACGAGTGTCGTTTGTACCTTCCTTGCAGTGAAGTGTTAGAAAAATTACAAGTTTTACAACATCTGCAAAACAAACTCAAAGATACTTTAGAACAGTATGAAGTACCCTTGAATGAAAGCAAAATATTTTCTGCCAATACGCATAAATTGCTTGAAAAACATACCGAAAAGATAATAACCGAGTTGAAAAAGGTAATCAAAGAAATAGAAACAGAGATACTTGAATGTATTGCAAACGATGAAGGATTAAAAAAAAAGTATGATTTGATAAACAGTGTTACAAATGTAGGCAAACAAACGGCTATCACTTTATTAGTAGTTACCAGAGGTTTCACAAAATTTGACAATGTAAAACAACTTGCCTCTTATGCAGGAGTAGCCCCTTTTGACAATAGTTCGGGCAAAAGAACTAACCCTGACCATACTTCCTCTTTGTGTCACAAGCCGCTAAAAGCCATTTTGTATATGTGTGCTTTGGGAACTATCAAAACAAAGGAAGATTTATCTGCTTATTATCATCAAAAAAGAAAAGAGGGAAAAAAACATAGAGTAGTAATGAATGCAGTATCAAATAAAATTTTGCAACGTATTTGGAGTGTGGTTATCAATCAAAAAACCTTTGAAAAACGAATTGTTGAGTTTGAAAAATACCAAAATCCTAAAAAATTAACAAAAAAACAAAAAATTAACAAAAAAAATTTGCAAGTGTCATAGGAATCAACGGCGG
>RDZG01000142.1 GCA_004293915.1 Bacteroidota bacterium | reverse complement strand
AGATTTAAACTCAGAAACAGATTATAGATTAGAACTTATACAAAATATTGAATATGAGCTTATTAGCGAAAAAGAGAGAGGCTGTTGCAGAACCGACAGCCTTGAAAGGGTATCTCGAAACCGTGTTCTAACTTTTAAAAATTTATTCTTTCTCATCTTGAACTTTAGAACCACTATTCAAAAAGAATTAGATATATTTTTTAAGCAGGTAGAAGGTTCAGATTATTCTGTCCGAAAAGTTACCAAAAGTGCGTTTAGTCAAGCTCGATTGCATATAGATTATTTGGTTTTTAAGCGATTAAATAAAGTGGTGTGTGATAGTTTTTATAAACGCAATCAACACTATAAGTGGCATAATTTCAGGTTGTTATCTGTCGATGGGAGTAGAATACAGCTACCCAATCACAGGAGTATTAAAGAAGAATTTGGCGTTCAGCAAATGGGACCAAAGGCTGATGCAGAGACATCTTTAGCTCTCATTTCTATACTTTATGATGTACTTAACCTTGTAACACTAGACTCCTCTATTGGAAAATATACCGATAGTGAACGAGACCATTTAGTAGAACACCTAGAACGGACAGAAAAAGGAGATTTGATACTATTAGATAGAGGTTATCCTTGTTTTTGGCTATTATTTCTATTAACAGCTAAGGGCTTATCGTTTTGTGTTCGACTAAAAGGGAATTGGTGGAATCTAGTTAATGCCTTTACCAAAGAACCAGAAATGGAGAAAATAGTAACGATAGATTTACCCCAAAAAGACTTTGATAAACTAAGCCAATATCCTGACTATGATACAAGGAGTCTCAAAGTAAGGCTCATAAAAGTACTCTTACCTAATGGGGATGTCGAAATTTTGTGTACATCACTCTTGGACAGAAACGAGTATAAAATGGAAGAGTTTAAAGAGCTATATCGTAAAAGATGGGTTATAGAGGAGGATGGATATAAGATGCTCAAATGTAGAAGTGAGTTAGAAAATTGGTCTGGTAAAACAGCCATATCAGTAAAACAAGATTTTTATGCCAAAATATTTACTCTAAGCCTGTTAGCGGCTTACAAACATCCTATAGAAGAGAAAGTAAAGGAAGAATATAAAAAGGAAATAAATAGAGAACATGAGCAAAAAATAAACAAGACCTTTGCTTTGTCGGTACTCAAAGACAATATATTAGAAATTTTTATAAAGAAAAACATAGAAACAACTATAAAATATATGGATGAATTAATCTATAAAACAAGAGAAATTGTGAGACCAAATCGCTCGAATCAACGAAAGAAAAAGCCCAAAAAGCCGTTCTATACTAACTATAAGCATTATTAATCCTTAACTAAACGACATTG
>RDZG01000029.1 GCA_004293915.1 Bacteroidota bacterium | reverse complement strand
AGTTCTTCTGAACTATAATTCTCTACTTTTAAGGCTATTTTGCTCATTTACAAATATAGCAACTTTATTTGTATTTACTTATTAGACTTTATGTAATTTTGGCTTTTTTCAGATTGCTTATTGGCGGTGGGATAGTTTAAAATTATGAAAACAAAAATAGACAAAGAGCTTTTAACAAAGCTCTTTGCCGTAAAAAAAATAGAATTGAAAGAAATTTAACATAATATTACGCAAAAAAGCAAAAATGATACTTTTACAGAAATAAATGCCAAATTGATGATTATTAGAGAAATATAAGATGAAATTAAAAAGTTAAAACAAGTGAGTGACAAATCATGAAAGTAAGTTTATAGTTTATTTTTCATTTATGGAATCTATAATTTCAAAAAGCCTTTTAACTTCAGATTTGATGTGATTTGCTAATTCTCCGTTTTTAATATTGATTAGAGCTTGAGCACTATCAAAACTTCCATATTCAGCATTTAGTTTTTTTCTATAAGCCCAATTAGTTGTGGTTTCTATATTTTTTTCATCACATTTATCAAATTCTTCTTTTAAAAAACTTTTCAAAATATTTTTATCAGTTTGCTCAATATTAAAATCTTTAAATCTTATTCCATAAATAAAGTCCTTATAATTATCTTCATCAAAAATAAATCCAACAACTAATTTTTCACTTTTACCTTTAAAATAAAATCCTCCATACTTTTCTGAAAGCTTATTTTTAGTGTTTTTATTATCGATTATTCCATTTAATTGATGTTTAACTAATATTTCTTCAATTAAATATTGCTTTAAATCAACTTGTTTCAAAGCCATAAATGCTTCAATATTATTTGCATAATTTTCATTTAATATTTGTTGAATTATATTCATTTTTAATTCTTTGTTTACTGATTGTCCAGTTAAATATTTTACAAGATTTATATATTGTTCGATTGTAGGTTTTAAAAAAGGGTGCGGCTTGTCTTTTAAATGTTCTACACATATTTTAAGCCATTCCAAAATTTCATTTTTATATGAAATACAAAAATAATCAACGTTATCAATTAAATATCCCTTACTTTCTTCGCTAGGTTTAGAACCATAAAGAGTAAGATATAATATTTTATAAATTTTTTCTTTATCAAAATTATAATATCTCAAAAGTTGATTTTCCTGGTCGCCTGCATAAATTTTATTTTCTATAATTACATACTTTCCAAAAGTGTCAGTTATTAAAATATCAATTCTGCCACCCGAATAATTTGTTTTTCTACCAACATTTTTTTCAATTTCAACTTTAATATCTTCGGTATTGAAATCAGAAATTGAAATTAAACACTTTTCAAAAAATAACTTTAAAAACGTATCACCTTGTCCATGTTTCCCTTTGGGGTTTAATAATTCGCCAATAAAAGCAGAATGTAGTTTTACCTCATCACTTTCCATTTTTAAAATCTTAAAAATATTGAAATTTCTTCCACCTTCTTCAACTTCTTTATCGTGCCGCTCTTTTATATTCCAAATACTTTGCAAAAGACTTTGCGTATTTTCCATTATTTCATTTTTTCGTAATATTAAACAAATAATCCTTTTCAAAATAATTTTGAAAAGGATTGTTAGATTTTTATTTCATTTCTACTATATCAAAATTGCTTAGCGAATCAATATTCGCTTCAAAACCATATTTTTGTTTAAATGCAGCTTTAACTTCGCCCATAGTAGGTTTTCCTGAAACATCTTTTCTGATTACCTCTACTTCCATACCTATTGCAATTTTACCTGAAGCTTTTTTTGATCTTACTTTCCATAAATGACTTGCCATTTTATTACTATTTTGTTTTTCGCCTACTCTTTTTGCTTTTCGGCTTCCGCAGTTTTATATCGCAAAAATAGATGGCAACTCAGCCAAACTACGACCGAGTTTTATTATTTTTATAAATGAATAATATGCGGAATATGAACTATTTTTAGATTTCTTTCAATAACGCAATCTATTTGGTTTGTAAGACTGGCATTAACAAACAGCTTTTCGTTTTCAGAATATCTACCATAACTTTGATGAATATGTCCAAAAATATGAAGTTTTGGTTTTACTTTCATTACTTTTGCTAACAATTCTTCACAACCAACGCCATTATCTAAAATGCCAAAAGGAGGTGTGTGCGTTATTAAAATATCGGTGCTAGATGGTATTTTTTGCCATACTTTTTTAATTTCATCGCCCCTATTTTTATTAAATGCCATTCCAAAAAAATAGGGAGAAACTGGCGAACCCCACAAGGAAAGATTCTCTATTTTTATACTCGAATTTTGTAAGTAAAACACATTTTTTGAAACATATTTTTCAAAAACTTTAAACTTTCGATTATTGGGTTTTTCTAAACATAAATCGTGATTTCCAGCTACAAAAACTTTGTATTTACATGGTTGCAAAGCAAACCAATCCAAAAAATCTTCAAGTTCGTCTTCTTGTCCAAACTCCGTAACATCACCTGCATGAATGAGCAAATCGCCACGAGGAATTTTTAAATTCCTATGCAGACCATGTGTATCCAAAATGGCAATTATTTTCATATTTGTCATGAGAAGTAACAAAAATAAGCGTCAAATCAGCCAAAGTACGACCAGGGAAAATGTTTTATATAAATATATTCATTTAGAAGTCTTAAACCCAATTTGAGTCGTTTTATATGATTCAGAAAAACTTATTTCATCTTGGTTATAAATATTTGAAAGTATCATTTCTGAATTAATTTTGGTATTAAAACCTAGTTTTATCGATAGTTTTTGTGCTTTATGTATTTCTAATTCTTTAAATTCATATTTGGCAATGAGCCTTCCTTTTCGGAGCAATGCAGAATCGACTTTTGAAATATCAGTATTAAAAGAGCAAATAATTTGAATATTAAGGCAATCAGCTAACAAACCATCTGTGATGTTGAGCAATGCCGAAACAGGAGAATTTCCTTCAGCTTCTCTATCAACAATAATTCGTTCGGCATCTTCAATCACAAAAATAGAATTAGGATTGTCTATTAAAATTGAAATCAAGTCTGGATTAATAATATTTGAAGCCAAATCAGGAGGTAAAAATATTACATTTTTTTCAACTATAGAAATCAAATATCGAACGTAGGAAGTCTTTCCCGTGCCTGGTTTCCCGTGCAACATTACCAAACCTTTGTTATTTTTAGCTTGTAATCTTTTCAAAATAGTGTGATGAATTTCCGAAAAATCATCGTTGTAATTGTCTTCAATATTGAGCTTAGGTTTAGTAATTTCTAATGATTTTGTATCCATTCCAATTTTAGATTGAATAATCAACATAATTTCAGGTTTATTTCGTTTTTTTCTAAATTTGAATTTTAGAAATTCTGTATTTAATTTTGATATTTTTTCATCGTTTGTTTGTCTGAAAAGCAGTCGAACTGTGTCGTAGTTCCTGTCAAAATTAACAATTAAATCATCTCCTAGAATATAAAACATATCATCAAATTTAGCATTTTTACTTCCTTTATAACACCTTTTAGAATAATAATAATCTTTTATTTCAGTTTTGTATGCTGTACAAAACCATTCGTTGGCTTTTTCACAATTTATATTAGCTTCGCTTATAATATTTGGAATGTTATTAAAATACGCTAAAAAAAATGTAAATTCATTTAAAAATGGCGTTCCCGCTCTCTCTCTATAAATAGAAGAAGCATCAAATCCGTTGTTTTTATTAGCAAATTCCATTTTTTTTTGAGGTAATTGAAATTTATTGTTTTCGTTTTGCATGGTTATTTTGTTTTTTACACAAAATAAAATGTTTACTACGCCAAAATATGTCGTTAAATAAAAATGTGTGTTTTTATTCAATGCATCAACTTCAAATTCATCAAAGTAAAAAAACAATTAACAATCTGGTTTGCTTTTAGCAGCTTATTTGTTGCTGTTTTTTCAATACCTTTGCAAAAAAAACTAACAAACGTGCATACTATTTACAAAACCACATTAGCTGTATTATTCTTTTCTACACATTTTTTAATTGCTCAGTCGAATTTCCAATTTGGGTTTGTGATAAAAAACAATGGCGATACGCTTAAAGGAAAAATAAAGTACATAGGCGATGTTTATTTAGGCAAAACTTGCACTTTTAAAGATACATCTGAAACAATTATTGATTTTAATCCAAGTGATATAAAAGCCTATCGTTTTACAGACGACCGCTATTTTGTTTCGAGAGAAATTACTTTTGGAAAAGAAAAAACAAAAGAAACTGTGTTTTTAGAATATTTGGTAAACGGAAAAGCAAATGTATACTATTACAAACGTAATAATAACGAAACAAGGTATTTTATAGAAAAAGATACCAGTGGATTAGTAGAATTGGTTTACGAAGTAGGGTATAAATACAAAGATGATAAAACTTTTTTTTACAAAACTACCGAACACAAATTGATTTTGAAACAGTTTATGAATGAAACTCAAAGTTTGAACAATGAAATAGAAGAACTAAAACAACCCGAACATAACCAACTCATTCGATTGGCTTCAAAATACCATAAATCTGTTTGTCCTGATAGTAATTGTACTGTTTATAAAAAGAAAATAAAAAATACAATTTGGTTAGGATTATCATCTGGAGTCTCAATATATTCTTTTGTCTATTTGAAACAACAATTATATTTAACAGGCACAAATATTAACTTAACGGCTCATATACAAATAACTAACTCAAACAGATTTTTCATAAGAACAGGGCTGAACGTTTATAGTTACAAACCATTTGAAAGGATATTTAGCATTATCTCAATACCTGCACATATCGAATATGTAAAACCATTTGGTAAATTAAGACCAATGGCTTCTATAGGAATTTCACTTGCATTTCCTATAGCAGGGATTGATTATTTATTAGATAAAGACAAAAAGATTATTCCAGTACCTTTTTCTGCTAATAATGTAATTTTTAATGACTATTTTACTTTTATAACTTCTGCTAGAGTAGGTTTAGAATACCATATTATACATAAACTTGCTATTGGCTTTGCAATAAATGCTGGATATGAAGGAATTATTGGTCCAAAAAGATTTGAGCTTTTAGAACTTCTTCCATTTTGGGTTTTCAATGCAGAACTTGGAATAAAATACAAGATAAAGTAAGTTATATTTACGATATGAGATTTTATAAATAGTTTTACAACAGCATGACTAAAAAAGAACATATTGAATACTGGAGTTCCCAAGTAAAAGATGATTTTGATTGTGCAATTGTATTAAACAAAGCAAAACACTATGCTCAAAGTTTATTTTGGGCACATTTGGCACTAGAAAAAATGATTAAAGCATTTTGGATTTATAAAAATGACTCTAATACACCACCGCTTGTTCATAATTTAGTACGATTAATTGTTCAAACAAATGAATTTTTTTCTGATGATGATCTTTTATTTTTTGGCACTACAGTATTTAGAATGAAAATATTAGATTTGCCTAAAAAGCTATATGGATAAATTAGAAACACTTTTGACAAAAATATTAAATTTTGGGG
>RDZG01000141.1 GCA_004293915.1 Bacteroidota bacterium | reverse complement strand
ATAACTAAGATATTCAATATCTTGTAAGTTTTCAGTAGAACAATTCACAAGCTTTAATCTTTGTAATTGTGAGAATGATAAAAAATTTGTCAAATCAGGTTTATTATAATTATACAAAGTTAATTCATTTAAATCTTTGCATTCCTCAAAAATAGACTCATACCCACTAAACCAATGTAAACTACATTTTTTTAGTCTCTTTAAATATTCAAATTTTATGACTTTTTGAGGAGTGATTTCATCAATATGTAATACATCTAATTCCAAAGAATACAAAAAATCTAAATCTAAATTTTGTGTTCCAAAAGAAAGACTCACATATTTGATATTTTTATTACCAACTAATTTATTAATTTCAAAATCACCAAACCCACTTGCCCAATCATCAAAAAAATGAATTCCATTTATGAAATTTCTTTCAATCAATACGATTAATTCATCAACATTAACAGACGGAGTTACGGTAATAATCTTATAATTATCATTATCCGTTATTACCGTAAAACTACCAATATTTTCTTCCCTAATCATCATATTAAAAACCAAATTTTTGTTTTACTGTGGGTAATGAACGATTAAAATCTCCCATCCTACCACCCATAGGATTTACCTTATTTAATAAGGGCTCATATAGTTAATATACGGTTTTGTTTATTTCCTATTTTTGTTTACCTTTACGAGTATTTAATTTTTTGTATATGGATTTCCCAATCTGCTCCTTATTAGACTGTAATAAATGTTACAGCTGGTTGTTAAGTTTTCTCCATGATGGGATTTTAAAAAGTCCTTCTGGGAGTTTGAATTATATCATTAATGATAGTCGTCGTGCCCCTGTTATTCAGTACAAAGATAAAGATACAGGAGCTCATTTTACTATTTTTACGGGGACTATTTTTGAGGGCACACATTTTAGTTGTTGTGAGGTCGTGTTGATTTTTCGTGGCTTTTTACAAGGGGTGAGTACTGCCCAATTATCGAGAGAGTTAGCTTGTGATTATGCAAATTTATTGCGACTTAGACATGAATTTATGCTACGAGGCTATGAAAATCTGAATCGTCTGCCTTTGGAAGACCTTATTACAGAAACGGATGAAATGTTCCAAAATGCAGGTGAAAAGGGCGAAAAACACACAAATCCCTTAGACCCACCCCGTAGACGTGCTAATAAAAGACGTGGTCATGGCACTTACGAAAATGACCGTCCACCTGTGGTGGGTACAGTGGGTAGAGAAAGCGGTAAGATACGTATTGAAGTAAAAGAAGACACAAAAAAAGCATCTTTAAACGAACAAATTAGCGATTTTACCTTGCCAGCTTCGACAGCAAATACAGACGAATGGCAAGGCTATAATGATATTGAAAAAAATGGTAGAGTACATAAAACGGTTTGCCACGCCAAAAAAGAATATGCCAGAGATGATGATGCAGACGGTGTAAGGGAAGTACATACAAATACTTCGGAAGGAATATGGACTGGACTGAGAAACTATTTGAGAATTTTTAGAGGAGTACACAAAAAATATTTACATTTATATTGTACTTGTTTTGAACTAAAATTTGTACTTGTTTTGAACTAAAATTTAACTACAAAGAAATTATACCAAAGGTTATACAGGCGGTTGCTTTTTGTAACCGTATATTAACTATATGAGCCAAGTTGTTTATGCCAATCCTGTTAATTTGCCATTGTTCAATTATTTCTCTTTCTAATTTGGTACTCCCACTCATACCTAAAACTCGTGAGATATTTATATCATGCCCATAAAATCTGCTCCATGGGGCATTTTGGTGATACCACATTCTAACTCGGATAAAACTACTTTGCCCTATGTATCTACCTGTATAAGTAGACCCTGATACAGTCATGTCATAAACTCCTTTTTGGAAAGGATTAGCACCTTTACTCCATGTCAGGCTTGGAACATTTGTATTTAACGGTAAACCTGAATAAAAAACTCCTTTTTGTGTATATTTTACGCCTTTATAGAGTTGTCCAAGTACAGACAAACCTCGTCCCAATGCATAAAATGCACCCTCTGTTGGAATTAGCATAGTCATAGCCTCTGCTAAAGGATGCCACTTTTCCGCCTCATTCTCATAACCTCTGCGGAATTGGTATTGAGAATTATTTCCCCAAATTCTGTCGTTTAACCAATTTTTATTTGAATTGCCCTCTGCATGAGAAAAACCACTATTTGCATTTCCCTCTACCACTGTTGGCTCTAAAATCTTAGTACCCGATTCAACATGAGCAAAACCACCATCACCCGAATTTATGTAAGTCCCTGCTTGCAGCTTACTTGGGTCATTTTGAGCCGTATTATATACATCCTGCCAAGTCTTGCAATTTGGGCATAGCCCACTTGGGTCATTCAGATTAATAGGATTATTAAAAGCGTAATTGTAAGGCGTAACTCCTGCAAATTCGTCCGCCAGCGCATCTACTCCTGTCATTCTCCCTATTTGAGGGTCATACGGTCTAAAATCCGTTTCATAAAGATTGAGGTCGAAATCAGTATTCTTTTCAGTCCCATCATTATACTGATATTTGTTTTCCTTCCCATTCGGCAGCACCCAATCCAGCCCTTTCATGCCCAATCCAAACGGATAATAGTGGTTTTCCTGCACCACCAAAACCGTAGGCACAGCTTGCACTTTTACTGATAAATCGTCAAAGAAAGTGGGTGTAATATTACTTGTATTTTCGCAAGAGATTTCCACTTGTACGTCTGCTTTTGCAGTAAGCCCGATATTCATCTCTTCCCATTTGTCCTTCCCTTCGCTACTAACATTTTGGCTGAAAGTTACTAACTTTTCCCCACTTAAATTATACACATTCACCAAAAGTCGAGCAGTTGGTGGCGGTGTCTGTGGTGCTTTGCTCGGTCGCTGCAATGTGTAGGTGGCCTAAAAGGGTACACTAGTATTTATCTCCTAAAAGGGTACACTAGTATTTATCTCCTAAAAGGGTACACTAGTATTTATCTCCTAAAAGGGTACACTAGCTAACTAATTGATTGACAATGAAAAAACTTACCATTTACTTACTCACCTACACGCAAATTAGGGGTAAAAAGAGTAAAAATTATTTTTTTTTACAAATAGATAATTTTAGTGTTACCTGATATTCTTATTTGATTTTTTTCAAAAAATTTATGTGCTTGTTCAGATAGTATAATTTTTCCCATGTTATGAAGAATTAGAAATTTTAATGATAAAATATCATATAGAGGTGCTAAATTTGTTAATTTTTTGCAAGACTCTAATACTAATTTTTCTAAATGGTAAAGCTTCTGTATATTTTCCAGAGATGACAGTTGATTACATTTGTAGAACTCTATTATTTTTAAATAACTAAGATATTCAATATCTTGTAAGTTTTCAGTAGAACAATTCACAAGCTTTAATCTTTGTAATTGTGAGAATGATAAAAAATTTGTCAAATCAGG
>RDZG01000028.1 GCA_004293915.1 Bacteroidota bacterium | reverse complement strand
GTTTACCCTCTAAAAATAGTTATTTATTCTTTATTTTCCAATCTTTATTTTAATATATTTACAAAAAAATAAACGGTAGTTTTTTCACAGACTGCCGTTATATGCCACTATGAACGACATCAAGAAATTAAAAATATGTATTGACCAAGCCAATCAAATTAAGACAGATTTGGGGTTGGAAAGTGTTGTAATTAAACAAAACGATTTAACAGTGTCCTTGACATTTTCACAACTATGGGTAGAATACGGACTGTTTGATTTGGACATACCAATAGATAAAAGGCAATATAGCATTGACCTCAAATTTAATTGTCTTCAACTATGGGTAAAGAACCTATTCCCAGATGACCTATTTGACATTAATTATTTACATCGCAAGGTTTTAAATAATGACAAAACGAATTTTATAAACAAGAATACTTCTATGATTACAGCGACAAGCGAAGTATTATTTGAATACAATGGAAAAAACTATGTAGGAGTTTCAATTGACCTTGTTCCAAATGAAATAGATAAATACATTTCTAATATTTCTGAAATCTCAAAGCAAGAAATCATCGAAATTAAATTCAATGAGTATATTGAAACAGCAGAAAAAAATCTAAGCTATCATAATGACCTTGCTGACGAAACAGCTTTGAAATATTTTAAAATAGCTCTCGAATTACGACCAAATGAAAACGAATTAAAAAATACAGTTGCGACACTTGACAAAATTATCAATCATAAAAATTACAGTTACGCATTTGACGACAGAGTGACTTTTGAATTTGCCAAACTATTTGTTGACTGTTGTAATGTTAAAGGGTTTGAAAGACTTTATGAAATAATTTCTGACGACTTTGTATTTATTGGTAAGTATTTCGGCAGGACAAAAAAAGGTTTTATAGACAGCATTTACATTGAAAGAAAGAGTTGGCAAGGGTTAATGACAAAGATTGGGAAATATACTTTCGACAACCGACAAATTCCTTGTATTATCTTAAACGATTATGGTGTTCTGTTTTTGGACATTGACAAAGGAAAAATTGTAAGAGCATTTGATAAGAAAATTGGCGAGACTATTGACAAAAATACCTTGACAGAATGGAACGAATAGAAGAATAGCGGCATATAACATTGGGTTTTGTGCAAGTTGGGCAGACGGAATAAACCTCAACTTTTGTTTTTCAATTTGGCTTCAGTTCCAGCAAAACGTTATAAATTTGGCTTATGAATAAAACATCAGCAATATTGCAATTATCATCTTCGGTTCCAGGCAGACGGAATTCTATTTCCCAACCTGCACAAAGCCCTGTTCGTTAGGTGCAAGCGTAGGACGACCGACAGTGCTACCATAAACCGACAGAAAACTGTGGACAAAATGCCAACGCTTCGCAAAATTAAAAGAGGTGTTTTGCCAACGTTATTGCCGACACAAAACACCACATTTAATTTTGCCCAACCGCACCCAAAGCCCACCCACTACCCATAGTGAATAACTTTTGAACTAACATATTTGACAGAGAAACTAAAATTGCTATTTTTGACAAAATTGTCAAGGCAAAAAAATCAAGATAATGAAAGAAACATTTGGAGAATATATTCACAAACTCAGGTCTGACAGTGGCTTGACTTTAACAAAACTTGCTGCTGCATTGGATATTGACCAATCAACACTATCAAAAATTGAAAATGGGAAGAGAAATGTACCAGAAGAAATCTTACCGAAACTTTCAGTATTTTTTAATCTTGACCTAAAAAAATTAGAACACGAATATTTAAGCGAGAGAATTGCGGAATTAATATATCCGCAAGAAGAAACTAAAGCCTTATTCAAGGCAGCAGAAGAAAAGGCAAAGTATTTTAGAACTATAAAAACACAACAAAGCACACTAAAGTTTTAACTATGGTAGGAGCATCATTATTTTCAAGTGCAGGCATAGCGGAAACTTACTTTGAAGAAGTAGGAATAAATATTATTGCCGCTAACGAATTAATTCAGGAAAGAGCGAACTTGTATCAGGCATTGTACCCAAATTCTAATATGATTGCTGGAAATATACTAGACGATAAAATTTTCAAAACCCTTGTAAAAAGCACACCTAAAAAATTGGATTTTTTAATTGCTTCTCCACCTTGCCAAGGAATGAGCGTTGCAGGAAAAAATAGAAATGTTGAGCAAATGCTCACCGATGAAAGGAATTATCTTGTTTTTAAAATCATTGATTTTATTAAACTGAAATCCCCTGACTTCGTGCTGATTGAAAATGTTCCAACATTTTTTAAAATGGTTTTGCCATACAAAAATCAACACTTGAAAGTAACTGAAATTTTAAATCTTTTGTTTGGCAAAGAATACAATATTGAAGCAAATGTTTATGATGCAGCTGAATATGGTGTTGCTCAAAGACGAACAAGAGCAATCATAAAAATATATAGAAAAGGAAAAAAATGGGGACAGCCAACTAAATCTAAAAAAATCATTACTGTTGAAGACAAAATTGGCTTTTTGCCGAGCATTGAAGCAGGGCAAAAATCAAAAATTAAATGGCATTTTGCTCGAAAGCATTCGGATAGCCACATTGAGTGGATGAAGCACACACCAACAGGAAAAACGGCTTTTGAAAATGATAAGTATTTTCCTGTAAAACCAAATGGAGAAAAAATTAAAAGCTATAATACATCGTATAGACGAATTAATTGGGACGAGCCTGCACCAACAATTACAATGAGAAACGATGCAATTAGTTCACAACTAAATGTACATCCTGGCAGAAAATTGAAGAATGGAATTTACTCCGATGCAAGAGTTTTAACACCATTAGAATTAATGTTGTTGTCATCGCTTCCAAAGGATTGGAATATTCCAGACAACACGCCTGAATTATTAATCAGAAAATGTATTGGAGAATGTATTCCACCTTTGTTAATCAAAAATATTGTTGCCCAAATAAACCGATAAAATGACTTTAAGAATTGATAGTAAAAAATGGATATTGTACCGACACACAAGGGATTTTGATAAACTTTGTGTTGTAGCTGAATTTTTGAAATCGTACACCAAAACAGGAATTTCAAAGGATGAGAAAACACAATTAAATTCAAAGTTGCGTGAATTGGGATTATACAACGAGAGAAATCCCGAATTACCACTTGATGCAATAAATCACAAAATCAATCAGCTTTCATATTATATGTTTGGCTACCAAGCCAAAGTTGACGGACAAGCTAGATTTTTGTTCAGCCCACTTGGAAATTTATTTTTGAAACACGTATCAGATAAAGAAAAAGCAGCCAAAATATTTCTCACAATGCTTTGGGCTGTTCAATACCAGCACCCTCATAGCGGAACAGACAGCGAGTTTCAGCTATATCCGTTTCGTTTAATATACAAACTACTTTCAGAACCCAAACTTTCAAATAAACTCTATGCATTTGAAGTTGCTTATTCTATTGTTTTCTATAAAGAAGTAAACAAAGCGACTTACAGTGAATTGGTAAATGAACTATTGGAGCTACGAAAACTTTCAGACAAAGAACTTGCTGAAAAATTTCAAGAAGACCGCCATGCTTTTGTAAATTCAGCTTACGAATGGGACTATTATGTTTCCAGTTTGTTTGAAAGTGCTGGCGTTTTAGATAAAAAAGATGGAGTTGTTATTACAAAATTGCAACATGGAACCACAAACACTTTTAGAAAAATAACGAGAAACGAAGTTTCTATTCCCGCCAATCTAAAAATATTGGTTGAACAATTACAAAACGAGTATTCGTTTTTAGAAAAGCCTCTATTGCTCAACGACCCCGAGCGATTACAAATAGATGTTATAAAAGAAATCTACAGCTTCTATCCAAAAACACTTTTAGTTCAAATTGGAGAAGTTACTGACGACATCAAATTTGAATTACTAAATCTTCCAAAACTAATTGAACAATACGCCAACAATAATGAGGGAGCAGAAGCATATCTTTTTGAAGATGCTTTGACAGATGGGTTCAATATGTTTTACAATGTAGAAGCAGAAAAAGTAGGCGGAGCAGGAAATACTGACTTGGAATGTTTGTACATAACAAAAAAGAAAAAATTTGCTGTTGATGCCAAATCAACCAAAAATAAACTTTCGGGTGTATACGCAGGAAGGTTAGAGGGACACAGAGAAAAAATTGGCGGTGCATATACCATTGTAGTTACACCAAGATATGTTCCTGCTGTGCTTCAAGATATTCGCACAAGTCCAATCGTAATTATCCGTTCAAATACTTTTTCGGAATATCTATATAACTGTATTGACAATGACATACGGGAAATTGATTACGCAGATTTTGACAACATCATCGTCAATAATCTTGGAAAAGACATAAGTAAAAACATATCAGACTTGACTATTTCAAGATTTGCAACTAAAAATTAAAACTTGCTATGATTACAATCACAAGAGAAAACAATATGGAATTAATGGCAAGGTATCCAGACAATTACTTTGACCTTGCAATAGTTGACCCTCCTTACGGCATTTTAAATAAAACCAAACGTGGCGGAGACCACAAATTCAATATGGATGAATACAGTCAATGGGATGTGAAACCCAATGACGAATATTTCAATGAACTATTTCGTGTATCAAAAAATCAAATTATTTGGGGAGGAAATTATTTTGGACAACTTTGGCTAAGAAGTCAATACAATAAAGGTTTTATAATTTGGGACAAAAAACAACCTGAAACATTAAATAATTTTTCAATGGCTGAAATGGCTTGGTCATCATTAGACAAACCTTCAAAAATTTTTGAATTCAGTGTAAGAAAAAACAGAAACAAAATTCACCCGACACAAAAACCCGTTGAACTTTACGAATGGCTTTTAAAAATGTATGCTAAACAAGGCGACAAAATTTTAGATACACATTTAGGAAGTGGAACAATTGCAATTGCTTGTTACAACGCAGGATTAAGTTTAACCGCTTGTGAAATCAGTGAAACCTATTATTTGAATTCATTAGAAAAAATAAAGGATGTTGTGCCCAAGAATGCACTACACTCCAATGACTTAGAAGCATTTTCTTTGACCTTTCCTGACCAAAAAACGTCAAAAAACGGACTTAATAAATTGTACAAGGAACACGTTGAACAACTTAGATTATTCAAAGAAAGTCGGGAGAAATATTATGCAAGTGCAAGATAATAAGCCAACGCTTTTGGTGGCACATTTGTATTTTTTTCAACGCACAGACCAACGCTAAAAAATCCAAAAGAGCCACCAAGCCAACGCACAAAGACATCGCAAACAATGGACAACAGAGGAACGACAGACAGAACGCCAGCACCTAACAGCACCTACCCAAAAGGCGGGGTTTCGTGTTCCAAAGACAGTTTAGTGGTTAATCAATCATTAGTTTTTCAAATCAAGTTTTGTGGTAGAAATCCGCCACTACGCCAAGCCCCAAACCGTCAGGCTGTGAAAAAACTCAGTTTTGAGTAAAATAATCTTAAAATCTGCCTGTTTGTTTTGCATTTTAAGGCCATTACAGACTATCTGTTTTTAAGC
>RDZG01000086.1 GCA_004293915.1 Bacteroidota bacterium | reverse complement strand
ATATAACAGATTACAGAATTTTAAAACTATTTACAAACCCAACATTTTGATTTTTAAATAGTTACAATAAATACAAAAATAAATAATTTAGTACCTATTGTTTTTGTCAATAGGCTTTATATCTTTGAGAATTGAACAAAAAACCACAAAAGGGAAACTGTTACGTAAAATGATAGCTACAAACGTTTAAAACTTCTGTAATGAAAAAATATATTTCAATAATGCTGTTGGCTACAAGCGTTGTTTCATTTTCGCAAATTACAAAATCTGATTCTATAAAAATAGAACCAGCAAATAAATACTGCAATGGAGTAGGGCTGAAACTATTAAAAGGAATATCATACAAACATTACTTTAAATATATATCTTCAGAATTTAATCTTGGATTTGGGTTTGGTGGCTTTTATAGAGCGATAATAAACCCTCAACTTATTATATGTTATCAAAAAAACACCAAACATGCCATTCAGCCTTATGCAGGAATAGCTATTGATTTAACATATCTTACAGGCGGAAACTCAGCAGGATTTAGAGATACAACTTTACAAGCTCAAGCATATGTCTATCCAAGTGTGGTAGCTGGTATCGAGTGGTTTGTGAAAAAAACTAGGCTATCTTTTTGTCTTGATGCATTGCTGGGATATAGAAATTCGACAACAATTCCACTAGAAATTAATGTAGGATTTAAAATTAGATTCACAAAAAAATAATAATTATAACTTTAAAAATATCTTAAAAAATGAAAAATTTAATAAAAACAATCATAATAGCTTTAATGCTTTCAATATCAAACTCTTTTGGATACGGAGGAAATACTACTTTCTATTGCAGAGATTTAAAAATTTTAGGAAACGCTACCCCATGTAGAGGATCATCTGAAACCTATAGTGTAAATTATTATACTGGTGGGTCTACATCTTGTATAAAATGGAATACAAATGGAACGAATACAATCACCCCATTTTCAGGAAGTAAACTTAAAAAAGAAAGCACAAATGTGTGGTCAAATTGTTATTATGACACCCCAAAAAGCTTTCCTAATCCTGATGATGATCCAAGAAACTATGGTAGAGATTTCGAGTCTGTACAAATAAACAATGTACAAACAGGACTATTAGCTGTAAATGCATACGGATTAGGACCTTTGGGTATTTGTACTCCTTTGTTAGGTCCTGGAATTGCATTTTTAAATATAAATGCAATTGATGCAAATTATAATATTGGAAATATTACAGGTACAGAAAACCAAACTACTTCTCAAACTGACTATACATATTCAATAGCTGGAAACACTGGAGTAACTAAATATAAATGGACGATACCAGCAGGCTGGAATTTTGTTTATTATTTATTTGGTAGAAGACTTACATCAACTAGTAGGATAGTTGAATCTGCAAATTTGAATTCTATTATATTGACACCTGCAAACCCGAATGAACCTTTTTGTGGTGATTTAATAGTAGAAACAGATATTAGATGTGGTATAAAACAAACTCTATCAAAACCTATAAAATATACAATTGATTTTCCATTGCTAAATAACATAACCACTACTAATGGTAATCCTGTTACAAACGCAACTATTTTTAGTTTGAATGTTACTAATTTAAAAGCAGAAAGGTTTGAACTTAGTACATATGGCATTTTAAGTCAAATCAAATGGGAAGTACTAGTATCTAACACGGCAAACGATGGTGGATATAACCAGGTGCCAGTATATACCACGAATACTAGGTTTACATCTGACGGAAGGTTTATTCCAACTTGGACATCTGCTGTTTCTATACCAAATTCTGCATTTACAATTCCAAATAGTGGTGGAAAATTCTATCCATATTATACAGTAAAAGCTACATCAATACACGGAGGGGGATGTATTATTGGAAACTCCACAACCTACACAGGTAGAATAATTCCTCAGTTTTCAAAAATAGTGGTTTCTCCTGTGCCTAGACCTCAATTTTGTGATGTAACAGGATTCAGTATTTTTGAAAGTGTAATTTCTAATACAAATTTACAAGCAGTGTATGGTGCAAAATACGAATGGAAATTATTTAATAAAGGAACATTATCGCCAGCAACAACTGCTAGATTTACGTTAAACAATTCAACAACCTTGCAAAACCAAACCACAAGTAATGTTTCGATTACTTTTAACAGAGAGACATCATTTGATTTAGCTGTTCGTGTACTTAATGACAATCCAAACACTAATTTAACTTCAAATTGGGTAACTCAATCTTATCAACAAAATACAGATTTTATACCAACTGATATATATCAATCGCAAAGTAGACCATTTATGATAGAATCCAGTTTAAGTATGGAAGCGAAACCCTCTGGATATAATTATGAAATTACGGTTGCTCCTACCAAAACAGTGCCTAACTCTGTTTCAAGCTATTTAATATCAAATAATCCAACTCCACTAACTGGTTTATTTACCGTACGTACTGGCAATATTTTATCTGAAGGATTTACCGTTACAGCCAAAAGGAACGATGCCCCAGTTGGCTGTCCAAATTCGTTAACAAAAACATTCAATTTGGTAAGCGATGCCACAGCATCAACAGGTGGTTACATGTTTGATTTGTATTCTACAGGTATGCCATACAGAGGGAAAACTTACATTCGAGTACCAGCAGCTACCGACCCTAATGTAAATTTTGGTACAAGCCGTTTTAACTTTAATATAATTTCGGGAGGTAGTTCACAATTTACTATGGAAGCTTGGGTGCAAGGTAAAACAAATAGCTACAATTTACCTCTGTATAGTATATTCTCAAACTGGAACACACGCACACAAGCAGGTTTTACATTTGGTGTAAATCCTACTACCAATAAATTGGTTTTTAACTCATTTGGAAATTATTATGAATCTAATGCTTTGTCTGTTGGCGAGTCTTTTACAACTACAAACAGATGTTATCATGTGGCTGTAGTTTCAAATGGAACTACTATCACTTTTTATATCAATGGAGTAGCAGCTGGTTCAAGAACCATCAATGGCACCTTGAATATAAACAATGGCAACCATTATTTAATTGGCACTGATACTGAAGAGACTACTGATCTCTTGGGCAATCTTTTGCCTATTGCCAACTTTGTGGGGGTAATTAGAGAAGCCAGATTGTGGAATGAAGCTAAATCGCAAAGTTTTATTCAAACAAACAAGCGTACTAAAATTATTTCTGGTACTTCTTTTGCAACTGGTTTGGTATCTTATTTGCGATTAAACGATGGTGCTGGTGCAACACCAATTGATTTGGCAGGAGATGTAGACCCGAATTATAAGCCAGCCCTCAACGGCATAGGCTTATATTACGATTATTTACCTGGTACATCGCCAAGATCTGGCAGTGCAACTTCTTGGAGTCAAGCTACTTGCGTAGAAATGGTGTTTAGAAAAGGTGATGATGAGGAAACTACTCCGTTGACAACTACCCAAAGTCAAGATGAAGTTTCGATTTATCCAAACCCAAGCTCGGGCATGATTGAAGTTTTGGTGAACGATACTTTTCTGAATGCAACACTCGAAGTGTATGATATGCAAGGCAAAAAAGTAATTACACAAACCATCACTGATTTGCAAACTAAAATAGATTTGAGCAACTACCAATCAGGAATGTATTTTATCAAAATTGGAACAAAAACATTTAAGTTAATTTTAAATAAATAATGTTTGTTTATATATTTAGAAGAGCATGGCTTATAGCCATGCTCTTTTTTGCTATATGTACTTTTGCCCAACTCGAAAATGCCAATTGGTACATCCCTCATTTACAAATAATTAGTTTCGACTTAAATGGTATAAAATCCATTTCTGGCACATCACTAAATGGGATAAATGAAGCTTATATTCTTGCACCTGCTACCCTTTCAGATAGCAATGGCACCTTACTTTTTTACTCAAATTACAGATACATAAATTATGCCCCACGTAATATAATTATGGGGAATGGCAGACCATTTCCAGGTTCCGATGGTTACTTTGACTCCTATATTTTTAAGATACCACAAAAAAAAAAATATCTGCGAATTGATGTAAGTAATTCTAGATTCAGAGTAGTGAGAGAAACTATAGATACCAGCAAAGCCTATCCAGTTAATTACGACATTGTTGAGTTTTTAGAAATTCCTGAAGATAATTCAACATGTATTCATTTTGGTACAGCAATAGGGTCTGATAATTGCCATGGCTTTTGGCTACCTGCAATTGATTGTTTAGGCTTTGTGTATTTAACCAAAGTTGATTCAAACTACCAATCTATGACTTGGCAAACGCTAGATTTACTTACACCCAATGTGCTGGGTAGAAACCCACGATTAAATAACCAATATAATATTTTTTTAAGCAATAATGGTAAGCGATTAGCAATTTCAAACTGGTATTATATTTACATCTTCGATTTTGATGCTGTTTCAGGCAAGGCTACTTTTTATAAAAAATTTGATGTTTCTAGTCTAGAAAGAGTTAGTATTCGTTCGGCAAGTGATGCAAATAAGTTTAATTTTGCATTATCACCTAATGGCAAGTATTTGTATATTTTATCCACAAAAGATTCACCAATTGGTTCAATAAAACCTTATCAATTAGATATAGAAACAAGTGTTTTTTATAAATTAACAGACAAAGAACATCGTCAAGCAAAAGTAGGTATTGATAATCGCTTATATATTTCGAATTTTGATAATGCTCTAAGCATTATTCACAAACCCGACTTGCCCTGCCCAGCTTGTGATTATAGAGAAAATCAAATTGATACCTTGCAAAGCCCTGTTTATAAATTCCCCAACACCGTAGAAAACTACTACGGTCGCAAATATGATTTTAAGATTTCGCAAACCTGCATAGGCGATTCGGTGCTGTTTGAGGTCCCAAAATTAGCTAGTGATGACCAATACATCTGGCGTTTTGCCGATGGGTTTATGAGTACACTATCAGGCGTAAAACGGCATATTAGCCAAGAGCAAAAAATACATTTGCGGTACAATTATTGCGATGTGTACGATACAGCATACGTGCCACCAGCCAAACCTGTTGCCATCAGCGATACGTTTTTGTGTGCCAAAAATACTTTGCTTTTACCACCTAAAACAGAAGCGGTTTTAATCAACAACAAAACAATAAGCGGAGTTGTAACTATAAACAATGGCACCAACTATGCGTTGTTGGCAAACGAATGTTTTACTGTAAACGATACTTTTAAGGTAGAAATCTTACAACGCCAAGCCAAACCCTTTGGCACAGATAGCGTAATTTGCCACCAAAAGGAGCTTATCTTGCAAGCAAAAGCCCCAAGTGATTATTTGCTTCGTTGGTCAGACAACAGCAACCAAAAAGAGCTTAAAATTACAGAATCAGGCAGGTATTCGCTCATTCGCTCCAATCGTTGCTTTGTCGATACAAATTTTATAAACATTACCTTTGTGGCACCAACCGATATTTCAAAAATCAGCAATGTTATTACTCCCAATAGCGATGGCATAAACGATACATGGCTACCAGCCATAGAGCCAGTAAGCAACTACGAACGCTCAATTTTCAACCGTTGGGGTGCACTTGTGCATCAAACAACCGAAATCTCAGAACCTTGGAATGCCCAAAGCCAAGCCGATGGCATCTATTTTTGGCACATAACCTACACCGATTGCAACAACCAAACCAAAAACATAAAAGGAACGGTGATGGTAGTGAGGTAGGGTTGTCAGTGATTGAAAAGATTGAAAATCGTTTGAAATTTAAAAATTCAATCTTTTTTTTCCTCCTAAAATATATTTTACAAAAAAATAAATTAGGTACTTAAATTAAACCTACTTTTGTTGCTTAATAAAAATATTTCAGCAATGAAATTAGATACTTACGAAAAGAAATTTACGCTATTAATTATTGCCTTAACATTTATTATTGGTGTAACAGAAACCGTTTGGGGTAGTTTGCTCATCAATAGTTATACTTGGCACATTTTGTTTTATTTAGGTACACTAAGTTTTATTTCGCACAAAATCACACAAAAAGGATTTTCTAAAACGCCACTTGATGCTCAAAACTATTTTATGCTTTCGAGTTCATTGAAAATAGTTTTGTCAGGAATTATTTTATTTTTATACTTCTATTTCATTAAAAATCAGATGGTTACGTTCTTAATCAATTTTTTTATTTTATATTTTGTTTTCTCTTTTTTTGAAATTAAAACCTTATTACTAAGTTTGCACCCGAATTCAAATGGCGACACGCACAGGGATGAAATTAAATAGATTAAAATCTTTACTTTTTAAAACACTTTTGGCTGTTTTATTTGCCTCATTTTCAACTGTTTTTGCAAGCGAAGAAGCTGCACCTTCAGAAGGCGAAGAAACAAAATTTAATGCTGCCGAAATGATTAAGCATCATATTTCAGATGCATATGATTGGCATTTGTTTGGCGAAGGTCATGCCTCGGTTTCTATTCCTTTGCCTGTAATTTTATATTCGACCACAAAAGGCTTACAAGTATTCTCCTCTGCCAATTTTCATCACGGTACAGAAGCTTATATTGGTTATAAATTAGAACATAATCATTTAATAGCCGAAGATAGTACTGAAAAAATTTACGATTTTTCGATTACTAAAAATGTAGCATCAATGATGATTGCTTCATTAATCATTATTTTGATATTTTTATCTATAAGTTCATCGTACAAAAAAAATGTAGGACAAGCACCAAAAGGAATGCAATCGGTATTTGAGCCATTGATTACATTTGTTAGAGACGAAATTGCAGAACCCAATATTGGTCCAAAATTTGCAAAATATTTACCTTATTTATTAACTGTATTTTTCTTTATTTGGGTTAATAATTTATTAGGTCTTATTCCAACAGGTGCAAACACATCTGGAAATATTGCTTTCACAATGACATTAGCAGTAATTACACTTTTATTTACATTATTTTCTGGAAATAAAGATTACTGGATGCATATTTTTTGGACACCAGGAGTTCCGATGCCATTGCGAGTGATCATGTTGCCAGTCGAAATTATTGGTATTTTCACAAAACCCTTTGCATTGATGATTCGTTTGTTTGCCAACATCACAGCAGGACACATTATTATATTAAGTATTTTAAGTTTTATTTTCATATTCAAAAGTTTTGCAGTGGCTGGAGTTTCTATCCCATTTGCAGTAGTAATGAGTTTAATGGAGGTGTTTGTGGCGGCTTTACAGGCTTATATATTCACACTTCTTTCGGCTCTATTCATTGGTCAAGCGGTGGCAGAACATGAACATCACGAAGATCATCATTAAACCCTTAAAATTCATATTTATTTAACTTAATTCTTTCAATCAAATGTCATTAAACGTATTATTAGAAGTAACTGGTAATTTTGGTACTTTAGGTGCAGGTATCGGTGCAGGTCTTGCTGTTGTGGGTGCTGGTATGGGTATTGGTCGTATCGGTGGTTCTGCAATGGAAGCTATGGCTCGCCAACCTGAAGTAGCAGGAAAAGTTCAAACTGGTATGCTTATCGCTTCTGCCCTTATTGAGGGTGCAACGCTATTTGCAATTGCAGTTTGTTTCCTTATCGCAGGATAATTCATTAGTTAAGCGTTACAAAATTGCGAGATATTGTGCTGTATAAATTCAGTACAATATCTTGTGGTTTAGATTCTTAATTTTTCAACCTTTAATTTTCCAATCATTATGGAATTAATAACTCCCAGTTTAGGCTTACTTTTTTGGACTGCAATTATATTTGTGGTTTTGATGCTCATTCTTTCTAAGTTTGCATGGAAACCTATTGTTTCTGCTTTAGAAGAACGCGAAAAATTTATAGCTGATTCTCTTTCTCAGGCTAATCAAGCCAAAGAAGAAATGGCAAAATTAAAATCTGAAAACGAAGCATTGTTAGCACAAGCTCGTTCTGAAAGAGATAAAATGCTTAAAGATGCACAAACTGTGGTAACAAATACGATAGCCGAAGCAAAAGATAAAGCAGGAATTGAAGCAGAAAAAATGATTGCAAATGCTCGTGTGCAAATTTTGAACGAAAAAAATGCAGCTATTACTGAACTTAAAAACTTAGTTGCAACAACTTCGGTAGAAATAGCAGAACAAATAGTTAAGAAAAATTTAAGCAACGATGCGGCTCAGAAAGAACTTATCGAAGCTTATTTAAAAGAATCAAAATTTAATTAATCCCTTTAGAAAGTGGTAAATTATAGAGTATCAGCGGCTTATGCCAAATCGTTAATAGACTTAGCACAAGAGCAAAAATGCCTTGATGTGGTTTTTGCTGATATGCAATTGATATCAAAATCGTTTGCTACAAGTTTTGATTTACGCCACTTAATGGATAATCCAGTTGTTGGAAATGCCAAAAAATCAGAAATTTTAAAAGCAATTTTTGCAGATAAAGTAAATAAATTAACTATTGGTTTTTTAAGTTTGCTTTCGTCAAAAGGTAGAGAAAACGCTATTTTTGATGTTTCAAAAGAGTTTGTGAGTCAATACAAAACACTCAATGGAATTCAAGCTGCAACAATCACAACTGCTGTTCAGATAGATGATGTGTTGAAACAGCAAGTAGATAAACTTTTAGCTAAAATTTCAGATAAAAAATTAGAATTAACTACCAAAGTAGATCCGTCTATAGTTGGTGGTTTTATTGTGAATACAGGTGGGTTGCAATACGATGCTTCGGTTCGTACCAAACTTACAAAATTTAAAAATCAATTTTCAAGTAATCCATATATATCAAAAATATAGCCAATGGTAACAGAAATCAGACCCGATGAAATTTCGGCAATTTTAAGACAACAGCTTTCAGGTGCAAAAACTGAATCAGAATTAGAAGAAGTAGGTATCGTTTTGAGTATTGGCGATGGTGTGGCTCGTGTATATGGGCTTTCGCAAGTACAACAAGGAGAGCTTATCGAATTCCAAAACGGAACCAAAGGTTTGGCATTGAATTTGGAAGAAGACAATGTTGGTGTTGTGGTTTTAGGTTCATCTTCTGGAATCAAAGAAGGTGATTCTGTAAAACGTACCAAGCAAATTGCCAATGTACAAGTTGGCGAAGGTATGTTGGGTCGTGTGGTTGATACCTTAGGAAACCCAATTGATGGAAAAGGTAAAATCGAAGGCGAATTATTCGAAATGCCTATCGAAAGACGTGCACCAGGTGTAATTTACAGACAACCTGTAACTGAGCCTTTGCAAACTGGAATAAAAGCGATTGATGCCATGATTCCAATCGGACGTGGACAACGTGAGTTAATTATTGGTGATCGTCAAACTGGAAAAACTGCCGTTGCGATTGATACGATTATAAACCAAAAAGAATTTTACGAAAAAGGACAGCCTGTATATTGTATATATGTTGCTATCGGACAAAAAGCATCTACCGTTGCTGGTATAGTTGCCGCTTTAGAAAAAGCTGGTGCAATGAAATATACTGTAATTGTAGCTTCAAATGCTTCTGATCCTGCTCCAATGCAGTTTTATGCTCCGTTTACGGGTGCAGCTATTGGCGAGTTTTTTAGAGATACTGGTCGTCCAGCTCTTTGTATTTATGATGATTTATCGAAACAAGCTGTTGCTTACCGTGAGGTTTCGTTGTTATTAAGACGTCCACCTGGTCGTGAGGCTTATCCTGGTGATGTGTTTTATTTGCATTCACGCTTGCTAGAGCGTGCAGCAAAAATAAACTCTTCGGATTCTATTGCACAATCGATGAACGATTTGCCAGAATCATTAAAAGGTAAAGTTAAAGGAGGTGGCTCATTAACAGCACTTCCAATTATTGAAACCCAAGCGGGTGATGTTTCTGCCTATATTCCAACAAATGTGATTTCGATTACAGATGGTCAAATATTTTTGGAAACTAATTTATTCCTTTCGGGCATTCGTCCTGCTATCAATGTGGGTATTTCGGTATCACGTGTGGGAGGAAATGCACAAATAAAATCGATGAAAAAAGTGGCTGGTACATTAAAATTAGACCAAGCTCAATTTAGAGAACTCGAAGCGTTTGCTAAATTTGGTTCTGATTTAGATGCTGCTACAAAACTTGTAATCGAAAGAGGAAGAAGAAACTTAGAAATGTTGAAACAACCACAATTCTCGCCAGTTTCGGTCGAAAATCAAGTTGCAATGATTTATGTTTCTACAAATGGTTTCTTAGATAAATTGCCTGTAAATAAAGTAAAAGCTTTTGAACAAGCATTTTATAGCACTATGAACGCATCACATAAATCTACATTGGATTTGTTAAAATCGGGCAAAATAGATGATACAGTTACAGATGTGTTGAAACAGACTGCAAAAGATTTAGTTAAAAGCTTAATATAATCGTAAATGGTTAATTGTTAAAAGTAATTCATTAACAATTAACCATTAATAATTAACAATTACAGAATGCCAAGTTTAAAAGAAGTCAGAAATAGAATTCGTTCGGTTCAATCGACCCAACAAATTACTAAAGCCATGAAAATGGTGGCAGCCGCAAAATTGCGTAAAGCACAAGATGCTACGATTCAGTTGCGTCCGTATGCTTCTAAACTAAACGAAGTTTTAGGTAATTTAACTACAAATGAAGAAGTTTTCGCTGAAAATCCATATACCAAAGTTCGTGAAATTAAAAATGTTTTAATAGTCGTAGTAACCTCAGACAGAGGACTTTGCGGACCTTTTAATACCAATGTTTTGAAAGGCACAATTTCTTTAGTAAACGAAAAATATGCTTCGCAAAGCCAATCTGGTAATGTGCATTATATGTGTTTGGGCAAAAAAGCATTAGAGTTTTTTACTAAACGCAACCAGCCAATTGTTGGAGAATACGCTACCATTTTTCAAAAATTATCATTTGATGTTGCAAAACCTGCTGTTGAAATGGTAATGGCGGATTTTGTGTCTGGAAAATATGATGTTGTTGAGATTGTGTATAACGAATTTAAAAATGTTGCAACACAAATTATTCAGAAAGAGCAATTTTTACCTGTAATTCCTACCGTTTCAGATTCTAAAAAATCGAATACGGATTATATTTTTGAACCTTCGGCAGATTATATTGTAAATGATTTGATACCAAAATCGTTGAAAATTAAATTCTACAAATGTTTGCTTGAGTCTAATGCATCGGAACATGGTGCTAGAATGACTGCCATGGACAAAGCAACTGAAAACGCTGGAGAGATGTTAAAAGATCTTAAAATTACGTACAATCGCTCACGCCAAGCATCCATTACTAAAGAAATTTTGGAAATTGTTGGTGGTGCAGAAGCTTTGGCTAAGAAATAAAATTGTTAAAAATTGCATTTTATATTGTATTAATATTCATTTGATATCTATTTTTATTTCCCACAATTATAATGAAGTGTTTTGTATTTTTGTTACTTTAAGTCTTCTAAACCATTACTTTTGTTAGGGGTATTTTTGTAGAATGATTTGTTTTAAATCATTTACTAGATAAATATTATAACTTTATAAGTCTTTTCTTTTATTATCTTGTTTTGTAGCGGTGTGATAAATTATAAATACGATAATGCCCTATTTTTTTAATTATATAACAATGCCAACTATTATTATTGGCAGAATATAAATATATATAATCACTTATATCTATGTTTGAAAAACTAATATTACTTGATATTAGAACGGCTAATTCTATGGATTGAAACCTTGAAGTTTGTATTTGAAATAAGTTATCAATGAGAACAAAGCTAATTTCATTAGAAGTGAAAAACGCCTCAATCAAGTTGTAATTATTTAAAAATTGAAATCGGCAATGTAAAATGTATTCCATAACGTATTTTTGAAAAGATTTAATAGAGATTATTGTTGATTTATTCACTAGCCTACTTTTATTGTCTTAAAAATAACCTCAGCACAAATACTTACGCAATTATCTACAATAGCATTTATTCCAAGTAATTATAGTCTGTTTTTTTTTATTAAATTACCGTAATTAAAGTTTTTTGCATAGTTGCTTAATACTTTAATTTTATGTTTATCACTTTATCGCTATCTGCTACTATAAATTTATTGTCTTCAAATGTTGGCGAACTCATTTTAGGTAAGTTATTATTAGAAGCCCCATAACCTTCTTTCGGAATACCAAAAAATTTTCATCTAAAGTACCATTCTTGTTTTCATCATGTACAACCGCTATGGCATACGTGTTAGGCTTTATACCCTCAATTATAAGCTGAGCCGTTGAGCCTACAATTTTTGCAGTTACACATTTTAAAGAATTCTTATTAGGAAACCCGTCTGCTTTATTAAATAAACAAATTAAACAATTGCCATTTGTATTTTTAAAGTTGCTTACGTTCACTGTTATTTTTTTGTCGGGTGTGCTTTGCTTAAACGAAGCAAAGCTTATGGCTACGATGAGTAGGGATATACCTTTAAATGTTTTCATATTAATTATTTTGAATAATAGTTTGTGGTGTAAATGATTTTTTTTGAAAGCGTAGTTTTAACTTCCCTAAACGTTCTGCTAGTTTATCTACGGTTAAGTAAGCCATTGGTACTACAAATACTGTAAGCATCATAGAAGAGGTTAAGCCCCCAACTAATACTAAGCCTAATCCGTTCTTCCATTCTGCGCCAGCACCTTTAGCCAACGCAATAGGTAGCATCCCAATTACCATGGCAATGGTAGTCATTAAAATAGGTCGCAAGCGTTGTTGGCACGAGGCAATTAAAGCATCGTAACTATTCTTTCCTTCTAGTTTGAGTTGATTTGTAAAATCCACAATTAAAATGGCATTTTTTGCTACTAATCCCAGTAGCATAATAATTCCTAATTGCGTAAACACACTCATTGGTGTCATTGAAAAATTAAGGGCTGCCATAGCACCAATTAATGCAACAGGAATAGAAAATAATACAACTAATGGATAAATAAAATTATCATACAAGGCCACCATCAATAAATACACACAGAGTAAACCTATGCCCAAAGCAGCAAATAAAGCCCCTAATGATTCTTCGGTACGCTTGGTTTCTCCACCCCAAATAACACTTACATCGCTTGGTAAAAAATTAGGTTGATCAATAACTGCATTTATTTTATCCGATAAACTCCCAGTTGAAATACCAACATTATAAGCCGTAATGGACAAAGAGGGTTGGCGATCTTGTCGTTCTAGTTGCGATGGACCTGATGTTTGGGAGATAGAGGCAAATTGAGCAAGTTTAACCTGTTGTCCTTTATCATTTACAAAATTCATATTGGCTACATCATCTGGATTTTTTCTATCAAATTCGTCCATCATAATTTTTATATCATAATCAGTGCCTTTGTCTTTAAATTTATTATCATCGTTTCCATTAAACGCAGTTCTTAACGAGGCTGCCACCAACGAAACGTTTACACCCAAGGTTGCCATTTTTTCTCTATCCAAATTCACATTCAGTTCGGGCATACCATCTTCCACACTCACTCTTACATTGTCAGCACCAGGAATTTGAGCAATGGCTTTTTTTAGTTTTTGTCCTGACGATAACATGGTTTTATAATCGGGACCCGTTAAAATTAATTCAATAGGTGCGCCACCTCCTGCAATACCAACTACATTTGTTTCGATGTTTACACCCGTGGTTTGTAGTAGTATAGAATCGCGAATGGCTAACATAAAAGGCTCTGTGGCAATTGTGCGTTCTGCTTTTGGCACTAAGGCAACCGATAGTTCAGAAATATTGGCAGCACCCAAACCTGAGCCACCCGTAATAGAAGGACCACCAATGTTTGCAAATACTGATTTTACCGCTGGGTTTGATAAAAGGTAATTCTCAATTGTTTTTGTTTGAGTATTTGAATTTTCAACCGATGAGCGTTTATCAAATTCGAGCTTCATCGTAAATTTTCCTTGGTCGCCTTGTGATACGAGCTCTTCTCCTAAAATACCTAAACTCATCATAGCACCTAACCCTGCAAAGCAAAGCAGTACAATGCCAAATGCTAAACCTTTGTTTTTTAATGCCCACTTTAAACGATTGGTGTACCAGTTGGTAAATTTATCGAGTTGTTTTTCAAACCAAATTAAAAAGGCTTGAAACGGATTTTTTGGATTCAAATGCTCTAGTTTGCCCCAACGAGAGGCTAACCAAGGTGTAAGCGTAAAACAAACAAATAGAGACATTAAAGTAGATGTAACAATTACAACCGAAAACTGACGTAGTATTTCGCCAATGGTTGTATTTACAAATAACACAATGGGTAAAAATACAACCACATCTACAAACGTAATTGCGGCTGCCGAAAAGCCAATTTCATTTCTGCCATCTAAGGCTGCGGTGCGTTTATCTTTACCCATTTCTAAATGGCGTGTGATGTTTTCGAGTACCACAATGCTATCATCCACCAAAATACCAACAACCAAACTCATGGCTAAAAGCGTCATTAAATTAAACGAATAACCTAAATACGCCATTACAATTAAGGTTGATACTAAAGAGGTAGGAATGGCAATCATTACAATTACAGCATTACGAATACTATGTAGGAATAATAACATAACCGCAGCCACTAAAATAATGGCAATAAATAAATCGTGCTGAACCGCTTCTACCGATTCTAATGTAAAATCTGCATTATCTTCTGCTATGGCAATTTTTAAACCTTTGCTGCTATATAGTTTTTCTATCTGTGAAATCTTGTTTTTTACTTCTTTACTAATGGCAACAGCGTTGGCATCGGGTTGTTTTTTTATTAATAAGGCAATGCCTTCTTTACCATTAAAACGACCAATGGTACTTGCATCTTTCACATCGTCTCTAATTTCTGCAACATCGCCAATACGAATAGGACTCGCATTTGGACCTAATCCAATAATGATTTGATTTTTAATATCATCGGTTGTTTTAAATTTACCAGCTAAGCGTACAGATATTTGTTCGGTGTTGTCTTTTACTTTACCCGTTGGCACTTCAATGTTTGCGGCTTGTAATGTGGCATTGATTTGAAGCAAGGATAATCCATATAATTTTAATTTTTCGGGATTCACATTCACGCGAATTTCTCTTTCTTCGCCACCTAGTAAACTAATGTTAGCAATACCAGTAATTTTTTGAAGTTGAGGTTTCACATCTTCATCCATCAACCTAAAAAAATCTTTTGGAATAGTATTGGATGTTGCAATGAGTTGAATAATTGGTAAATCGCTTTGCGAAATTTTTGAAAGCACAGGCGATTTTACATCTGTTGGAAAATCAGCTTTTATGTTTTCAATTTTTCGTTGGGCATCCTGCAAGGCTTTATCTATGTCGGTTCCGTTTTTAAAACTTACGGTAACAACCGATACGTTTTCAAGCGATTTGCTATTGGTATTATCAATATTATCAAGAGCAGAAACGGCATCTTCAATTTTGCGAGTTACTTTGCTCTCTACCTCTGAAGGTGAGGCACCAGGATAAGTTGTTTGAATATTAATAATGGGTTGTGCAAAATTAGGCATGAGTTGATACCCTAATTTATTGTAACTCATAATACCACCAAGGATGAGTACACCAAAGATGACAATAATTAATGAGGGACGTTTAATGGCTATTTCTGTAATTGACATGGCTCTATTTTTTATAGTGAATAATTCGTTAATTTTTAATGGAAACTTTTGTACTATCGGTTAAATTGATTTGTCCTGCGGTTACAACTTGTTCGCCTTCTGATAACCCTTCAGCAACTTGCACAAAATCGCCAGCGGTTTTTGTTATGGCTATTTTTTTGAGGTAAGCAACATTATCTTTTATTACAAACACTTTTTCATTTTTGTAAGAACCTAAAATGGCACTACGTGGTATGGTAATTTCGTTGACTGCATTGTTTCGTTTTAGTGCTACGCTCCCGTACATACCAGCTTTTAAAGGTGTTTGCGAATTATTGATAACTAAAATTTCAACTTCGTAATTATGGGCAGCATCACCTTTATCTGAAATGGTAATTATTTTTCCATCAAAATTTTTATTCGGATAAAAATCGGTTGTTACTTGAACGATTTGGTTTAGTTTTAAATTAATGACATCACTTTCAGGTACGTTCACAACTAGTTTTAAGGAAGAAATATCCATTAACTTTATGGTAGGAGCACCAGGAGAAAGTACCGAGCCTTTTTCAAACAGTCGCATTAATACAGTTCCTGAAAATGGTGCTTTGATAGTGGTTTGGCTAATTTGCTTTTGTAATAATTTCACTTGTGCTTCGGCTTGTATCATGCCTAATTCTGCTTGCTCCAATTGTGCTTTTGGTAGTGCGTCTGAAT
This sequence comes from Bacteroidota bacterium, assembly GCA_004293915.1. Taxonomy (GTDB): domain Bacteria; phylum Bacteroidota; class Bacteroidia; order Cytophagales; family UBA9547; genus REAG01. Next base: position 32,877 of record RDZG01000086.1, on the reverse strand, counting down.
TGGTTACCGTTTTTAAACGATTCACATCCACCATTGCTTTGTTGTAACTTGCTTTAGCTGCTGTTAATTGGGCTTGTAAAATATCATCGTTTAATTTGGCAATGAGTTGGTTTTCGGAAATAAGTTGTCCTTTGCTCACGCCAACCTCCTCTACTTTTCCGTTTGCTTCTGATAAAACATCAATCTCTCTGTTGGGTGCAAACGTACCTAGCAATAGCAGATTTGATTCTAAACTTGATTTTTTTATAATCTCAACTTCCACAATTGGTAATACTGTTTTATTTTTTTGATACACTTTTGCTTCTACTTTTTCTTTATTACTCATGAGTAGTAACACAATGCCTCCTAATGAAGCGGCAATGCCTAAGGTTATTGTAATTTTTTTAATGGATGAATTCATAATCTGATATAGTTTAATTGTTTAAAATGGAACCGTTTATTTTTTGAATTTCGAGAACGGATTGTTTAATGGAAACAATGGCTTTTAAGCGATTGGCTTCGTTTTTGAGCAAATCGTTTTGGGTAGAAATAACATCGGTAATTGCTATTAATCCTTGTTTGTAAAGCAGCTGATTTTCATCAAAAATTCGTTTTGCTAAACTCACATTTTCTTCTTCTAATCTTAAAGCCTCTATACTTGAATTGTATTTGGCAATGGCATTGCTTAGTTCAGTTTGAAGTTGTTGTTTTAATTGGGTGTATTGAATATCTGTGTTTTTGATTTCAACTTTTTTTTGTTGAATTCGGTAGTGTTTATTACCACCGTCAAAAATAGGAACCGATAATTTTAAACCGAATAGTGAGACGGGATAAGATTTATTACTCAAGCGTTCAAATGGTTTAAACGCATCATTAAAAGCCTGCGAGCCATAAGAACCAAAGGCTGTAATATTTGGAATGTAAGCAGCCCAAATACTTTTTTGTTCAATTACTTTTATGGCTTTTTGAATGGCTACTAATTCGAGCGATATATTTTTTGTAATAGCACTGCTATCTGTTGAAATTGCAGTTGTAGATGTTGTATTCGTTTGATTAATGGCTATAACCTCTGTTTGATTCATGCCCATTAATAATTTTAATAGATTCAATAAATAATTGATGGAGGTAGTAATGTTTACTTTTTGCACTTCTATCCCTTTTCGGGTTAGAATCAATCTATCCACATCTGTTCTTTTGGCTAAATTATTTTTGGCTAATAGTTCTGTACTTGTAATCAATTTATTTAAGTTAACAATGTTGCTATCCAACAAATCAGCTGTTTGGTAAAGCGTGAGTAGATTGTAGTAAGTAGAACTAATGTTATAAGCAATATCTTCTTTGGTTTTTCGGAGTTGTGTTGCATTAATAGTACCTGCTACTTTTACTGCCTTTAGTGCAATTAATATTTGTGGATTAAATATTTGTAACGTGGCATCTACTTTTGCTGCTGTTATTTGCTGTACACCCAAGGCACTAAAAATAAATTCTCCTTGTGGTCCACCAAACACAGAGGCTGGCAAAGCTTGAACTGCCAAATCAAAATAATAAGTATAATCTAAAGCACCGCTAATTTGTGGCAATAAAGCACTGCGAGCTTCGCCAACTTGATACTTGGTTTTTAGCAATTCGTTTTCTGCTGCTTTTATTTGTAAATTATTTTTTAAGCCAGCCTCAATACATTGATTAAGGGTATATACCGTTTGTGCTTTTGCCAAATTGACTAGGAGGATAATGGAAAGTGTAATTAGATATTTCATTTTACTTTTATGTTTAACTTTTTTGTTAATTGATAACTAAACGTTTTTTTAATAATATTGTTTAACAATTTTGTTGATTTTAGAATAAAAAATTTTATGGCGAAATGCCTTTAACTACAAACTGAACCAAAAACTTTTTACGTTCATCTAATAACTTGGTGTATTGTTTTTCGGAATGCCCTAACATGGTGCGAACCATCGTTTTTGCTGCAAAAGGAAATACACATAAAGAAATCATGCTCAAAAATATTTGGTGAGGGTCTCCAACAATTTCTTTTTTCTTTACTGCTTTTTCAATTTCATGTACAAATGCTTTCATGGCGGTACCAGCATTTGATGTTTTCATCATTTCGGTAAAATAGTCGGGGTTTTGTTGAAACTCATTAATGATAAATAAATCAAACTCTGGGTTAGAGCTTGCACTTTCCATATAGCCATATACAAAATGTTCGATTTTTTTTAAGATAGGTAAATCAGAAGTGGCAATAGCTCCCATTCGTTGGTTCATTTCTTGCATAGCATCTGCAAAAATCACTTCAAATAATTTATCTTTTGTACGAAAATAGTAATGCAACATCGCCCGATTAATGCCTGCTTCATCTGCAATAGCTTGCATACGAGCCCCTTTAAGCCCATTTACTAAAAAAACCTTTTTAGCGGCTTCTTTTATTGCTTGTTCGGTATCGCGTTTATCGTCTGTCATTTTATCCATTTTTGTTTATACAGCATTGTTTAACAAAATTGTTAACGCAAAGGAACTACTTTTTTTTATACTGCCAAAATTTATTTCAAAATTTTTAACCAATTTTTTGATTTTGCTTTGAATTTAGAATAGTAGCGTTAAACTTTTCTTTCAATAACCTCATATCATCACTCACTTTTCTATCCAATACCTTGGCGTAAATTTGTGTGGTACGCAAATTTTTATGTCCAAGCATTTTGCTTTTAAATCAAAAACTTATAACTTGTTTTTGATTTAGATATAAGTAAGAGACTTGAATAAAGTAGTTTTTAGTTTAGCACTATTTTTATTTCCAAACTTTTTATTTTCTGCTGGCGAATATTTTCCAATTGGAGCCAGAGCGGTTGGTTTGGCAAATACTGCTGTCGCCATTCAAGATTCTTGGTCTGTTTTCAATAATATTGCAGGAATTAGCACTGCAACCCAAACACAAGCAGGGCTTTTTTATGAAAACAGGTTTTCAAACACTGCTTTCAATACCGTTGCATTAACTGCAGTTCAACCTTTCGATAAATACGGCACCGCAGGAATTGGGATTTTTCGGTTTGGTAACTTAAACTATAATCATTTGCGTATCTCATTGGGTTTTGCACATAAAATCGAGTGGGTTTCGCTGGGTTTGCAGCTCGAATATGCACAAACTAATATTTTTGAAGTTGGTACAAAAAATAATCTGATGTTGAACTTTGGTGGTATGGCACAAATCACTTCTAGTCTACGTTTTGGTGCTTCCATTAGAAATATAAATCAAGCCAAATTGGCTGATTATCAAGACGAAAGATTGCCAACAGTGATGAAAATTGGTTTATCATATTTGGTATATCAAAAGTTAAATCTCAATGTAGAAATCGAAAAAGATGTGGTTTTGGCTCCAAAATATAAATTCGGGATAGAATATGCCATTATCGAAAAATTTAAAGCCAGAACAGGAATAAATGTACAACCGTTTTTAGCATTTTTTGGAATTGGCTATCAAGTACACCAATTTCAGTTCGACTATGCCTTATCCTATCACGAAAAATTAGGATTTTCACACGGCATTTCGCTCAATTATTTTTTTGGTAAAAACGCTAAACTTAATTCAGAAACAAAAAAATCATTAGTTCCATAATGTATTTTAAATCATATCTTTTTTTGTGTATTTTTTTGATTATCAGCGAATTAAAAGCTCAAAATCCTCCTAAAAAAGAAATCGATATGGATGCTTTTGTGCAAGATTTGTTTTCGCAACAATCAGCAAATGTAAACTACGAAGCCATGTACGAATCGCTTTTTCAATTTTATCGCTATCCACTCGATTTGAATAAAGCCACAAGAGATGAACTCGAAAGTTTGTTTATTTTAACTCCTGTTCAAGCAAAAAACATTATTGATTATCGTAATAAAAACGGAAAATATTTAACTATTTACGAACTGCAAGCTGTTGAAGGTATCAATAAAAATACATTTGAAAAATTAATTCCATTTGTAAAAATACTAGACGAAGGACTAAATAAAGATGCTCGTTCGCTATGGCAACGGATAAAAACCGAAGACAATTCGTATGCCATTGTAAGGTACGAACAAACATTGGAAAAACGGAAAGGATTTTTACCTGAAACGCCAGAAAACCAGCGCTTTATAGGAAGTCCAGCCGAAATATTTGCTCGCTATCGTATTCAATCGCAAGGCGATTTTAGTTTGGGAATTACAGCAAAAAATGATGCTGGAGAAGCCATAACCTGGAATCCAAGTAAAAAACAATACGGACTTGATTATTACTCAGCACATTTTTTTATTCAAAACAAAGGAAATTTAAAATCCTTAGCCATAGGCGATTATCAAGTTCAAATTGGACAAGGTTTAGCCATGTCGTCAGGATTTTATATCGGCAAAGGAGCAGAAGCAATCACAACTGTGAAACGCAGCAACCAAGGAATACGTCCATACACAGGTGCTATGGAAACTGGATTTTTGAGAGGAGTAGCTGCTACATTAAATTTCAAAAAAATAGATTGGACAAACTTTTTTTCTTACCGAAACCTAGATGGAAACATCCGAACAGGTTTTGATACCATTACAAATTCGGATCAATATGTGAGTTCTGTTTTGCGTTTTGGCTACCACCGAACACAAAACGAATTGGCAAATAAAGGAAATATTGGTGAAGTTATGGGAGGCACACATTTGCTTTATATTTCTACTGACAAAAATTTAAAAATTGGACTGAGTGGGATTTATACACATTATAATGTTGCATTTCAACCTCAAAATAGGGTTTATAATTTGTTTGATTTTAGTGGAAATGTAAACTATAATTTAGGAGCAGATTTTACTTATAATTACCAAAATTTTACTTTTTTTGGAGAATACAATCGAAGCAAAGGTGGTGGAAATGGCATTTTAGCTGGTTTAATTGCCAGTTTGCATCCCAAAATTGATTTGTCGTTGCTATTTAGAAACTACGACCCCAACTTTTATAGTTTTTATGGAAATACATTTGGCGAAATTTCTACCAACCGAAATGAGCGAGGTTTTTATTGGGGAATAAAATACACACCTCATCGCAAGCTCAATTTTGCAGCCTATTTTGATAAATTTTCGCAACCTTGGCTTACTAGTAGAGCCGAAGCACCAACCGATGGCTACGAATATCGTTTGCGAATCAATTGGATGCCGACCAAAAAAATCACGCTTTATGCACAGTTTATTGACGAACATAAACAAACCAATAAAATAAATAATCTTACTCCACAAGATTATATTGTTGGTCAATACCGCAGAAATTGGCTTTTTAATATGGATTATAAAACCGAAAAAATACTTTCGCTCAAATCTCGTGTGCAACTCACAACATTTCAGCAGGATAGCTCAAAACTTGAAACGGGAATTGTAATGTTGCAAGATGTGAATTTTGATTTTAATAAAAAATTTAGAATCGGTTTTCGATTTGCCATTTTCGATTCAAAAAATTTTAACACAAGGCTTTATGTTTATGAAAAAAATGTGCTTTATGCTTTTGCTTTGCCTCTATATCAAGGTGTTGGCGTAAGAAATTATGTCATTTTACAATACAAATTAAACCGAAATTGGGATTTTTGGGCTAGGATTGCCGCATTTAACTATCGTGATATTGATAAAATAAGTGCTGGAATAAACGAAATTGACGGAAATTCAAAAACTGATATTACATTTCAGACCAAGTATAGTTTCTGAAAATATAAAGCAAAATATACAAAAACCTCTTCCAAAAGGTGGTAAAGAAACAAAATAATTGCTCTAGAATTGAAAACAATATGCTATTTAGACACCTTGATTTTAAGAGTTAAAGTTAAACTGAAATTAAAAATCAAATAGATATAAAACCTATTTCAATACTTTTTAATGAGTTTTATCAAGCCTTTTTATAGATTGCACAAATTAAATTAACAATGAAAAAATTACTACTTTCTACACTTGTTCTCCTTAGTCTTTTTAGAGTTTCGGCTCAGAAAATAGAAAATGAAGCGTTTATTTTACAAATAGATGAACTAGTAGATCGAGAAAATTTAACAGTATTGCCTTGGTTAAAGCCAAATGATAATTCTTGGAAAAAATTAAAACCAACTTTCCAGATTCAAGACCCCAAATCTGAGCTTTTCGCCAAAGGTTGGCTTGCCATGACGCAAAATGATTTACTCATTAAAGTAGTGGTAAAAGATGACCAACACATCAACAACAAAGAATTAGGCGACATCTGGAATGGAGATGCCATTCAAATAGGCATAGATGTAGAAGGAGACGGAGCTGGTGATATGCCTAAAGAAACTCCTGGAATGGTCGGCAATGATGCAGGTATTGGACTAGCCATAGGCAAAAATGGACCAGAAGTGTTTGCTTGGTTTTTGGGAGGTAATTTTGTCTCAACCCCTTTAAATAAAAAATTAATTAAAATAGAAAGACAAGAGACTAAAAAACTCACTATTTACGAAATAGCAATCCCTTTTACGGAGCTAAAACTCATTCCGGGAACCTATTCCAAAATGGGTTTTGCAATTCAGGTAAACGATACCGATGAGTCTACAAAAGAACAAAACAGAATTTCTTGGGGAGCTGGTGCGGGTGGCAATGCAACACCGGGCTTATTTCAAAGACTAAAAATCAGTAACCCTTTAAATGAATTCACCAATTCATATAATCTAAATCAGATGATTTGGAAGGTGGGAGAATATGCAGAAATATGTTTTTCTACTGCAACTATGCTTAATACCACATTAACCGCAAAATGTGAAAATGCTGAAACCCAAATTGTAGTACCAAGCGCTCAAAACTTAATTGCAAAAAGGTATTCTGTCAAATTATTTCCTAAGAAATTGACCAACCCACTTACTTTCGAGGCTTTCATAACCAATGCCAAGAAAGAAATAGTAGGTAAGCAGACTTCATTTTTGGCGATTCCAGATTTTACTATTTCTGATTTTAATACTAGAATAGACAGCTTGATAGCCGTTCCCAATAATCATCAATTATTTGATAGGCATTTGAATTCAGTAAAGGCATTGGTTCAAACAGAATGGGCTAAAATGGGACTCTACAAATCCAATTTTAGAACCAAAAAAGAAATTTACAAGTACATTTTTGATATCAACGAAGGGCTGAAATCTGACGCAGGAAAGTGGGAAAGTTATCTCAGCAACGAGCGTACCTTAACCATGGCTTTCATTTCTAGAAAAGACAATACACTACAATATTATTCGCTAGACTTACCTAAGAATTGGGACATTAAGGCAACTTATCCCCTGTTTTTTGAGCTCCACGGTTCAGGAAATCCCAATGCACTATCTACTTTGAAATCTCAACTAGGTTCTTCTACTTCTAGCCTAGATTTGTTTGGCTACACTTCTGCCAAATCGTATATGCAACAACAAGGGATTGGCTATCATGTAGCACCATTCGGACGAGGAAATTCTTCGTATGTAGGCATTGGTGAAATAGATATTTTTGAAGCGTATAATGATGTACATAAAATTTTCAAGATCGATGAAAACAAAAGATATTTATATGGTTTTTCGATGGGAGGAGGAGGCTCATGGTCTGTAGGAATTAGAACTCCAGATTTGTGGGCAGCCATTGGCATATTTGCAGGAGGGCTTTGGAGCGAACGATCTGCTGCAAGCTTAGGTAATAATCTTAAAAACACACCCGTTTTTATTTGGTGTGGAGATAAAGATGGGCTTTTTGCAGAGCTGCCTTTGATGCAAAAAGAATTAGAGAAATATGGAAATAAACCAGAAGTGAAAACTACAAAGGGAATGTATCATAATTATCCCGAAACTGCTCAGGAGATGGGACTAAATTGGATGATGAATTTTACTAGAAAAAGACCCAATCAGTTTTCTTTTACAGCCGATAAGAACGAACACCTTGGAGTTTGGGGAATTTCAATGAAAAGAGAAGAAGCACTATCAGCTTTGCCCACATTTGATTGTAGCATAGAAGGTCAAACCGTGAAAATTGAAAGCAAAGGAACAAATGGACTAAAAATCAACCTTGGTGACGGTGGACTTCAAATGACTGGAATAGTACAAGTGATTTGGAATGGTAAAAAAGAATATGAAGGTGAAGTAAAAGAACTCATTCTAGGAAAACAATTAGAACCTTTGGAAGAGGAATAAATTCAAATTACGCATTAGAAAGTTTTTATTAACTTTACTTTTAATCCTATCCAAAGGTAAGGGAACTAACAGTAAAAAATACACATTTTTTCCTATTGCGTAATTTTTGTATAAAATACCTCAAAGTTATTCTGTTACGCCATTCAAATATTTGACTTTGCTGCCTTTTGAACCTTTGTAAATGAATGTATATTCTGAGTTATATTCTGGTTTTGATGGAACTTCTATTATTATTTTAAAGAAAGGCGAAGTTATTTTAGGTAGCGGAATTTTGGCTGTTGGTCCTTCATAATTTTTGTTTTCATCGCTGCCAGGGAAGTCCCAAGTAAGAAATGTATTTTCTTTATTTCCATCATATTGGATTTTTACAATCACTTTCATTGGTGGCAATTTTTCGTAGCTATCGTTGAGCATATACAAATCGCAGGCAAATATTTCTCCTGGGTCGTATCTAAATTTTTGAAATCGGGCACTTGCTAAAGTTGGACGACAGGCTTTTTTTACGGCTTCGAAGCTTGGTTTTTTCTTACCGGGCCAAGTTATAAGTGAATTATTGGCGGCACAAGGCCAAGGTTCTTGGAAACACCAGTTTACTGCCATTCCACAAAACGGTTTTTGCCTTCTTGCTTCTTCAAATATACATTTATAGCCCTCGCATTGTGTTAATTGACTATAAGAAACTAATTCTTCAAGCGAATTTATCTTTCCAAAATATTCTTCTAAAAACGGTAATTCAATCCAACGGTTTATTCCCCAAACGCCATAAGCATGATGTGTTTCCCAATTAGTGCCAGGTTTTGGAGGAAATAATTCATTGGCAGGAATAAATTTTTTCAACTCTTCTACACTTGCCACTGAAGGTACGCCAAATTCTGGATAAGCGGTATATTTATTTTTGCCTTTAGGCATCCATTGAAATACCTCTCCCCCATTTTTTTCTTCTCTAAAAACATAATGCCCGTGTCCCATTCCCATCAATGGACTTGTAAAAATAAAAGGGATATTTTTGTCTAATTGGTAACATTTCATATTCAATAATCGCATGGCATGAGATTGCTCTGTCATACCACTCCATTCGTTAAAAAGCTCGTTTCCGCCACTCCAAAATGCCAAACAAGCATGTTGTCGCACTCTTTTTATAATCGCATCAGCTTCTAAATCGAGTACTTTTAAGAAATTTTCCTCATCAGGATAGTTCGTTCCTGTGAGTGGAAATTCTTGCCAAACCAATAAACCATACTCATCACATAAATCAAAAAAAGACTCTTTATTAATGATTTGTCCACCCCACGAACGTAAAATATTAAAGTTTGCCTCTTTTGCCATTTTAACATAAGGCTCATAATTATCACGGTTTTGAATACCTGGAAATAGTTCATTTGGCACCCAGTTGCTACCTTTTGCAAATATTACTTTTCCGTTAATTTCTAAAGTTGCAGGAGCCACACTTCTTGATTTTGGAAAAATGGTTGGTTCAATCCATGTTCCTTCTCCCATCACCATTTTCGAGCGTTTAAACCCAATTTTCTTGGTTTGAGTGCCAATTAAAGTGCCATCAGCTGATTTTATTTCAACAATGCTTGTATAAAGTTCGGGTTTTCCATATCCATTTGGCCACCAAAGCGAAACATTAGATAGATTTTCTGAAAGCATAAAAACATCTTTGTCTAATTTTCCACTTTTAGAAATAACCGCAGTGCCATTAGGATTTTTTAATACCCAATTATAGCTACCATTTGTTAGATTTTTTCCATCAATAATTAAATTCAATTTAGCATTTTTCAATGCAGAGTCGAGGGTATAACGTACTTCTGTTTGCTCAAGAAAAGATTGATTTTTGATTTCAAAATAAGTTTCGTCCCAAATTCCACGACTAATCAAACGTGGATGCCAGTCCCAACCATAACTCATAGGAGGTTTTACACTTGTTCGGGCATTATCTCTAAAAAAACCATTTACGTTTAACTCATCTTTGGGTCTGTCAGAGCCAGCCATTTTGGGTGGAAAAATAGTAATTTTAAACTCATTTTCATCTTTTAATTTTGAAGTCAAATCAAGGTTTACATATCTAAACATTCCTTCTTGATCCCATATTTTTTCGCCATTTAAAGTAATAATAAACTCATAATCAATACCTTTTGAATGAAAATTCAATGTTTGTCCTTGTTTTAAGGCAGGTTTTTTAAAATTTGTTTTATAGGTAAAATAAGTTTTTTCCATCCATAAAAACTGCTTTACATTATCTGCATACCAAATAGGTTGTTTGTATTTTTCTGCCAACATAATATCGAGTTGTGGAGCACCAGGCACTGTAGAAGGGTAATAATTCGCAGGTTTATCATTTAAGGTAGGATGATAGCCAATAGTCCATTTTACAGGAATAGTGTTTTGTGCCATAGATTGTACAGCTAAAATAATGAACAATAAGATGTGTTTTTTCATTTTTGTTGGTTGTTTATTTGTTGAATTTAAAAGTTAAAGTTTTAATATTTATTGGAGCATGTAAATTTAAGGCTGGTTGATAAACGATAAAAATATCTTTCATTTCGTTTGTGGGTGTTATTGAAATTTTATCTAACCCGAATTTTTCGTTTGTACCAATTTTTTTCATTTCAATTTTACCTATAAGTTTCCCATAAGGAGTATCTGCATGAATTTCAACCCAACAATTAGGGACATAAAAATCGTAACCATATTCAATATTTATAAATGTTACCTGAGTTAAATCTACATTTTTAAAACTAATAAATGAGTTTGGAAATGGCAAACGTGCTAGTCCGTTTGTTTCAATAATATCGCCAGAGGTGCTATAATTAAGTGCTTGAACAGTTGGATTTTTAAGCATGATACTATCTTTATTGCTTATAGAAGGCATTCCATTTGAGCCTTTGTCGGTATAGGACGCTTTAAATTTAATAAATGTGTTTGCATCGTTTTCTATATTTTTGGGAAGCACAACTGTACCGTTTTTTAATTCGATATTTGGTTGATTTTGGCTATTTTTAAGCGATAAAATATATCTTACCATTAATTTGGCTTGGTCTTGACTTAGTTGAGGATGTGCACTCATGGGAGAGTTGCCCCAAACTCCACTTCCTCCATTAAGGATTTTCTGACTTAAATTTGTAATCGTCAAATCGTTTTCTTGGTATGTATTACTTATTGTCAAAAAAGTTGGACCAACTGATTTTTGATTGATAGCATGACAGGATTTGCAATCACTATTTTCAACTAAAATTTTACCTCTGTTGTAAGCATTATTATATTCCAATTCTGAATTTATCTTTGAAATATGTACAGCTTCAATACTTTTTATCGGAGAAATTGAAGTCCCATCTTCAAGATCAGAAACTGTTGAAGTGAAGTTAATGGTTCTGTTATTCCAATAAAAGGTTTTATTATTAGAAATTTTTAATTTTAAATCAGGTGCAGTATTTCCAGCATTTACTATTTTGGTTTCAGCACAAGAAATTTGTTTTGAATCAGAAACGGACAGTTTTATTTCATACTCTCCAGCCTCTTTTAAATTAAAAACTGGATTTTTTAAATTTGATATTTCAATCATATTTTTTGGATTATTTTTGGAGGAAATGCTCCATTTGTAAGTTAAACTATCGCCATCCAAATCATAAGTACCCTTTGATGAACAATTTATAGCCAAAGGCAATCCGCCTTGAGTAGGAAAAACATTGCTTTTAATCGTAGGATTTCTGTTATTTCTATTATAGATAATCTTACTCAATGTTCCATTAGTGTTACCAAACCAATTTTCTCCATATTCCAACAAATACATACAACCATCATTACCCAAAGCCATATCCATAGGTCTTTTAAAAGAAATTTCAGGCATAAATGGGGAAATGCTTTTTAGTTTACCATCATCAGAAAGCTCAACTGTCATTATCCAATTTCGCATCCAATCCATAATAAAAAGTTTATTTTCAAAAAAATCGGGCAACATATTTTCGTTTTGTTTATGCAAACTTCTGTGATAAATCATACCAGCCATAGCGGAGCGTCCGCCTTTTCCCAAAACAGGAAATTCTTTAGAAGCATCATAAGGATACCAAATCAAGGCATTTTGAGGTTTTGGCAAAAGAATATCACCTGTATTGTTTGGAGAATTGTTTTGAGGATGAAGTGTATCAAAAATACTTACAACTGCATCTGTTTCAAAATCAACCCTTGAGTAGGCTTTGTTGTTTCCAATAAAATAAGGCCAACCATAAAATCCCGATTCGCTAGCCCGATTAATTTCATCATGTCCTTTTGGACCTTTTTCACTATCACTACCAGCATCTGGACCAATTTCTCCCCAAAATAAAGTATTCGTTTTTTTATCAACAGCGATGCGAAAAGGATTTCTACAACCCATAATATAAATTTCTGGTCGAGCCAATTTTAAATTATATTTTTCTTTAAAATTACCTTTTGGGATTGTATAACCACCATTTTTTTCGGGACGAATACGTAATATTTTCCCTCTTAAGTCGTTTGTATTGCCAGCACTACGTTGTGCATCGCTACGTTCAAAACCTTTTCTTTCGTCTATTGGAGCATACCCATTAATGCCAGTCGGAATGGTGTTTTCGCCTGTTGAAATAAATAAATTGCGATTTGAATCGAAAGCTAAGCTTCCACCCTGATGTCTTTCTGGAACAATTGGAAATTCAATAACAACCCTTTCAGATGCTAACTCAACTATATCTCCATTAAAATAAAACCTTGAAACTCGCTGAACCTGATGAGGGACTGGGGTATAAAGCAAATAAATCCAACCGTTTAATTCAAAATCAGGATCTAAGGTCAAACCTAGTAAACCATCTTCATGTCCTAAATCCACCTCAATTTTTCCAATAGTTTTCGTGTTTTTTTTAATTGGGTTATATAATTTTATTTTTCCTTTTCTTTCAATGATAAATACAAATCCATCTTTAGAGACAGCTATTTCCATGGGGTCTTCCAGCGTTTCGCACAAAGTTTGTTTTTCTAATCTCGATGATTCAAAATCAATTTTCTTATTTGTACAAGAAATAAAATATATAAAAAATATAAAAATTAGTGTGTATTTTGTCATTAAAAATTTAATTTACACAAAAGTAAAAATTAAAATCAAAAATAATAATATTTCAAGATAAAATAGTACTATAATAGCTTAATTGAAATTATAATATGTGGTTAATATTTAGTTAAAAATTATAATTTTATGGCTTATATAAATCTTTATGTATAATCATCTATCTAAATTAAACCTTGCAAAAACTTTCAGAAATAGAACAAAAACAATATGCTCGCCAAATAAATCTGGCTGAAATTGGCGATTTAGGTCAGCAAAAACTTAAAAATGCTTCGGTTTTAGTGGTTGGAGCAGGAGGTTTAGGTTGCCCTGTTTTGCAATATTTGGCTGCTACAGGAGTTGGGAAAATTGGCATTGCAGATGGAGATATAGTTGAAATATCTAATATTCCTCGACAGATATTATATACTATAGATGATGTTGGCAAACAAAAAACACTAGCTGCTAAATCGAAAATAGAAAACTTTAATAAATCAAACCAAATAATAGTTTTTAGTAATTTTATTACGAATGATAATGTACAATCAATTATAAATCAGTTTGATATAATTGTTGATTGTACTGATAATTTTGATACTAGATATACATTAAATGATGCTTGTGAAAAAGAAAAAAAGCCATTGGTATTTGCCTCGATTTATAAATTTGAAGGACAAGTAACCGTATTTGATTTCAAACACAATCATTCGCTTCGAACACTTTTTCCAAATAAGCCCGACCAAGAAACTATTCCAACTTGTACTACTTTAGGAGTTTTAAATACACTTTGTGGCATAATTGGACTTTTTCAAGCCAATGAAGTTTTGAAATTGATATTAGAAATTGGGGATTCTTTGGTAGGGAAAACCTTAACTTTTAATAGTTTAACTTTAGCGTATTTTGTTTTTTCTTACTCAAATCAATCTATAAAAACAAAAAACATTCATTTAATTGATTCCCAAGATTTTAAAGACCTACTTTTTTCAAATCCAAATATTAATTTGATTGATGTTAGAGAAAAACACGAATTTTTACAACATAATTTAGGAGGCCTTAATGTTCCGTTTTCAGATTTTGAAAATCAAGAAACAAAAATCTCAACACAAGAACCTATTTATTTGGTTTGTAACTCAGGCAATAAAAGTAAAATCATTGCCGACAAACTAGCTATAAAATTTCCAAAACTTGAAATTTATTCAATAGTTGGTAATGTTTTTAATTGAAATATAATTCTATTTTCTTACTATATTTTGAGATATAATAAACAACTTATGCCTTATCTATTTTAGTTTCTACTGCTTGACGCGTATTCCAAAATTGCATATATTGTTCTTTCTCTTTGAATCTAGAAATCAACATATCGTCATATTTTCCACCTAAACCAATGATTAATTCTGCAATTTCTCGCACAGGATAATCGGGTTGTTGTGAGTATGTTATGTAATCACACAGTTTGTTTTCTTTAAAATAATCCATAAAAAGTGGACTTGCATTTCTGCGAACCATAAACCGAAGTTCGGCACCAACAGCCAAGGGATAATCAATAATATCATCAAAAACAGTTGCAATGTTTTCAAAGGCTCAGTTTTGTCTTTAAAACCAGCAAAAACATGTGTCAGATGATCTCTTTGTGCAAGTTTATAAGCAGATTCATTATCTACACCAGTGATTATGGCAACAATTGGCAGCACCCCATGTTTTCGCCAATAGGCATAGCGAATAATATGCAAAGCCATAGTGTCGGGTTCGGCAAAATCGCTCGTTTTCTCTGCACCTTTTCGACCAGTATTAAAAACACCATCCCAATCGAATACAAAACACGAAATTTTAGAAACTTTTTCAGCAATTTCTTTGGCTGGAGTAATAAATTGTCCCCCATTATCTTGAAAAATTTTAGCAACTTTTGCTGCTATATCTGGAATAAATATTGATTTTGACATACTTTTTATAATTAATTATTTTGGAATTCGCCAATGCCGATTAAGCAAACATCGAAATGCTTATGACAAAATAACTAGATAATTAGAATTTATATTTTTACAAAGTTGTTTTATTAAATGCACAGTTGCAAACTTTGTTGCATTTCACTACTTATTATCATCAACAAAACCTTGAAATTCAGAATTCCAACAGCACTATGCAATATAAATTGATAAAAAAAATCGGTTTTGGGATTTGTAAATGATATAAGAATATTTTTTTGAAATCACGCTCAATTCAATTATTTGGAGCATTAATTGGACATCAATTTCATAAATACTTTAAATCAAAACCCCTCTGCAAGGAGAGGGATTTTTGAAGTGTAATTTACTCTACAACGAGTTTTTTAAGTTGTTTGCCGTATTTTAACAGATAAAATCCTTTAGGCAGAGTAGTTTCGCCAGTTTGTAAAGTAGAAATTTGCTGACCGATGGAGTTATACACCGCTACCCCTGAATCGATGAGGTTTTCTGAAACCTTATCGATTTTGATGGTAAAAGTACCACTGGAAGGATTAGGAAAAACCTCGAATGTTGCATTTTCTGCGTTTTGGAAACCTGAAAGATTTGTAGTACCCGTGAGTGTAGTAGCCACACCGACCAATGTAGTTACGGTTCCATTAATACTGCCTACAAAGGTGGTAATTCCTGTGATGGTGTTACCATTAACTATGGAAATAGTACTAGTAATGGTTGTTAAGCCAGTAATTGTAGAAGTGCCAATTATTATTGTATTATTACCAATTGTTGTATTTGGTACTGTTATAACTCCGGGTATAGTAGGTGCTATATATGGTGTTTGAGTTAATTCCAATATAGTGCTAGATTGAGGACTGCCTATAGTTGAACTTACTGTAATATTTCCTATTCGTAAACTTGGAGTAGTTGTCACGGTTAGTGTATTGCCTGATATGTTTATCCAATTATCTGATTGGATTTGGTAGGAAGTATTAGCAGTAATACCAAGATTAATAGACGTAGTAGTGCCTGATATTGTTAGTACTGTTGCGTTTAGTACGATAGACGGATTGTAAGTTTGCCATTGTATAGATTGACTTCGAGTACCACATACACCTGTAATTGTCAATTTAACTTCATTAAATCCTGATCCAGATGAATACCAAGTTGTTGAGTTACCTACATCGGCTGTGGACCATCTGTATGTTTCATTAACTCTAGGGACTACTGTAAATGAAGAAGTTGTTCCGGTAATGCTTCTTATGACCGAATTTATACTAATATTAGTAGGATTACTAAGTGCCGTTACAGTAAAAGGAATTGATGTTACGGTAGTACAACTATTAAAATTAGAACTTGTTAAGACAATATTAGAATTTACTTGATAAGAAGATGTAATAACATTACCATTTGCATAGAGTACAGAACCTGTAGAAGTAATATTAATTATTGATCCTGAACAAACATTTGCCGGTGCAATTACCGTGGGAATATTAGGAGAGCCTATTGACGTAACAGTAACAATTCTAAATGTTGAGCTATTAAAGTTTGTTGCCGTAACTGTGATTATATTATTCCCGGCAGGTAAAGTAGTTGTCAATGTACTTCCTGTGAAGGTACCAATTGGGGTATACCAAATATAAGCATTATCAGGTCGTGTTGATATTAAATTTAGAGTATTAGAACCACACCATGTATAATTTGTACGTAAATTTGGATCAGTTGAACTATATATTGAGAAGAACGGATTAAATGTAAGCGTTGACATATACAAATTTTGTGTAGTACTTAAAGTTGTATATGCCGGGTTTGGTCCTGTCACATAAGTAATTGTTGTAGAACCACTTTCAGATATAGCTACATAACCATCAGATGCATCAAAAGCATTAATACCTAGGCCTGTATTTGGTGTACTATACATGGTTTTTATATCATCATATCGTGTATCAATATTTAATATTTCATTTCGATATGCAAAATATAATAAGTATGGGATTTTTCTGTCTTGTTTAAGACTTACATAATTGCCTAAAATATGATATTGATTATAAAGTTGGGCCTCTTTATCAACAAAAACATACAATGGATTATATTGTTCAGCTAAAGTTTTAGTATAAATTACACTCCAACTATTTCCGGCATCTGTAGTTTTAATAATATAATAATAAAATGATGACGTAAGTGTAGTTAAAACTTTATTGTAAATCAGTCCATAACCCGTTGTAGATGACGTAAATACAACTCCTCGTAAATTAATAACTCGTGAAAATCGATTATCACCACTGTAATTAATATCTTGATCAAAAACTATAGGTGATGTAATAGTTGCGGGTGTAAAACCTCCTGATAAATCTGATGGTGTAAAACCAATACCCCGTATACTATCTGTTGTGATATATCTATTAGAATTCGGTACATAAAATAGTCCTGATTTACCTCGTGTATTTAGTCCACTTATTGTTACTGGATTACCGATAGTAGTGTTTTGTATTTTTCTATATGTATTATCACGTAAACCAGAAGGAACTGTCTGTATTGCAAATGTGCCTTGACATATAAATGATTCATTATTCGGAGTTAAATCCATTGTAGTTATAGGCCCGTTATAAAAAAATTGCCGTGTAAAATTTCGTTGACCTTGAACACTTCTATAAATAAAATTATCTCGTTTAATAAAATTAGAAGAAGTAGCTGTACCTACTGACAAACTTATTGTCATATTACTAAAAATACTAAAGCCCGGTATTTCAAATGCTGGGCCTGAAAAGGGTTTAATTGAATAATAATAAATTGTGGACCCTTTTTTATAGTAATCTTGTATTATATTATATCCAGCTGCACCATTAATAAATATTCCTAGCATAGTGCCGTTAGTATTCCATGCCTTAACATCTCCTGTTTCATTTTGATCAGTAGTAAATAATGTGTCATTATACCAAATTGGGTTTATGACTCGTATGTCAGACCAATATTGATTTGTCGGAAGTTTTGGTAGTGTGCGTGTGAAAATTAGCTTGTTTTGCTGAGCAAATAAATCTGCATTTATCGTAAATACAGATACCATCGAGATTAAATAAAATAACTTTTTCATTTTTTTATAGTTTTAATTAGTGTAATTTCCAGTACAAGCACAGGGTAATAATTGACGCATCTCATCAACAACAGCTGCCCATGTTTTGAGTTTAGATTCTGCTCTTTCAAAATTTGGATGTCTGAAAAAATCTTTTAAGAAAACTCCATTAGGTAATCCATTAATTACTTCAGGTATGCCATAATTATCTTCTCTTTGATTCCATTCTAAACAATTAAGTAGCTCCTTTGAATAAATTTCTACCCTTTTGTCTTTTCTTTCAACAGTTTCTTGGATTCTAAACCACACGTTGCAACCGTTTTGATTCAATACTCTAATCCAGATAGCAGTAGTTTGAGGTCTGCTAGGTACTTCATTATCATAATTAAAATAAAAATCTAGCCCACATAAAGAAACAGTAGAAGTGTGAGAATCGTTGAGCAACCATGCCCTATTTGTATGAGGACTTGGAGCAAAAGCTAGATGATGGATGATTTCTTGAGAAAAACCAAGAATCATTTCCTGAAATTCATTACTAAACTTGGGTTGTAAGGCTAATGCTTCTGTGCGAGGATCGAATGGAGCCATATTTTGTTTTTAAATTTCCCCAAACCTCACACATCTTTTCATATCAACCTACATAATCTTATACCCTTGTATACCCTTGATGAATTTTCGTCCTTTTTTTGGTTTCATTTGAAAAAGTATTATTCAAAAAATGCCTATCTTCGTATCAAAATAACATTATAGGCCATGGATGCTCTATTGATAAAAACAGACCTAGATACAAACAAACCGATGATTGCTTTGGCAAAAAAACTTGGTGCTATTGTGCATGTAGTCAAAGAAAATCAATATGAAGATATTTTACTAGGCAATGCAATGGATAAGGCAAAAACAGGACATTTAGTAACAAGAAATGAGGTATTTGCTGCACTAAAAGCAAAATGAACGTTACCTTTGATAAATCATTTTTAAAATCAGTAAACAAACTGAAAGATTCTAAATTAAAATTGAAACCGCAATTCTTGAAATGGAACAGTCAGAAACAATTTTTGATATTACTCATTGCAAAAAATTGAAAGGTTTTTCAGATTATTACAGAAAACGAATTGGAGATTATAGATTGGGATTTCAACTGATTGTTGCAAATACAATAACCCTCATTCTTTTTTCTCATCGATCTGAAATCTATACCAAATTTCCATAAATTATAGCAATATATTTTTGCTAATTCCATACCCTTATATACCCTTAATGGCTGCTGTTCCATTTTTTTGATTTGATTTGTACATGGATAAGAAAAACACCATTCGTACAAGCGATTTCTATGTAGGTCAATTGGTACTCAAATTGGCGATAAGGTTTGGCTTCACTGCCATTCGTAGCCGCGATTGCCACTATATGAGTGAAGAAATCAAACGTTTTCAACCACTAGAACCCGTAAGTGAGAAAACACTGATGCGAATCATTGGCGTAGACAAAACATTTCCCAACTTGTCTGTCAATAGTCTAGACTACCTTGCTCGTTTTTTGGGCTATTTGCACTTTGAGGCATTTGTCAAAAACATCAAAGAAGAAAAAGGTGTTGGCAATGTGCCTATGAGTTTTGACGACCAAAAGGGATTTACACACAAAGGCATTAATCCTTTTTTGAGAATATTGTCTATCAAAGAGGTGCCCGATTTTAGTTTTGAAACCGTATCAGCTTATTGTAGCACACACCACGAAAATTATTACCTATATACCCATATTCTGCCTCAGATTATTGAAAGTGCCTTTCAGAAAGAAGATTTTGAGTTTTTAAGTCGCTTTTTTGATTTACCCTATATTTTCACAGAGAAAAATTATATGCACTTTCAATTGTGGTCGCTGTCGCAACATTTTGGAATTGCCTTGCGGAAGCATGAAAAATTGAGGGAAACGCTGCTGCCAATTTATGCTACGCATCCGGTGGCACAGTCGTTTTATTTTGAGTTTTTTGTGGATACAGATTATTTGGTATTGCATCACCATAAAGCCATTGAATTATATTTGGAACAAAAGAAAACGGATGAAGCACGATTGTTTGGACACAGTTTGTTGTTTTTGAAATCGTTTTTATCTAAAAATGAAGCTGATTGCAAAAGGCATATCGAAGAACTTCGAATTATTCCCAAAACTGCTCAAATACATATCATCCCTACTGTCCGCTATTATGGGTCAGAACTGATTTACAGGCACTTTTACGGGGGTGGTATTTCGGACGATTATTGGGAACTCATCTTACAAATGGCACGATTGGCACATACTTATCCCAATTTTGATGATAAGCCACTTCATTTTCATATCAAAATTTTAAATGCCCTGTTGTTATGCAGTGAATGGGCTAAATTAGTATGGTATGTAACTCATATTCTATTAGCCGATTACGATTTAGATGAATTGAAAGAAAGCCAAGATTTTTACCTCAAAAAACTATGGATGTATTATGCATTGTGCACACACCTTCAACAAAATGAAACATTGGCACAAAAACTTTTTAAGCAGATAAAACCACTACAAGACACCGATTATGAACGTGAATTTGAGCATTTACATTATTTGATTGTAAAAAATATAATCGTGAAAGATGTAAACACCACAAATGAAGGAATGTCCATCGCAAAAAAGCTAAAATATGCCTTTTTTGAAGATGTTTTTAGGTCCAATAACCTTTAAAAACTACTCTTATCCTGAACAAACTATTGTGCAGCCAATCTTCTGCCTTCTACAGACTTCTTCACAGTTTCATATTTTGAACTCATGATAGGTGTAGAACCGTACTTAAGTTTTATTTCTTTTATAATTTCATCGCAATCAATCGTAATGAAATTTTTTGATGCTGAAATTTTCATGGTTTTAAATTTACTATACGAAATTGCACATAATTTTTAGAAAAATCAATTTCAAATTCTTTGCTCAGGGTTAAAAAGAAGCCAAAATATCCGAGAAAGTGATAAACTACCGTTTGAAAGAATATAAATCAGTTTATTTTTACAATCTCATTTTTAAAATCAATACAGATTTTATATTCATCTATAAAGTCTAAACCCAAAACACCATCAAAGTCAGTAAGCACATGGTGGGTAAAAAAATCATAAGCGCATATTTCAATATTGCTTTTGGTAATACCAAGTGCGGTTAATTGCCCCACTTTAAACAAATAGGCTTCTATTACACCACTTGCAGTTTCAATATATGTAGTTTTTGTAGCGTCATTAATATCGTAACCAGCAATTTGCAAGGTTGTTAAATCTATTGTGGTATGAGAAGCTCCAGTATCCAAAGCTAAAGCAACTTCATGATTACCTAAATGACAAGTAAAAACAATGAGACTTTCTGATGTTTCACGCTTGAATTTAACCTCACTCATAAAAGAAACAAGCGATTTTTTGGAATTTCCCCCGTATAGATACAGGCAGTTTTATTAACTTTATATTGTACTTCTTTGGCTTTGAAACCAATTTCTCGTTTGTTTGTACTAGCTAAAAGCACAATTCCTTTTAAAAGTTTGCTAACAATAGTACCGTTTACCTCTGGGTTCTCCAACTCTGGGTTTCCAACCAACACCCACTGATTTGGGTACTGTGCTTTAATTTGGTTGATGGTCAAGATTTCCATAAAATTCAATTTGTTTTGCAAATTTACAGAAAATCGTTTAATATTAGTGGTAAAAATCAAAATTCCATCTTAAGAATAAAATTTACCGCTATCAATTTAAACAGTTTTTAAAATACTTAACTATTTGACTGCCAGTATATTATAAAAATCAGTTTCTTATGATTCCATCCAACGAACACACCGCTTTTTATTTTATCATCATTTCACAATTAGCATTCAGTATTTCAAATGTACTATGGAAAAAGCCCATTCAAATAATCGGAGTAGAATCTACTATTTTTATTAGAAACTTTTTTACCGCCTCTGCCTTTGGGATATGGTTTCTTTTAAGTCAAAAATCCATAACTTGTTCATATTCTGATTTTTTATGGTGTGTTTTAATTTGTGTAGTTTCTTATTTGGGTCTATATTTTTTTAATCGTTCAAATGAAAAAGGTGATATTACCATTATTGTACCTATTATCTCATTAAATGGTATGGTGAGTACATTATTGGCTTTTACTTTGCTGGGAGAGAATGTTAGTTTTCAACGTGCCATTGCAATGATTTTGGCATTTGCAGGAGTAATTGTAATCAGCTTTGATTTCACATCTTTTTCAATTAAAAAACTTAAAAATAGTACTTGGATAGGCTTTGCTTTATTAGCCATGTTGTTTTGGGGAATATCATTTTCCTTTTTCGGATTTGCTAACAAGACTTTAGGTGTGGAATTTTTCAGCTTTTTACTCGAAGGCATCATTTTTATATTGGCTGGAATTCAGATATTTGTTATAAAAAAGCAAAAAATATTCTCATTGATTGGTATTAGTTCTGCCATTTTGTGGACTCTTGCATTAGCAGTGTGCGGTATTGTTGGTGTATATTGTTCCAACATAGGATTTTATTTGGTGTCAATTTCATCTGTTGAGTATTTGGGAACGATTGGCTTTACCTTCCCAATTGTTATGGGTTATTTTTATTATAAAGAACGAATCTCTTTCCAAAAATGGATAGGTGTTGGATTAGTAATAATGGGGTTGGTAGTGGG
Source organism: Bacteroidota bacterium (assembly GCA_004293915.1). Lineage (GTDB taxonomy): Bacteria > Bacteroidota > Bacteroidia > Cytophagales > UBA9547 > REAG01. The sequence continues at coordinate 10,034 of RDZG01000086.1, read as the reverse complement.
AAAATTGAGCTAAATTTGCCTAAAAACGCACGCTCGTAGAGTATTTAAATAATTAATTATTTTGGAATTCGCCAATACATGATAAGTCCGATTGAGCTAAATATAAAATTTGGAAGCCAACACGAAAGTGCTGGTGGCAAACCGCCAACATTGGCTAAACTTCTGCCAATAACTACAAACAACACATAAGTAAATGCTAAAACAAAGCCGAATGCAATTTGTGCACCTACTCCGTTTCTTGATTTTTTAGACGCAACAATCACTCCAATTATAGTAAGAATTATAATAGAAAAAGGATATGTATATCTATCATAACGCTCTATCTCATAAGGAACTACGCCATCAGAACCTCTATTTCGCAGCTTGTCTATTTCATAACTTAATTCTGTAATAGTAAGTTGTTCGTGCATCATGCGTTGCGATTCAAAGTCTTCGGGGTGCAAATTAATGGTTGTATCCAAAATATCGCCATGAGTAGCACTTTCGTTTTTTCCGTTAAAAACATGTTTTTTCCAAAATTCCAATCGCCATTTTTTAGATTCTGGTTGCCAAAGCAGTCGAGAGGCAGTAATTTTGTCCAAAAGTTTGCCATCTTTTATTGTTTCTAGCGTGATTTGATAGCCACACGTAATCGAATTATTATAACTTTCCATGTAAATCAAACTTGTTGGAGCGATTTTTATATGAATATTTCGTTTATCGTAATGATGTTCCGACCACACGTATTGATTTTCAAAATTCATACGTACACGATTTGCTCTAGGAATCACAAAACCATGGAGATAAAATATAATACTAGAAATCATAACTGCACCCAAAAAATAAGGAAATAGAATCCGTTTAAAACTCACTCCAGCACTCAAAATTGCTACAATTTCGGTTCGAGAAGCCAATTTGGCTGTAACAAAAACCGTAGCTATAAATGCAATTATAGGAGCCAACATATTGGCTATGTAAACAAAAAAATTAATATAATAATCTAAAAATATTACTCTAGCCGACAGATTGTGCCGAATAAAAGTGTCGTTTTTTTCGGTGTAGTCTATCACACAGATCACGACCACCAAAATCATCACAACAAAGAAAAATGCAGATAAATATTTTTTTAGAATGTATCGGTCTAAAGCCTTTAACATAAAAAAGGTTGTATTTAATCACAAATATATAATACTTAAAACGTCTTCGATGTAAATTATTTGTAATTTGGCATTCATTAAAATCATATCAAAAAAAACTTACGAATCTAACTGCAAATAACAGGTCGTTGGTATTGCTAAAGCCTTCGGCTGAGTTGGATATTGATTTTAATGAGTTGGATTTTTCAATTTCAAAAAAAAGCTCTTTTGAACTTTTAGAGCAGATTATTACAAACAAAAAAAAAATCACAATTTGCGATTTTACAGACACTAGAGATGAAAAAATAGTAAAACTAAGTAAGAGAATTGCTAAAATTAAACGAAAAGAAAATTTAATATTTGAAGAACGAGGAAGCAAAGATTTAGCCATAGGCTATCCTTTTGTGAGAGGAAAACTAGTGGATGGAACAATAATAAGAGCACCTTTAGTTGTTTTTCCTGTTGAATTAGAACTTCAAACTGAAAAAAATAAATCGACTTGGACAATAAGCCAACAGGCTGAAAATCAACCTTTTTTAAACAAAAGTTTGTTGATTGCATACGCACATTTCACAAAAATTTCGTTTGATGATGATTTTTTTGAAACAGTTTTTGAAGATAACTTTGAGGATGCACTTGTTTTTAGAAATTATTTGTATAATTTACTGAAAGAGAGCAAATTAGATATAAACTTCAACCGTGATATTTTTATAAATAAGCTCCAATTTTTTGACGAATTTAAACGTTCAGATTTTGAAATTGAATACAAAAATGGTGAGTTAAAACTATTCCCTGAAGCAATTTTAGGTATTTTTCCCGAGCGTGGTTCTGTTTTGTCAGCAGATTATGAAGAGATTATAGCTGAAAACAAATTCGATAATTTGACATCTTTTTTTGAATCAAAATTCAAAAAAAACAAAATCATAAAAGAAGAACATATTTTAACCGCATTTCCAATTGATGCTTCGCAAGAAGCTGCTTTGATTCATATAAAATCTGGAAAATCAATGGTGGTTCAAGGTCCACCTGGCACAGGTAAATCGCAATTGATTTGTAATTTAATTACTGATTTTATTTCGAATAACAAAAAAGTATTAGTTGTTTCTCAAAAAAAAGCAGCACTTGATGTGGTTTATAATCGTTTGATTACTAAACAATTAAATAATTTTGTTGCAGTTGTTCATGATTTCAAACTGGATAGAAAAAAACTATTTCAACAACTAGCCTTTCAGATTGATAATATTGAAGATTACAAACAAACAAACGATTCGCTAGATGCCATTTGGCTCGAAAAAGAATTCTTGAAGTTAAGCAGAAATATTGACTCAATCACTGAAAAACTTACTGAATTTAAACTAGCATTATTCGATAATCAATCTTTTGGAATTACAGCAAAAGAATTATATCTGTTGGCTAAAAAAAATCATTTCCCTGAATTAAAAAACTATGCTAAATATTTCAATTTCAATTCATTAGAACTATTTATTGCAAAAACCATAAAACTTATTCCTTATGCAAAAATCATAGAAAAAGAAGATTTTGAATTCAAAAATAGAGTGAATTTCAATACTTTTTCAGTGGCTGATTTAGAAAAAATGGTAGTTTATTTAGACGAAATTCAAGCTCTAAATAAAAAATATACAATTGAAAGTGATATTTTAAACCAACCTATTCATTTTTTTGATTTGTTGGCTTTTGAAAAATATATAATAGAGTTAAATAATCTAAAAGAAAATCTTGAAAATGCACAGGTTTATGAAATTATAAAATTCATTTTTGAAAAAAATATTAATCAAAAAAGTATTGAAATATTAATTAAAAACACATTACAAATCATTGATAATGAACAAATTGAATTTTCAATTAAAAATAACAACATTGATGAAACAATAGAAATTATTTCTGAAACCAAAACCTTGTTTCTCAATTTTTACACCAAAACTAAATGGAAATTATTTTCTAAAACAAAAATATTTGTAACTGAATTACTCAAAAAAAATGATTTAAAATGTGATATAAATGGCATTGAAATACTAGAAAAAAAGCTCCAAAATCGCAGAAAAATAATTGAATACACGACTGAAATTTATAACCATCTAGGATTAAAACTCCTTGATAATGAATTAAATACAGAAGAAATCAAAAATCAATTTCAAAACATACTTTTAGCATTCTGTATAAAAAGATCAATTCAAGATATTTTCAAAAATCAAATCAAGAATTTACCAAAATCAAATATTGGACTCAGAAATTTAATTTCAGAAATTTGTAATAAAACAATAGAAGCTAATCAGGATTATTCAAACTATTTAGAGTATTTATTACCCGAACAAATTTCAAAAATAATTGATAATCAAGAAGTTGTATCAAATTTTAAATCACAATTACAAACCTATTTTCACTATATTGTTCAATATGATAAACTAGTTGGTGAATACAGCAAAACCGAAAAAGAGATTTTTGAAATTATTAAAATTGGTATAGAAAAAAAAGAAATTATTACGCAAATTCAGCATAGTTTTTATAATTTTTGGATTGATATAATAGAAGAAAAAAATCCAATTTTGCGGTCTGTTTCTACTTTTGAACTTTCGCAGCTTGAGCAAGATTTACAAAAGTATATTGAAAAAAAACAAGAGATTTCTGGTCAGATTTTATTATTAAAACTAAGAGAATTAACTTATAAAAACCTAGAAATCAATAGATTAAACAATAGAGTAACGTATCGTGATTTGCATCATCAAACCACAAAAAAGAAAAAGATTTGGGCTATTCGTAAGCTATTAGAAAATCATTTTGAGGAAATTATGAAATTGGTGCCATGTTGGCTATCGTCTCCCGAAACTGTTTCATCAATTTTTCCGCTGTCTACAAATTTTGATTTAGTAATTTTTGATGAAGCTTCGCAATGTTTTGCCGAAAAAGGACTTCCTGTGATGTTTCGAGGTAATCAAATTTGTGTGGTAGGCGATGATAAACAGTTGCCTCCCAACGATTTGTATCAGCCTAGATTCGAAAACGAATCAGAAGATTCGATAGAAAATTCGATTGATTCGCTCTTGAATTTGACCGAAAAATATGTTCCGCAAACCATGCTTTTGCACCATTATAGAAGTAAATTTGAGGAATTAATTTCGTTTTCAAACGCAGCATTTTATCAAAACAAATTAATTTTTATTCCTGAAAATGCTGATATAATTAAAACTGAAAAACCAATTGAATATTTAAAAACGCATGGAATTTGGAAAAACAATGTAAATCAAACCGAAGCCGAAGAAGTTGTGAAATTGGTTTTTGAGATTTTTACAAAAAATACCGACAAATCGGTTGGTGTAGTAACTTTCAATGCAAAACAACAAGAATTGATTGAAGATTTGATGTGGCAACAATCTGTTTTTCAAAGTTTCAACATTCCTACTTCGTTTTTTGTTAAAAATATAGAAAATGTACAAGGCGATGAACGTGATATAATTATTTTTTCAATTGCCTATGCTTCAGACACTTACGGTAAAATTAATGCACAATTTGGTAGCTTAAACCAACTTGGTGGCGAAAATCGTTTGAATGTGGCAATCACTAGAGCGAGAGAAAAAATTTACATTGTTGCAAGTATTTTTCCACAGCAATTACAAGTCGAAAATACAATAAACGAAGGTCCAAAATTATTGAAAAGGTTTTTGGAATATGCTTATAACCTTTCAAAAACAGCAATTTTTGAACAAAATATACTTAGAAATACAAAAAATTTGGCATCAAAACTTATTGAAGATACCGAAAACTATCAAATTTCAAACTATGCTTTTGCTGATGCTTTATCAAAAAATAAACTTATTCTTACGGATGATAATTCATTATATTCATCTATTTCTATCAAAGATTTTTTTGCATATAAACCATTAGAATTGTTGAAAAAAAACTGGAAATTTGAGCGAAATTTTAGTAGGAATTATTGGCTAAATCAAAAAAAATAAAAATTGAATTTTATTATGATTTCGAAAAAATAGCATTAGAAGTATTTGATTTTCAATATAATAACAATGTTGTATATCAAAAATATGTGGATTTAGTATTTAAGAAAAACTATCAACCCAAAAATATAAATAATATACCTTTCTTACCTATTTCACTATTCAAATCGCATAAAGTTATATCTAGTAAAGATGCTATTAAAAAAGTCTTTGAAAGCAGTGGAACAACAGGCATAGAAACTAGCAAACATTATGTAGTAGATATCAATTTTTACAATAAAATTTCATCCTATTTTTTTGAATCTAAATTTGGACAATTATCCAAATTTGAGATTTTGCCACTTTTACCATCCTATTCTGAGCGTTCAAATTCTTCGTTGGTACACATGGTTGACCATTTTATTTCAAAATCAAACACTAAAACTCCAAAATATTATTTATCAAATTTTGATGAATTAACACAAAAAATAAATAGTTTTTCTGCTCAAAATCAGCCTGTTATAATTTTTGGCGTAACATTTGCATTGTTAGATTGGGCAGAAAATACAGAAAAAAATGAATCCAAATTTTATATCATTGAAACTGGAGGAATGAAAGGTCGAAAGAAAGAAATTATTAGAGACGAAGTACATTTTATTTTAAAAAAAACGTTTCCAAATGCAGTTTTGTGTTCAGAATATGGCATGACGGAGTTGCTTTCGCAAGCCTACTCGATTGATGGCGATTTGTTCTCGGCACCCAACTGGATGAAAGTTTTATTGAGAGATACCGATGATGCTTTAACTTTGAAAAGTACCACAAATAGAGGAGGAATAAATATTATATCGAAACCCAAGACTTGGGACAAAAAATAAATAGCAAATTATTCAAAGTTTTGGGTAGATTTGACAATTCTGATGTAAGAGGATGCAATCTGCTCTATGTTTAAAACTATTTTTAACTGTTTTATAAAATATTGTTTTGAAATAATAATTTATCTGATTAAGATTGTACCTATAAATAAAATTCGAATGAAAAAAATACTCGCGACACTTTCAATTCTTGTGTTTTTAGCTAATTGTGCTCCACAAAAGACTTGTCCTACTTATTTGAAAAATACAAAAAAAGTATCTCCTTCAACTGCAAAAGTTTAATGAGTCTTTGCTCCATATTTAACGACATTATCTATATTGATGGTGTCGTTGCTCATTATATATAGTCGTTCGAGTACATTTCTTAGTTCTCGTATATTCCCTGTCCAATTCATTTTTTGCAACATCTCTATTGCTTCTTGAGAAATATTTTTAGGCTTTCCACCATATTCTTTATTGATTTTAATTAAAAAATCTTCGACTAAAATCGGAATATCTGTTTTTCTTTCGTCAAGACTAGGTACTTCGATTACAACAACTGCCAATCTATGATATAAATCTTCCCTAAAATTGCCCTTTTGGATTTCCAATTTAAGGTTTTTGTTAGTGGCAGCAACAATGCGAACATCTACATCAATTTCTTTCTCTCCACCCACTTTAGTAATTTTCTTTTCCTGAATGGCTCTTAATACTTTTGCTTGAGCAGCAAGGCTCATATCGCCAATTTCGTCTAAAAACAAAGTGCCACCATCAGCTAGTTCAAACTTGCCAGTTCGGTTTTTTATGGCAGATGTAAATGAGCCTTTTTCGTGTCCAAAAAGCTCACTTTCGATTAACTCAGATGGAATTGCCGCACAGTTTACTTCCACAAAAGCTTGGCGAGAACGTTTGCTTTGTAAATATAATTGTCTTGCTACCAGCTCTTTACCGCTTCCGTTTGCACCCGTAATCAAAACTTTTGCTTCGGTTGGTGCAACTTTGGCAATCATTTCTTTAACATCTAAAATGGCAGCACTTTTACCTAAAATTTCATGCGATTTTGAAACCACAGCCCGCAATGTTTTGGCGCATTTTTAATAGTTATCAATAAGCGATTCAAATCGGGTGGTTTCTGAATAAAATCAAAAGCTCCTTTTTTAGTAGCTTCAACTGCCGTTTCGATAGTTCCATGAGCAGAAATCATGATAAAAGGAGTAGGAATTTCATCTTTTTTTGCTCTTTCAAGCACTTCAATTCCGTCCATTTTAGGCATTTTAATATCGCAAAGTGCTAAATCATAGCTATTGGTTTGTAGTTTTTTCAAAGCCTCTTCGCCATCAGCTGCTTCGTCAGTAATATAATTTTCAAAACGCAAAATATCACGAAGTGTGCTTCTGATTGCTTTTTCATCGTCAATTATTAATATTTTTGCCATACTATAATGTGTTTATACCGACAAAAATAGTTATAAGATGCTGTAATTATTTCGTTTTATTTTATTATTTAAAATTCGTACTCTTCGTGTTCGGATTGATGATTGAATTTGTATTTTAAGGATAAAAATATGTTTCCCGACATGGGGCTTGTGGAGTAATCAATTACAGAACCTTTGTAGTTTATTTTTCCTTTTAACATTGCTGTTGATATGCCAATGCTAAATTCGGTGCATAAAGCTAATTGGTTTTTAATAATATGAAACTCTAAAAACGGTCCAGTCGAAATGCCAAATGAAAAAGCAGAAAAAAGTTTTTCGCTTATTTGTGGTTGATTTGCATAGGTACTATCAAAGGTTATGCTGCCCGAAATCTGCGTGTTATCTGGTGTTGTAAAAAAGACGGGTTCGATTTTTAGCCCTAATTGAGTCCTACTATTGCGATTACTCCCCCAAATATACTGATTAATATATCCTGATAATCCCAATAACGCAATTTGTGAAGAACCATAAAATTCGCTACCAGTATTTGTTTTTGGATAAATTATAGTAAAAAATTGTGGACTGTATGTAAGTCCAAAACCAAAATTAGTTTTCGCTTTTTTATTGAATAGTTTATAATGATTATATGAAAATTCGAATTCCAACCCAAATGTTGGATTGGAATAAGAAAACATGCTGCCATCAAAATAATTATTTTTATTTATATCAACCCACCTAAAAGGACCGCCTGCTTTTGCTGTAATAGCCAAATAAGCATACTTTTGAGCAAAAACAGTGTTACTTAAACATATAATAATTATTGATGTTATTACTTTGATTCGCATTATTTCAAACTTGCAGTCCTGACTTGTCCGTTATATTTTGCAGTATGGTTTGCAAACTCAATACCAATATTATATCCATATGCAGATGGAAATCCTACATTTGTATCAAAATATACTTGTATTTTGTCTGTATTGTATCCTACCGAGTTTTTAAATTTAGTGCCAAATCTATAATAATTAATGTACGCAGGATTGCTAGTACTTGAAGGTACATATTTATTTGGTGCTCCCCAAAAAGCCTGTGGATTTGATTGAGTATGTGGTGCAACGTATACATCATAATCAATGCTAACTGATTCTGCTTTTTCAGGTTTCCAGCTAGCAAATATCCACCATCCTGTTTTTTTCTGCATTTTGGTTTCTATTCCACACGAACCATAAAATAAAAAAGTGCTACCCCAAAACGTACCTTGTACTCTTTTATCGCTTGAAAAATACGCTTCTTTTTCATAACTCACTTCCGTTCTAAGATTTTGCGGTATAGAATCCTTACTAATAGTTGTAGAAATTATTTTTAATTCTGTTTTTTGAACTTTTAAAACGTTGTAAACTTTATGTAAATCATAATCATTAAAATTTATTTTATTGGATTTTAGTTCCGAATAAAATTTATCAACCAATGAATCAGCACCTGTTGGATACATAAAACTATAATCATTACCAGCTAGAAATACTTCATTGTTTATTGAGAGTTTTCTCTCTGTATTTAATACGCTGGCAAGTCTCGAATCAAAAAAATATGTAGTATCAACTATACTAGTATCGGCACTCATTCTTGCATTTTGAGTCTGTTCAGCATTTTGATAATCATAATATGAATTAAACTTTTCTCCATTGTGTAGAATACCTTTTTGTGGATCAACTTCTTCAATAAGTTTTTTGAAATCATCAATGTTTTTGAAATTCAACATGTTGTTTTTTACTTCTGATACGTTTTTTACAATTGGATTTGCTGTTTCAATACTTTTACTGCATCCAAAGATAGATAGAGATGCTAATATAATAAATTTATTTTTCATAAAATTGGGTTTAAATATTTGCAAAACTACTACCAAACGTTATTGAAATTATCAATAATTTTGATACTTCATGTATCATTTATAATACATTATGTTTTATATTTGATACAAATTTCAAAACATATAGATTTCTGACAGAGATATTGGGTTAAAGATAAAAACAGAAAGAGAGAAGAAGAATTATACACAATCATACTTGGCAGACAGGCTAGGGATTTCTCTTATACAATATGGACGAATTGAAAGAGGTAATGCCAAAATAAATATTCAAACATTAAATTCAATTTCGAAAATTTTAGAAACAGATATTGTCAAATTAATAGGATTGGAAGATAAATACACTTTTATAAATTCAAATCATACTCAAAAAGGCAACAATAGCATAATAATAAATGACACTAATAATATAGAAAAGATATTGAATGCAATTTTGGAAGCCATGCACCACAACGGTAAATAAATATGGTAAATAGTATAGACATTATTGAAATAGCTATAAAAGCAGGGCAAAAAATTTTAGAAGTTTATAATTCGGAAATCGAATCGCAAGAAATCGAATCGAAAGCAGACAATTCGCCTTTGACTTTGGCAGATAGATTAGCAAACGAAATCATTTGCGAATCGTTAGCAAAGTTGTATCCTGCAATTCCAATAATTTCTGAAGAAATACAATTGCCTGATTATGAGCAACGTAAAAACTGGAATCTGTTTTGGTTAGTTGATCCATTAGACGGAACCAAAGAGTTTGTGAAACGAAATGGGCAATTTACTGTCAATATTGCTTTAATAGAAAATGGAGTTCCTGTTTTAGGAGTTATACAAGTTCCTGTTTCTGGCGAAGTA
>RDZG01000140.1 GCA_004293915.1 Bacteroidota bacterium | reverse complement strand
TTTGCCTGATTTATTAATACATCTAAACGTTTGTTTTGGATGTTTTGGTTATTCTTAATTGCTATATCAATACATTGGCTTAAAGAACTTGTATCTGCTGTTTGAGAAAATGAAGCAGTTGCCCGTAAAATTAAGAATACCAGTAAAAGCGATGCTTTTTTAATTCTAATGTGTTTATCCATCATTGTATCATCTAATTTGATGATGCAAAAATGGAGATAAGTAAGCCGTTAGAATTGGCTTAAAAGTGCTTTAAGTTGGACAAAACACGCCAATACTAGAATGTGTAAATGAAGCTGATTTATTTGTTTCTAAAACTTGCAGGAGTTATACCTGTGTGCTGCTTAAAAAAACGATTAAAGTATGCAGCATCTTCAAAACTCAACTGAAAGGCAATTTCCGCAACCGACTGTACAGTATCTCTGAGTAAAACCTGAGCTTCCAATATCAGCATTTTATATATAAAGTTCATTGGAGGTTCTCCTGTAGCATTTTTTACACTTTTGGTTAAATGTTTGGGTGTTACATTCAGTAATTCTGCATAGTCTGATAATTGACGTTTAGTTAAATAGTGTTTATTTACTAAACGCAGATATTCTTGTGTAATACGGTCAGCTGAGGTTAGTTTATTATTGCTTTGCAATACCTTTTCATAAAACAAGCTACATTCTTTAAGTATTGCAACTAAGTAATTACAAATACTGGCTTGTTGTGTATTATAATTTGTTGAAAAATCTTGTTGAATTTTATTTAATACCATCGAAAAGAATTGAGACTGGCTATCTGTTAAATTGATAATTGGTATAGCGTCTAAATCAAAAAAAGGCAATGAATTTAAAAAGTTGGTAGTTCCTGTATGGGCATCTATAAATGGTTTATCAAACAAACAATAATAGCCTTTAACATCGTTAGATAATTCTTTAACTGAAGTTATTTTGCCAGGTGCTACAAACCTAATTTGTAATTTTTCCTGCTTCAATTCATTTAAGTTATCGGTGCAAACACAATAGCCATCTGTTAAGAATATGAATTCGTAGTAGTTGATTTTGATACTCTCCTTCGGAAATTTTATGTATTTAGTGCCAGCTTCTATTGGAGATATTACAAAAAAACAACTCTGTTCTTTGGGAGTAATAGCATTTACATTAAACCCATCTTCTTTCATCAAAGCGTGGTCAAAATAATCCTTTACAAAAAGCTGGGGATTTACTATTTGAATTGTTTTGTTTTTTTTCATTGTATGTGTGGTTGTCATTAGCATTGGCTATAACGAAAAAGGCTTGGCGATGCTTGGGAAATCAAGGCTCGTCAGCCCGTAACAAATGTAAAATTAAAAAACAAAAGTACAAGAAATGAACAACAGCCA
>RDZG01000085.1 GCA_004293915.1 Bacteroidota bacterium | reverse complement strand
CAGTGGCTAAGGGATATCCTAATTTTAATGGGTATAGAAATTCCATCCTCTTTTTTCAGGGTAAACTTTCACTCTATTCATTCTAAATACTGTAGTGCCATAAATTCTTTTCCCAATAACTTTTCAAATATCCAATGTAAATCTGATTTACGAGAAATACAAACCAGTAAAACATTTGTATCAATCACTACTTTTATCATTAGCTATTTTAATTTTCTCGTTTTTGTTTCAAGTATGAGTCTTACTTTATTAGTATCCCAGTCGTTTGCATCCCATGTTTTATCGGCTTCATTCATTAATCTTTCTGCAAAAAAAGTAGCTAATAATTCTTTTAATTTTACTATTTCATTTTCTTTAACATCGTGACTAAAAACTTTTAAAAGTTCTATTTGTGCATTAGAAAATGGCTGATTTAATTGTACTTGCATATATTTTAAGTATTACAAGTACTAATATACTAAATTACTTTACAATCTCAAAAATCTAATTGTATTATTGAATAAAATATTTTTCTATTATTAATTCCATTTGAAAAATATTGCAATCAATAAAACTACTTTCGCATTTTTAGCAGCATTTCGTACATATTTTTAACATCTGCTTTTTTAACGATATTTTTACGGTGTTTTTTTACAGTTTCAACCGATAAATTCATGGCTTTAGCAATATGATTTGAATCAAGACCTTTTTTAAAAAGTAAAATCAGCTTTTTTTCTTGTTCCGTATAAGTTTCTGGCTCTTTTTTTTCTACTACAAATTCTTTTTCAAATACCAATTCATATTGGTTTTCTAAAATCTGATGCACAGTAAGTTTCATCAAATTATCAGGTAATGTTCCCGTTATGTCAATGCCATTGGCGAAAGCCATGAGCGGTGTGCCATCGGGCATCGAGTGGACATATCTGTTTTCTTGCATAAAATTAAATATTTTTGAATTGCAAATGGAAATAAAATTATAGCTAAAAAGGTAATTAATACGTTCTTCCATAGGTATGTTTGCAAGTTGCATTTTGATTTCGGGTAATACTTTATTTACAAATATTTCTGTATGCGATGGAAGCATTTTAGAAAGTGTATATTTGGGTCTTTCATTCAAATAATTTGTCCAATCATCGCCTAAAAGTTGTTTCAATCTTGGAGATAAGTATTCAAATTTCATTTTTTGATAGTTGATGATAAAAAAAGCCGAAGGACTGTATTGCAATGCTGTATCGAGCATCGTGTTAATTTCATCCATTTGTTGCTCTGTATTATCGGCATTTTGGGTTTGCTCAAAAAATTGTAAGTATTTTTCTGCTAATTCTTTTTGATCATTTGTGTTCATAAAATATAGTATTAAAATGAAAAACAATAATTTGCGAATTGTAAAAGAAGGGCATTGAAATCCTTTACATTTTCTAATTGAGGAAAATGTGAGGTGTTTTCTATCATGTGTATTTTTTTATCAAATAAAGTTGGAATATTTAGTTTTGAAATGTAATCGTTGTTTACAATTTTTTCGTTTTTAACAGAATAGATAGAAAAGGATTTAATATTTAAGTGTGCCAAAGTTTGGCTTTTACACGAATTTCCATGTAAAAACAAAATCGTTTTTTTCAATACATCAACTTTGCTATTGTAAACTGAAATATTGCCAAATTGCGTAATTATTTTTTTCATTATTTTGACTTATAAAAGAGGTTAATTATTTTACCAATTTTATCAGCTACAAAATAATACATAAAAAAATCAAAAAAACATCCCCTAGTTGCGGTATTTTTAAAAAAAATCATACTATCCAACCCAAAGTTTTAGCTTTTTCAATCATTTCGATAACAGAATGTGTTTTAGTTTTTTTAGCAATATTTTTTTTGTGCGTACGAATAGTTTAGCACTATTACCCATTAAGACGGCTATTTCGTTTCCGTTTTTTCTGCTGTGTTTTTAAATTTACAACAAAACATGATTTTGAAATATTGCAATAAAGATAGGAGAAAATCATTCTAACTAAATATTTGCCATAAATGCACGAAAAAAACACTAGAAATTTGTAAATTCGTGGCAAAAAAATAATAGAATTAAATTTGGATTTGAACTTATATCTTCAAGTCTAATAAGGAATTTAACAAATGTTGTTAAATTAGAATAGAGCCGAATATTTTTATTTTTTTGGTCTTTTATGCATCATCGTAAAACGTATTACAAACTAGCCCCTAGTTGGCTTAATCTCAAAGAAAGCATAGAAAGCAAAGTGATACTATTTGCAAAGCAATGTTATGATTTTAATTATGATATACTGTTTTATGATGTTACCACTCTTTATTTCGAGACATTTGAAGAAGATGAGTTGAGGAGAAATGTTTTTTCAAAAGACAGCAAGTCGCAACAACCACAGATATTGATAGCTTTGATGGTCAGTAGAGAGGGTTTTCCTATCTCTTATGAAGTGTTTGCAGGAAATACCTTCGAGGGTCATACAATTGTACCAGTGATAAATAATTTTATCAAAAACAATAAAGTAAAAGAGTTTACAGTAGTGGCTGATGCAGCCATGATTAGTAGCGAAAACATCAAGCAGCTTGTTGACAACCAAATTAACTACATTGTAGGAGCTAGGCTTGGAAACCTATCCCCTAACATGCTCGACACCATAGATAAAGAACTTATCAGAGAAGATGGCAAAAGCATAAGACTAAAAACAGAAAATGGCGAATTGATATGCAGCTACTCTTCTGTTAGATACCGTAAAGACCTTTATGAGATGAATAAGCAGATAGAGAAAGCAATGCAGGTAATAGAAAAATTTACTATTTTTTTGCATCCATTAAAAATGGATATTTTTTTCTGTAATCCAATAAATCATTTGCTAAAAGTGTATGTATTTTTGTTTGTTCAGCATCATTCAAATATATGTTTTTGTTTGGCAAAGCAAAACAAACGGCTGATTGACCATTGTATATTTGTTTGCGGTGGTCGTTTCCAATTCTGTTTACACCAATGGTATAACACGAATTTTCGATGGCTCTGGCTTCGAGTAAATGTGTCCAAGCGGCAATTCTAGATTCGCTCCAATTGGCTACATAAATGAGTAAATCATATGCATATTCCGATTTAATTACCTGATTTAGAGCTGTTTCTGGAAATCTTAAATCATAGCAAATCTGAGGACTAATTTTCCAGTTTTTGTAATGTATTATCTTGGTTTTTGTTCCATTTTGATATATTTCGTTTTCGCTTGCAAACGAAAATGTGTTTTTTTTGTCATAAATAGTAATTGTTCCATTTGGTTCTACAAAATGGAATCGATTATAAAAAAAATCTTTTTCTTTTACAGCAAAACTTCCACACAAGGCTGCCTTGGTTTGCGAAGCCATTTGTTTCATCCATTTTGTTGTATGCCCGTTTATGGGTTCTGCTATTTTTTGTGCATTCATAGAAAACCCCGAATTAAACATTTCGGGCAAAATAATCAAATCGACATTTTCGCTTATGTTCCAAATTTTTTCTTCCAACATAGCTAAATTTGCTGCTGTATCTTCCCAAAAAATATCGGTTTGAATCAAAGCAATTTTTAAATCTTCCATCGGTTTTACATATATAAATGTATTAAACGTAAAAACTCGTTTCTTTGAATCATTTCAGCTCCTAAACTTTCTAAATGATTTGTATATACTTGACAATCAATGATTTTTAAATCTGGATTATCTTTTATGAAAGTAATAAACCCCGCTTTTGAAGCATTGCTCACAAGGCTAAACATGGATTCGCCAAAGAAACAATTACCCATTTTCAAGCCATAAAGTCCACCAACTAACGTAGCATTTTGCCAAACTTCAATGGATTGAACAATTTGCATTTGATGTAATTTTATGTAAGCATTTTTGATTTCGTCTGTAATCCAAGTTCCTTCTTGGTCTTTGCGCAAGGTGTTTGCACAAGCCAAAATTACAGATTCAAATGCTTGATTATAAGTTATTTGAAAAGGTTTTTTCTTCAAAATACTTTTCATAGAATCTGAAATTTTAAGTTTTTCTGGAAAAAGTACAAAACGTGGATTTGGCGACCACCAAAGGATTGGTTCATCGGCACTATACCAAGGGAAAATGCCCGATTTGTAAGCTAATAGCAATCTGTCAGTCGATAAATCGCCTCCAAAAGCCAATAATCCATCTTCTAAAGCATCTTCAACTGGTGGGAAAAATAGTTTTTTAGCATCTATTTTATGTAGTAATAACACTTTATTAGATTATTGTAGATAATTGAAAGTTAAAAGTTTAGAGTTTGGCATTTCTGTGTATTTATTATCAGGCAAATCAACTTTTTCAAACTTAAAAACTACTCGTAATTATTTATTATCCATCAATCCTCTTCCCGATTTTTTGATGATGTTTTGTTTTAATAAATCGATTGATACTGAGTCTAATACACCGTTTACTAATTGTTTACTTTTAGGCGTACTAAATTTTTTGGAAAGCTCTATATATTCGTTAATACTTACTTTTACAGGAATGTTTGGAAAGTTTATCATTTCTCCCACACACATTTTTATAATGATTCTATCGGTAGAAGTTAAGCGAGAAATATCCCAGTTTTCGAGTTTTGGCGAAATATATTCTTCATATTTTCTGTCTCCATCGATGGTGTTTTCAAACAAAGTTTGCAAAAACTGTTTATCATCGTCCCAGTTTTTGGATATTTTTCCTAATTCTAATTCGCCAGTCGGACTAATATTTTTTAAAGTATCGCCAACCATATCTTTTACTGCTATTTTGTCATCGTCCCAATTTAAGTCCAAATTATTGAAATGGTCTTGAAAACGTTCATTTTTAAAAACTACTCCTCTGAAAAGATAAATCACAAATTCACGTTCTTTTTCTACTGAATTTTTGGGAGCAGCGGCATATTTTTTATAGGTTTCATCAGTCAAAATCTGCATAATAATGTCGCCAACCAAATCTTCGTTGTTTTCCCAAGAAAGTTTTTGTTTTATTAATTCTTGATTTAATTCAGGATTTTCGATTAAACCTTTTATAAAAATATTATCTTCAATGAATTTAATTTTTCGTGCTTCGGTAAGTTTTATACCAATTTGAGCTAGTAAATTTAAAGTCAATAAATAAAAATGATATACAGATTCGCATTCCTCAATCGTTTTTTTGATTACATGTTTTTTGTCTGCAAGATTTGATTTATTAAGAAAAACAACAGATTCTTTAACAAAATGATTTACTTCTTTTGGCATTTCAGCTTCTGATGGCAAAGCCAAATTGCGTAAATATTCTTCGAATTGAAGTAAGGTAAGTTTTGCCAAACCCTCTAATTTTTGAGCATTTTGAGGTTCTAATGAGTTTAAATCTGGCTGAAAATGGTTGATAATTTGCTCTTTTGTGATTTGAATATTTGATTCTTTACAAATTTCATAAGCAAAAATTTGTTGCATCACTTTACCACGAATGATTCGTCTATTCAGCATTTTATAAGAGCGTTTTTTGAAGATGCAAATATATACTATTTATAAAAAACGAACCAAATTAAATTCTTTTTACTTTAGTTAAGGATTTTAGTTTTTAATCTAAATGATTAGTTTTGCTAAAAATATTTATTTTATGAAAAAACTTTTTAATTTCTATTTATTGATACAATTATTGTCGTTCAATTGTAATGCTAATGATAGCATTCATAAAATTTCGCTAAAAAATGAAAAAATTGAAATTCAAGATTTTAATTTTTCAATAACAAGAGTGCTGGATCAACGTCTTAATAAATATATTATTGGAAGTGTTCAAAAAGGTTTATCAAACAAAAGATTTCCTGCTGATTTTGAAAAAAAACTTGTTGAAGAATTTGGGGATTTAATAATTAACTTTGGGCTTCAATCAAAAGAAAAAGATGAGTTGGTATTGATTATAAATTCTATTTGGATTGACGAAAGAACATCTGCCACAAAGGAGTTGGGATTGATAGATTTAGATTTTTACATTGCACAAATTCAAAATGACGGTTATTTGATTATAGATGAACAAAATATTTCAATTAGTAAAAGCACTTTGGATGCTACTTCTGGACACGATAAACGAATTGCACTGGCATTAGAAAATGGGTTAATTAATTTTCAGAAAAAGTCTAAAAATGAGTACATTAATCAAGTTTATGTTCAAAAAAAATATAATGTAGATTCCTCTGTTGTAAAATGTAAATGTATTAAAAAGGGGATATTTAAAACCTCACTAGATTTATATAACAATGTTATTGATAATAAAAAACCATTTTTTGATAAAGTGGAATATCAAGAATTTAATGCATTTGTGAAAGACACAATGAGTATTAAAGAACTCAGAAAATGTTTTGCTTTTTCCGATGGTAAAGATATTTATATTAACTCTATTTGCTATGGAAACTATTTGCCAGCTGAAAAGCGAAATCTTGGATATCAATTTGGAAAAGCAAAATTTGAAGGTACATTTATTGTTATCAATGACGAAATGAGGGATGCAATGGGACAGGTTGCAATGTCGAGTGCATTTGGTTTATTGGGTGCATTAGCATCATCAGGAATGACAAAAAAAATCGATGTATTTATGGATTTACGCAAAGGTGCAATTCTTCCTATTAATGAAAAGTTTATAAAAGCTGCACTTTTAGAGTTTCCTGATTTGTTAGAAAAGTTCAATAAATCTACTAAGGATGATGTTGTTATGATAGCATTTATAAAAGCAATGAATAAAAAATTAAATGCTGAATAAAAACTTTAATATTTCCTTAATTTTTGCGTTTTTATTCAAATTTACTATCAAATTATCTTTTTTTAATTTATTCAATAGAAGCATATTTCACCTCAGATAGCAGTTATTTTCTGCTATCTGAGGTGTTTATTAATGATTACCAACCTATAGCATAATATGCTCTTTCGCCATTTGGATAAATACCTTCTATCAATACACCTCCAGTTTTGTTTTCGAGCGATTGGGCTACATCTTTTGGTGATTTTATTATATTTCTGTCAATTGATGTAATCACAAATCCAGCTTTTACGCCTGCATCACGGAGTTTGCCAGCCATAAGTTTGGTTATTTTTACTCCCGATTTTATTTTTAGCTTTGCCATTTCGTCTGCCGAAACCTCGGTAAATTCCACACCCAAATCTTCGTTGATTTGTGCCGAAGCTTGTTTTACCATAGCTGTTGTACCTCTTTTGTTTTTGAGAACCACATTTTTTGTCATCACTTGATTGCCTCTCACCAGTTGAACTTTCAAGGTTTCGCCTGGTCTGTGTTGGGCAACAGCCTCTTGCAATTCGGCAGATGAGTTTACAAAAACTTCATCTATTTTCAGAATCACATCGCCATCTAATATGCCTGCATCTTTTGCCGAAGAGTTTTCGTTTACACCACCAATGTATACACCTTTAATTTCTTTTATACCTTTTTCTTTGGCTAATTCGGCAGTTACATCTTGAATCATTACACCCAACAATGCACGTTGCACTTCGCCATAGTTGAGCAGATCATCCATTACTTTTTTAACTATCGACACTGGAACTGCAAAAGAATAACCAGCATAAGCACCTGTGTTTGAGGCTATAGCGGTATTGATACCAATTAAATCGCCTTTTAAATTTACCAACGCACCGCCACTGTTGCCGGGGTTTACAGCAGCATCGGTTTGTATAAAACTTTCGATGGCATAGTTTGTATTACCTCTCAATAGATTAATATTTCTGCCTTTTGCACTAATGATACCCGCTGTAATGGTTGATGTTAAATCAAAAGGATTGCCGCACGCCAAAACCCATTCGCCAACTTTTGCATTGTCCGAATTGCCATAACGAGCAAATGGTAGATTTTTTTCTTCTATTTTCAACAAAGCCAAATCGGTTTCGGGGTCTCTGCCAATAAGTTTAGCTTCGTATTTTCGTTTATCATCCAACACTACTTCTATTTTTGCTGCACCTTCGATGACATGATTATTTGTCACGATGTAGCCATCTTGTGAAATTATGACACCCGAACCCGATGCTTGTGGAGCTTGCTGCTCTCGTTGTTGGGGTTGTTCCATGCCAGGTTCATCGAAAAAAAAGCGAAAAAACGGATCGTTGAAATGTGGATTTCCGTTTCGCTGTTGTTGTTTTATTTCGTAAGTCGATTTGATATGCACCACCGTTGGACGAACAACATTTGAGGCATGTATAAAGTTTAAACCTTCTGGAATTACAGTGGCAGCCGTATCGTTTTTCATGTACCGTGCAAATACCGCAGTTTGCTCATTTTCAAACGATTGATAAGTGTGTTTATCTTCTAAAAAAAGCTTGTATCCGCCAAGCGAAGCTGCTCCGCCAAGTGCCGAAGCAAGGGTTAGTGTTAAAATGTTTTTTGCCGTATTCATCATGTTTATTTTGTTAATAGTTAGATAATAACGTAGATTATTGCTGATTATTTTAACAAATTGTATGCCAAAAGTTTTTGTTTATTTTTAATTCATGCATTACTATATTTTTTTACTAGGTAGTAACGACCTAAGAAATTTTGTTTATGCTTTTGTTTTAACTTTAGGTTTTGTGAAAAAACACTCAAACTACGAAAATAAATTAAGACAATAATAGACTCAATACCAATATGTTATAATGTATTTTATATTTTACTCAATATAATTAGTATTTTTGCTCAATAAAAATATAATATTTATTTTATTTATAAAATAATAATATTTATATTTGTTGTGTAAAAACATAAATAGTTGATTATGAAAAAGATAGAGCGTAGCGAAACAAGTATACTTCGCAAGCGAATAGCAGAACCAAGGCAGTTCTTGATTTCGCTTTCGGGTCCAAGGCAGGTTGGAAAAACTACCATGGTATTAGCTGTGCTCAAATCACTCAATATTCCCTATTTATATATTACTGCAGATGGTGTAGAAACCACAAATACACAATGGACAAATTACGCATTGAAGGGCACCAAGAGTTTATTTTAGTAATTGATGAAATTCAAAAAATTGGTAATTGGAGCGAAACCGTAAAACAATGTTGGGATGATGATACTATCAGTGGTGTAAATCTTAAAGCATTAGTTTTAGGGTCTTCTCGTATGCTTTTGCAACAGGGGCTTACGGAATCGATGGCGGGTAGGTTTGAGCAAATGTATTTGGGGCATTGGTCTTATGCAGAAATGCAAGAGGCTTTTGATTTTAGCCCTGAGCAGTATGTATGGTATGGTGGCTACCCAGGTGCAGCACATTTGGTAGAAGATGACAATCGATGGCGTGATTATATAAAATTCAGTTTGATAGATAGCAGTATCAATCGTGATATACTCATGCTTACTCGCATCGATAAGCCTGCTTTGCTCAAGCGATTGTTTGAATTGGGTTGTATCTATTCCACACAAATCTTATCATTCAATAAAATATTGGGTCAATTACAAGATGCTGGCAACACTACCACGCTTTCGCATTATCTAAAACTGACCGATGATGCAGGTTTATTGGGTGGTTTAGAAAAATATTCTGGAAGTAATGTAAAATCACGAGGGTCTATTCCTAAATTTCAAGTGTATAACAATGCTTTGTTTGGTACGCATCATTGGCAAACTTTAAAAGAAGCTCAACTAGATCCTATACTTTGGGGAAGAGCGGTAGAATCAGCTATTGGAGCACATTTGCTAAATCTAAAGCAAAAATACCGATACGAACTGTATTATTGGCGTGAGCAAAACGATGAAATAGACTTTGTTTTGGTTTACAAAGGAAAAACGATAGGTATAGAAGTAAAAAGCAATAGTTCAGGTTTGCAAAAAGGGGCAGAAAAATTTAGAAAACTATACAACCCAGATAAAATAATCTTGGTAGGCAATCAAGGTATATTGTGGCAAGATTTCTTAAAAATAGACCCTACGATATTGTTTTGACCTGTATCCGACTGACTGAATATATAAAGATTGAGAATTTGGTTATGAAGCCAATATCCAACATGGTTTGACTAAAACGCCTTTCTATTAAGTAAGCTGCTTGATAGAAAGGCGTTTTTGTTACCAAGGTTTTCAACCGTTTTAAAAACGCAGACAGGGTTTTAAACCCTGTCTGCGTTAAATTACTAGCTATGAGTAAAGCAACTCATAATTAATAATTCATACCTGCCTACATCTAATAAGTTAAAATTATTGAGTGCTAATCCAATTTTTTACTATTTTCGCATTTCTTTATAATAATTTAGCTTTAATAACCGTTTTTAGTAGAATTCAATTTCCCGATGCTAACATATAAAAAATCAAATAATATTGCAGGATGGTTTGTTTTTGCCATAGCTACAATAGTTTATGCCATTACAGCCGAGCAAACAGCTAGTTTTTGGGATTGTGGCGAGTTTATTGCCTGTGCTTATAAACTGCAAGTGCCGCATCCGCCTGGAGCACCGTTTTTTCTCTTAGTTGGTCGTATGTTCTCGTTCCTAGCCCTTGGCGATGTTACTCAAGTAGCGTATTGGATCAATATGTCTTCTGTATTGAGCAGTTCGTTCACTATTTTGTTCCTCTTTTGGTCGATTACTTTGTTGGCAAGAAAAATAGTGCTTACAAATCCAACCGATGTGCCAACCACAGCCCAAACTATTTCCATCATTGGTAGCGGTTTGGTAGGTTCTTTGGCTTATACTTTTTCGGATACATTTTGGTTTTCGGCAGTAGAGGCAGAGGTTTATGCCATGTCATCGTTTTTTACAGCCGTAGTGTTTTGGGCTATGCTCAAATGGGAAGCAGTGGCAGACGAACCCGGTGCAGACCGTTGGTTATTGGTTATTGCTTATTTAATAGGACTTTCGATAGGTGTCCATTTGCTTAACTTGGTTGCAGTACCTGCACTTGCTTTTTTATATTATTTTAAAAGATATAAAACATCTTGGAAAGGAGCTTTATATGCCTTTTTGATTTCGATGGCAATCATTGCTTTGATACAAGTTGGTATTATCCCAGGTTTGCCAACCGTTGCAGGTAAGTTTGAAATATTTTTTGTAAATGGTATTGGATTGCCATTTGGCTCAGGCATTACCTTTTTTGTATTGGCATTGCTTGGTGGGTTGGTATATGGAATTTATTATTCAGTAAAAAACAATAAAGTATTGCTTAACACCTCGTTGTTGGCACTTTCGTTTGTGTTGATTGGCTATTCATGTTATGCTATGATTTTGATACGTTCAAATTTCAACACCCCAATCGATGAAAACAACCCCGAAGATGTGATGAGTTTTGTGTCGTATCTCAAACGTGAGCAATATGGCGACAGACCTTTATTATATGGTCCGAGTTATACTGCCGAATTAGTTGATCAAGAACAAGGCGATGCCTTGTATAGAAAAGGTGAAAAAAAATATGAGATATATGATTATAAAATCGAGAATAAATTTGATAAACGACACAATATTTTATTTCCACGTATGCACAGCAAACAAGGAGGACATGCCGAAGAATATGCCAAGTGGACAGGTTCGCCTGCAGGCAGAAAACCAACCATGGGAGATAACTTAGCATTCTTTTTCAAATACCAAATCGGACACATGTATTATCGCTATTTCATGTGGAACTTTGCAGGCAGAGCAGGCGATATTCAAGACAGCGACTACCTTAGACCTTGGGAAAGCAAGGCAGGTTTGCCCGAACTATTGGGCAATAGCAAAGCCAGAAACAACTATTTCTTTATTCCATTATTGTTAGGTTTACTAGGATTGGTTTTTCAGTTTGGCAAAAACCGCAAAGATTTTATTGTATTAGGGTGGTTGTTTTTATTGACTGGTATTGCTTTGGTTGTGTATCTCAATCCACCACCAACCGAACCTCGTGAGCGAGATTATATTTATGTAGGTTCGTTTTATGTATTTGCCATTTGGATAGGTTTAGGGGTGTTGGCATTGATGGAATATCTTTCTGCCATTATCAAAAATGATAAACTAAAACCTATCATTGCTACTTCGCTTGGACTTTTGGCTCCCATTGTGATGTGTGCTCAAGGTTGGGACGACCACGACCGCTCGGGCAAATTCCATTCTGTTGATTCTGCCAAAAACTTATTAAACTCTTGTGCAAAAAATGCCATATTATTCACAGGTGGCGACAACGACACTTTCCCTCTTTGGTATGTGCAAGAAGTAGAAGGCTTCAGAACCGATGTTCGGGTATGTAATTTAAGTTTATTAAACACCGACTGGTATATTTCGCAAATGAAAATGCGTGCTTACGATTCGCAACCTTTGCCAATTTCGCTCGAGTTCAAAGATTTTATACAAGGCAAAAACGACTACATTCCTTTTTATGAAAATCAAGCGGGAAAAGGTGGAATTTCATTACCTATTTATTTGCAATTAATAAAGAATAACGACCCAGCTATCACTGTGCAATCTTCGAGCGGAGGCTCTATTGCTACGTTGCCTGCCGAAGTTTTTGTATTGCCAATTGATACTGCAAAAGTTCGTAAAATGCCATTTGTTTCGCCAGAAAAAGCAAACTTAATTGAACCAGAAATGGTTTGGCGATATGGAAAATCGGCAATGGAAAAAGCCACATTGATTATGCTTGATATGATTTCTACCAACAATTGGGAGCGACCAATTTATTATTCATCCACATTATCAACTTCAAACTATGTTGGCTTAAAAGAATTTATGCAAATGGAAGGTTTGGCGTATAGACTCATGCCATATCGTACACAAGGAGCATCGCAAGGTGTGGTAAATACCGAAATTATGTATGATAGAATGATGAAAAACATGTATTGGAGAGGCTTAGATGCTGATAAATATTATGACGAAAACTACCGCAGATTTCCATACAATGCTCGTATGAGTTTTTATCGTTTAGCTTCTGCACTTTTGGAAGAAGGCAAACCCGAAAAAGCCAAAGAAGTTGTTAATTATTGTATTAAAGTAATTCCTGATAAATCTATTCCATATGATGTTACCAGTCCGCAATTTATTGCCATATTGTTAAAAGCTGGCGATAAAGCAAAAGCAATGGAAATTGTAAATACAATGACAAGGCGAGCAGATGAAGAATTAGGATATTATTACAAAAACAACATCAGAAACGAAATGGAAATTCAGTCTAACTTATACATTTTGAACCAAATAGGCGTATTGCTCAAAGAACAAAATATGCCAGAAGAAAGCAAAAAAGTAGAAACTGTTTTCGAGAAATATATTGGAAACGAGTATCAATAACCGCATTGGGTTGGAATGAAAATTTATGATTGTTTCACATTTTTCAATGAGCTTGATTTATTAGAAATCAGGCTCAATGAATTAAATAAAGAAGTAGATTTTTTTGTTTTAGTAGAAGCCACTTTTACACATCAAGGCAATCCTAAACCACTTTATTTTGAACAACATAAATCAAGATATGAGGTGTTTTTGCACAAAATCATTCATGTAATTGTAACAGATATTCCCGAAAAATTTTATACAGAAATTTCTAAAACTTGGATTTTAGAAAACCATCAACGCAATTGCATTTCGAGAGGAATTTATCAAGCCGCTGATGATGATTTAATCCTAATTTCTGATTTGGATGAGATTCCTAAGTCCTGTTCAGTTACACAAGCAAAGTTAATGCCATTGCCAGTTGTTTTCGCTCAAGTCCATCACGCCTATTTTTTGAACGCTATTTTTATTAAACCTAAAAACTTTAATTACTACAAAAAAAAGTTTTTGAGTTTATTTATAAAAAAGTATAAAATAAAGTTTTTGCGTGATAATTTTTGGCTAGGTACTATAATGGTTTCAAAAAAAATGATAGTAACAACTACACAATATTGGCGAAATCAAAGAGAATCTATAAACTGTAAACACACAATTATTGAAAATGCAGGTTGGCATTTTACATACTTAGGTGGTGTTTCCAAAATAATTGAAAAATTAAGTGCTTTAAACGAAGAGTTTGATTATAAGCCTTACATGGATTCTGAATATATTAATAATGCTCTTTTTAATCAAAAACCTGTTTTGCCAAATCAAGAAAAATTTGAAATAATTAAGAACAATAATATTTTACCACAATTTATAATAGAAAATCACGCAAGATTCAGTTGTTTATTTTACAAATTTCAAATTGTTTTTTGAGTTGAATAATATTTTAATATAAAGGGAAAAACCATTGCGAAAAAATAAATTAGTTGAAACAAATGTAAAGGAGTGTCGAATAAACTATATGAAAAGAGAAAAAAATATGGAAAAAAAATTACAAAACACATATACCTACGCATAAAACAGATAAAAAAACAACTAAACGAAATCAAAATTGAAACCGGCAACCCATAAAAAACAGCATAGCTCAAAAATTGGTTGTGTATGCGATTCCAACACCATTTTGGTAAATTCATTTTTTGATATATCTCATCAAACTTTTGCTCATGTCCAGAAAAACTATATCCTGTTAATGGCTTCTCATTTAATAGTAATAAACCATATTTAAACGAAAATAACCTTCCTCCGAAGTTATCACATGGGTTAGGATTTTCAATAAAAAGTTGCTTATAGCCTTCTTGTGTAACTGCAATTCTCCCAATCAAAAAATTTGGAGGGTATTTTGCTATTAATGTACCAAACACAACTAAAATAAACAGTAATATTAAAACTATTTTTTTAGAATAAACACTGAAAATCAACTTATATATTATAAATATATAAAAAATATACAAACTGATTATACTCCATCTACACATTAATAAATGTACCACAAACGATAAAAATATAATTGAAAACAAATAAAAATATTTTTCAAATGCAGCTATTTTATCTTTTCCTAGCAACATACCAAAGCACAAAACAATTGCAATTGTGATATAAAAACTAAAAGTGTGATGCCAAACGCCATTTGAAATATACTTAGGCAACAAAAATTCGTTTGTAGATAAAAACTGTTTAATAGAGTAAATATCGTATGCAAATATGTAGTTTTTTAACGACCAAACAGCCGCAAAAACCACAACCAAAACATATATTATACTAAATATTTTTCGCTGAATAACAATTTTATCTTCGTCTAATAAAGAAATTAAAAAACCAAAAACAAAGAAAATTAATCCTTGATTTATCATTTTTATTGCAATTTTAAAAGACTCATCTGAAACATAATTTCCTATTATATAACCTAAAAATATTCCAAAAAATGATAATACAATATAAGGATGAGTTATTTGAGGATTTTTTTTTTCTATAATTGATTTTAATGTGATTACTGAAGATAATAAAACTATCGAAATATTAGCAATTGCCATCATTTTAGATGTAAATATTGCACTCACAACTACGATTACAAGTGTGAAATAAAATAGAATCGTGTATATTTTTCTCATTTTCTTTAAAAATTCAAAGGTATATAATAAAATTTTGTGTACACAAAATAGTTAAAAAACAAAGTTTTGTTGAAGAAATTTACAGTTTTAGTTCAATTTACATTTTAAAATTATATTAACTCTAAAATTAAGTTTATTATTTCTTATTGATAGTTGTAAAATATTGAAATTACTGGAACAATAGCTTTTTTGTTTATCTTGAACCGATTTAATACAAAGAAAACCAAACTAAATCCTGTAGCAATTCCGTAGCAAATACTTGTAAATGCAACTGCTTTTGTAACATAAAAATGGCTTATTAAAGCCAAAGTTAAAAGTGCAAAATGGATGTTTGTTAAAACTGTTTGGTTGCGTTCTATAAAACTATTTTGGATTTTTGGGCTTTCAATCATTGAGCGAAAATACATTTTTTTTAAAAATGTATTCCTCGAATTTTCAAATATTTTTATTTTCAATTGTTTTTTTGAAACCGTTTTAAAAATTTAGTAATAATTGTAATCAATTAGATTGTGATTTTGATTTATTTTCGTTTTTTAATATGTATTAATTTACTAACTTTGTCAATATGTGGTTACTTATTTGTATATTTATCAATATATGTAATATAACACACATAAAAACATTTTTAATTCTATTTTAAATTAGAAAATCAGTATTGTAAAATATAAAAATATGAAAAAAATTATCTTCTTTTTAAGTTTTCCGATTTCGTTATTTGCCCAAACTTTTGATCAATTCAAACCTAAGTTTGATAAAAAATATGAAATTGGTTCGTATCGTTCGTCATACAAAATGAATAATGAGCAATTGGCAAAGCAAAACGATGGAATTCAAAAAGCGTTATATGTTTTAAATCAAGCAAAAGCAGCAGAAGGATTTGGAAAATATGCCGAAATGGACAGCTTATTAAAGATTGGAAGTAATTTATTAGAAAAAAATGCAGATAGTTCGCTTCGATATGCACAAGGATTAAAACTGATTGCAGATACTTGGATGGGCTATGGAAATTATCAAAAATCAAGTTTGTATTACAAAAATGCACAATTGAAATACGAGAAAATATCGCCTTTAGATACGGTTCAGGTATTGAATTTGAAGTCGAAATATATTAAAAGTATTTTGATGCAAGGGTTTCATAATGAGGCAATTGCAGAAATAAATGTATTGTTACCAAAAGGCTTGAAAAAACTTGGAATTGAAAATCTGAAAGCCGAAAAATTTGGGGAAAGCTATTTGAAACTTCCAAAACTCCAACGCAGAAGATTGGCAAAAGAAGTGGCTGTTTTGATTGCTATTAGAGATGCTGCTTGGCTTAAAAGAGGCGAATATAGAGATTTGGACAGTAATTTAACAACAGACTATAATTGGGTTAAAAAAAATGTTGGCAGAACGAGTATTGAAGCTCGAGATTTGCTAATCACTCAAGCTCAAAAATACGAAATCGAAAAACAAAAATCGAAAGCAACTTCATATTATTTGAAAGCTTTTCACAGAAGCAAAGCCAAATTTAGCGAAAAATCGGTTTTAGATATTTTAGAAAAAGTGGTTTACAGTTATAATGCCGAAAATGATAAGCATCGTTCTCGTAAATACTATAGAAAATTAGAAAGCGCTTTATTTCTACAATATGGCAAAAAAAGTCCGCAATATCTTCGTTATGAACTTGTTGATGTTGCAAGTGCATATCAGTTTTCTAAATTTAATAAATCATATAAAAAACTATCAAAAATCAATCGTGGAAAAGTATCTGTACCTCGAAACAATCCGTTGCATGCTCGATTATTAAAATATAGTTATGATTTGGATACAAAAAGTAGCAACTACGACCAAGCTCAAGACACATTGAAAAAATTGCTTGAAGTCAAAAAATATTTGTATGGCGAAACTTCGCCAGAATATCATAAAACTAAACTCGAAATGGCTAATTTTTTAGCTGTTTATGCTAATAATTTTAAAGTGGCACAAGAAATTGAAGACGAAAGTTGGGATAAAATTGTTTCGCCACAACTTTCGCCACAAAACTTAGAATATACGCACTATTTGCAACAATTGGCAGGACTATATGATTTGATTGATAAATACGATTTGGCGATAGAGCAACTTAACAAATCGGCAGAAACAATTCAAAAATATTATGGAAAAGAAAATATTGCTTATGCCAATGTGTTGCAAAAACTGGCTGAAGAGTATATCAAAAAAGGCGATTTCAAAAAAGGCGAAAGTTTGATAAACGAAGCTGTGGATTTGATGAAAAAAGTAGGGACAAAAGAAAATGCCTCCAACCAAGCAGCTACTTACCTCACTTTGAGCAAATTATATACCACCATTGGAAATTATGACGAAGCTCAAAAAGCGTTGAAAAAAGCAAAAAAGACTTCTAAAAAATCGAAAGATTCGGGTGCAAACGAGGCGGCTAGCAAATCGGCTGACGAACTTGCCGATTTTTATATCAAAAATGGAAGATATAACGATGCTGAAAATATGTTGGAACGTACCTTGTTTTTGAAAGAAAAACGTTTTGGAAAAGAAAACAAAGATGTAATTACCACTTTAAATCAAATGGCTACATTGAGTTTGATTAAAGGAAATTATGGCGATGCCGAAAAAACAATCAACCGTTCTTTCAATTTGACATCAAAAATTTTTAGCGATACTTCGATTAAATATGCCGAAACGGTGCGTTTGAAAGAAGACTTATATAAAAAAATTGGAGAGTTTTCAAAAGCCGAAGAAAGTGCTTTGCAACGTTTAGCGATTCAGAAAAAACAATTAGGAAACAACCATATTGATATTGCCGCAACGTATTCTAATTTATCTGTTTTAAAATTTTATTCCTCTAAAGATCCTGAAAAATCTATGAAAATTGCTGAAAGCGGAATAAAAATCGTCAAAGATAATATCGGCACTAACAATCCACAATACGCCAATCAAATTACTAATTTGGCAACCTTTTATATCGAAACCAAAAACTATAAAAAAGCAGATAGTTTGCTTTCTGAAGCTGATAAAATTTGGGTAAATATTGTAGGTTACAAAAATGTAAACTCGGCAGATATTGCCATGTTGCAAGGTGCAATTAAATATAAACAAGCTGCTTATCCCGATGCAGAACAAAAATTTGCAAAGGCTCGCACTTTGTATTTATCTATTTTTTCTGACCAACATCCTGGCTATGTAAAAGCAAGTAGCAAGTTGGCTCACACCTATTATATAAAAGGTCAGTACGAAAAATCATTGAAAATAATGGATGAAATTACTCAAACCTATTTGAGTTTTACACGAAAATATTTCCCATCGCTTTCGTTTAGCGAAAAATCAAAATATTGGAATTTGATAAAAGATGATTTTGAATTTTTCAACTCATTAGCCATGAAATTGAAAGACAAAAAACCAGCTTTGCTTGGTAAAATGTATGACATGACAATGGCTACAAAAGGAATTTTGTTGAGTTCTTCTATCAAAGTTAGGGAGCGTGTTATGAGTAGCAAAGATGATAAATTAATAAACCGATACAACGATTGGATTAGCAAAAAAGAGTTTTTGTCTTCGGTTATTTCGCTTAGCAACGAATCGTTGAAAGAAATGGGAGTAAGTGTGGCTCAACTCGAAAAAGAAATTAATGCCGATGA
Source organism: Bacteroidota bacterium (assembly GCA_004293915.1). Lineage (GTDB taxonomy): Bacteria > Bacteroidota > Bacteroidia > Cytophagales > UBA9547 > REAG01. The sequence continues at coordinate 32,779 of RDZG01000085.1, read as the reverse complement.
AAAAGAATTGAGCGAGAGTTCAGAGCTTTTTGCAACCAATGCAGATAAAAAAACTTATTCATGGGCAAATGTGAAATCGACCCTCAAAACTAATGAATATGCGATAGAAATTTTGCGTTTTAGGAAATTCAATAGTACTTTTTCGGATACTGCTGTATATGCAGCATTAATAATTTCGGATAAAACAGCAAAAAATCCAGAATTAGTTGTGCTTCCAAATGGGAAAGATTTAGAAAATAAATTTTTGAAATACTATAGAAATGCGACACGCAATAAAGTAGAAGACGAAAATTCTTTTCATTCGTATTGGGAACCAATAAAAGCAAAAATTGCCGATAATGCCTTAGTTTATATTTCTTCAGAAGGAGTTTATAATCAGATAAATATAGAAGCTATGTTGAACAGCAATGGGATTTATGCGATTGATAAAAATGATTTTGTGCTTGTTGGAAATACAAAAGATTTGGTAACAAGTCTCACAAAAGAACGCAGAGCTGTGGTGCAAAAAGCTGTTTTGATTGGCAATCCGACCTATTATGCCAATGGTTTTGATAACTCAACAGTGGCTTCTACAGATAGAGATGTAACAATTAAAAAAGCAGTAAAAAAATCAACTGTAATTGCAAAAGAACTTCAACGTGATTTTAAATCGTATGAAGAAGTGCCTCAATTGCCTGGTACTGAGGAAGAAGTAAATAATATTGAAGGATATTTGAATACCAAAAACTGGATTGTAAAAAAATATACAGGAAATAAAGCAGAGGAAGATACGCTAAAAGCCATTCGTCAGCCTAAGCTTTTGCATATTGCCACACACGGATATTTTAAAGAAGATGTTTCGGCAGATGAAGTGGCTGGATTATCACAAACAGAAAGTGAGTTTAGTCAAAATCCATTGTTGCGTTCGGGATTGTTGTTCAAAAATGCAGGAGATGTGCTTCGTTCGAGTTCGATTTTGGATATAAATGCCGAAAAAGGAGTTTTGACAGCATATGAAGCTATGAATATGAATTTGGACAATACTGAAATTGTACTTTTATCGGCTTGCGAAACAGGTAGGGGAGAAGTTCAAATTGGCGAAGGCGTTTTGGGATTGCAACGTTCGTTTTTAGTGGCGGGAGCAAACACAGTTGTGATGTCGCTTTTCAAAGTAAACGATGAAGTGCTATTTACACGTTTTTATGAACTTTGGCTCAAAAATGGCGACAAACGTAAAGCATTTACAGATGCAAAAAGAGAAATCAAAAAAATATATCCCAATCCAATTTATTGGGCTAGTTTTGTAATGTCTGGAATATAGTTTTTAATGTATGAAATTTGTTTAACAAAAATCTAATTATCAATGAAAACGAGTAATGAAACAATAAATAGCGAAAAAACAATTCTTAATAGAATGGGTAAACCATGGAAGCAAACAGTTTTAAGGATTGACGCCTCCTATTTTATAGATGATAATTTGCATCCAACAAAGCATTTTATTTGTATACCAAATCAAGAAAAAAACAAATAGAATTCGCTTTGGATGGAAATTTTATTAGATACAAATTATATCATATATTATAATTTCGATAAAGGAAAAATTCCAATTCAGGAGCTAAAAGAGATTGAAAATATTAACAATACCATTTTTATCAGTTTTGCATCTTGGTTTGAAATTGGACATCTAGTACGCCTCAAAAAAATTAACATAGGTATGCCAATTGATGAGTTTTATGATTTGAATACAACTTATCATGGATTCGAGCTATTAAATATTAGCCCAAAACATTTGTTAAAATACGCTGAAATAATTCCTTTGATTGGACACAAAGACCCTTTTGATTTAATGATAGTTTCACAGGCTTTGGCTGACAATTTAGTGGTTTTTACAACAGATTCCGATATTCCTTATTATTTTTAAATTTCAATAAATTAGGCAAAATATCAGTTTATAAATTACTTTTGTGTATAAAAATTATTTCCCATTAAAAATTAATTCAAATAATGTTTAATCCTTGGCATGACGTTAGTTTCGGAGATAAAGCTCCAGAATTTGTACAGGCAATTATAGAAATCCCTAAAGGTTCGAAATGCAAATACGAACTCGACAAAGACAGTGGCTTGTTGAAACTCGACCGTATTCTTTTTTCTTCCGTTCATTATCCTGCTAATTATGGTTTTATTCCCAAAACCTATTGCGATGATAACGACCCGCTGGATATTTTAGTGATTTGTTCGGAAGATGTTGTACCCATGTGTTTGATCGAAGCCAAAGTAATTGGTGTGATGCAAATGATTGATGGCGATGAGCAAGATGATAAAATTATTGCCGTTGCTAAAAACGATATGTCTGTAAATTATATCAACGATATTGAGCAATTACCGCCACATACAATCATCGAAATGCGTAGGTTTTTTGAAGATTATAAAAAAGCAGAGCATAAACATGTGGTAGTTGATAAGTTTTTGAATAAAGCTGCAGCCATAAAAATTATCGAAGAATCAATTGTGTTTTACAATAAAAAATTTGGAGGAAAAAAATAGTCGTTACTGACTATTTTTTTCTTTTTTTCTTCTTTTTAAAAGGATTTAAGGAATTGAAACTTGTGGTATGCATCACACTCACGCCTGCCGATGTGTTAGATGCATTGTTGTTCGAACTAGCTAACACATTGGGATTGTTTCTGTTAAATCCTTTTAATCTAAATTTCCCATCATCGGTAAGCATATATTCCACAGTCCATTCGCCAATGGCGTTTGCAGTAGCCGATTGATTGTTTGTGTTTGTGAGTCCGCTACTTCGAGTTACACGAATTTTCCCTTCCATTAGGGTATAACTTACTCTAAGTTGCATATTGTTTAGTGCATCTCGATTGAGTCCGTTTACATTCAAATCTACATTTAGGTTTTGATCCAATTGCGAAACCAAACTGCTCAATTGATTGCTCAAAAGTTCGCTCACAGTGCCTCCAACAGTGCCTCCAACAGCATTTCCAATACCTATTTGCTCAGTTGATAATAGCCTTCGGAATACAAGCAAACCAAAAACTTGATTGTTCATTTCGTTTTCGTTGTTTTTTATTAAATTTTCAAAAGCAGAAACATAATTAAAAACTGGCACGCCACTAACCACTGCAGGATAATCTTTGATTTTGATATCATATGAAATAGTTGGTTTCATCAAATCGTTTTTCAAAAACAGAATTGTCGAAACTGGATAAGGCGTTCGTATGCCTGCTTTTCGCCATGCCGAAGTGTCTGTTATGATTGGATAAAGTGGCACACGGTCGTCATAACTTGCTTTTACATCGATTTGGGCTTCGTATGGATTGCCAGTGAAAACAATATTACTGCCTTTTTGAATGTTAAATTTTTTGCTTACTGTGTTTAAAAATGTGAAATAATAATTGCTTTCTTTTTCAAAAATAAAATTACCGTTAATGAAAAAATCACCATCAGTATTGATTTTCATATTGATTTTCCCATTTCCATAACCACTAATTTTGTCGCCAGAAACTTGGTCGAGCTGAATTTCTAAATACGCATCAGGAGTGAAATCAAAATTGAAATCCATAGTGATAAGCAATTCACTTTTTTTCGCTTTTAACTGTTTTTTTATTTTTTTATTTTCTGTTTTATTTTTTGATGTAAAAGTTATAAATTCTTTTTTCTCTACACTAGTGCCATTATTTAGTGGAATTTTGATAGAAGTTTCTTTATCTGATGTTGCATTTACATTGATTTTGAGTTCTTTCATATTTCCTGAAATATCAAAATCTCCCGTGGCGAGTGCATAGCCATAATAACTACTTGTGTCTGTATATGAGGTATTTAGAAGTTCATAATTTGTGAAATTTCCACCAATTTTCATGTTTAAATCTTGAAAATTGTTATGCAAAAATTGAGCATTTACTAAAGCTAAGTTGTTTTTTGTGTCATACATTTTAACATTTTGTAGTTCAAACTTTGTTGGTGAAACATATACATTATCAGAAAATTCATGGTAGGTATTTAGATAATTTACTTTAAATCCACCTTTTTTAATGGCAATATTTCCATTTAACAATGGTTTAATCAAATTTCCGGTAATCGAAACATTTCCTGTTGCAAGTCCGCTAATTTCCGAAATAATTTCGCCAACAAATGGTTCGAAAATATGTAAATTTGTGTTGTTAAGATTGGCTAAAAGGTTAAGTTTTTTTTCTTTTTCAGTTTCGTCAGGTTTATAATATCCAAAAACGGTAAAAAAACTTTCGCCAGCTTTTGCAACCGACAAATTCATTAATAACTTTTTGTTTATCAAATCCCAATTTGTGGCACCATTTACACTTCCAACGTCAAATTTTTTGATTCTTAAATTATCAATCGAAAGTTCGCTTTTAATATCAGGTTGTTTATAAATGTTTTTGATAAACATTTTTGAGTTTAAGTTTCCAAACAAGCTGATTCCCAGCAGTTTATTAAAGTTTTCTAGTTTAAAGTTTTCTACTAAAACGTTTGCGATTTTATCTTCGCCTTCCGAAAAACTACCTTCGATGGCAATGCGTTGGTTTTCGTTTTTGAACTGCACATTTTTGAAATCAATTAAATTTGAGGAATAATAAATTTTATTGGTAGAATCAATCACCCAATCTTTGTCCAATAATTTTACAAAAGAATTATTAAAAGAAATTTCTTTTCCAGAATCTAAAATTTTTGCTGTACCATTTATGCGAGCTTCGTTGGTTTCGTCTTGTTGTTTGATTGTCGAGCCAAAAGTTAAGTTTTCATTAATCCAACTCATATTCAAATGCAGATTTTCAAAGTTTGCAGCATCGTTTATTTTTTGTTTTTCTGACGAAAATATCGATTGCGAAATTAGCGTATGAGTGCGTTTGCCTTTTAAAATATTTGATTTGAAAGAGTTATTAATTAAAGTAATGTTGTTTTTTGTGAGTGTATCAATATAGCCTTCGATTTTTAGGTCGTGATTATGTCCGGATGCATAGTTGCCTGAGCATGAGGCGTTTTCAGAAATTCTATACTCATTTAAAAAGATGGATAAAAGTGGATTTATATTTTTGTTTTTGAATTTAAAATTAATATCAATACCGCCTGGTAAATTTGGACGACCATAAAAAAGTGTATTTTTAGTTTTGTCATTTTGCCACGCCACTTTTATAGCTTCTTTGAAATCGGCAATATGTCTAGCCAAGTTTTGAAAATTAAATTCACCATCAATTTTAGTATCAAAGGCATCGGATTTTATATCAAAATAACTTTTTTCTTGATCACGATGGTACTTGCATTGTGTAGATTTATAAAAAACCTGATTATTTTTGTCGTCTTTCAATATTAAATCGTTGAAATCGACTTCGCCACCCAAATTTCCCCAACCCCACCCATAGGTGTTTAAATCTATTTCTGTAGTTAAAAAAACAGGTTTATCTGTAATTTTAAAATAATTAAGATTGAGTTTGCGTACATCGGTGTGCAAACTACTTGTTTCTTTATTTTGAGTAAGATTCATCATCAATGTGCCATCTGCCACAATATTAGAATCTTTTATGTCTAAACTGGCGTGTAAAATTTGGTTTTTAAATCCACTTCGTAAAATTGTATTATGGAAAGTCATACCTTGAAATTGAATTTTATCAACCACTCCATAGCTCGTAAAGTCTGCATTTTGTTTTTCAAAACCTTTGCCATTTAAAAATAAATGAGCCGAAACATCGCCAATAGTTTCATCGGCAAGAGCATCGCCTAATTTAAAATCTTTTGTATTGATTTCTGCAAAATATTTTCCAATTTGTTTTTGATTTGGCGTTTGAAGTTTTAGGCTGATGTCGAAATCGCCTAATGCAGTTTTGAAATCGCCATACGCCTCAAGATCAGATGGATAGCCTCTAAATTTGCCTTTTAGTTTTGCTCTATGAAAACGTGCAAGTTGTGTTTTGGCTCCTTGAAGTCCATAATGTTGCAAATCTTTTGCATAAAGTTGAGCATCATGAATTTGGGCATCAATAAAGGTGCTATCCCAATTTGGAAAACCTTTGAATCGACCCGAAGTACGAACAAAACTAGACCTTCCAAAACCAATATCCATGTTTTGAAATCTGAAATTTTTAACCTTTCCTCGAAAGCCACCATTTAAAGTCCATACATCATTAAATCCACGAATGGAAGGTACAAAAACAGCAATATCTTCAGGATAAATGACTGCGTTTTTGAAATTCATTTTGAGTTTTACACTATCATTGAAATTTGCTAATGAACTATATTTATTAAATTTCAAAATAACGGTATCTGAAATTATGGTTTTGCCCAGTTTTCCGTGCAAATCTTCGAGTTTCAAAAAAGATGGACACATGGAATAATCGGCTCTTAAATCTTTTATTCTAAGTTTTGCAAATTGGTCTACAGCATTTAAACTCATAATTTTAAATGAAAAAGTGTCTTTTACAACTTTAAAATTTTTGACATCTAAAAAAATACTATCGAATGCAAAATGAGGAAATTGAAAACGATCGTTTAATTTATCTACTTCTGGATCGTTAAAACTCACATAAGCATTGTTAATTTTTATGTTTTTGATTTTAAATTCTGCTCTTTTTATGCGAATGTCATATGGTGGCGGTTTGGGAGCATTTGGAATATCGCTAATATGTTCGAGCGAATAAATAAAATCGCCAATATTTACATCTTTTAGTTTTGAATCATATTCTAATTTTAAGATTAAACGATTGAGTGTTGCACTCGAAATGGTTTTGTTTTTTAATAAAAGCGATGGAATATTAAATCGTAATTCTAATTCTTCTATTTTTATCATTTCGAGCTTGTTTTTATCTTTTACAGCTACATCATGCAACGAAATCTGCCCAAGCCAACCAATCGAAATTCCTTGTAAATCAATTGGATATCTTATTTTATCGTTCAAAAATTTGGTTACATTTCGTACTGCAAACAACTGAACTGGTGGCAGTTGCAAAGTGCCGATTAAAAGTGCCATTAAAAATACAAATACAACTACTAGCAGAAAAAGAATTCTAAAAATCTTTTTGAGCAAATAAAACAGATACGAAAAACTTAATTTATTCATAAATCAGTTGCAAAATACTACAAATGATGCAAAAACAGCATTATTTATACAAAAAGTGTTTTGCCAAAGCATAAAAAAAGGACTTAAAATCACTTTCAAGTCCTTTTTAATATAAGAAAACAAAAATTGGTTAAAAATACCCTTGTTTTTTTCTGTCTTCCATAGCCGCTTCTGAGCGTTTGTCATCGGCTCGCATTCCTCTTTCGGTTGTACGTGCAGAAGCAACTTCTTTTATTATGTCTTCTAGCGTAGTAGCAGGACTTTCGACCATGCCAGTAGTGGTGATATCACCCACTGTGCGGCAACGAACTATTTTTTTTATGGTATGTTCTCCAGCAAGTTTTTGCATGATGTTGTTTTCGGCATAAAGTACACCATTTCGTTCAAAAACTTCTCTTTCGTGCGAAAAATATATGCTTGGTAATGGAATATTTTCTTTTGCAATATATTGCCAAACATCCATTTCTGTCCAATTTGAAAGCGGAAAAACCCTAAAATGTTCGCCTTGTTGTTTCTTGCCATTAAACAAATTCCACAATTCAGGACGTTGATTTTTGGGATCCCATTGTCCAAATTCGTCACGATGCGAAAAAAAACGCTCTTTAGCTCGGGCTTTTTCTTCATCTCTTCTACCACCTCCAAAAGCTGCATCGTACTTAAATTCTTCCAATGCATCAAGTAGTGTTACCGTTTGTAAACTATTGCGGGTTGCATACGGACCTTTTTCTTCTGTTGCTCTGCCTTTGTCGATCGAATCTTGTACATAGCGTACAATTAATTGTGCATTTACATCTTTTGCAAGCCAATCACGATAAATAATTGCTTCTTCAAAATTATGTCCAGTATCGATATGTAAAAGTGGAAAAGGAATAGGAGCTGGATAAAATGCTTTTTGAGCCAATTTTACCATCACAATAGAATCTTTGCCTCCAGAAAAAAGCAAAACAGGTTTTTCGAATTGAGCTGCAACTTCACGCATGATGAAAATTGCTTCTGATTCGAGTTGGTCGAGATGTGTTAATGACATACTAATAGGTTGTCTTTACTAAATTTGAGGTGCAAAACTAAGAAAATATGGTGGGTTCAGAAAATTAATTCTAAAAAGTTAGATAGATTTATTATTTTTAAATTCCTCAATTTGCGAAGCACTTATATAAATTTGATTTTAATTGTAATGAAAAATGGCTATATTATCAAATAATATTACTATACTTGTCGAAATTTGTCTATCAAAAAAAATACATTTTAAGATTATTATACTAAAGTGAAAAACAAAAAAGGAAGCTTCGAGCTTCCTTTTTTTCTTAATCTTCCGTTTCGAATTTATATCCAACTCCTTTTATAGTTGTAATGTAATCTTCGCCAATACGCTCTCTAACCTTTCGAATATGCACATCAACCGTCCGAGAAAGCACATAAACATCTGTTCCCCATACTTTTTGGAGCAATTCATCTCGATTATAGACTTTGTTTGGATTAGAAGCCAAAAAATAGAGCAGTTCAAATTCTTTGCGAGGCAAAACAATTGGCTTGTCGCCTTTATAAACCAAATATTCGTTTCTATCGATAGTTAAATCCATGATTTTAAACGTCATTTGTTTATCTTCATCCAGTTTTTTATCTCGTTTAAAAATGGCTTGTACCCTGCTAATCAAGGCTTTAGGTTTTATTGGTTTTGGAATATAATCGTCTGCGCCTGCATCAAAGGCTGCAACTTCTGAATATTCTTCGGTGCGAGCAGTAAGAAACAAAACAAATATTTTTGCCAATTCAGGCATTTCTTTTATTCTTCTACAACATTCTATACCATCCATCACAGGCATCATAATGTCTAACAAAATCAAATTTGGCATAAAAGATTTTGCTTTTTCGATAGCTAATTTGCCATTTGTAGCTGTTTTTACATCATAACCTTCTTTCTCCAGATTATATTGCAAAAGTTCTAAAATATCCTCTTCATCATCAACAAGTAATATTTTGTATTTTTCCTTTTTCATGATTTTTATATTTATTTTTAACTATAAATTTTTGGATAAAAAATCGCCACTTTAACTTTCATCTCTCAATTTTCAACTATTACGGCATTAATTCAGCCAGTTTTTTTTCCAACAAATTGCCTCGTAAATTTTTTGCAATAATCTTTCCTTCTTTATCCAACAGAAAAGTTGCCGGAATACCTCGCACACTATATAATGCAGCACCTTCTGATTGCCAACCTTTTAGATCAGAAACATGATTATTCCAAATCAAATTATCTTGTGAAATGGCACCAATCCATCTATCTCGGCTATTATCAAGTGATACACTATAAATGGTAAAACCTTTGTCTTTATAGGTATTATAGGCATTTACAACATTTGGGTTTTCTTGGCGACATGGACCACACCACGATGCCCAAAAATCAATCATTACATATTTTCCTCTAAGCGAAGAAAGCGATATTGTTTTTCCATCTGGATCTTTTAGTTGAATTTCTGGTGCTTCGTCACCTTCTTGTGGTTCGCCTTTTGGAATTTGAGCCAAAAAGGTAGCCGCTCTTTTGCTCGTTGGATATTCTTTTTTGAAACTAGCCATAAAACTTTTCGATGGCGGCATTTGACTTTGCAACATCAATGTCATGGCTACAATATGTGCCAATTCTCTGTTTTTAGACTTTTCTTTATAGCTTTTTACCAAATATTCGGCTTCGGCTTTGTATGCAGCTTGGTTTTCTGGCGATGCAAATCGCTGCATATAAAAAGCTATTTTATTGTTCATCATATCACCACGAGCATATTCTTCGTCCGAAAGTTCGGCTTCAGAAATGAAATATTCTTTTTCAGTTTTATCGTTTACTACAAACATTTTTAGAACCTTAGCAAAAAACAAATTGCTTTCGGTAGTCATAATTTTTGTTTTGAATTGCTCATGCGAGTTATTTACCGAGTCGTAGTTTTTTTGCAATGCCATCATGTTTTTGTTAAACTCATCAGGATTGCTTTGTTGCAAGGGAGCAAATTCTTGTGATTTTGCTTGAATGCCTTGCACCGTTTGATTAAAAGCTAATAGTCGTTTGAAATACTCGTTTTCTTTTGAATTTTTAATAAGCGCAGTTTCTTTCAGATTTTTCCAATCGGCAAAAATTTCTATATTTTCGTTCGACACAATGAGTATAAACGAATTTTGTTCGTTTTGTCCAAGCTGATAAAAGCCACGAGGATATGGTGTTTTTTTTGAAAATGAAAAAATGCCATTTTTAGCTGAGGAAGAATCTACAACATAAAAATTTGAGCCAAAATATTCGTATAAATAAACTTTAGCTGAAACAGGTGCATTTTTAAAAACCCCTTTAATAATGCCGTTTTGAGCATTTGAAATGCAAATAGTGCTAAAAAACAGGCATACAATTTTTATTACTTTGTTCATTTTTGTGTGAAATTGGTGATTTAAACTGTAAATATACATAGATAACTAAAACTTAACGATTTGTTAATTATGATATTTTTAAAAAAAGTAAAAAAAAAGGGTTTGCAATTTTGCAAACCCTTTTTTTAAATAAAATTAAAATTAGTATTTGTATATAAAAGCCATACCAAACACATTTTGAGATCTTGTAGGAGCTGATGGGTCTGAACTTTCATAAATTGGTCTTCCAGTTGTATTATCCATTCTAAATTCAGGTTTGAGAATCAAATGACCATCGGCTAAAGTTATAGGCATAGTTACTGTGAAACTATTATTAATTGTTTGGATGTATCTTACAGCATTTTTGTCATTAAAATGTTCGTAACGAACACCTAAGCCCAAGAAGCTAGTGAATTGAAAATTAGCATAACCTGCAATACCCCACCAATTTGGTGTAAGACTGCCAAACCATGATGAAATTAGCGGTCCTGCATCAGGAGTTCCATCACCATCAAGGTCATCGGTTGGCTTTGGAGTGCTAACTCTTACATCTTCATTGAAACTATACCAACCATAAGCAGCATTCATACCTAAATACAATTTAGATGATACTTGATAACCAGTTGTTAAATCGAATAGATTACGAGTGTAATTTGTATTAACAGGGAACGATAAGCCACCAACAATTCCTGAAGGAAGTCCAGCTTTAGGAAATTTATAACCATCATCATTTGCACCACCAATCCAGTTTGCATAAACATTCCATCCTTTTGCTGGACTAACAAATATTTGAGCAACTAAAGATTTTTGAGATTTGAAATCGTATAAGTTATCCCAGTTGTTAACAACTCCAAACATCAATCCGAATTTATCAGAAAAGGCATAATTTAATTTTGCTCCAACGTGATAGAAAGGACCGTTATTGAATAGATTTGAAAGCGAATAATTGTAGTTTAAAGGAGCATCAATTACTTCGTATCCAATGTGAGTACCAAACTGACCAACTGTAAAGCTAAATTTGCTAGTAACATTATACTTAAAATATGCTTGTTTGATAGCAATTGAAGAAGCATAAGTAGCATTAGAAGCACCACTAGCATTTGTGTGTATAAATGGCGTTAAACCAACTGCATTTCCGAAATTTGCCAATGCTGCATTTGGTCCATATACTAAATCAATAACCATTTCTGAGTTACGATTTGTGTATGCAAATTTAGTTTGAACTAAACCTAACGAAAATTGATTGTGAGATCTATCAAAACCTCTAGCTAATCCAAGTGTGTTTGCATCACCAGTGTATGAAGTTGGGTCGCCTGCAATTGAACCCGACTGTGGATTGTTTAGAGAATAATTGTAATACGAGTCAATGTATCCACTTACAGTGAATTTCCCAGTTTTGGTAGAGTCTTGAGCGAAGGCAAAACTCGATGCGAGTACAGCCGCTGCTAATGTGTAAATTGTCTTTTTCATAGATATTGGTTTAAGGTTAAAATTAATATGTTTTTAATTTTCTAATCACAAACATATTAAATAAAACTTAACTTCCAACATTTTGTTAGCATATTTTTATATTTTTTATGAAAATAAATAAAAATCAAAGCGAAAAAAATATCATATTTTAAGGAATCTCTTTATAAAATGGCTATTTTGGCTGTATATATGTAAAAAATACACGCCATTTTGTATATTTTTAATATTAATTTCAAAAGGAGATGTATTTTGATACGTGGTTTTTATTTTTTGCCCATATATATTATATATAGTGGCTTCAAAAGCAATTTGTTCTTTATTAAAGATTTGTAAAAATTCTGTTGCAGGATTTGGTGAAATCACAAATAAATCTTTTTCGCTTTGTTGGCTTAAATCATCTATCGAATTAATAATTGGAAAAGCTTTTGTAGTAACTGTTTTTGGAAAAGACAGTAAAGATTGATTGCCGTTTTTATCAAAAGCAATAACTGTAAATGTATAAGTTGTGGTAGCATTTAATCCTGAAACGGTAAAAGTATTGCCAGTTGTGGTGCCAATCAAAACATTGTTTTGAAAAACAGAAAAACCTTTTACTGTTAAATTATAAACAGCCATATTCCAAGTTAAACCTAGCTTTTGATGTGTTTCAAATAAGGTATCGAGTCCGTTTACGCTTCCTTTTGTAAAATCACGTTTGGTAGTTATAACTTTAGTTTCAGAAACATTAGATACTCTGGTGGTATTAAAAGCTAATACATTTAACTTATAATTTGTTTGTGGCGTTAATCCCGAAATTGTAAACGAATTTCCAGTCGTACTTCCAACTAAAACATTGTTTTTATAAACATAAAATCCGTTAATGGCGAAATTAGATATGTTCTGATTCCAGGTTAAAGCAATTTTATCAAATTTTACAATTAGTGTGTCGAATCCAGAAACCGAATTTGGCTCTGGCAAAAGTTCCAACATACCAAAAACAGTAGATGTTTGCCAAGCAATATTATTATCTACCCCTGCAACAGTAACAGAACTAATAAAATGATCTCTACTATTATCATTGGCATCGTTATCGCAATAATTTAAGGCAAAACCCATTATTTTACCTGCAAACAAATTTGCTGTATAGGTTTCAAAATCAGCAGGATACGTGTCGTTATATACAGTAAGTGTCATTTCGTATATATAATGATTATTTCCATGATTTTTAAGTGCAAATTGAGGGAAATGCCAAGCATAATTTAATAAAACCGAGTTTGTGTATGTACCACTAATATCCATTGCGTTGCACAAAAGATTCACACCTCCAACAGTAGGTTTATCTGCTGCAATGTGATAAGCAAAAGCACTTTCTGCGCTTTCAAAAGGCGAAACTCTATCGTACAAATGTTTGGTTTTAGAATTATCTTCGTCTATAAATATTTCGGGCAAATCATAATTTGGATAATTATCACTACCACCAACATAACCATCTTTAAAAAAATCATCAATAATATCAATCAAAACTACTAGTTTATTTAACTTTGAAGACCATAAAATTTTATATTTTCCTTTAAAATCTGAATCTCCTTGCCAAAGTTGTGTTCCACTTTCTGTCGGAAATCCGTTTGATAAATTATTGTCATAAGGAATCCAAAATTTATCTATTGACTGCCAAGTAGCATTTTTCCAAGCCAAATCTGTGGTGTCGCCATCGATTTGTATATCTATATTTGTGCCTTTTGCACCATAATAATTGGGCTGAGCAAAGGAATAAAAGCTAATAAAAATCAAAAAAAATATTTTTTTCATGTTTTTGTATCGTTTAATCGTATAAAAGTACAAAAAAAAGTCTCACAAAAATACTTTTGTGAGACTTTTTCAATTTTATGTTTTAAATAATTAGTTTAAAACCGCATCAAGTTTTTTTGCCAACGCTGATTTTGCAACTGCACCAACTTGTTTATCAACTACTTCTCCATTTTTGAAAAACAATAATGTTGGAATGCTTCGTATGCCAAATTTAGCAGCTGCATTTGGATTTGTGTCAACATTTACTTTTCCAACAAGGGCTTTGCCTTCGTATTCAGAAGCAATTTCTTCTACTGATGGACCAATCATTTTACATGGACCACACCATTCTGCCCAAAAATCGACTAACATGGGTTTGCCACTTGCCACTAATTCTTCAAAATTAGTATCTGTTATTTCTATTGCTTTATGTGCCATTTTATTTTTTTAATTAGATTTTGATTTGATTACAAATATAATAGGCATTTAGTTCAAAAAAAAGTAGCATTTTTTATAACATTTCAAATTCAAACTCATTTTAAAAATAAATATTTCAGCTAAAATCTAATTTACATTACAATAGAAAATTATTTTTGTAAATTTACACGTAGTTAGAAATCATAATTCTTATGTCAAGAAAACTTGCAAGTATTCAAAAAATATTAGCGCTAGAATCAATAGAAGGTGCCGATGCCATAGAAAAAGCTACAGTTTTGGGTTGGCAATTGGTCGTAAAAAAAGGAGAATATAACATTGGCGATTTGTGTGTGTATTGCGAAATAGACTCGCTTTTGCCCGAAAGACCCGAATTTGAATTTATGAAACCTCGTGGAATGCGAGTACGCACCATCCGATTGCGTGGGCAAATATCACAAGGTATTTGTTTTCAACTTTCGATTCTTCCTCCTGATTTTCAGATAGTTGAAGATGCTGATTGTACTGAAACATTAGAAATTACTAAATACGAAGCTCCAATTCCTGCTTCGTTGGCTGGAAAAGTAAAAGGTAGATTTCCAAGTTTTATGCACAAAACGGACGAAACCAGAGTTCAAGTTTTGCAATCGTCATTAGATAAATACAACGGACAAAAATTTTATATCACAGAAAAACTTGATGGTTCTTCGTGTACATATTATTTGAAAGATGGCGAATTTGGTGTTTGCAGTCGCAATTTAGAATTGCTCGAAGATGACGAAAATTCGCTCTGGAAAGTGGCTCGACAACTTGATATAGAACAAAAATTACGTTCATTATCAGGTAATTATGCTTTGCAAGGCGAATTAATTGGCGAAGGAATACAAAGCAATAAATACAAAATAAAAGGACAAGATTTTAGAATTTTTAATGTGTTTAATATTGATGCTTACGAATACCTAAACTTTACAGATTTTGTGAATTTTACTACAAAACTTGGTTTAAAAACTGTACCAGTTTTATCTGAAAATTATGTTTTGGAAAATAATATCCCGACAATTATAACCCTATCGACCATAAAAAGTACACTTATGAAAGAGGTTTGGGCAGAAGGAATTGTTTTAAGGCCATTGCAAGAACTAAAAGATTTTGGAAACGACAATTTGCCTGGTGGCAGAGTTTCGTTTAAAGCCATCAACCCAGAATTTTTGTTGAAATACGGAGAGTAAACTATTTTATTTATGTAAAACCGTAAATTCCACTCTGCGGTTTATCGAACGACCGTCTTCTGTTTCGTTTTCGGCAATTGGTTTTTCTTCGCCATACCCAACTGATTTTACACGATTAGGTGCTACTTTTTTTGTCAATAAATATTGGCGAACAATTTCGGCACGTTGAGTCGAAAGTTTTACATTATACTCGTGCGAACCTCTGTTGTCTGTATGTCCTTCGATTTCGATTTCCATCGTTTCGTTTTCTTCCATTTCGTCTACAATTCGGTCTAATTCTACAAAAGATTCTTGTGCCAAGGTACTCGATTTGTATTCAAAAAAGATGTTGTTCATTTTCACAACTTGCCCAACTTCGATTGGCACCAAACCTAAATCAATCGTTCGTTCTTGATATTCGGCAACATTTGTTAAGTCTAAAAAGCTAGTTTCAGACAAATAGCCATGTGCTCCAGCAAAAAACTCATATTTTCTGCCATAAGGTAAAATTATTTTATACTCACCAGTAATTGGATCGGTATGTGCTTCACCCGCTTTTGTGCCTTCAGGAAGCAACAAATATTTAATTTTCGATTCAATAGGTTTGTTGTTTTTTCGATTTATAACTTTGCCTGTAAGCAAAACCACAGGATTTGCTTGTTGTTCTTTCCTTAGTTTTATACGAATAATATCGGCTTCTCCAAGCGAATTTTTATCCGAAACAGCAAAAGCATATCGACTTGAGGCATCTAATGAATAATACCCTTCTTTATCTTTTGTATTTACAGGTGCACCTAAATTTACTGGATTGCTCCAGTTTAACCATGTGCTATCCAAGCGTTTAGAAATCCAAATATCGGTTTCGCCTAAGCCACCATCTCGGTTGCTAGCAAAAAAAAGTGTAGTTGCATCTGAAGCAATAAAAGGCGAAAATTCATTGGCAATCGAATTAATATTATCAGCTAATTTTTGTGGTTTTGTATATCCACCATCTGTTTTTTTGAAACTCACATATAAATCATTATTTTTATTATCCTTTATTTCAGATAAACTAGAAATAATGACTTCGTGATTAGATGTCATTGCAATACCATTATGCAAACCTTTATCCATCAAAGAATATTCGTCTATAGTAATAGCTTCGGGAAAACTCCAACCTGTTTTTGTTTGTTTCAAAACTGAATATCCTCGCTCTTTGGGAAAAAGTTTGCCTTTTCTGTAAATCCCTTTTATAATTACCTCATTTCCATCAGTAGAAACAAAACAAATACTATTTTTATCATTCAAATTAAATGGCGATTCCAACACAGTAGCTTTTCCCCATCTTCCATCTCTGCCCAATTCTGAAAGCCAAATATATTCTGTTAAAATGCCATTATCTATGGTTCTACGAGTGAAAAATAGTTTTTTCCCATCAGCAGTAATTTTGGGATTCAAATCAGCAGATACAGAATTTACATTCGAACCTAAATTAAAAACAGTTACCGTGTCAGAATCAACTTGACAAAATGATTGATTTGCTATAAAAAGTGTAAAAATAAAATAAATAAGTTTCATGTTTTTTATAAATAGTAGTTTCAAATTTTGTAAAAATAAACAAGTAATATTCAAAATATTGATTAAAATAGTTTTTTATTACGCAATAATATTAAAAAAGATGATTAAGAAATAATTTTTAGTAAATAAATTATAAAAAATACATAAAATTTTCTTTAAAAAATTAAATATTTTATAACCTTTGTGAAATTTAAACTACAAAAAGATGAAAAAAAACTTTCTAATTTCAACAGTTATATTTTTAGTTTCAGTACAAATATTCGCTCAAACCAAGACCGATAATGGCTATAAATTAGTAAATCTAGACAAAAATTATGGCGAGTATGTAGTGCTACATAGCGACACCATGCAAAAAGATTTTCCAATGTTGGTTTTTTTGCCCGAAAATTACGTAAACTCTAAAAAAGATTTTCCAGTTGTGTATTCGCTTCATGGTTATAATGACTCGCCTTTAACCGAAGATGGAATCAGAAAAATATACTCTCCGATTAACAAATTCAAAGAAGCTGCAAACGAATTTCAAGTAATTATAGTTTGCCCTTTGGTTGGAAATAAATTCTATATCGATTCTCCAATCAATAAAGCTGACAAATATGCTACTTTAATAGCAAAAGAATTGGTTTCCCAAATCGATAAAAAATACAGAACGATTAAAGATAGAAAAGGAAGAATCTTACAAGGATTTAGTATGGGTGGCTATGGTTCAGTAAGTTTATTGTGTCGTTATCCAGAAACTTTTTCGGCAGCTTTGAGCCGTGGAGGAGCACTTTCGAGAAGTGCCATTTTGAAAGATTTAGATTGGGATGATGTTTCTATTTCGGCACTTGGCGACTATTGGGAAAACCCAAAACAATATCATTTGCACGAAACCACAAATTTGCTCAATAAAATAAAAGACAGAACCGATGTTTTTATCGTTTTAGAAATTGGGAGAGAAGATTTTTTATACACTGGAAATAAAAAAGTGGAAGAAAAACTAAAAACTTGCAAATTCCCATACGTATATGCCGAATATCCAGGTGGACACGAATGGAGCAAAAATGCGCTATATAGCTTACTAACTCATTTGCAATATTTTATGGAAACAAAATAAAGTTGTCGATGTTAGTATGTTATTCCTTATAGTAAGAAAATGATAAAAATATTAGATAATCTACCTTGTTCAGGAGAATATGAAGAAATATTTTTCGAATTCAATGGACTTGGACAAAATTGGTGTTATGTTTTATTTACAACAAGTATAGGTGAAAAATGGGTTGGACATTTCAGGGCAGAAAATCACATTAATTTTAAAGTTGCCGACTTGACTTTAAAAAATATTGCTTGTATTGTTTCAGGAGGACATGGATACATTGTAGACATTGACAAAAAAAGTAAACTTGCAGACTTAAAACAAGATATGATTCTCGACCTATCAGCTGATGAAAAAACTAATTCATTTTATATTTCGACTTATTGGAGCTTGACAAGAGTTGATGAAAACTTTAATGAAATTGATATTGACCTTCCAATAGGAATTGATGGAGTTTACTTTACTAACAAAGTTGACAGAAAACTATTTCTCAAATTAGAAGAAATTGGAGCCGACTTTACAACAAGCTATGATTACTACATTGACCTTGATAAACAGAAAATTGAACAAAAGCACTAAGCATTACATTGATAGCAAGCTGAAAATAATTATTTATCTCCAACTTTATTGGCAATTTTAAAAAATCGAGTTGTAACTAAATAAGCAGAAATGGTAAGTCCGATACATAAAGCTATCCACATGCCATTAACTCCTAAAGGGGTATAAAACATCAAAAAATATCCAAGAGGAACGCCAACAACCCAATAGGCAAAAAGTGTGATATAAGTTGGGATTTTAATATCTTCTAATCCCAAAAGCGAACGCAAACTCACTACTTGTATGCCATCTGAAAACTGAAATAAT
Source organism: Bacteroidota bacterium (assembly GCA_004293915.1). Lineage (GTDB taxonomy): Bacteria > Bacteroidota > Bacteroidia > Cytophagales > UBA9547 > REAG01. The sequence continues at coordinate 13,986 of RDZG01000085.1, read as the reverse complement.
CCAGCAAAAATCATTAATGTGCCTGCTATATTTATTACATTTTGGTCGTTAGTATATAAATAAGTGAGTGCTTTTCCACCCAAAATAAACAACATACAAGAAAATGCCATAAGTACCGTTACAAAAACCAATGAGGTTTTACCGGCTCTCAATACCGCATCTTTATCGTTTTGTCCAAAAGCTGCAGCTACTCGAATGCTGCCTCCAGTAGCAAACCCCGTTGAAAGCATATACGATATCGAAGCTATGCTAAGTGCCACATTATGAGCCGCTAAGGGAATTGTGCCAAGCCAACCAATCATCATGGCGGCTACACTAAAAGCAGAAACTTCGAAAAAAAACTGCATACCACTCGGTACGCCTGCTTTCCATAGTTTTATAAAACTTTCTTTTTCTATCGTAAGTAAATTGAAGTTTAAATTAAATTCATGAAACGCTTTTTGATATTTTACTACCAGCCAAATTCCAATACACATGTATATTCGAGCCGACAATGTTCCTATTCCAGCACCAATTAAGCCTAATTTTGGAAATCCAAAATTGCCATAAATTAGACAAAAGTTTATACCGACATTTACTAAAAGTCCTGTTACATTGAAAAACATCGAAATAGAAGTTTTTTCTAGCCCATCAGAAAATTGTTCGATGGCAATAAAAATCATCAATGGTAAAGTCGAAGCGATTATCAAACAAAAAAACGGAAAAACAATATCATTTACTTCTTTTGGTTGATTAAAAACCTCAAAATTATAAGCCATTACATATAAAATAGCCATAAAAAATAGCGATAAAATAACCGAAGATTGTATGCATCCTTTTAATAAATTAATAACCGAAGTTTTATCGCCACTGCTGTTTGCGGACGAAATAAAAGGGGAGCCTACTATTAAAAAACCAATTGGAATGATAGCAACTAAAATAAAAATAGCAGTAGAAATACCTGATGCAGCAATTTCGGTTGTGCCAACTTTGCCAATCATCATGGTGTCGGCAACACCCATAAGCACTGCTCCTAACCTGCCAAAAATTATAGGCAAACTTAGTTTTATGGTTTCGTTGATGTCTGTTTTATAGTTTTTTAGCATATTGGAATAAGAAAAAAAACGCCTCCAATATTGAGAGGCGTTTAGAAATTATATTTATGAATGAATTTACCACTGAAACAATGGATAATTATGCATCCATTTGTTGATTTCTGCTTTAATGGCTTTTAATTTACTATCGTTTTCGTGATTCATCAAAGCATCATCAATGTAATTAGCAATGCGTTCCATGTCGGTTTCTTTCAACCCACGAGTGGTAATTGCAGCTGTTCCTATGCGCATTCCAGAGGTAACCATGGCAGATTGTGTATCAAAAGGAACCATATTTTTATTGATAGTTATATCAGCTTTAATCAAAGCATTTTCAGCAATTTTTCCGGATAAGTTTTTAGAACGCAAATCAATCAGCATCAAGTGATTATCTGTACCGCCAGAGATAATTTTATAACCTTTTTCAACAAATGTTTTTGCCACAACAGCTGCATTTTTTTGCACTTGTTTGATATAAGTTGCATATCCATCTGTCAATGCTTCGCCATAGGCAATTGCTTTTGCAGCAATTACATGCTCTAAAGGTCCACCTTGAATACCCGGAAAAACAGCAGAATCGAGCAATGCACTCATCATTCTGGTTTCGCCTTTTGGCGTTTTCAATCCCCAAGGATTTTCAAAATCTTGTCCCATCATAATCATTCCACCGCGAGGTCCACGTAAGGTTTTGTGTGTAGTTGTGGTAACAATATGACAATGTTTCATCGGATTATTGAGCAAACCTTTGGCAATCAATCCACTTGGATGCGAAATATCAGCCATCAATAAAGCCCCAACAGAATCGGCAATTTCTCTTAATTTTTTATAATCCCAATCTCTAGAATAAGCAGATGCTCCGCAAATTAATAATTTTGGTTTTTCTCTTTTTGCAACTTCTTCAACTTTGTTCCAATCTATTAAACCAGTTTCTTGCTCCACACCATAAAAACTTGGCACATAAATTTTGCCCGAATAGTTGGCAGCGTGTCCGTGCGTAAGATGTCCGCCATGCGAAAGGTCGAAACCCAAAATTTTATCACCAGGTTTGATTACAGCAAGCATCACAGCAGCGTTTGCTTGCGCTCCAGAGTGAGGTTGCACATTTGCCCAAGCAGCACCAAATAGTTTTTTTGCTCTTTCAATTGCCAAATTTTCGGTCATATCCACAAATTCACAACCGCCATAATAGCGTTTGCCCGGCAATCCTTCGGCATATTTATTGGTCAAAACAGAACCTTGAGCCAGCATTACTTGATCCGAAACATAATTTTCTGAGGCAATTAATTCTATGCCTTCGTGTTGGCGTACTTTTTCTTTTTCAATGATGTCAAATACTTCGGTGTCTTTTATTATTGCGGACATGATAAATGTTGTTGGTTAATATATTTCTAATTTTTGAGTCGAATCGTTTTTTTAAAAACTTCGCACAAAATTAATTTATAAAATGACTTAACCAATGAATTTTTATTCAGATATCATAAGTAATTATGAAAAAACTATAATTTTAACAATAGTTATTGTATTTATAGATTCTTTTTGAAATAATTTAATTTTACTCTTTTTTGAACAAAAAACTAGCCTAGATTTGTTTTAAAATACAAACTCTAAAAATGGAAACAGAAATCATAAACCGTGTTTCAACGAGCGATTTAGTATCGTTTGATTTGGAAAGTATTTATCCAGAAGGAGAGCGTATTGTTTTTGATATCAAAGATTTGCTTTTTGAAGGCATAATTTTGCGTGAAAAAGATTATCGTGAATTTATTCGTACACACAATTGGGAAAGTTATAGCGGAAAAAACATAGCCATTTGTTGCTCGGAAGATGCCATTATTCCAACTTGGGCTTTTATGTTGCCCGTTATTAAACTTCAACCGTATGCAAACATGATTGTTTTTGGCGATTTAAAAACATTAGAAGAAAAACTATGGGCAGAGCAAATCTCGAAACTTAATATTAGTCAATACACAGATGCTAAGATTGTTATAAAAGGTTGCGGGAAAAAAAATGTACCCACTTTTGCTTATACTGAACTGACTCGTATTTTAAAACCGATTGCAAGTTCTATAATGTATGGCGAACCTTGCAGCACTGTACCGCTGTACAAAAAACCTAAAGTTTAATCTTCAGAAATCACAATTACTTTGTCTTCGGCAGATAATGTAATTTTATCAGATTTTTTTGGATTTAAAACAATGCCAAAGTTTTTTAATTCTGAAGTATTTTTCATTTTTCTGTATCCAATAGCAATTTCTTTTTTCTGTAAAGCAACATCTGAAATTTCGTAAAAATTAACTGGAACTTCTAATTTTGCGTAGTTTGATGCAGGTTTTAAATAAATTTCGTTGCCTTCAGCATCAAAAATATCTTCAAATATCGAAGCCAATTCTTTGTTTTCTGATAATTGTGCCATAACCAAACTTATGATTTGATCGCTCACAATAAAATCATCAACATGATGTTTGTCAGCTAATTGTTGATTTTTGATATCTAACATTTCGCTCACAATATTGAATTTTTTATCCAACTTTGATGCAATATCTCTCACATGCATAAGCGTGATAAGTGTTACAGCATCAGCCTCTTGTGTGCCGTATAAATCATGGTAACTATTAATAATTATATCATCGTAAAATTCTAAATTGAGTTTATTTAAAAGACTTCTGTCGTTAATATCGCCTCTTTTACAAACAACTTTTTGGTTTGGAGTTTCGATGTCCAACTCTTGAACCATATCTTCTAAATTATCAATTTCTGCTATAATCAAAACTTCTGATCCTTGTAAAACATAATTATCAAGCTCTCTAACTATAATTTTTGTATTTCCATTCCATCCTAAAATCACTGTTTTTTGGATTTTTTTGGTTCTATAATTTTTAGTTAGCAATTCTTTTTCGGCTTTTTTGGGTGTATAATTTGTGTTAGGCACAAAAGTTAAATCAATATCATCTTCGGCAATTACCACCAATTTATCAGAAACTCCCATGATTGTATCCACATTGGGATTTAAAATTATTTCGCCATCGGTTTTTCTAATTCCAATTGCCAAAACATCTTCAAACGCAAACATGGCTTCTTTAAATGTATGCCCGGCTATGTTTTTTACAGGTAAAATATAAATTTCAACACCTGTATAATCAATTAAATCGTTATAAATCAAACTTAAGCCCGACTGTCGACTAGTTTGAACTGTAATTTTTGAAATAATATCATTAGAAACTACAACTGTAACTTCTTCTTTTCCAATAATTTTAGCAATTTCTCTGTTAGTTTCATTTTTGATTTCGGCAATGATTGTGTAAATATCTTTTTTACGATTTGCATTATTTACAATTGCCAAAATGGTTTTGATAACATACGCATCCGATTTTACATCGTCTGGAGAAAGTATGATAATCGACTTTGCAGTATTCAAATTCGTAATCATAATATCTTTTGGATCTCGTTGATTTCCGTGTCTTACAATTACTTTTGTTTTTCCTGTACTGCCTAATTTTGCTTTTATTTCATCTTTCATAAAATCAATATCGGTATCGGCAAGAATAACTATGCAAGATTCGTCTTGATTTTCGTGTGCAATCATTAATTCTGATATAATAGAAAACACCTTAGAACTCCATCCTAAAATCACGGTATGTCCTTCTTCTAATACCAAAGAACGACCTTTTTTTAGTTCTTCGAGCTTTGTAGAAAAACCATTGTTCAAAATCGTTACAAGCAAACTAACTAAAAATATACCTATAAAAGTTGTTGCTAATGTTGCAAATCGCAATTGCCAATCAGTATCGCCAGTGATTGTACCTTGATCAATAACATGCATCAAACTCGACCAATAGGCTTCATAAAAAGTCATATCCAAGCCTGCTTCATCTTTAATTTTAAGTGTAAATAAAATTAAACTCGTAATAAAAGCTACGATTAAGAAAGATATAAAAAGCATCGACAATAGGGCAGGAGTGCCTTTGCCGATAAGGTTATCAAAATGATAACGAATGCGTTGAAAAACAGTAATTTTATTGTGCGGCATAACTTACTTGCTAATTATTAGTTTGTGAAAAAACTTTTTTGTTCCAACATTTATAGTAATGATGTACATTCCATTTGCTAAGTCCGTAGTTTCAATTTTAAATCTATCATATCCTGCTTTAATTGTATTGTTTTTTAAATTAGAAATAATTTCATTTCCCAACATGTTTTTGATGTTTAATTGAAAATAACAATCTATTGGGCTGTATATTTCTAAACTTAAATCATCTTGATTTGTTAATGGATTTGGAAATATTTTAGCAATCGCATCATTGTTTTCTTGAGGATTTTCTGTATTATCTGAGTAGTAAAAATCGTTTCGTGTTTCTATTCTTGCTCCACGTACTATGTCAGAAGTCGAATTATCACATGTTAAATTTGGGTCAATTGACGCATCAAAATCACCTGTAATATCTACATCACCAGTTATGATAATACTTTGTCCCGCTTTTACAGTAAGTTTTCCATTCGGTCCAAGTTTGAAGCTGTTTCCATTTCCACCAATAGTGAAAGTGTTTTTGGCAGCTCGCTTCATTTCGATGTTGTTATAATCTCCAATAATAGAGGCAAATTCTGGTGTGCAATTTGTAATATTTAAAAGATAATCATAAACACCGCTTGTACTTCCTGTGTTTTTAGGTTTAATTTCAATATAATATGTAGCAGGAATTAAATTATTGGCGGTTAAATTTGAATACTTATCTCCATTCGAATCATTATCTTGCCCAATTAATGTTAAGCTACCATTTGCTTCAAGTCGATGTAATTTGATTTCTGTATCGGGATTTTCTAAATAAGCTGCCGATGTTGAAACACGAATTGATGTCTGTTCTAAAATTGTAAACGTAACCCAATCTACATCTGAAAAAGATTTTTCCTCCTCTTCTTTTGCAACCCAATGAAAAGAATGATGCTGAGTCTTTCCAAATACAATATCTCTTGCAATTTCTCGTTGATTATCAGGTTCGTATTTATCAAACACAAATAAACTACGATTTCCAAAATCGCCATCGTAAGCCATGTCATCTGCCTCTGTCCGCATAAACTGTCCTTGTTCGGAACTAAATTTATTTCTACAAAGTCTAGGATTTGCATACGACATTATATTACTATAGTCAGGCGATTGAGAACCTGCTGGCGGATTGGCATAAAAATCTCCCCACGCATCTTTTGCGGTTTGGTCGGTAAATACACAGGATGGGCTGTTTTTTTCATTTAAATTAGGGTCGGCAGGTGTATCACAAAATCCATCACCTGTTGTTTTACATTTTATATTTCCCCAAGTATTTTTTCTGGTTCGGCTAATTGGTTCATCTCCTCCTTCGTGTGTATGTTCAAGGCCTAAATGGTGTCCTACTTCATGAGAAAAAATAGTTTCATTAGCCGTTTCGTCAGTTGAGATAATTAGACCTTCATCTTGAAACAAAGGGAAAGGCGATACATAAACACCTGCTCCACCTCCATTATACTTATCTACCATATGAACATTAATAATATCTTCGTTGTACCAATGGTCGATTACGTAGTTTGCATCGCTTTCTTTTGTATCAACATATTTGTCATCTTTTATTATTTCTGGACTGTCGCTAGTTACATAAAACTGAATATTAACACCACTGTTATTATAATATCTGTTTAAATTATCTATTTCGGATTGCATTTTCAGAATTGTTGGTCCTCTAGTACCTGCACTGTTTTGATGTAACCAAATTTTAATTGGTAATAGATACAATGCTTGTGATAACTCATACACAGTACCAACTGCGGTTCTCGCACTTCTGCGATTTGCTCCAAATAGTCGTTGTAATGAATCATCTTTAAATCGTAAAGATTTCCGTTGTTCCCACACAGTATTTCTTTGTTCTTCTGTTAGTTTTTCGCATATGTGGTAACATTCGGATTGTGAAAATATAATTTGTACAGAAAGAAAAATTATAATGCTACTTGTAAATAATAATCGAGCCATTTGAAATAGTTTCTGGGGTTAAAAGACATATTGTTGAATCTCTGGTTGTTTTTAAATGTTGTTTTGAGTAATAACTTGATTGACATTTTGTGTTTTTTCTTTCTTTTTTGGCAGTTGCACACAAAATAAAAGTATCGCTAGCATTTTTGCTATATCGGAATAAAAACTTGTTGCATTTTTCAATATCAAACAATTTTTCGTAGTTGTTATTTTCATAAAAATCAGGCATGTCTACCCCATATATAAATTCATTTGGTTTAGAATATCTATTAGTATCAATTGTAGCTCTAATCGATTTATTAGTTGCCAAGTTAATGATATAAAAAGAATCAGCGGTTATTTTCAATGATTTAAAATAATCAATATTGTTTTTTTTATCTAATATTTGGAAGTAAAATCTGCCAAATTCTAATGGTGGAGCTGGTTCGCAATATGTATTTTTACATCTCTCACATAAAAAGATTGAAAGCAAAAGCAACATAAATTTAATTGATTTCATTGACTTGACTATTAAGAGTTTAATTGAATATTAGCACACAAAATTTATTTATAGATTTTAATAATTTCATCATTTGGACTGGTTGAATTCAATAAAACAGAGTCTTTTAAGTTTAAAATCTTAAAAGTTTCAAAATAAAAAATTGGACAATCTGCGTTTTCTTTGTTTTGGTTACCTTTTAAACAAATTTTTAGTGTATCACTTTTAAATTCAGAATATCTAAATATGTAATTTTTACATATTTCTTTGCCATACAAATCAATTGCACTATAACCATTTGAAGGATAAAAATCCGGGAATTGATCTTTAATAATAAATATATATATTTTAGGATTGAAATTCGAATCAAGAGTAGGTTTAATAGTTAATCCAGTTTCTTTATTTATAATTTTAAAAGAATCTAACTTTAAATTATTTTCCTTTAAGTAGTTTTTTTCTGTTTTTTTAGATAAAATATTTATTCGAAAATATCCATAAAATGGAGGTGCTGGATCGCAACTTGTTTTTTTGCAAGCAAAAAACCCAAGTGTAATTACACATATTAAAACCGAAGTTTTATTTATAAATAGCAATGGTTTCATAATTTATATATTTTAATCTTTACCAAAAGGTGTAATATACTACAATCAACACCAAAATAATGATTGCTGCTCCTATATTGAATATTGTACCTGTTTTAAACAAATCTTTTCCAAAATATATGGCTTTGGGGTCGTTTTCGGTTTTGTTGCCAAACATAAACATGATTGAACTCAAAAATGCAAAACTAATGCCCATACGATACAAAAATGGTAGATTAGCAACGCTCATTGTCCCATCTCCAAAAAAGAAATAAAGCACCAACGAAATTGGCAAAGTTGCAATGGCTACATATAAAGCACCTTTGGCTGTGGCACGTTTCCAAAACAATCCAAAAAGAAAAATAACGAAAATACCTGGACTAAAAAAACCTGTAAATTCTTGAATAAATTGAAATCCACCTGAAAAATTACGAATAAATGGAGCGAAAATAATTCCTATAATCAGCGAAACAACTATAGAAATTCGACCAACTAATACAATTTTTTGTTCCGAATCGTTTTTGCCAAAAAATGGTCGGTAAACATCCATTGCGAAAATTGTGGCTATACTATTTGTTTTAGAACTCAACGAACCTACAATTGCAGCAACTAAAGCCGCAAAAATCAACCCTTTTACTCCATCTGTCAAAAACTGATTTAACAACCATGGATAAACTTTATCTTGTGTAGAGGCATCGAAAGAAATCGAAGTGTTGTCTTTTAATAATGCAAAAGCTACAATACCCGGAATTACCACAATCAATGGCATGAGTAACTTTAAAAAACCGGCTAAAATAACCCCGTTTTGAGCTTCTTTAAGATTTTTAGCTGCTAAAGCTCGTTGCGAAATGTATTGATTAAAACCCCAATAGTTTAAGTTTACAATCCACATCAAACCAAAAACGCCAAAAACACCTGGCAATGAGGAATAAAATTGTGATGTTTCGTTAAAAATCATTTTGAATTTTTGTGGGTTATTTTCATATAAAAATTGTAAACCTGTAAAAAATCCTTGTCCATCGGTCAGTTTGTTTAAAGCTATAGTTGTTGTCAATAATCCACCAATAACTAAGAATGTAACTTGGATAAAATCGGTATAGGCTATGGCTTTTAACCCACCAGCTACGGTATAAATTGCAGAAAAAACGGCTATTCCAATGATTGCATATTCTAATTTAATCTGAAAAACTTCTTCTAAGCATACGCCACCCAAATACAAAATAGAAGTTACGTTTACAAACACATAAAGCACCAACCACAAAATTGCTAAGCTCGAACGCACTTTGCCATCGTATCGCATTTCTAAAAAATTGGGCATCGAATATATTTTCTTTTCCAAGAAAATGGGTAAGAAATATTTTCCAACTATAATTAAAGTGGCAGCTGCCATAAGTTCGTAAGTTGCTATGGCTAAGCCCATTGTGAAACCATTACCAGTCATTCCAATAAGCTGTTCGGCAGAGATATTGGCTGCAATAAGGGAAGTTCCAATTGCCCACCAAGGCAACGTATTTCCAGCCAAAAAATAATCTCGGGTAGTTTGTTCTTCTCCTTTTTTCTTACGGCTAACAAAAAGTGCTACTGTAATAATTATAGCGATATAACTTACAAAAACAAAAATATCGATTGGGGCAAAATTCATAAAATTAGTAATTATTAAGGGTTAATTGAATTTCAAATATAATTTTTTGGATTAAATAAAGAAGAAAAAAGAATTATTTTAAATATATTTCTACAAAAATACTCTTTCTAATAGTCGATTCTCGGGTTGCTGGATTCAAAAATTTAGGAGTAAGTTTCGATACATGATAAAACGGACGTATAAGTAAAACTTTTACATCATAATACGTTTTATAATATTCCATCATAGGTTCATTCACAAAAGCATAAATTTTTCCTTTAGGTAAGCTATGTACTTCTTCGAGCGAATTTAGGTTCTTGAATTCATATTGGGCATAAAAATCGGTTGGATAATCCCATCCTTTGATATTGTAAACTTTGTTTTTAGGAATATCATTTTTCTGAATATAGTCGGCATAAAAATGACCAGGTTGGTAATACAATACTTTAGGAAAAAAATGTGTAAAAAGCAATAGATTTAACGATGTGATGGCAACTACAGTAATGATAAATATTTTTTTAATACCATTTTGTTTGAAAATAAATCCAATGAAAATACCTAGTGAAAATCCATAAATAAGTCCAAAATACCATTCAGAATCAAAAACATAAAAAGTAATCAATCCAGTGATTATAAATATTCCCACACAAACCGAAGTTTGAATAATTCGCATTGTTTTTAAATATTTTTCATTAATATTTACTAAAACATTTGCCGCAATTATAGATGCAAACGGCATTATAACCCATATATAATGTGGTAATTCATATTTACTTTGTTCGAGAGATAAGTAACTGAACATCAGACCCGAAAGAGCAATTATTTCTTGATTATTGCTAATCTTAAATTTTTGTATCCAAAGCATTTTTGACTCTAAAAAAACTCCTATAAGCACAAAAACTGTCCAAGGCAAAAAAGCCCACAAAAAACTATGAAAAATAAAAAGTGGACCCATGTGGTTTACCCAATTGCTTTCGCCTGTAATGCGTCCAAAGCTTTGTGTCCAAAAGAAAAAACGAAGTCCATATAATCCATATTGCGTATAAAGCCCATAGCACATAGGAGCAAGCACTACTAATATAATTACGACACCTAACAGCCATTTTAAATTAAAAATGGTACTAAAATCTCGTTTTGCTAACAGGTGCGGACCAAAAGCAAAAACAATTGTCATCAACCCAATAGGACCTTTGGCGAGCATGGCAAAACCAATCCCAACAAATGCCAATACAAAATTTGTTTTTTTATTTGTAAGCAAATATGCTGCAAGATGATAGGTCGAAAAAATTACAAAATTAGTAAGCAATGGATCTGTTTTTACATCGCTATTAAACAAATAATAAGCCTCGCAAGTGGCTAGTATCACACTCGAAAAATAGGCAGAAAGTTCTGAATAATACAGTTTTGTAAATCGATAGGTACTCCAAATTCCCATTATCGATGCCAAAACAGAAGGAAGTTTATAACTGAAATTAGAAATTCCAAAAATAGAATACGAAACAGCTGAAGTCCAAAAAATGAGCGGAGGTTTATCTAAATAATTCCAATCGTGGGTACAAAAATGCAGCCAATTGCCATTTTTTAGCATATTTACAGATAACGAAGCATATTGAGCCGCATCCACGTCCATAATATCTGTGAGCATTCCAAAAACATAAACTATGGCAATAGATATAAAAATTAAATACCGAACTGGTGTAGAAATCATAAAATAAATGGGCTATATTCTAAATTAAACAACATTTGTTAAATTCCTAATTGGATTTGAAGATACAAGTTCAAATCCAATTTTTTTCTATTATTTTTTGCCACGAATTCACTAATCTTTAGTGTTTTTTTCGTGCATTCGTGGCAAATATTTAATTAAAATGATTTCATCCTATCAATATTGCAATGTTTTAAAGTCAAATTTTGTTGTAAATTTCAAAACATAGCCAATAAATTTAAAATACAAGTAAATAAAAACCATAAATTACCATTGCAATTCCAGATACAATATTAATAATCCGAAGCGATTTTTCGGTTATTATAGCCGATAATTTTCGTGAAAGATAGATTTTAAAAACATCAAACAAAAAAACTGTAAGCATGGTAGCGGTAAAAAACACAAAAATTAATCCGCTATTATTTTCTAATTTTATAGTAGCGGCACTTACTGCCCCAATCCAAAAAATAATTACCGATGGATTGATAAAATTGAGCATAAAGCCTCGAGACAGGTATTTTATTCGTTCTTTATTAGTAAAAACTAATTCATCGGTGGGTTCTATTTTTATCTTTTTGCCTATCATCACAAGCCCAAATGCAATTAATAAAACACCTCCAGCAAAAATTAATACATCATGCGAGATTAAACTGTTTTCGAATCTCGAAAAGCCCAAATATATAGCCAAAATATAAATGATATCGCTTATTGCAACACCTAAAGCAATATAAATAGCTGGTAACCAGCCTTTACGGAGTGCCGTATTGAGCAATAAGAAAAAAACGGGACCAACCAAAATGGCTATTGCAAAGCCCAAAATCATGCCTGAAACTACAATAGAAACCATTTATTTTTGTAAATTTTAGCACGAACATAAATCTTTTATAGTAGGTTAAAAATTTTATTCCGATTTTTGCAAAAAAAATAATATTACAATGTTAGTTTATCAAGTTAAAATCTCGCTTTTAAATCAACAAAAACCAACTTACAGAACGATTCAGTTTGACGAAGATGCCACGTTTTGGGAAATGGCTCAAGATATACAAACCGCTTTTGCACTTTCTGGTTTCGAATCGTGGATGTTTATGGTTAATGAAAATTTGATTTTATCCGAAATTGACGAAGACTTAAACGAGGTAATAGATAATGGCAGTATCAATATAGAAGATGCTGATGACTACGAACTTAAAGATTTGTTGCAAACCAACCAAGATGGCATAGTCTTTTCGTATATCAATGAAAATGAAGACGAAAATGATAACAAATCATTTGAGTTTACGATTGAATTGGAAAGTATTTTTTCAGTTAAAGACAATTCATTATATCCAGTTTGTATAGATGCAAAAGGCGACCATCCTGACGAAGATTTTTTGGATTTATCAACACTCACAAAAAAACAGTTGTTGATGCACAATGCAACTCATTTGTTAGATATAGAAGAAATAAATTCGTGGTTGAAAGATGAAGAATTTATGGATGATTCGGATGATGATTTTGGTTTTCTAGACAATCCTGATGAGCCAAAAAACGAAAAAGATGGTGGATTTTCTATTCCATTTTCGTTGAACTAAATTCAACAGAAATGAATAATCCACCTGCGTTTTATTCAAAACAAACCGAACCGATAAAAGATTGCTTATTGGCACTCAAACACATTATTCTTTCGATTGATGAAGATATAACTAGCGAATGGAAATATGGAATGCCCTTTTTTTGCTATAAAGGAAAAATGTTTTGCTATTTGTGGGTACACAAAAAACTCCAAAAACCTTATATTGGCATAGTTGAAGGCAAACATATTGAGCATCCCGAATTGATAATGGAAAAACGTTCACGCACAAAAATTATACTTTTTGATGCACATCAGGATTTGCCAATAGAAACGATCTCAAATCTCATAAATCAAGCCATAAATTTATACAAGACTGGAGTTGTGAAATTATAAATACTTGATTTTAAAGTTTTTATATTCGATTTTCATGGGTGGTCCAACATGAACCTGAACACCTAAAAAACCTTCTAAAGCATTGTTTTTTGTGTCGTCATCCATTATTAAACTCATCAATTGACCATTTATGATGTGCATCATTAAATTTCCTTTAACAATTAAATGATATTCGTTCCAATCCGAATTTATATTTTTTATCAAAACAACTTCATTTCCAATTGTTGCCATTTTTACAGGCGATTTTGCTGTTTCAAATTGCATTGCTTGTCCTCGCAAAGCCAAAAAAGTGCGTCCTCTTTCTTCGTAATTTTGTCCCGACCATTGATTATGCCCATCAATATCGGCTTGATAACCCTGTAAGGCAAATACATTTCCTGTTACCGTTTTGCTTCTATAATTTATACCACTATTGCCTTTGTCAGAAACCCTGTAAGTTACTTTCAATTCTGCACCGTGGTCTGTGGCACACAGAACACACTTTTGACAATCAAAATGTCTCGTCCTAAAAAAAGTTTACAGTTTATTGATTAATCCTGATACAAATTTACACTTTAATTTTAATCCTAAAAACCGTTTACATTTGCTGAA
>RDZG01000084.1 GCA_004293915.1 Bacteroidota bacterium | reverse complement strand
TAGAATGAAACAGTTTTGGAAAATGTTTTCTCAATACCAAAAACCCAATGAATTTATAGTTGACTTATGTAATCTTAATTTTTCGGTTTAATATAAAATCAAGAATTATCTTCAACCACTTCGCCACGGCTTACACTCAAAATTATTCCTAAAGAAATTCCCGTAAACAATAAACTTGTTCCTCCCATACTAACCAATGGAAGTGGCAAACCAGTTACCGGTCCAAGTCCTACTGCAACTCCCATATTGACAAAAGCTTGCATAAAAAGTGCAAAACTGAGCCCAGCAGAGAGCAAACCACCAAAAGCCCGCTCGCTGCGGGCTACAGTAACCATGCCTCGATAGAGTAAAACTAAAAATAAAAACAAAACAATTACGCCACCTACTAAGCCATATTCTTCAATAATAACAGCGTAGATAAAATCCGAAAAAGCTTCGGGAAGAAAATTTCGCTCTGTACTATTGCCTGGTCCTTTGCCCAAAACACCTCCTGTGGCAATTGCAATATAAGAATGTTCGAGCTGGTAAGGAATATCGCTTTGTTTTTTAGAAGTAAATCGTTCGATACGTTTCATAAAAGTTTTTGCACGCTGCCCATTAAACAATGCCACACCACCTGCCAACATACCTATCAAACAAAGCATCATCAAATACTTAAAAGGTACTCTGCCGATAACCATCAAAAGCATACAGGTTGCAAATAAAACTATGCCATTTGAGGCATTCGACCAAAGAATCAATCCACAAATTATACCTGTCCAACCCAGCATGGGTACAAAAGTTTCTTTGATTTCGTCTAAAGTTTTAATTTCGGTTATTGTTTGCTGTTTCTTTGCTAAAATACTTGAAAGATAAGCAATTAGGGCAAATTTTGCTAAATCAGAAGGCTGAAATGTGATGCCTACAATAGGAATTTTTAACCACCGAGAAGCAGAATTTACATTTGTACCAAAAAATTTTGTCATCAACAAAAGTGGAATCGAAATGACCAAACAAATCAATGCGATTTTGCCGTAATAGCGATAGTCGATTTTATGTGCAAACCACATCATCACAAAACTTAAAAAAATAAAAATCATTTGTTTGATTAAAGGCAATTCGGTGTTTCCACCAAATTTACGAAATGCATGAGCCCCAGCAGCAGAATAGGTAGCTACAATGCTAATCAAAGCCAAACCGATGGCAACTCCCCAAATCACAGGGTCGCCTTGCAAATTGCGTTGAATCCAAGATTTTTGCTGTAAAACTTCTGCCATTGGGATAAATAATGAGCATAATTAATACCTTATTTTGGCAATTTATAAACAACTACAAAGTTTTCATCAATTCTTCAAAAGTTGGTAGCTCTTGGTCTTTGGTATTTACTAAAGGTTTTTCAACTTGCCAATCAATTTTAAGTGCTGGGTCGTTCCATAAAATTCCTGATTCTGAGGCTTTATTATAGCCTTTTGTGCATTTATACGAAAAAATTGAATCCTCAAAACACACAAAACCATGAGCAAAACCCGGAGGAACATAAAACATATTTTGCTTTTCGGAATCTAATAATACAGAATAACTTTTTCCTAAAGTTTTAGAGTTTTTGCGAATATCAACTACCACATCGAGTACTTTCCCAGAAATAACTCTTACTAATTTGCCTTGTGCAAATGGCTCTTTTTGAAGATGTAAACCTCTTAAAACTCCTTTTGTAGAAAAAGATTGATTGTCTTGCACAAATTGCATAGTTAAACCTTGTTGAGCAAAAACCGATTCGCTGTAAGATTCAAAAAAATAACCACGTTCGTCTTTAAAAACACGAGGTTGAATCTCTACTAAACCATCAATATCACAAAACTTAAATTCCATTTTTTTTGCTCGTTTTTTGTGCAAATATGAGTTAAAATATCAAAAATCCAAAATTGCATTTACACAATTTGAGTCTAGTTTTCCGCCTTTATTGGAGTTCTTTTTACCAACAATTCAATCAAATATTATTCAAATAAAAACTAGACAAAAATGTCCATTCAGATAGATTCAACTCATACTATTTTCAGATTAATATAATTGTATTGCAAATTCCTGCTTTTATTGGATTTTCGTAAGCTTTTAAAAGTTTTGTTGGTGAAGAACACCAACAAAGTCAGATAGTATAGAATATAGCGTTAAGCGTGAATTGCAAAGTTCTTTAAATGAGATTTGTAAATTTTTATTCTCGTTAGATTATTATATTTGTAAAGCCGATGTTTAACGGCATCAGGGGTGCATTTAGCATAAAGGTCTATATTTAAGGTTAAGGGTTCTTTTTTTAACTATATTTTTGTCGTTTTCGATGTTATAAATTAACTGCTTTTTATTGAAGAGTTATCCATGGAATCAATATGTTAAAGTAGAATTAACCAACATATTTATTGATTATATAGAAGAATATTGCTCAATGTTCAATATTTTAGTTTTATTTGTGCAACCAATTTTGTAAATGGATGTTTAACAGATATATTTTAAGAGTAAAATGTATATCTCAATAGAAGAATTTTTAGGATTTTTAGCGGTTATAGGAACTGTAATAACTGGTATCGTATTAATTGTTAGAAAAGCAACTAGTATAGAATCAAAGGTAGATATGTTAGTTGATAACATTGGAAGTATTAATGAAAAAATAGCCGTTTTACCTGTATTGACAGATAGAGTAGATACCGTGTGGGGAATGCAATTTTCAGTACAAAAATCTCCCATATACCTAAACGATGTAGGCTTAAAAATATTAAAAGAAAGCCATATTGCTGAATTAATGGCTAACTACAGAGCTGAGATTTTAGTAAAATTGAAAGAAAGAAATCCTGAGAATTCCTACCAAGCACAACAACTATTAATAGAGATAATAACTGGATACGGAAAAGAAGGAATTTTAAAATACGAACTCGAAAATGCAGCATTTCTTACAGGAAGAGACGTTTATACATTATTATATGTATTATCATTGGAGTGGCGAGATGCCATATTAATAGAATTAGGTATGAGAGTTGCTGATATTGATTTGCATAAACCCAATAATAAATAGATTAGGCAGCCTTGTAGACAAAAAGCCACAAATAATGTGGCTTTCCTGCCCTTGTTGGTCTTCTTTTTGACCAACAAGCATCAACTTTAAAAGTATTCCGCCTTTATTGGAGTTCTTTTCAACAATAAATCAAATAGTATTCAAATAAACTAGACAAAAATGTCCATTCAGATTGATTAAACTCATACTATTTTGCAGATTAATATAATTGTATTGCAAATTCCCGCTTTCATTGGATTTTCGTAAGCTTTTAAAAGTTTTGTTGGTGAACAACATAAGCAAAGGAGAAAGTCCAACAAATGCGGAAATATTTTGTAATTTACCTTTAAAATGTAGCTATATGGGCTTTTCTATAAACTAAAATTCTGCTATAAACCCAAAAGATGGTAAAAATACTGGATCGTTGTTTTGTAAAATTACAGGAATTGCATTTGATCCATCTTGAGCAATTACGTTTCCATCGCTAGTTGCAAATGCACTATTATCTTCTGTTCTTTTGAAAGTGTATTGAGGAAAACTTGGCGTATTAAACCTAAAAGCATTTTGAATATCCATATATAATTGAAAACTCCATTTATTAAAATTCCAAGTTTTAGAGCCTCTAAAATCAAATTGATTAAAATTTGCAAGCCTTAATGAATTAAGTTGAGATACATCTAAAGTGCCAACACCAATGGTTTGATAATTTCTTTGAGAAGTTACATCATCGAAAGGCGTATATGGAGCCCCTGCTGCAAATCTATATTTAAGTCCAATTTCCCATCCTTTTTTGAATTTTCTGCCAATTATTCCAGAAATCAAGTGTCTATTATCCCAAGATGAGGCAATTAAAACTCCGTTAGAACCAGAAAATAAACTTCTTACAAAAGTATAGGAGAAAATGGCAAAAATATTTTTAGTAAGTTTTTTCTGAATATAAAATTCAAAACCATACGCTTGCCCTTTTCCATTCGAAGTAACTTCTTCATTACCAATAGCTCCAAATTCGGTACCTTGGTTAGCTAGCGAAATGCCCGTTCTTTTAGAAATAGGATAATTGCTATAATCTTTGTAGAAACTTTCTAATGTAAATCGCAAATCTTCTTTCGGTAAAAACTCCACACCAGCAACATAATGAATCGATTGAATATATTTCATGTTTTTATTCACAAATTCACCATTGGCAGCTTTATAGCCTAATAAAGTATAAATTGGAATTTTGGAATAAGAACCTACCGAGCCACTAATTTTCCATTTATCAGAAACCGAATAAGCCATTGATAGCCTAGGCGAAAGATTATTTAATGGGTTATTTCCTTCGGTTGTAAATGTATTCATATCCGTTCGGATTCCTAAAGAAGCGGTAAGTCGATTGGCAAAAAAACCTTTTGAAAGTTGCCCAAAGGCACCATATTTGACAAAATCAATGGTTGTATTTGAGTTAATTGTAAGTTCGGGTTGTATAATATTGCCATTAGAATCTTTGATTTCCTTACGCAGTTTATTTGAAATATTATTATTAAATTTCACATATTGAGCTACTATTCCATAAGAATATTTCCAACCGTTTTTTAATTTTGTAACATCAATTCTAAGTTTGTTTTCAATTTCTTGAGACCTTAATTTTAAAGTACGTTTACTTTCATCTCCAGTTTGCCTGTCTTCAAATTGATCTAAATCATTATTAAACATATTTCTGCTTAGGGCAACATTCAAATTTCCGTTGTTGAGTGAACGTGTCAAAACAGCTCCCACAGTATAATTCCATTGGTTTATAAACGGATTTGATCGCAAAATATACTCGTTTTCTGGTGAAGATTTTCTGGTTTTACCAAATGCAAACTCATCAATTGCACCAACACCAATAAATTTTAAAGTAGTTTTATTATCAAATCGGTGTGAAACTTTGTATTGAAAATCCCAATAATTTGGTCTTATTGGCAAATCAATGGCTTCAAAAAGTAGTTGCAAATATGACCTACGAGCGGAAACAATAAAATTTGTTTTCTTACTTAACGGACCCTCAAAAGTTGCTGCAAGTTCGGTTGCACTTAATCTCAAGTTACCAGATAATCGCTCTGGATTGCCTTCTCGTTGCTTAAATTCAAATGTGGAGGCAAGTGCATTATCGTATTTTGCATTGAAAGCTGATGAACTCAGTTTTACATCCTCGATAAATGACACATTTAATAGTCCTTGTGGACCACCCGAGCTTCCTTGCGTTTGAAAATGATTTATAACAGGGATTTCTACGCCATCTAAATAAAATACATTTTCATTAGGTGCACCGCCTCTAATAATAATATCGTTTCTAAAACCCGTTGGCGAACCAGCTACGCCAGGTAAGGCTTGAACCACTCTCGAAATATCAAAATTGCCACCAGGATTTGCTTTAATCTCCTCTGTAGTAAGACTTTGCGTAGATAATGGAGTAATAATATCTGCCATTGAAGCTAACCGATTTCTATTGATGGTTACCTCCACTTCCTCCAATTGTTTACTATCTTCAACAAGCTCAAAGCCAAGTATTTGTGCATTTCCTGAAGTAATATTTATATTAAATTTTGTTTGAGATAGATACCCTATATAAGATATTTTAATATTATAACTTCCAACAGGGATTTTTTCAATTTTAAAATCACCATTTTCATCGGTTTGGCTTACTAGTTTTGCACTATCCAATTGTATTAGTGCACCAATGATTGGCTCTTTGGTAAGTTTGTCAATTATTTTACCTCTAACAATTCCCGTTGATTGAGCGAAAGAGAAATGTATAATAAAACTAAAAATAATATAAAGAAATTTGCGATTTTGTAAAATTGATTTCATAAATAGTGATTATTTTTTTTAGTAATTAAAATGTTTTCGATGCAAATATAAAACGAAAACATTTTAATTAAAAAATTTATTTAAAAATATCTAAAAAAAAATGATATTTGTTTGATATTTGGTTTTAAAACTACTTTAATTAAAAAAAATTACAACATAACGTATTATTAATAAATCAAATTTTAATTGAAAAAAGACATTTCATATCAACCATTAATAGCTAAATGGGAAGATTTTTTAATAGAAACAAACCATAATTCTTTAGAGCATTTTGCAGTATGGTTGCTTAAAGACCGTAATGCCGAGCGTCAAGTACAAGAAATAAATGTCAATATTGACAATTATATTAAAAAAAATAGTGATGAAAATAATCTTGGTTATAAAAGTGGGGAAGCCTCTTATTTACTTACCCGCCTTTATAAGTTTATGAAATTTTACACAAAACCTGTTTTTAAGGAAGTAGGAATTACTAATAGTGATGAATTTGCACTTTTAGCACATTTGGATATTAAACAAACGTGTACTAAAAAAGATATTATTATTGACAATATTATTGAAGTAACTACCGGAATAGATATGATTAATCGACTTGTGAAACAAGGTTTTATTGAAGAGAAAGTAAATTTGGCTGATAAACGAGAAAAAATAATATCAATTACAACCTCAGGGAGATCGTTACTATTTAATGTATATCAAAAATTTTCAACTATTCAAGATGTTTTGGTAGATTTAAGTATTCAAGAAAGAGATGTCCTATTACAACTAATTAAAAGTTTAGAAACATTTCATACTGAAAACTATATTAAAATAGTAAAGAAAAATTAAGAAGATGTCACTTGAATTGAAAATTTAAGTCTTTTTTGGTGTCCTTTACCAACCAATAATTTATTTATTCAAATTTTTGTTGCTGAATTTTTTGTGCAAATATGATTTAAAATATCAAAAATCCAAACTTGCATTAACCCAACTTGGGTCTAGTTTTAAGTTATAGCTTTTATAAAAATCTATGGCAGGTTGATTCCAGTCTAAAACCTGAAGTTGCAATCCAGAGCATCCCAAGTCTTTGGCTTTTTGGATGGTAAATTCAAAAAGTTTTTTACCAATACCTTGTCCTCTAAATGCCTCATTTACAATAATATCTTCCAAATATAATCGTTTGCGTTTCCATGTCGAATACCTAAAATAGTACAAAGAAAGTCCAATTATTTTTAGGTTATTTTCGGCTACGATAAACCCATAAAGTGGATTGGTTCCAAAGCCATCTTCAATCAAACCTTCGATGGTGTTTTCAACTTCGTGTTCGAGTTTTTCAAAAACAGAAAGTTCTTTTATCAGTTCAAAAACTTGAGGACTATCTTCTTTTTTGCCTTCTCTGATTTTTATATTTTCCATATTTTACTCAATTTTAACAAGATTTCTATTTGAAATACAAATTATTATCATTTTTGTACAACAACAAAGATGTTTTGGCAATATATTCGCACATTGAATTTTACAATAAATATTATATCAAAAGATGAAAAAGATATTTTTATATTCCTCCTTTGTGATTTTTATCGCAAATGCACAAACCCAAAACGATTGGGAAAACCAAAAAGTGGTTGGCAGAAACAAAGAACCATATCATGTTTCGGTAATACCCCATGCCGATTTGATAGGTGCGTTGGCTTATGATAAAACCTTGAGTCCATATTATAAAAACTTGAATGGAATATGGAAGTTTAAATATTCGCCAACAATTTTGCAAGCACCAACCGATTTTTATAAAATGGGTTACAACTTCGCCAATTGGGATTCGATAAAAGTACCTGGAAATATCGAATTACAAGGTTTTGGAACACCTGTTTTTAGAAATATCAATCATCCATTTACAGCAAGTAATCCGCCATTTATTCCTGCAAAAGAAATTCCTGTTGGTTCGTATTTTCGCAAATTTAATTTGCCAACAAACTGGGATGGACGACAAGTTTTTATCCATTTCGATGGTGTTGAGAGTGCATATTATTTATATATAAATGGGCAAAAAGTGGGTTATAGCGAAAATAGCTATTCGCCATCCGAATTTAATTTAACAAAATATGTAAAACCTGGAGAGAACACAATAGCAGTACAAGTACTTAGATATTGCGATGGAAGTTATCTCGAAGATCAAGATTTTTGGCGTTTGAGCGGTATTTTCAGAAGTGTTTATATGTATGCTACACAAAATTTGAGGGTTTCGGATTATAAAATCGAAACCGATTTTGATGAAACCTATACCGATTCAAAACTAAAAATTAATTTAAAAATAGCTTGCGAAAAAGGATTGATAGACAAAGAACCTTCGGCAGATTTGAATTTATATGACCATGATAAAAAGCTGATATATAGTGGAAAAGCCTTAGCTCAAAAAACAAAACCTGGCGAATTAAATTGCTACATTTCGCACGAAGCATTAATTAAAAATCCAAAAAAATGGAACAGCGAAAGTCCATATTTATACACATTAGTAATGAATATCAAAAACGATAAAGGAGTAATTACAGAAATATTGAGTACTAGAATAGGATTTAGAAAAATTGAAATAAAAAGTGGTGTGCTTTGCATAAATGGCAATCGTATGATTATCAGAGGTGTAAACCGACACGAACACGATATGAACACGGGCAGATATATCACAAAAGAAAGTATGTTGAAAGATATTAAACTAATGAAAGAGTTTAATATCAATGCAGTAAGAAATTCACATTATCCAAATGCACTCGAATGGTACGATATTTGTGATGAATATGGCATTTATTTGTGTGATGAAGCAAATTTGGAATCGCATTTTTATTGGGATAAATTTACAAAAGATTCAACTTGGATAATTCCGTTTATGGATAGACTATATGGCATGGTTGAACCTCGAAAAAACCACCCATCAGTTATCTATTGGTCGTTGGGCAACGAAAGTGGTTTTGGAGAAAATCATGTAAAAATGAGCGAATGGGTACATAAAAACGAAAAAACCAGACCCGTTCATTACAATCCTGCCGACAGAGATCCTTCGATAGATATTATTGGTCCGATGTATCCATCAGTTGAAAAATTTATTGCCGATGCTGCCGCAGATAAAAGACCTGTCATTATGTGCGAATATGCTCACGCAATGGGAAACAGTGCAGGAAATTTAAAAGATTACTGGAATCCAGTTTATACCATGCCAAGAGCACAAGGCGGATATATTTGGGATTGGGTTGATCAAGGATTTTTGAAAAAAAATGCTAAAGGCAAACCTTATTTTGCAAATGGTGGCGAAATGAACGATTCTATTTCTGAAAAATACACTGCATTTGATGGTTTAGTTTTGTCTGACAGAACGCCACAACCCGAATTGTTTGATTTTAAATTTGTAATTCAGCCCATTAAAATGACTTTGGAAGATGCCGAACAAGGCATTATAAAAATCAAAAACTGGCACGAAACCATTAATTTGAATCAGTTTGAGTTGATATGGATATTGAAAGAAAATGGAAAAAAATTACAATTTGGCACCATTTCTGATTTTGATTTAGCAGCAAATGCCGAAAAAAGCCTAAAAATACCTTATGATAAATTTGTACCACTAGCAGGAAAAGAATATTTTATTGAAGTCGATTTTAGACTAAAAGAAAATACATCTTGGACTGAAAAAGGGCATATAATTGCATATGACCAATTTAAACTTTCTATTGCTCAACCCGCTTTAAAACTTCCTGTTCCAGTTGCTGATAAAACATTCAGAATTACAGAAACAACAGACGAACTTTCTGTTTTAGGTTCAAATTTTAGTATCATTTTTTCTAAATCATCGGGTAAAATCACTTCGTATATTGCCAATAATGTTATTGTTTTGAAATCGGGACCCGAAGCCTGTTTTTGGCGGGCACCAACCGAAAACGATGATACACAAATCTCTTTCAATGGGCAATCTGCATATAACTGGAAACGTTATGGCTTAAATCAACCCAAAATTTCGTTGGCAGAATTTAAAACAAATCTGAAAGATAAAAATATAATTGAAGTAAAAGTTGTTCAAAATGTTGCATCGGCTTCGGAGCAACTTTTAGAAAATACATTTACCTATACAATTTTGGCTTCTGGTGAAATGATTATCAATCAGCATGTTGCACTAAAAATGGATTTCCCTTTTCTAGAAACCTATGGTTTTGCTCGAATAGGTATGCAAATGGTTTTGCCAAAACAATTCGAAAACTTTGCCTATTACGGCAGAGGACCTTGGGAAAACTATGCTGATAGAAAAGAAAGTGCCATGATTGATTTATTTCAATCTACTGTTTCTGAACAATATTTTCCATATTCTGTACCACAAGCCACTGGTAATCATGCAGATACACGTTGGGCAAGTTTGAGAGATAACAATGGAGTTGGTATTGCAGCCTATGGTACTCCCACTTTTGAAACTACTGCATTGCACTTTTCTAACGATAGTTTGGCTCGAAAAAGCAGTGCTAATTTAACTCCCCAAGATGATGTTTTTTGGAATATCGACCTCATTCAGAGTGGATTAGGAGGAGCAAGTTGCGGACCAGGCGTAAGACCAAATTATATAATAGGTGTTAAAAATTATAATTTTACAATCAGATTAAAACCATTAGTAGGCAACGAAAAAGAAAACGATGCCATTTTCGAACTTCCAAAAGCGACTCCGCCAATGCTGGTGCCAGATAAAAAAGGAGAAGCAAACAATGGAAAACTCACACTAGTAAGTTCAGAAAAAAATGCTCAAATCAGATATACTACAGATGGCACTTCGCCAACGCAATTATCAGTATTATATTCAAAACCATTTAAACTCGGCAAAGGAGATGTGAGAGCTATTGTTTTTGCAAAAGACAAGTTACCTAGCATAGAAGTGGCATATAAAAACGCATTTTTATACGAAAAATATGCAAAAGACACCTTGCGATTTAGAGAAAACAATATTTTGGCTCGAAAACCAACCGAAGAAGATGTGTTTAAATCGAATGTAAAAGAAAAACTTTTGGCAGATAGCGACACAGTGAAATATGGAAAAGATGCCAAAAAAGTAGAAGTTAGTTTGGCAAATTTCAAACAAATAAGAATCAAAATTATTGATATTGATAATTCAAAACATTGGGATCATTTTGATTTAGGCGATGCGTATTTTACTAAAAAAGATGGTTCTGTGGTTCAATTAAGCGATTTAAGTATGGCTTTCGATGATATGTTCCGAAGAGATTTGAGTATTGATAAAAATCCACTCTTAATAAATAAAAAAATATTTTCTAAAGGAATTGGATTGCACGCTCCTGTCGAAATTTGGTGCGATTTCTTAACATCTGATTTTGTGAAATTTACTACTTTCTTTGGAACAGATGATGAAATTGCTGGAAATGGAAGCGGAAAAGCTTCGCTCAGGATTTATGGAATAGAGTAATTGTATTAAAATTTTCGAAGTGTAGAATGTATTTTGTTAATTTGTGTTCAAAACCAAAATATAGTGAAACCAAGCATTCCGAGAGGCACAAGAGATTTTAACTCTAATCAAGTTGAAAAACGTGAATATATTTTTTCGACTATAAAAAATGTATTTAAAAAATATGCTTTTGCTCCTATTGAAACGCCAACGATGGAAAATCTATCGGTTTTGACGGGAAAATATGGCGATGAAGGGGATCAACTGATATTTAAAATTTTAAATTCTGGCGATTATTTGCTCGAACCTAAAACAAAAAGTGTTGATTTTCAGACTATTAGCATACAGAAACTATTGCCATTGATTTCTGAAAAAGCATTGCGATACGACCTTACCGTTCCTTTTGCTCGTTTTGTAGTCATGAATCGCAACGATATTGTTTTTCCATTCAAACGTTATCAAATTCAGCCAGTTTGGCGAGCAGACAGACCGCAAAAAGGCAGATATAGAGAGTTTTATCAATGTGATGCCGATGTGGTTGGCACAGATTCGTTGGTTTGTGAAGCCGAAATTGTATTGATGATTGACGAAGTGATGCAAAATTTAGGTATCAAAAATTGTGAAATCAAACTTAATAATCGAAAAATATTAACAGGTATTTCAGAAGTAATTGGTGCCGCTGGCAAAGAGGCTGATATTTGCACTGCCATTGACAAATTAGATAAAATTGGGGTTGAAGGTGTAAAAAAAGAACTTATTGAAAGAGAAATTTCGGAAGTTGCGATTGAAAAACTAATGCCAATTATTCACATAAAAGGCAGTAATCAAGAAATAATCAGTGAGTTAGAGGCAGTATTGGCAAGTTCAGAAACAGGACTAAAAGGATTATCCGAAATAAAAACAACATTTGAATACATTGCCAATTTTGGAGCGGATATAAAATCTGTAAAGCTTGATATTTCGCTTGCCAGAGGATTGAGTTATTATACAGGTGCTATTTTTGAAGTAAAAGCACTTGATGTGCAAATGGGAAGCATTTCGGGTGGTGGCAGATACGATAATCTGACTGGGCTTTTCGGACTCGATGGTGTTTCGGGTGTAGGTATTTCGTTTGGTGTCGATCGTATTTATGATGTGATGGAAGAACTAAATCTTTTTCCTGCCACTTCGGGCTATTCGCCAAAAGTATTGTTATGTTATTTTGATGAAAAAACGATGGCTTATGCCATGCAATTGCTAAAAAAAATACGTAATCTTGGCATTATTGCCGAAATGTATCCGCAAGTTGCCAAAATAAAAAAGCAGCTTGAATATGCGAATGCCAAAAAAATTTCGTTTGTAATGGTATTAGGCGAAACTGAACTAGCCAACCAAACCATTACCTTAAAAAATATGGATTCTGGCGAACAAAAAACAGTTGATTTTGAAAATATGTTAAGCGAAATACATGCGTAAACTTAGCTTTTTTATATTATTTTTTGGATATGTAGTTGGAATACAGGCACAAGCATACAAACCTTTTGCTACGGTTATAAACACGAGCACTGGAGAAACTACAACTTCGGCAGGTATTACAAACATTCCAAGATTAAGAGGTTGTTTGAATCCTAATGTAGCCATAAGTGTTTCGGGATTTGGGCAAACAATAGCTGGGTTTACAGAAACTCCACAGTTTATTACAGCTTCATGTACTGGTTTTAATTTTCAATGGGGAGATGGGACTACGACACCAACAAATGTAGCTACTAAAACTTACGTTTCTGCAGGCATGTTTACATTAACTGTAAATGCTTCTTGCAATAATAATGCACGGTCACTCAAAGATTCTTATGTTAATATTGATGTATTTAGCACACCGCCACCAGCTTTTACACTTTCGGGTTGTACGGCACTTACAGCAAATGTATTGATTGATAAAGTATATGATTTATATGACATCAATTGGGGAGATGCAAGTGCAAATACCACTGTATCTGGTGGTATTTCTTCTCATACTTTTGGGTCGGCAGGAATAAAAAATATCTCAATCAGAGGCATATATACCAATACAGGTACGCAATTGTGCCAAAATACAGCTTCAAAGCAAATTCAGGTTTATCCACCTTTTACTCAACCTGCCGTTTCAGAAGTTGAAGTTTTAAATTCGGG
The DNA here is from genome assembly GCA_004293915.1 of Bacteroidota bacterium. GTDB lineage: Bacteria > Bacteroidota > Bacteroidia > Cytophagales > UBA9547 > REAG01. The sequence continues at coordinate 45,176 of RDZG01000084.1, read as the reverse complement.
AAATATGGTAGTACAAATTAACACCAGTAATCAACTAAAATACAAAGTAGAAGTAAAACCTTTTGGTGGAAATTTTTCAGAAGTATTAACTATTAGTTCTACCTCTGGCACTAATTCGTATACTTTTTCGGGGTCAAATGCACTTTCATCGCCAAATATTATTCAAACTTATGCCTTTGATGATTGTGGAAATAAATCTAATGCCGATGATATTTCAAGCACTTTTATTACTTCCACAGCTGATGTAACAGCAAACACCGCCACTTGGAACGAGTATGTTCGCACAGGTGGAAATGTCGATTACGTATTGAACCGTGATGGAAATCAAATTTTTGCACAATCTAAAAATGCTACAGTTGATGTTTTAAATTTATTACCATACAAAGATACTGATGTGCAATGCGGACAAAGATATTGTTATAATGTTGTTGCAAGAACCCCATCAAAAACATCCATTTCGGCTAGTTCGTGTGTGGTGGCTCAAAAGCCAGTAACCATTTCGGGGGTTAGAGGGTTTAATAGCACATTTGAAAACAATGGCACAATTTCGCTTTTGTGGGAGCCAAGCACGGCTTCTGGAGTTTCATATATTATAACTGGCTCAGATAATGCTGGCTTTTCGACTCAGCTAAAAGAAACTACCTTGTTGGGGCTTTCGGGAATTAATAAATCGTATACTTGTTTTACTATTAAACCAAGATTGAGTTGTTCGCCTGAAAATCCACCTGTAAAAACCTGTCCGATTAAAATTTCGGGAGGCACAGTTGGCAGCGGTCCAACTTCGATTGAGAACCAACTTTTTTGGACCAATTATGTAAATGGAAACAACGAAAGCATTGTTTCGCAAGAGATTGAGTGGTTTTCGGAAAGCAATACGCCACTCGGATCTGCTTCGCCTACGGGTTTGCAATACGTACATTCGACCATAGATGAGTTAAATCAAAAAGTTTTGTATCGCATCAGAGCCACTTTGCCTAATGGCATAATTGTATATTCTGATGTAAAAGATATCATTCAATTTGTGCGACTTTGGGTACCAACGGCATTTAATCCAAATGGAGCAAATAGTATTTTTTTTCCAAAAGGATTGTTTTGGAAAGATTTTGATATGAGCATTTTCAATCGTTGGGGAGAGCGAGTGTATCACACCACCGATGCCACAAAAGGTTGGGATGGAGGCACAGCTTCGCCAGGTTTGTATTCGTTTTCGATTACAGTAAATGATTTTTATGGCAAAAGCCTGAGCCAATCTGGTACTTTTTCGATGATTCGGTAATTTGGGTATAACTTTTTTATCAATATCAAATTTTCGTATATAAAATTTCAAGAATATTTTTTGATTTGTAAAATACGAAAGCATCTAAATTTTTGTCGAAACATAAATAATTTCACGATTTCCATTTCCTAGCGAATATTTTAAATTATCATCAGCTGAAAAGTGCAAACGGTAATCAATTTGTTGTACATCAACCTGTGGAGATGCTAATCTTTTTATGAAATCCCTTCCATGTAAACGTTCTAAATCTTTTTCGCCATAGCTTTGTGTTTTTTTAGTTTCAGTTTCTATATTTTGATCTTCAAATGTGTGTTCTGATTGCACATTTATTAAAGTTAAAGTAAAAAGTTTTCCATCTTTTTTAAGTATTCTGTAAAGTTCGTTTATAGCTTGTTTTTCATTTTTTATATGTCCTAAAACATGTGAACAAATTATAAAATCGAATGTATTGTCGCCAAAAGAAGTTTTTGTAATATCCACTTGATAAGTTGCCAATTGCGGATTTATATCTACATCATAATAATTAGGATTAGTTTTAAACTTATTTTTTAGGGTTTGCTCTGGAGCAATATGTAATACAAAAGGCTGAGAATTAAATATTTTTGTTTCGTTGCAAAGATAAAAATACAATAATCGTGTGCGTTCGAGCGAACCACAATGCGGACAAATGGCATTATTTCTAAGTTCTATTCCGTTGCCTTTTGGCAAAAACTTGCGAAAAGAATGTGAGCAACAATTACAATAAAATTGATTTCCTCGTAAGAAAAGTCCTTTAATTTTTCTTATCAAATCATGAATTCGATTTCTGATTTTCTCTGAAATAAGTTTTTTATAATACGTTTTAATCATCTTTTTACTTTGTTTTTGTTTATCAAAGATTTGATTATGAAATAAAAGTATTCAAATTTCAGAATTTGTTCTGCCGATAAATTATTATATTCCATTGGAATACGATGCAAATGCTGGGGATGTTCATCTTTTTTTAATCCTGAAACTCCGAACGATTGAACTACATTTTTTTGGTTGTACATATAGTTGAAGAATTTATTTTCAATATTTTCATCCCCATAAGGAAACGAAAAATAATGTGAATCCATTAATTGATTTGATTTTAGAAATTCGTGAGTTGTATTTAATTGTATTTGCTGTTGGTCGAATGAAATGGTGTTGAAATTTGGATGATTTTTAGAATGATTACCAATGGTAAATCCCATTTTTTTTAATTCTAAAAGCTGGTTTGTGGTTAAATATGGTTTATTTTCGAGTAAATATAAATCAAAATCTACTGTTAGCAACTTAGCGATTTCATTTACTTGTTTTTCGTTTTTTAGTTGATTTAAGTGTTTTGAAACCAAATGCTTTTCGCAAGAAAAATAGGTTTCTAGTTTTAATAAATCGGTAGTATAGTTTGATATTACATCTATTAAAAGACTGATTTTGTGTCTTATAAACATGTTTTTATTATCTATAAAATCTGAGTTAATAAAAACAGTTGCATGTGTATTGTTTTTGATTAATGTTGGCATTGCTTCTGAAAAAATCTCTGAAAGTCCATCATCAAAACTTATATGAAATTCGTTTTTGAGATTATTTGCGGATTGTAATTGCTCAACATTTACGCTATTAAAATGTTTATTAAAGAAAGCAATATCATCTTTGAAAGCATTTTTAGTACGATAAAACCCCAAATGTTTTAGATGGGGTTTGGGATGATTTGTAATGCTATGATAAAATGGTAATACTCGTTTTTGTTGTGTTATAAAAGTATAAAAATCGATTGAAAACTGTGTGAAAAGCCAATTTATTTTCTTGTATAGTTCGAGTTTCAAATGGTTTTAAGGAGAAATATGAAACAAATTAAGTGTTAAATCTTGAATTTTCTTTGTTTTCTGAAAGTTTTTCCCGCTGATTTTATTCAAAAGTTTTCCCGCTGATAAAAGCCGCAGATTTGTACAGATATAAACCGCAGATTTGCAGTTGTAGATAGCAAAATAATGTTTTATTTGTTTTTCAAAAAGGATAATATAACCTAAATAAAGCTATTTTTTCGTTTCCAATAACGTTTTTAAAATAATTATAGGCAAATTGGTTGGCACTTTTTTCGGCAAAACAATAGCGGTGTTTGTATTTTTTAAATGGGTCTATGAGTTCTAAATATTGACTTAAAACACTCGGCAATCCGAAAAAAAGATAAAAAACGATAAAGCCATATTTTTTGTATTGTAGCCAATGTCCAACTTCGTGCATAATCCAAAATTGATTAAACATCGAATGATCAACTTTTGAAATTCGGATATAAAATGGAGCTAAACACAAACCCATATTATTGTTTGTTTCCTTGATTTTTACACCTAAATCGAGTAAAGATTGTTGAAGTTTTTCGTCTTTGATTTTATATACTGCATTTTGCATTTTTTAGGCTAACGATTTGTTTTTCAAAAACTTATACAGCAACCGAACACCAAAACCTGTGCCATTTTTTCCTCTATAATTGTCTGGAGTTTTATAAAAAGCTGTGCCAGCAATATCTAAATGAATCCAAGGATAAGAGGTAAAATGTTGCATAAATTTTGCTGCTGTTATGGCTCCAGCTTCGGGTCCACCAAGATTTTTAAAATCGGCAATATCTGATTTTGTTTGCTCATCGTATTCGTCCCAAAGTGGAAATTCGACCAAGCGTTCGTGTACATGATAGCCACACGAGATTAATTCGGATTTTGTTTTTTCATCGGCTGTTCCCAAAAGCACTGCTCCTTCTTTGCCAATGGCACGCATAGCAGAGCCTGTGAGTGTAGCCAAATCGATACACAATTCGGGTTCGACTTGTGCGGCATAAGCCAAAGCATCTGCCAAAATCAGCCTTCCTTCGGCATCTGTATTTAAAATTTCTACCGTTTTTTCGTTATACATGGTGATTACATCGCCAGGCACAATGGCATTTCCATCCAAACGGTTTTCGGTAGCTGGTATAAAACCTTCTAAATATATAGGCAATTTATTTTTTGCAATGGCATAAAAAGCAGCCGCCACAGCCGCAGAGCCAGCCATGTCGCATTTCATCCAATCGAGTGAATCGGCTGGTTTTAGGCTATATCCACCTGTATCGTAAACCACACCTTTGCCTACTAATACGTAAGGTTTTTTATTTTTTGCATCTTTTGGTTTGTATTTCAAATGTATAAAAACAGGTGGATTTGGGCTGCCTTCGTTTATGGCTAAAAGTCCACCCATTTTAAGGTTTTTGATTTTTGATTTCGAAAACACATCAACATCAAAACCAGCATCTTTACCCATTTTTTCGATTTCTTTGCCCAATTCTTCTGCCGTAAGTGTGATTACAGGCTCGTTTACTAAATCTCTACAAATAAAAACCGATTCGGCAATAATTTGAAGTTCTTTTAATTGTGATTTGTCCAATGAAAAATCAAAAACATGCAAATGCTTTAGTTTGATTTTTTCTTTTTTGGTTTTGTATTTATTAAACTGATACGAACTCAAAACCAAACCTTCTATCAAATCTAAAATATTGGCAGTTGATGGTGTATTGTTTTCAATAACAAGGTCTTGGATGTGATTTTCTTCTGTTATTTTAAAAACCTCATGCCCTAATCTGCGTATTTTTTCAGCTTTTTTTGGCACATCATCTTCTTTTGGCTTTTGAACCAAAATCACAAAACGATTATATTGATTTAAAACTACTATCTCTTTTTTGTCGGCAATTCTTTTTTTTGCATACTCAATTTCTGCATCCGAAACCAAAATATCTTTTAAATCTTTGAGTTCGTTATACAAAATACACAAACTTGTATTTTCTGGTATTTCATCAATTTGTTTGAGCGTAATCATAATAGATTTTTTTACGAATTTAGTGTTTTTGTATTTAATATTTAAAGTGTTTATGCAACTAAAATTAGTTTCAATAAACCAAACATTAAATTTATCCTATGTGTCCACATGATTAAATGCAATTACATCTCTAGCAGTTGCAGATTCGGAGAGCTGAGCACTTTTTACAAGTTTATCGTTTCCAAATTTCGATTTGATTTCATAAATTGTTTTACGCAATTTATCTTGTTTTTGATTGTTTTCAAATAATGTGTATTGAACCAAACTAGCATCTATTAAATCAGAAATGGCTACGCCAATTGAGCGGACATTAGTATTTATAATTGGTTCGCATTGGTTGTCAGCAATAAATTTTGCCATTCTTGTTTTTATGATTTTAAATATTTCCATCCCATCTTGAATTGGTACGCCAAGTTTAAAATCATCGTCCCAACGATAGCCTGTAGTATATTTTATAGTTACATAAATTTTCTTGCAAAAAAGTTCTTTTTTTACCATTCGTTCTTCCACTTTAATACACATCGACATCAAAATATCTACCAATGTATCCGTGTTTTTTCGCTGATCGCTTGATACATTTCGCATGGCAGAAATACCTTTTGTGTCAGTAGAAGCAAGGTCTATCTCCTTGAAATTGAGGCGATAATGCCAATGAATACCCACCACACTTTTGCAAATTCGTTCGAGCGTATCTGGTTTTGTATGCCTAAGTTGCAAGGGTGTAAAAATGCCTCCTTTGTTCAATCTGGCTTCCATTCCGGCTGCAATGCCAGGCAAATCTTGGAGTTTTAGTTTTTCTAAAACAGCATCAATATTTTCGGGTGAAATTACAGTAAGTCCATCTGGTTTTTGAATATCAGAAGCTAGTTTTGCTAAAAATGCATTTGGTGCAATTCCTATCGAGCATTTGAGCCAATCGCCTACTTCGGTTTTGATGTCGAGTTTGATTTTTTTTGCCAAATCAACCAAATCTTTATAAATTAATTTGTACCCATGCAAATTAATAACCGCTTCGTCAATGCTTTTTGGCACCACATTATCTGCATATTTTCTTAAAACATTCATGATTTTTATATGAAAATCTTTATATCGCTTCGAATGGGCTTCGATTGGCACAAATTCTGGACAAAGTTGCATGGCTTCGGGCAAACGCATACCTGTTTTGATGCCTCTTTTTTTGGCTTCGATAGATGGAGAAATAATGCACCCATTATAGCCTGTATAAACACAAACGCCAACCGGTCTGCCTCTAAGGTGATAATTTACTTGCTGTTCGCAACTGGCAAAAAAGCTATTCATGTCGATAAACAAAACCATTGGCTCGAGCAAATCGGTTGTTCGGTTTTCGTTGTATGATTGTTTTTTTTCTGTCATGTTGTTTTCGATTAATCGCAGATGCAATAGAATAAAAAAACTTGAAAAATAAACACGATGGCGTAAAAAATGTTATCAACAAAAAAAGTCAGCACTGATGCACTTACTTTTGGTGTTCTGAAAAATATCACGTTTCCAAAAAATATTTTTTCTTTATCTTTATAAACGAATTTGCATCAACCAAATATAGTCATGGATTTAGAAAATTTAAGAGATTATTGTTTAGCCAAAAAAGGAGTTACAGAAGGTTTTCCTTTTGGCGAGCCAACTTTGGTTTTTAAAGTTATTTCCAAACTTTTTGTATTAACGTCTATCAATGACGAAATTTTGTCGTTTAATGTGAAATGCAACCCAGAAAAAGCTATCGAACTGCGTGAAAAATACGATTGGGTGCAACCTGGCTATCACATGAATAAAAAATATTGGAACTCAGTGAATTTCAATGGCTCGAACGCTAAACTTTTAAAGGAACTTATTGATCATTCGTACAATGAAGTGGTAAAAGGAATGACCAAAAAAGAAAAAATGGAATTAGAAAACCTTTAGTTTAGGCAATTCTTCATTAAATTTATGCTTATTTTGATGTATACATTTTTGATTACATTAATTTTAATGCCAAAATTTTTATATACATTAAAAATTAGTATTTTTTAATGTATAGTATACTATTATCCCTTATCTTTGAGTTCGAAATCATAGCAAACATTAAAATATAGCAATATTTGATGTTTAAAATTGGGTTTATTATGCGCATTACACTTAATTATAGTGAATAAAATATGAAAAATGCATTGTATCGCATCAATCCAGACAGAACTGTTGCGTGGAACGATTTGTCATTTTTGCCAATTGATATTGAAATTCTAAGAGATTTTGATATTCTCGATGCCTTAGTGGCTTCTAAATCAGCACTTGGAAAACTACAAGGCAGATGCATTGCTATTCCAGACCCAAGCGTTTTGGTTAATTCAATAGTATTGCAAGAGGCTAAATCATCAACCGAAATCGAAAATATTTTCACAACGGAAGATGAACTGTATAAAGCTTTTGGTGAAATCCAACAAGAAACAGAAGTAGGCAGCACAAAAGAAGTTTTACATTATCGTGAAGCTATTTGGGAAGGTTTTGAACATATTAAAACAATCGAAAAATTTGATTTAACCTATTTTTTGAAAATGTTTCAAACTGTAAAAAAAACAACAGACGGATTTCGACCTTCACAAGCAAAAGTATATATAAAACAAGGCGGAACTGGACCAAATGCTGGAAAAATCGTTTACACACCGCCAATTGGTGCCGAATTGATAGAAAATTTATTGCTCAATTTATTGGATTTTGTAAACGATGATGCCATATATAAAATCGATCCTTTGCTAAAAATGGCAATAGCACATTATCAATTTGAGGCTATTCATCCATTTAGAGATGGAAACGGAAGGGTTGGTCGGATTTTTAATATTCATATTTTGACACACAAAGAGCTTTTAGATTTCCCTGTTTTGTATTTAAGTAAGTATATTTTAGAAACTAAAGATTTGTATTACAGCAACTTATCAGGTGTTTCGCAACGTGGCGATTGGAAAAAATGGCTCTTATATATGTTAAAAGCTATTGAAATATCTGCCAAAAATGCGTATCAAAAATTAAATGAAATTGTGGAACTCAAAAGCAACATAACTGATATAATTATAAAAAGTAATGAATTTTCAAGACCCGAAAGTTTGGTAAACATGATATTTGTGCAGCCCTATTGCAAAGTAAAACATTTTACAAATCAAAAAATTTATGCCGAAAATACTGCCAGAAAATATCTTGAAAGATTGTGCGAAAAACCATATAGTATGTTGCAAAAAAAACGTATTAGCGGAAATGATTATTTTGTAAATATTGACTTTGTACGTTTGTTAGCAGAATAATTTTTATATATTGAAAGCAATAAAAAATAAGATGAAGCCCAAAATAATCATTTCTGTAACCTCCGATTTAGTAACCGATCAGCGTGTGCATAAAGTTGCACTCACCCTACAAGAAGCTGATTATGAAGTAGTTTTGGTTGGCAGGTGTAAAAAATCGAGTTCGGCACTTTTGCCTCGCACATACAAAACCAAGCGATTTAACCTTTGGTTCGAAACTGGTTTTTTGTTTTATGCCAACTATAATTTTAGGTTGTTTTATTATTTACTATTTTCAAAATCTGATGTTTTTTTGAGCAACGATTTAGATACACTTTTGCCCAATTTTTTGGTTTCAAAACTGAGAAACAAATCGTTGGTTTACGACACACACGAATATTTTACTGGTGTTCCAGAATTGCTCCATCGACCAAAAATAAAAAGAATTTGGGAAAATATAGAAGATTATATTTTCCCAAAACTTACGCATATTTATACTGTAAACGATTCAATCTCAAACTTATACAAAAAAGAATATGCCGTAAATATTCAAGTTATTCGGAACTTGCCATTGGTTGTTGAGCATTCAAAAACAGAAATTCCAACTCCATATTTGGCAAAATATGAGCAACTCAAAAATAGTAAAACGCAAATCATACTTTATCAAGGAGCAGTAAATAAAGACAGAGGACTGGAAGAAATGATTGCGGCAATGGCGTATATTTCTGACGCAATTTTTGTTGTTATTGGTAGTGGAGATATTGAAAATGAGTTATTAATCCAGGTCGAAAAGCAAAAACTAAGCAATAAAGTGCTTTTTTTAGGGCAAATTCCATTTTATATTTTACCTGCTTTTACAAAACTTGCCACTATGGGTATTTCGCTCGAAAAAGACACAAACATTAATTATAAATATGCTTCGCCAAACAAAGTAGTAGATTATATCCATGCCGAAATCCCGGTTTTTGCTTCGCAACTAATTGAAATTGAATTGATTATAAATAAATATCAAATTGGAAAATGTGTGAAAACGCACGAGCCAATAGAAATTGCCAAACACGTAAACGAAATTTTAAAAGATAAAAATCAATTAGAAATTTGGAAAAATAATTGCCAAAAAGCCAAACACGAACTCAACTGGAACACCGAAAAAGAAAAACTATTACAAATTTTTAGCAATTTATAATTCAATATTCGATTTTTGCATTCAAAATAATTTTAACAAATGATTCTTCCTATTGTAGCCTACGGTGATGCGGTATTAAAAAAAGTGTCTGTGGACATAGAAAAAACCTATCCTGATATTCAAAAACTTATTGCTGACATGTTCGAAACCATGTATGCAGCAAGTGGTGTGGGCTTGGCTGCTCCGCAAATCGGCAAAAATATCAGACTTTTTATTGCTGACGGCACACAAATTGACACATTAAAAGATTCTGGATTTAAAAAAGTATTCATCAATGCCGAAATTTTGGAAGAAGATGGCGAAGAGTGGAGCTACAACGAAGGCTGTTTGAGTATTCCTGGTGTGCGTGAAGATGTGATGCGATTACCAAAAATAAAAATAAAATATTTGGACGAAAATTTCAAATCACATACCGAAGAATTTGATGGTATTCAAGCCCGTATTATTCAACACGAATACGACCACATCGAAGGTGTACTTTTTGTGGATCATCTTTCGGCACTCAAAAAACAATTAATTAGAGGCAAACTTCAAAATATAAGCAAAGGAAAAACCGATGCTGAATATCGAATGAAATTTCCGTTGGGTAAGAAATAACATTAAAATAGGTTTAAAAAATTTGCTCATCGTGTGCCATCAGATACATCACTCCTTCTTTGAGCGAATAAAATGAAACCCGCAAACGCTGAATAAAATAATTGCGTAACACGTAGTCTATCAGGCAAGTAGCTACCACCACCATATCGGCTCGCATTGGCGACATGCCTTTTATGGCTTTGCGTTGTTTAACATTTTTGATGATTAGTTTATAAAAAATTTCTCCAAAATAATGAATAGGTAAATCGTATTCTGTACCTTCATACAAATCGTGTTTGATGTTGTGTTCTTCAATAAAAATTTCGCATAATGTATCAAAAGTACCAGACGAACCTACTAAAATTTTTGGATGATAAATCGCAACTGCATTTTTTAATTCTATGAGCGATTGGTCTAAATAATAATTTAATTCTTCGACAGCCGATTGCTGAATTGGATCGGTTGAATGAAACATATCGAACAATCGTTGGGCACCAATTTCAAAGCTTTTTTTCCACAAAATTTCGGCATCGTTGCAAATAATAAACTCCACACTTCCGCCACCAATATCCATCAAAAGCACAGGTTCGGGTCCGATATTTAGTGCAGCTTTTACACCATAATATATCAATTCGGCTTCTTTATCGCCTTGTATAATATGTATTTTTATGTGTGTTTTATCAAAAATGCGTTGTGCAAGTTCTTTTCCGTTTTTTGCATTTCTGAAAGCACTTGTAGCAATTGCAGTAATATTTTTTAGAGGAGTTTTATATTGTTTTATAATTTCAAGATATTGAATCACAGCATTTTCGGCTCTCACACAGGCTTCCTCTATTATTATTTTATCTTGAATTCCACCCGCACCAATTTTTACAGGCGTACGCTCATGTACCAATATTTTTGGCTTTGCAGACTTTACTTCGGTAATTAGTAAGTTAAAAGTATTCGTTCCCAAATCTAAAACGGCATATCGACCATCTTTCATTTGAAAAATATTTATATTATTCCATGCAAAGGTAAATCAAACTTTATAAAAGCGATGAAAAAATATATTTTATCCATAAAAATGAAAAACTAATTTTAAACAGGCATATTTTTGAAAATATCGCTCCATAAAATAGAACTGCCTTCCCAAATTCCAATAGGAATTTCTATTTCTTCGGTATAATTCCCTGTTTCTACATACAAATTGGTACTAAAATCTAAAAAATGTGTGAGAACTTGTTTTTCTTTTGGGTTTACAATCCAATATTCTCGAACACCATTTTCTTCATATAAATGAAATTTAATATCAATGTCTTTGCGAAGTGTACTTGGACTCAAAATTTCGATAATCAAATCGGGTGCACCTACGCATCCACGATCTTCTATTTTATTCATATCGCAAATAATACAAATATCAGGCTGAACAACTGTTGTTTTTTTAGGATCCAATCCTTGTAAATAAACATCAAATGGAGCAGTAAATATTCCACATTTGGAATTTCTTTTTCGTAATAGTGTAAAAAGGTTTCCAAATACATTTGAAGACACAAACTGATGCCCAGCTCGTGGAGCAGGCGACATTTTAAATATTTTGCCTTTTATCAACTCCACCATTTCAGCCATTTGCCAGCTTAAATAATCTGCAATGGTATATGATTTTGATAAATCTAATTGCGAAATGTCGGTTATAGTTGTCATAATATTTATAACTATTTTTACACAAAAATACAGAAAATATTGCTATTTCAAAACGCCTTTCATTTCATTGATTTTCATTAAAGCATCAATTGGTGTAAGCGAATTTATATCTAGTTTTTCTAAAAGTTCTTTTATCCTAACATATTTAGGATCATTGGCTTCAAACAAACTCATTTGGTAATTTACCTTTGCAATTTCCTTGATTTTTTGTTTCTGTGTTTCTTTAGATTTGTCTTTTTCTAATTGGTGCATAATTTCGTTTGCTCTAAAAACCACTTGGTTTGGCATCCCTGCAATTTGAGCAACATGAATTCCAAAACTATGTTCGGAGCCACCTTCTTTGAGCTTGCGCATAAAAATAATTTTGTTGCCCAATTCTTTTACCGAAACATTAAAATTTTTGACACGAGGCATATCAATTGCCAATTCGTTTAACTCATGATAATGTGTTGCAAAAAGCGTTTTGGGTTTACATTTTGGATGATTATGCAAATGCTCAACAATTGCCCATGCAATAGAAATCCCATCATAAGTGCTTGTGCCTCTGCCAATTTCGTCCATCAAAACCAGGCTGCGTTCGCTCAAATTATTGAGAATACTTGCAGTTTCGGTCATTTCGACCATAAATGTAGATTCGCCTCTCGAAAGATTATCCGATGCTCCAACTCGGGTAAATACTTTGTCTATCAGACCCAAATTTGCTGCTTCGGCAGGTACAAAACTACCAATTTGAGCCAAAATCACAATCAAAGCAGTTTGCCGCAAAAGTGCTGATTTTCCAGCCATATTTGGACCAGTAATAATAATAATTTGCTGGTTGGCATCGTCCAAAAAAACATCATTTGGAACATATTCTTCGCCAACAGGAAGTTGCTGTTCGATTACAGGATGTCTGCCATTTTTAATATCAAGCACAAAACTTTCGTTCATTTTGGGTCTTGTATATTTATTTTTTTGAGCCGTTGTGGCAAAAGAAAGCAAACAATCTATTTCTGCCAAAACTTTTGCATCTTGCTGAATCAGAGGCACATAACCAGCAGCCGTTACAATTAAATCTAAAAAAATACGTTGCTCAATACTAACCATTTTTTCTTCTGCAGTAAGTATTTTTTCTTCGTAAATTTTCAGCTCTTCTGTAATATATCTTTCGCCACCAACCATAGTTTGTTTGCGAATCCAATCGCTGGGTACTTTGTCTTTGTTGGCGTTTGTAACTTCCAAAAAGTAGCCAAAAACTTTATTATATTGAATTTTTAACGAATTAATCCCTGTTCGTTCGATTTCTCTTTGGGTAATTTGTAACAAATAATCTTTGCCTGAATAGGCTATAATCCGAAGTTGGTCTAAATCGTGATCAACGCCATCTTTGATTAAATTTCCTTGATTACTTACAATTGGAACTTCATCTTTGAGTTCTTTTTCGATTTTATCGACCAAAAACTTACATGGATTTATCAAATCGCCAAACTTTTTGAGTTCGGTATGTTTGCTATCTGCTAGCGCATTTTTGATTGGCAAAATTTGAATTAATGCTTTTTTGAGTTGCACCAATTCTCTTGGATTTACTCTTCGGGCAGCCACTTTTGAAATTAATCGCTCTAAATCGCCAACTTGTTTTAAATGCAAAAGCAATAGTTCAGACAAATCGGCATCTTTTATAAACTTTTCCACACTTTCATGCCTTTTTTGGATTACAGAAACCTCTTTGAGCGGCATCAAAAGCCATCTCCGAAGCAAACGAGCACCCATTGGCGTAGCGGTTTTGTCAATGATTTCAATTAAAGGCACGCCACCTTCGTATTGCGGATAAATCAGTTCGAGGTTACGAATGGTAAATTTATCCAACCAAACATATTTTTCTTCTTCTAATCTTGCAATCGAAGAAATGTGCGAAATCTCGTTATGCTCTGTAGATTTTAAGTAAAATAAAATAGCTCCTGAAGCAATTATACCTTCTGTAAGTTCCTCAATACCAAAGCCTTTGAGATTTTGTGTTTGAAAATGTTTGGTTAATATTTCTTGTGCGTATTCATGCCTGTAAACCCATTCGTCAATCTGAAATGTATTAAATTTATCTTGAAAATGAGTAGAATAGGTGTTTTTTTGTGCTTTAGAATAAATAATTTCGGCAGGATTTAAACTCTGTAACAATTTGTCTATATAACTTAAATAGCCTTGAGCACAAAAAAAATCGCCAGTAGAAATGTCTAAAAACGAAACGCCACAGTTAGTTTCGGTAAAATAAACCGATGCCAAAAAATTATTGCTTTGGGTTTGCAACACATTATCGTTGAAAACTACGCCAGGCGTAACCAACTCAGTAACACCACGTTTCACAATTCCTTTAACAAATTTGGGATCTTCGAGTTGGTCGCAAACAGCCACACGTTGCCCAGCACGCACGAGTTTTGTAAGATATGTTTCGAGCGAATGATGTGGAAAACCAGCCAATTCAATTTCGCTTGCTGAGCCATTTCCACGTTTTGTGAGCGTGATTCCTAAAATCTTACTGGCTTTTATGGCATCATCACCAAAGGTTTCGTAAAAATCGCCAACGCGAAAAAGTATGACAGCAGCAGGATATTTTTCTTTAATGGCAAAATATTGCTTCATCAAAGGAGTTTCTTCACGGGTTTTGCCAACGGTTTGTTTTGCCATACGCAAAGATTAAAAAGTTTTGGAGATGTTGCAAAAATAAAAAATTATGTATTAGAATTTCGGAAGTTATCGATTTGAGTTAGGGCTACATACTAAATATAATCTGTTAAACCTTATCCAAATTTAATTCCTTCTTTTTGGCAAGCTACCAATTGTAGTAAAACGACAATTAAGATAAGATTTTTAATCCTTATAAAAAGTTATTAGTATTGTATTTATACATTTGGAAAGTGAAACTGTAATTTATTAGTTTTTTCCCTATAAAAATATGAGTTATTATTTGTGCTTCAACTTTTACTATGCTGGAAACTTGTCCCTCAAAAAAAGACTTAGAAAAAATATTTTTAAATAATGAATTGGTAGAAAAGAAAATCTTTAGACAAAAATAAAACCCTTTACAATCATTTCTCTAAAATATTATTTCACAAAATTAATATTCGGTGTAGATTTGTGAGATGTTCGATTTAGACAAATGGCAGGAGATTTATCATAGCGTAAGCAAACACAAATTGCGTACTGCCCTCACTGCTTTTGGTGTTTTTTGGGGTATTTTTATGCTTATTATGCTACTTGGTGCTGGCAAAGGACTCGAAAACGGTGTGCAAGGCATGTTCAAAGGCTATTCTACTAAATCGTTTTATATGGGAGCCAACAAAACCAGTGTGCTTTATAATGGGCTAAAAATTGGCAGAAGTATAGAACCCAATATCGAAGATTTATATGTACTTAAAAAAGCTATTCCTGATATTGAATACATTTCTCCAAAACAACAACTTTGGGAAGAAAACAATATTGTATATAAAGAAAAAAGTGCCAATTATAATGTTCAAGGTGTTTTTCCAGAATGGCGAAAAGTAGAAGAAATGAGTATTGTTCAGGGCAGATTCATTAACCAAACCGATTTGGATATGCAACGCAAAGTTGTTGTTATTGGTAAAAGTGCATCAGACTTTTTTTTCAAAAACGAATCAAATGTGATTGGGAAATATATTAAAGTGAGAGGTACATTTTTTAGAATTGTAGGAATTTCTCAACCTGTAACTTCGGGTTGGAGGGCAAAAGAAGAAATGCAAACGCTTTGGATGCCGTTTACAACCATGCAAATAACGTTTAACATGAAAAATAAAGTTTATTTTTGGGGTTGTGTGGTGCGAGAAAATGCAAATTCGGAAGAAGTAATCAAGAAAACTAGAAAATACATGTCTAAAAAATACAGCTTCGATGAGGCAGACGATAAAGCCGTTTGGAGTTGGAGTATGGAAACCGAATCGAACAAATTTAAAGGGTTATTTAATGGTATTAATCTGTTTGTATGGCTTGTTGGAATAGGCACAATCATTGCAGGAATAGTAGGAATTAGTAATATTATGCTCATTGTTGTAAAAGAGCGAACTCGAGAAATTGGTGTGCGAAAAGCCTTAGGAGCAACGCCTTATGCCATAGTAAGTTTGATTATTCAAGAATCAATTGTGATTACAACCGTTGCGGGATATGTGGGTTTGCTTTTGGGTGTGGGTTTAATAGAAGGATTAAATTACGCCTTAAAAAAAATGCCTGAGCCATCTGATTTTTTTGTAAACCCTGAAGTGAATTTTAATGTTGCCATAGCTTCGCTCATTCTTTTAGTGGTTACTGGTGCGTTTGCAGGATTAATTCCCGCCATCAGAGCAGCCAAAATTCAACCCATCGAAGCTTTAAGAGACGAATAATAAAACTTTATGATTGCTCCAAAACGAAACAAAATTTTTATGCTTTTGCTCGATTTGTTTTTACATTTCAAATTCAAATCTCGGTTTCAAGCTGTCAATTTTATTTATCCCGACACCTTTTATTGCACCGAATCACAATTAATAATTGGCAACCACACTACTTGGTGGGATGGCTTTATTTGCTGGAAACTAAATAATGATTTGCTACACAAAAAGTTTCATATTATGATGCTCGAAACGCAACTCAAACGCTTTTGGTTTTTTCAAAAAATTGGAGCTTTTTCTATTGACCCAGGCAATAGAAGTGTTTTTACAAGTCTAGATTTTGCTTCCCAACTTTTGCAAAATACCGAAAATATGGTCGTTTTTTATCCGCAAGGCGTGTTGAATTCGATTTACAACGAAACATTTGTGTTTCATAAAGGCTTGGCACATATTCTTAAAAACAATCAACAAGCTTCCTTATTGATGTATGCAGCTTTTTGGGATTATTCTTCTACCGAAAAACCATATTTGAATGTATATTTGGAAAAAATAAAAAATCCATCGCATTTATCAACTGCTCAAATCGAAAACACGTACCGAGAATTTTATGCCAATAGCAAAGCTAAACAGATTTTAAACTTCAAACCGTGATTATAATTTCTATTGCCTATTGCGTGTTTACTTTTTTGATAATTCGATTTTTTGTTACCTTATATAACTTTGTTTCAAAACCTTATTTGCCTCATTTTCAAGAAGATATTAGTTTGGCTGATGTTTCGGTTTTGATTCCAGCACGAAACGAAGCCATAAATATTGGCAATTTATTAATGCAATTTAAGCTAATCAATATCAAAGAAATCATTGTTTTAGATGATAATTCTACTGACAATACCAAATTTATAGCCATTCAATATGCATTTTTGAACAAAAAAATAAAAGTATTTGATGGACAAAATTTACCAGCAAATTGGTTGGGCAAAAATTGGGCTTGTCATCAACTTGCCAAACAAGCTGCTGGAAAATATTTTTTATTTCTTGATGCAGATGTCGAAATTTCGGAAAATGGAATCAAAAATGCTGTTTTGCAAATGCAGAAATCGGGTGCAGATATGCTGAGTTTGTTTCCAGACCAAACCATGCAAATGTTTGGAGAAAAACTTGTTGTGCCACTAATGCACTATTTGTTGCTCACTTTATTGCCGCTCAAACTGGTAAGAAACTCAAAATTTCCTTCTCTTTCGGCAGCTAATGGACAGTTTATGCTTTTTAAATCTGATGTTTATAAAGCAAATAATTTTCACGAAAAAGTAAAAAATTCGATTTTGGATGATGTTAGCATTTTTAGACTTGCCAAAACAATGAGGCAAACTTGCGAAACGTTACTTTCTGATGGACAAATAAAATGTAGGATGTATAAATCTTATGGCGATGGAATTAATGGCTTTAGTAAAAACTTATTTTTAGGATTTGGTAAAAATATTTTAGGTTTTAGTTTGTATCTATTTTTAATTTATTTTGGATTTATATTTATTTTATTAACGCAAAATATCATATTGATAATCAGTAGTTTGTGCCTTGTTCTTGGAATTAGGATTATGATTTCAAAACTGGCTAATCAATCGGTTTTTGAAAATATGTATTTGCATTTTTTACAAATCACAACCTATATTTATATCGGATTTAAGTCTGTTTATGTGCATAGTTTTGGAAAAATAAATTGGAAAAATAGAGAAATATGAGTTCGACTATTCGCATTAGCGTGTTATTTATTTTGCATATTGTGGGTTTTGTAGGTTTTTTATTGCCACAATACCAATCCTTATTTGTGCGAATTACTCCCTTGCATTTGTGCATCATTTCGGTGGTTTTGTTTTGGGAAAAATCAATTTTTACTTGGCAGTTTTTGGCTTTTTTTATTTTGGCATTTGCCATTGTTGGGAATAGGCTATTGGGGTGTGCCGTTTGTGATTGGTGTGCTTTGGGTTTCGGTTTCGTATGCGTGCAACCAAGTGAGTATGAATTTGTTTCCGCATACCACATTTGTGAGCATTCCAGCAGCTGCTTTTTTGATGACAGGCTTTGATTATATGATTGAACCTTTTGCCGTTCGATACGGTCTTTGGAGTTGGAAAAATGGTGTAATTCCCGATTTTAATTATTATACTTGGTTTGGTATCAGTTTGATATTGAGCTTATTATACCAAAAAATAGTGAACGAAAAATCAAATAGCATTACAGCTTATTTTTTACTTACTCAAATTTTGTTTTTTGTTGGTTTGCGAATGATAAAATAAATTTACACTCCAAAACACTTTTCAAGTTTTTTTATTTCTTGATAATTTTCGTGTCCCTTGCCAGCTAAAAGTATAATATCGTTTGGTTTGGCTTGATTTACAGCGTGTTGAATGGCTTTGTGCCTGTCTGTGATGCGTACAAATTTTTTGAAATATTGCCCTTCGATACCTGCTTCCATTTGATTTAAAATATCTTCTGGGTCTTCGTTTCTGGGGTTGTCAGATGTTAAAATTGCTTTATCAGCATATTTGCAAGCCATATTTGCCATAATTGGTCGTTTAGCATTGTCTCGATTGCCACCGCAACCTACAATAGCAAACACGGTTTCGTTTCGTGTTCGCAAACTTTCAATGGTTTTCAACACATTTTCGAGGGCATCTGGCGTGTGGGCATAATCTACAATGCCAATAATTCCCGATTTTGAAATCACTTGCTCAAATCTGCCTTTTGCTCCTGAAGTAGCCGAAAGTGCAGTCAAAACTTTTTGTTTGTTTTGTCCCAAAAGCACAGCTGTGGCATAAACTCCCAATAAATTATAGGCATTACAATCAATCGAAACCAAACCGACTGATTTTCGATGTCCATTTCCAAACCTTGCAACCCATTAGAAAGTAAGCGAGCTTTGAATTCGGCAATGTTTTTGATCGAAAAAAAATGTTTAGTTGCTTTGGTGTTTTGGAGCATTACAGTACCGCGTTTGTCGTCCATATTTGCCAATGCAAAAGCAGATTGTGGCAAATCATCAAAGAGTTTTTTCTTAGCACTTATATAATTGTCAAACGTGATGTGATAATCTAAATGATCATGTGTGATGTTTGTAAAAACCGCTCCTGCAAGGCTCAAACCTGCCATTCGCTCCTGATGTATGGCGTGGCTACTTGCTTCCATAAAACAATACGCACAGCCTGCATCTACCATTTGTGCCATCAAATTATTCATCTGCACAGCATCTGGGGTGGTATGTGTGGCGGCAATTATTTTATCATCCACATAGTTTTGAACTGTTGAAAGTACGCCAACTTTATAGCCCAATCTTTTAAAAAGATTATAAAGTAAAGTAACATTTGTGGTTTTTCCATTGGTGCCAGTTACTGCAACAACTTTGAGTTTTTGCGATGGATTATCATAAAAATTTGCTGCCATTTGCCCGAGAGCAATGGCTGTATTTTTTACAATAATTACAATAGCATTATAATCTTTCAAAACCTCTTCGCACACAATTACTTTTGCTCCGTTTTCGATGGATTTATCTATAAAATCATGTCCATCTACTTGTGTTCCTCTTGTCGCAACAAATACACTACCATGTGTAACTTTTCTAGAATCAAATTGAATATCTTTAATCTCAATATCTTCGCTGTTTATTTTTTGTTCGATTTTTACACTTGCTAATATTTCAGAAAGTTTTTTCATACCTAATTGGCTCAAATAGATTTAGAGTTGCAATTACATTTTTTTTTAGCTGATTACAAAAACCGAAGTTGTTTTTGTGAATTAGTTGTGCGTTGCCTTGTGCATTTTTAAAGTGAATAGAAGAGATTGCTTTGGTTATAATGACTATTTGGAAAATAAAAAAGCCTTCTTACTATACATTAAAGCTTAGTAGGGAAGGCTTTTCATTATTCACTATATTGACTTACTCTAAAATTCGTGTTAAATAGGTAATTGTAATTCTGTTGTTTTTTGCTCTGCCTTGAGGAGTTTTGTTTTCAGCCACTGGTTTAGTGTTGGCATACGATTTTAGTTTTATGCGGCTATCTCTAATTCCTTTCGAGACAAAATAATCGAACACAACTTTTGTTTTTGCCAAAGCCATCATGTTTTTTTTGTCAGGTTTTCCAACATTGTCGGTATGTCCGCCAATTTCAAATTGTGTATTGGGTTGTTGAATTAAATTTTCAATGATAACATCAAGCTTTTGTTTTTCAGAATCTTTTAATTTGAGCAAATTGGTTTCAAAAATACTGTTTTGCAAAACAGTTGTATAGCCAGAATCTAGATATGCAATTAATTTAAAATCTTTTGTCATTTCCAAGTTTTTTAGCTCTTCATTCAAATTTAAGATTGATTTATTGATAAAATATTTTGGAACTTCGGCAGTGATTTCAAATTTTTCACCATGAATTACTGACATCATATATTGTCCAGTTTTTGGATTTGTACGAGCTTCTTTTATTACTTCGTCTTTACTGTTAATTACTTTTATTGTTCCTTGCAAAATAGATCCAGCAGTATCTTTAATCATTCCAGAAACCAAAATTTGTGGTTGTTGGGCTAACGATTTTGGTAAGTTTATTTTGAAAATATCCATGTGATGCAAATCGCTACCAAAATTTACGGTATTGTAATAAGCGTGGTCGCCAGATGATGTAATGGCAAAACCTTTATCATCGGCTTTTGAGTTTACCATTCCTCCAAGATTTTGTGGTTTCGACCAGTTTTTCCATGTGTCATCCAATCTTTTTGATACATAAATATCATGTCCACCAAAGCCTATATAGCCTTTTGAAGAAAAATATAGTGTTTTGCCATCAGGCGAAAGATAAGGATAGTCTTCTGCTGTTACGGTATTTATGGTTGTACCCAAATTCATTGGTGGCGACCAGATTTTTAAATAAGTATCATAAAATGAAGCATATAAATCCAACCCGCCAGCACTTAAATTGTCTTCCAAAGCCATGATTATTACTTTTTCATCCGCACTCATAAAAAAATTTGCATGGTCGTTTATGTTTTTTAAATCTGGTATTTTTATACTTTGTGGTTGATCCCAAGAGCCATCTTCTTTTTTATGAACAATAGAAACGCCATCGCCTGCACTTGTGCCATCTGCATTGTAGGTGTTTCCCAAAATCATAAATCTGCCGTCCAAACTTATTGAAGCTACAAAATTATGACCTTTATTGTTTAGTGGTTCTGCGGCTTTTTGTGCTTGTCCCCATTGTTTATTTTCATCCATTTCCGAATACCAAATATCTTGGTCGGTATGGTCTTTACATTCTTTTACAAAGTATAATTTTTTGCCATCTGGTGTTAGTTTTGGATTAAATTCAAAACAATCTTTACTACTAATATTTTCACCAACTTGTATTTTTTCAGTAATTTCAGTTGCTCCCACCAATAAATTAGGCTCTAAAGATAATGGCTTTTCATCAGGTGAAAGACCAATACCTTTAATCAAATTCCAGTCTTTAATTTTACTATGATTTATTACAACCTGAACAGAAATAACTTTAGATTGAGGAAAAACCACTTTAAAATTTGAGTTTTTCTCTTCTTGAATAGGAGTTTTTGAGTCAAATTTATAAACGTTTTTTTCCAAATTATCATCGCCTACAATGTTTATTGACTGGATAACACCTTGGTTGAAAATGCCACCAATTACAATTTGTTTTGCAGTAACAATTCGTTTAAAACCCACTGTAATCGAGTTTTTTTTGACTTTCAAATCGGGGTCGAGTTTGAAACCTTCGGTGTAGGCATCGTGATTTTTTTCTAATTTCATTTGTGGCATATATGTCGGGAGTCCAATCACAAATTCTGCTTCTGTGTTCAAATACGCAAATTTTGGATTTGCATCAACTAATTTAGTAGCCCAAATAATGTTTTCTTGTGAAAATAAGTATGTAGATGTACTTAATAAGGATATAATAAATAATGTCTTTTTCATTTAAAGTTAGTAAGATATATAGTTTTGAATGTAATTAGAAATATATAACAAAAGTCATAATAAATATTAATTTAACAATATAAAAATGTAAAATAATTATATTAATTATTTTTTGGTACCTATTCCTATTTCAGATTGGAATTTAATATTGCCACCAATTTGTTCAATTCCACGTTTACAAATGGCTAATCCTATACCCGAACCAGTGTTTTTTGTACTAAAATTAGGTTGAAAAACTTTTTCATAATTTGCTTTTTCTATTCCAATGCCATTGTCTTTTATGGCTACTAAAATAGTTGTTTCATTTTGACATGATAATGATATTTCGATTTTTAGGTTTCTACTATAATCTTTTGATTCTATGGCATTTAATATCAAATTTAAAAGTATTCTGTTTAATAATTTTTCGTCTGATACAATTTTATAGTCTGTCTTTTCAGATTTATTAAAAACAATTAATAAATCATTTTCAAAAGCATAGAGTTGAGTAATATTTTGTATCATATCATCCAAATTAAATACATCTCTTTTCAGCGTAGGCATTTGTGTAAATGCTGAAAATGAATTTGCAATTTCAGTGAGTGTATCAACTTGTTCGAGAATCGATATCGTTGATTTTTCAACAATTTCTATTTTATCATTTCTATCTTGTTTAAGCAATCGTTGAATATTTTGTAGTGTAAGTTTTATTGGAGTTAGCGGGTTTTTGATTTCGTGAGCCACTTGTTTAGCCATTTCTCTCCATGCCGATTCTTTTTCGTTCGATGCAAGAATTTTCTTACTCTCAGTTAGTTTTATGAGCATATTGTTGTATTCTTTTACTAAAAGCCCAATTTCATCATCTCCTCCATATTCTAATGGATTGTTTTGAAGCTCTAGACTTACATTTTTAAGACTGTTTGTAAGCATTTTTAATGGAATGGTTAAGTATCTTGAAATAAAAAATGTAATTGCCATGAATAGAATAAAAATCAATGAAAAGATATTTAAAATAGATGTTAGTACAAATGTTATTTTATCATTATATTTATCATTAGATTCGAAAAATGGTACAGCAAGAATGGCTAAAATCTGTCCAGTTTTATAAGAATTTATGGCTTGATACACAGTTTTGAAATGAAAATCACCAATGTTTTCGTCTAGTATATAGCTCAATTCTGCGTTAGTCTGAATATTTTTAAGTGCCTCAGGATTTATAATATTTCCAATAAAACCTTTTTCAAAAACCGAAGGTTGTGTTGTTGCCAAAAGTTCGCCAGTTGGTTGATATATATTCAAATCCGCTTTAGCAAAAGTCGAAAGCTCACTAAGTTTTTGTTGTAAATTTTCAAATTCGTTTTTTTCTAATGTTGTATAAAGTTGCTCTTTCATAGCTATTGTTTTTTGTTGATAGCTATCAGAAATGTCGTTTTGGTATAAAAAATTTATAATAAAAAATAGTGATATACTTACGCTTAGTAATGGAACAAAAAACGACAAATGTATAAATAATTGAATTTTTGTCGAAAGCGTATTTGAAACTTGTTTGTATTTAAAATACAAGGTGTTGAAAAGAATAAAAATAGCTAGTATAAAAGTGAAAACTATAAATATAAACGAAAAATTAGAATAAAAAGACAACCAACTAAAAGCATCAATTCCAATCATAACATATTCATTATCATTGGTTTTTGAAAGTCTCATATAGCGTTGATTTTCTATTTTGCCCTTTTCGTATAAAGAAATTATATCATCGGTTATAATCTGAAACGGTACACTACTTGTTTTTTGATTATAAATTGAAGTTAAATTATTTTTAATATACAAAGAGTAAGAATAATTGTAATCATATTGCGATCTTATTTTTATAAACAACTCTGGATAAATACTATTAGGGATTAATTTTCGCAATCGAAATTCCACTAACAAAAACCCAATAGTGTTTGATAAAGAATCTTTTAAGCTTCGCCATGCAAAATAACCTTGTAGGTCGCCATCAAATTTATACACATATTTAAACTTTGTGTATAGACCTGGCTTGTTGAGTTTTTTTTGTATTGAAAAAAAGTTTTTACTTGATTGTTCAGAAATACTGTTTCCTAAGGCATTAAAAAAGTAAAATTTTGTTTCATATCTTTCACTCAGATTTAGAAAATTATTTTTAATTAATTCGGATTCTAAATCGCTCCTGTTTTGTATAGTGTCTGTCAAAATTTGATATGTCAAACTGTCTTTTGCACAAGAATCAATACCTTTTGAAATAAACATAACATCTAAGCTTGGCTGACTTCTACTTACTTTTGTAGCCAAAATTTTCGATATTGTGGCTCTTTTGGCATATTCAACTTTGTAAATAGCACAACTTATTATTATTGACACAAATAATATAAATATAAAAAAATAAAAATAAGTAATATATCTTATTTTTTTAAGTGTAATTGATAGTTTTGATATGAAAATTATATAAAAATATACCGCAGCTGATATTGCAACATATATCCAGCCAACACCTGTACCAATAGTTAAAAAAAGTGAAGTTGTAATTAATAAAATCATAATTATAAATTTATTAAAACCACTTTCATTTTGTACATTTTGAACTACTAATTTATGGATTATAAAATGAGAAATAACAAAATAAACAATTGAATAACAAATACTTAAAGCTAACGAATAATATGTTGTACTGTTAAAAATCAAAAAATTTGTAATACTAAAATTACAATCTGGATTATGATAAATAAAAGATATTGTTTTAAAAAAAAGATAGGTTATGAAAATAAAAAGTATATAGTGTAAAAATATATTATAGTAAGTATTTTTTATTTTTATATTTGAATAATATATTTTTTTAATAAATATATTTATAACTAAACATGCATTTAGAATAAGTAATAAAACATACGAATAAAAACATATACATAAGTTTATTTTAGTATTAAATATTAAAAAATAATAGCCAATTATGCTATTTATTAAAACATAAGTAATTGCCAAATACGTTGCATTAGGTTTTTCTATTTTTTCTAATTTAAAATATATAAACGCAAAACCAATAACAGAAAAAACTAAAAAAAGTATCAAAAATATATTATTCGATTTTGGGATTGATTTAATATTATTTACACCAAATATAAAATTTCCATTGGCATCTTTTATGTTTAACTTTGCATTTTTATTACTTAATATATTAAGTGTAAATCCATCAAATATTTTTTTGTTTAATTGAATAATATTGTTTTTTTCAATTATAGTATGTACTGAAAGCTTTAAAACTGAAATCAGTTTAAAACGATGTTTTTTTGTTTTAAATAACTGCGAAATAATTAATCTTTTCCCATTTTCATCGCCTGAAAACATTATACTTTTAGGCTGAATCAAATTAGTTGGCGTTGGATAATATTTAAAATCACTCCAAAATATTAGTTTTTCATCTTGATATATATAAATGCTATTTGGAGATTTTAATTCCGAAAATAATTCCAAGTTATTTTCATTCATTAAAATTTTGTTTTTTATCTCATTTTGTTCATTATCAATCTGTTGGAGTTCATTATTTGTTTTTTCTTGAATTTTGGTAACACTGTCTTTTACATCAAAATTGCTTTTATTTAAATCTTTTTCAAAGAATGAAAATCCAAAAATTGTTAAAATTATAAAAAGTAAGATTGAAATTGAAATGTGTATTTTCATTTTGTTATTTGCTTACGAATATAGTCTTTATCGTCCAAAAACAAAATGCCTTTATCGAATTGCTCTCTAAGCCAATTTGCAATTTCGTTTGGCTTTGAGTTTGGAAAAATTGCAGGCAAATCATCTGATTTTATATCTGCATCATCAATTCGATGCATAATTTCTTCGGCAATTTCCAATGCAAATTGTGTTTTTTTGTATTGAATACAATTATCACAAATTCCGCAACGTATGTCCGAAATATCATCAAAATATTCTGAAATTTGTATATTTCTGCATCTTTTTTGATTTTTAATATACGCTATAATAGCTTCGTTTTTTTGCTTTTCAGTAGCTTTTAAAAAGTCATATTTTTTAATATCAAATGGTAAGTTTTTTGCTGCATAACGTTGCGTTAAAAATGCCAATTGTGGTTTTGTTTTTTGGGCTTGGTAAATCAAAATCATGGCATCGTTAAGAAAAAGTAAGATTTTGGCTAATGAAGCAACATCGGTGTTCATTTTGCTTGCCAATTGAGATTCGTTTATTTTTACAAAATCGGTAAACACACCTCCACCAACTGCTCTTAAAAGCGTTTTTATTATTGGGTCATATTTTGCATTAGCCACTTGAAATTGATAAAGTAAAGTTCGGTCGGGAATATGAATTTTAGTAGGCGAAAAAAATGATTCTTCAAAAAGTATAAGTCCTTCTTTTTCAAGTAGTTTAATGCAATTATATGTCGTTTTTGGATGTAAAGAATAGGTTGTACAAAATTGTTCAATATCAAAATCTTTCAATACCATTTGCTCCGAACCGGTAGCGATTTGAAAATAATTTGCCAACTGTTGGTAGCAATTTTTGATGCTTTCGATAGGAGGAAATTTTACTTCTAAGCTATTTTCGAGTTCGATTAAATCTTGATTTTGATACAACAAAACAGCAAAAGCATTTTTTTCGTCTCTTCCAGCTCTGCCTGCTTCTTGATAATAGGCTTCGAGCGAATCTGGAGTGTCGATATGAATCACCAAACGTACATCCGATTTGTCGATTCCCATACCAAAAGCATTTGTGGCAACGATTACCCGAGTTTGATTTTTCATCCAAAGTTCTTGCTTTTTAGAACGTTCAATTTGGGTCAAACCAGCATGATAAAATTCTGCTTTAATTCCCGCTTTGTTCAACCAATCTGCAAAAATTGATGTTCGGCTGCGGCTGCGCACATAAATTATGGCACTTCCGTTTACTTTTTTCAGAATTTCGTAGCAGCGTTGCATTTTGTTTTCTGTCAAATTAACACTGTATGAAAGATTATTTCTCCGAAAACTTTTAGTAAAAACTGCTGGATTCTTAAGCTCTAGTTTTTGTATTATATCAAGTTTTACTTTTTCTGTAGCCGATGCTGTAAGGGCAACAAATGGCACTTTTGGAAGGTGTTTTCTAAGTATATTTATTTCTAAATACGAAGGTCTAAAGGTATAACCCCATTGTGAAATACAATGAGCTTCGTCAATGGCAATTAAACAAATTTGAATCTTTAAAAGAGATTTTAAAAACTGTTCGTTTTTGAGTTTTTCTGGAGATATGTATATGAATTTATATTCCTGATTTATAGCATTTTGTAATATTATTTCTGTTTCTTTTTGATGACAACTTGCATCTAAATATATAGCCGATATTTGCTTTTTTTGTAGTTGCTCCACTTGGTCTTTCATCAATGCAATGAGTGGGCAAATTACGATGCAAGTTCCCTCTTTTGCCATCACTGGAACTTGAAAACAAACAGATTTTCCGCCACCTGTTGGCAAAAGTGCTAAGGTGTCTATGTTATCAAACACAGATTGTACTATTTCTTGTTGAACAGATCTAAAACTATCGTATTTCCAATATTTCTTTAAAACATCTAGTAATGCAGACATATTTCAAAATTAGAATTTTAAATTACTTTAGCACACAAAAAATACTATTTTTGAACATAAAAACTTAATAAAATGAAAACAATAAAAGGTCCTGCCATATTTTTAGCCCAATTTATGGGAGATAATCCACCGTTTAATTCGCTCGATTCGATTTGTAAATATATGTCAAATTTGGGCTATAAAGGTATTCAAATTCCAACCTGGGATGCAAGATGTATTGATTTGCAAAAAGCAGCCGAAAGTAAAACTTATTGTGATGAGTTGAAAGGCAAAGTTAAATCTTATGGACTGGAAATTACCGAATTATCAACTCATTTGCAAGGACAATTGGTTGCAGTTCATCCTGCTTATGATGTGATGTTTGACGGATTTGCACCCGAATCTGTTCGTGGAAATTCAAAAGCAAGAGCCGAATGGGCTGTTCAACAATTGAAATGGGCTGCATCTGCAAGCAAAAATTTGGGCATAAATGCACATGCTACTTTTTCTGGTGCATTACTTTGGCACACCGTTTATCCTTGGCCTCAGCGACCAGCCGGATTGGTAGAAACTGGTTTTAAGGAATTAGCAAATCGTTGGTTGCCTATTTTAAATCATTTTGACAACTGTGGTGTAGATGTTTGTTATGAAATTCACCCAGGCGAAGATTTGCATGATGGTATCACTTTTGAACGTTTTTGGGAAGCAACTGGCAAACATAAAAGAGCCAATATGCTTTACGATCCTTCTCATTTTGTTTTGCAACAACTTGATTATCTGCAATATATCGACCATTATCACACTTTTATAAAAATGTTTCATGTAAAAGATGCCGAATTTAATCCAACCGGGAAATCTGGTGTGTATGGTGGGTTTCAAGGTTGGGCAGATAGACCAGGTCGTTTTCGTTCGCTTGGGGATGGGCAAGTAGATTTTTCGGCTATTTTCTCAAAACTTTCGCAATATAATTTTGATGGCTGGGCAGTTGTCGAATGGGAATGTTGTATCAAACATTCCGAACAAGGTGCGGCAGAAGGAGCTCCTTTTGTGGCAAATCATATTATAAAAGTAACCGAAAAAGCATTTGATGATTTTGCTAGCACAGGTGCAGACGAATCTTTAAATAAAAAAATTCTAGGAATTTAATAAAAAAACAAAAAGTAGTGATATGGTTTTAAAAAATATCACTACTTTTGCACTCCGAAAAATATGGCGGGGTAGCTCAGATGGTTAGAGCGTAGGATTCATAACCCTAAGGTCGGCAGTTCGATCCTGCTCCCCGCTACTTTAAATCTAGTCATTTAACAAAAAAAAGAGTCGCAATATTATCATCGCGACTCTTTTTTTATTACTTATTTGGTTGAGGTGTCATTCTCAGATAGGGTTTGATTTCTCTTACACCTTTTGGGAATTTTACAATTGCATCAGCAGTTTTTATGGCTGGTGAAACCACCACATCTTCGCTATTTTTCCAATTTGCGGGTGTTGCCACAGAATAGTTTGCAGTAAGTTGCAACGAATCAATCACACGCAATAATTCATCAAAATTCCTGCCCGTAGATGCTGGATAAGTAATCGTTAGCTTGATTTTTTTATCGCTACCAATTACAAAAACCGAACGCACTGTAAATTTATCAGAAGCATTTGGATGAACCATATCATACAAATTAGCAACTTTAAAATCAGGATCAGCAATGATTGGAAAATCAACTTTTGTGTTTTGAGTTTCATTTATATCGCCAATCCAACCTTTGTGCGATTCTACTCCATCAACCGAAAGTGCCAAAACTTTTACATTTCTGGCTTCAAATTCCTTTTGAAGTTTAGCCACAGTGCCTAATTCTGTTGTACAAACAGGAGTATAATCTGCTGGATGTGAGAATAATACACCCCAGCTCGTACCAAGCCATTCATGAAATTTTATTGTCCCTTCTGTGGTCTCCGCCACAAAATCAGGAGCGATGTCGCCAAGTCTTAGTGTCATTTTGTATTTATTTAATATTAAGAAATTATTTAATGTAATAACTTGTATTTATAAAATAAAGTTCCGTAAATTGTATTTATTTATTTAGTATAACAAATATTATTTTGTATAATATATAAAAAAAAGGTTAGTACAGTTATGTAAAATGTTATCTCCAAACTATAAATTTGGTATTTGTTTCAAAAAATATTTTTTTTTCATAAGCCCTAAAAACAATTTCTTATTTTTACAAAAAAAATCAAATTAAAATAGATGTTAAAAAAACTTTCTATTGTTATTCCGGCTTATAACGAAGGTCCAACTGTACATCTTATTTTGAATAAAATTAAGGCAGTAAATCTTTTGCAAAGTATTGAAAAAGAAGTGATTATCGTAAATGATTGCTCAAAAGACAATACCGAAGAAGCCATTTTGAATTACCTAAAACAGCATCCTGATTTTAATATTCAATATATAAAACATGATGTAAACAAAGGCAAAGGTGCAGCATTGCATACCGGAATTTTAAAGGCTACTGGCGAATATTTAATCATTCAAGATGCTGATTTGGAGTACGATCCCGAAGAATATAATCTAATGTTGATGCCCGTTTTTAAAGATAATGCCGATGTGGTTTATGGCTCTCGTTTTATGGGTGGCAATCCGCATCGTATTTTGTTTTTTTGGCATTCGATTGGAAATAAGGTACTTACATCGCTTTCTAATATGCTTACCAATCTCAATCTAACAGATATGGAAACCTGTTATAAACTTTTTAGAACATCAATTATTCAAAATATCAAACTCCAAGAAAAGCGTTTTGGATTTGAGCCAGAAGTTACGGCTAAAATTTCTAAGATTCCAAAAATAAAAATTTATGAAGTTGGTATTTCTTACTATGGTAGAACGTTTGAAGAAGGCAAAAAAATAGGTTGGAAAGATGGCGTAAGAGCCATATATTGTATCATAAAATATGGTTTATTTAATTGATAATGAGTAGTATAGAACAAAAATTTCAATTTAAAGAAATAGATCAAGAAGGTCTTGAAAATTTGAGTGCAATAGA
The DNA here is from genome assembly GCA_004293915.1 of Bacteroidota bacterium. Taxonomy (GTDB): domain Bacteria; phylum Bacteroidota; class Bacteroidia; order Cytophagales; family UBA9547; genus REAG01. Next base: position 14,448 of record RDZG01000084.1, on the reverse strand, counting down.
ATCGGCAACAGTTTTTAACGAATGGATGTTTGATACAATAGCCCCTTTTTGCATAGGTAAAATCTTAGAAATCGGAAGCGGAATAGGTAATATATCAACATTTTTTATTCAAAATAATGCTGATATAACTTTAAGCGATATTAGAAAAAATTATTGCATAAAACTTAGAGATAAGTTTCCAAACCAAAATGTGTTGCAAATAAATATTACCGATTTGGATTTTGATATTAATATGGCATCCGAATTTGGAAAATATGATTCCATTTTTGCACTCAATGTTGTTGAACATATTGAGAATGATAGTTTGGCTATGAAAAACATACAAAAGCTATTGAAAACAGGTGGAAAAGCCATTATTTTGGTTCCTGCATATCAACAGCTTTATAATCGTTTAGATGTTGAATTAGAACATTTTAGAAGATATACTACAAATTCGCTTTTAACTATTTTCAAAGAAAACGATTTCCAGATAGTTCATAATCAGTATTTTAATGCGATGGGAATTCCTGCTTGGTTTATATCTGGCAAACTCCAGAAAAATAAAACAATTCCAAAAAATCAAATGAAACTATACAATGCACTTGTGCCTGTTTTTAAATTTGTTGATAAAATTTTATGCAATAAATTGGGCTTATCAGTGATTGTTGTAGGACAGAAAATATAAAAATTAAATCTTAACAAATATGCAATTAACCGCTAAATTAATTCAACTTTTACCTTTGCAAACAGGCACAAGTGCAAAAGGACAATGGAAAAAACAAGACATAATTGTTGAAACCGATGGACAATATCCTAAAAAAGTGTGTATTTCGATTTGGGGAGACAAAGCCAACGAAAATTTGCTACAAATAGGAAATGTGTTAAAACTAGAATTTGATGCAGAAAGCCGTGAATTTAACGGCAAATGGTATACCGACTTAAAAGCTTGGAAAGTAGAATTGGCTGGTGCTTCATTAGGATCAAACGCAAGTTCGAGTTCGCAAAATGATAGTTTTCCGCCACCACCGCCTGATTCAGTTAGCTTAGAGGGTACTTTAGACGATTTGCCGTTTTAAGTATTTTAATATTGTGTTTTTTGTATATTTTTGTGTAAACCAAACGAAATTATGGCTGTAATAACTGATATTTCGCAACTCGATTTAACCAAAACATATACTTATGCCGATTATTTAACTTGGCGTTTTGACGAAATGGTCGAACTTTTGAGAGGCTATATTTATAAAATGAGCCCTGCTCCAAACACCTATCATCAACGAATTACCGGTTCGATATTTACTGAAATCAGTTATAAACTCAAAAAAAACAAGTGTAAAGTTTTTATTGCACCTTTTGATGTTCGGCTCAAAAGAAGTTTGGTTGATAAAGAAATTACAACCGTTGTTCAGCCCGATGTTTGCATTGTTTGCAATCCCGAATTGATTGACACCAGAGGCTGTAACGGTGCTCCTGACTTTGTTTTAGAAGTGCTTTCTCCGTTTACTTCAAAAAAAGATTTGACTGTAAAATACAAATTATACGAAGAAGCAGGTGTGTCTGAATATTGGGTTGTGTATCCTGGCGAAAACATTTTGGAAGTTTATTTGCTTACTAACGGTAGCTATGTTTTAGCTAATAAATATGGTAGAGAAGATAAAGTAAAATTAAAAATCTTACCTAATTTAGAAATAGATTTAATGGAGGTTTTTGATGATGTTTTTTGAGGAAACTAAACATTTAATAAATATTTTGTTTATTTTTGAATAAAATTTGAGTCAAAAATGCGTATAAAATCAATACAAATAGAAAAACTTTTTGATTTATTTAATTACGAAATCCCATTAGATAATTCCGAAAATGTAGTTATTATAACTGGTCCAAATGGTTTTGGTAAAACCATGATTTTGAATATTATTTTTAATATTTTTAATAGAAATTTTGAGTTTTTGAGAAAATTAGTTTTTGAGAAAATTACTTTAAAGTTGGAAGATGGATTTAGTGTTGAAATTGATAAAATTCTTAAAAATATTAAAATTAAATTTCTATTAAACAATAAATCAATTGGGGAATTAGATTTTGATGAAATAAATGAAACGGATTTAAAAGTAACATACATAAAACATAGTTCGATATATAAATACAAAAATTTTGATGAATCTTTACAAAACTTAAATGAAAAATTAAATAATTCAATTTCACTACAAGATTTAGATTTTATTTTTGATAACATTAAGGTTAAAATAATTGAAGAACAAAGGCTTTTAAAAAAAGTAAGAATTAAAAATAGACTTCAAATAGGTGCAGACAAACAAGAAACAACTATTGTTAATACCATTGAAACACTTGCCGAAAGTCTAGCTAAAAAAATCTTTAATGCTATTCAACTTTCATTTGAAAAAACACAAGAATTAGATAGTTCTTATATAGACAGATTAATTGATGAAAAAAAAGAAATAAGCGAAAATGACTATAATTTAAGATTAAACGTATTAATTAAAATACAAAAAGAACTTTATGAATTTGGAATTAACGAAAATGAACAAAAAATAAGAAATTATAGCAAAAAAGATGCAAAAGCTTTACTTGTTTATTTAAGCGATTTAGAGAATAAGTTGAAAGTTTTTGATGATTTATTAACTAAAATTACTTTATTTGCAACCATTTTAAATGAAAGAAGGTTCACGTATAAATCAATAAAAATAAGTAAGGAAAAGGGGTTTTACTTTCAAACTTCCAAAGGCAAAGAACTAAAATTAAATCAGCTTTCGTCTGGCGAGCAACACGAAGTAGTTTTGCTCTACGAATTGATTTTTAATACTAAACCAAATGTGCTTTTATTAATTGATGAGCCTGAAATTTCGTTGCATATTGTTTGGCAAAAAGAGTTTTTAAATGATTTAATTACGATTGCAAAACTGCAAAATATTCAAGTTGTTGTAGCTACACATGCTCCAGCTATTGTGAATGGAAGATGGGACTTAACCTCAAATCTTGCCGAAATTGCATCGTAATGAATCAAGATAAAGACATAACATATCAATATAAGTTTGATGAACTTAGACTTGCAATTACTCATCCTCATAGTTTAAAGATTGCTTACGTTCTAGTTGAAGGGAGTAGCGATGAGCGATTATTTAGAAAATTATTTAATTCAGATTATTGTAAAGTTGAATGGGTACCTGGCGGTAATCCGAAATTAGAGCTTTGTGTTAATGATTTATTGCCATTTCATAATTTGATATTTGGGATTAGAGATGCAGATTTTATTAACTTAAACAAAATTGACTATACAAAACAAAATATTTTTTTAACCGATTTGCACGATATTGAAATGTCAATGATTGCTGAAAACGAAGTTTTTAGTGCCGTTTTGCATGAATATTTGCCAATTTTACCAAAAAATAAACATCAAGAAGTTAGAAATGATGTATTTAAAATCCTAGAAAAACTATCTTTATTGAAATGGTTAAATGATATTGAATTTTTAGAACTACCATTTGAATTTGGCTTTCAAGATTTGATTTCTATAAATAATATGGAGATAGAATTTGAAAAGTACATAACTAGATTGAATAGTGAATTAAAAAAAGTTGGAAAACAGCCCATTGAACTTTCATTTGAAAAACTAGAAAATCTAAAAAAATCTAAACCAGATATTTTTCAACTTACTAATGGTCATGATTTCTTAAAAACGCTATCTGAATTTTTGAGAAAAAGGGGTAATGCTAAAGATTTGAAATATGATGATTTGGCAAGTAATTTTAGGATTAACTATTCGATTTCTCATTTTAATAGAACTCAATTATATAATAAAATAAAAGAATGGGAAGTTTCTAATTCATGTGTACTATTTATTCATTTTAAATAAAGCATTTTGAAAACCTTCCTCCTTCTCCTCCCAGCCTTTATTTTTGCACAATCGCAATACACTGTTCCGTTTAGGTCTGCACAAAATCAATATTATTGGAAAAACAATAAACCTTACGAAGGCTATTGGCAACAAGATGTAAAATACGAAATCAAAGCCCAAGTTGATGATATAGAAAACACGGTTGAAGCTACTGAATATACATTAACCTATTATAATAATTCGCCAAATGCACTGACTGAGCTGTTTTTTCATCTCAACGAAAATGCTTTTCAACCCGATAGTTATTATGATAATTTGTGGAAAAACAATAAACTAAAACCTAAATTTGGAAAATCAGAAGCACAAAAATTAGGCACAACTACTAAAAATTGGAAGGTAAATGGCAAAGAGGTCAAAACGCAATTAGATAATACTATTTTAAAAGTATTTTTAAACGAACAATTACAATCACAAGATTCAATTGTCATAACTTGCTCATTTAAAACCTATTGGGACACAGGCAGTATGCGTAGGCGAAACAAAACCTTTGTTTCAAATGGCATAAAACATTTTGATGGGGTGCATTGGTATCCTATAATTTGTGTGTACGATAAAAAATTTGGTTGGCATACAGATCAACATTTGGATAAAGAATTTTATGCCAATTTTGGTAGTTTTGATGTGGAGCTAACTTTTCCGCAAGAGTATATTGTGGAAGCTACCGGTGTGTTGATGAACGAAGCTAACGTTATGCCTGATTCCCTCAAACAAAAACTAGATTTTAAACGATTTTTAGGAAATGCTGCAACTGAAAAACCAAGTGTCATCATCCCAAAAGAAGTTGGAAAAACAAAAACCTGGAAATATTATGCGGTTAATGTGCATAATTTTGCTTTTACAGCCGACCCGCTTTATCGTATAGATAAAGTAAGTTTTAATGGAATTGATGTTATTGCTTTAGTGCAAGAACCAAACATCAAAAAATGGTTGCCTTCTGCCAATTTCACCAGAGAGGTAATGCGTGTGTATTCCAACGATTTTGGCACATATATTTGGCCCAAAATAATTGTTGCCGATGCCCAAGATGGCATGGAATATCCGATGCTAACGCTCGATGGGGGTGCTTACCCGCAACATCAAGGTTTGTTGGCTCACGAAGTAGGGCATATGTGGTTTTATGGTATGTTGGGCAGCAACGAAACTTACCGAGCAAGTTTGGATGAGGGTTTTACACAGTTTGCCACTATATGGTCGCTCGATAAAATTGTGGGTAAAAAACGCCAACGTGGGGCAACTTCTAATTATATAAAAAAACGTCAGGATAGCATCACCACACGTTTCGAAAGTTTGTATAATCCTTATTTACAAGATGTTCACACAGGTTATGATGAGCAATTGAATACACACTCTTCTGGATTTCATGGGGCTATCAGACAAGGCGGAAGTTACCGTTTGGTTTATCACAAAACGGGTGTGATGCTTTATAATTTGAAATATGTGTTAGGGGATTCACTTTTTCTGAAAGCTATGCAACATTATGTAAAAAAATGGACTGGCAAACATCCTTATCCCGAAGATTTCAGAGATGCTATTACAGAATATACCCAAACCGATTTGACATGGTTTTTTGATCAATGGTTAGAAACAACAAAATTTATTGATTATCAGATTGTTGATGTAAAAAAACTAAACAAATCAGACTCATTATTTAGTTACAAAATTAAATTTAGACGTAGAGGCAGAATGCAAATGCCCATAGATTTTACACTTACAACTTCTAAAGGCAAATTTGACTATTATATTCCAAATACATGGTTTGAGAAAAAAACAAATGCAACAGTTTTGCCAAAATGGTATGGTTGGGACAAACTTCAACCTACGTATGAAGCCATTGTAACTGTGTCTGGAAAAATTAAAAATGTACAAATCGACCCTAAAAACGAGTTGGCAGATATGAATCTGCTCGATAATGCCACTAAATATGAATCTTTTGAAAAAAATCAGTTTGAAAATTATGTTTTAAATCCACAAGATTGGACTAAAAAACGAAATTATTTCCGTCCTGATATTTGGTGGAATCGTTTTGATGGGTTACAACTTGGATTGAATTATCATGGCGAATATTTTAATAAATTTTACGAAGAAAATTATTACATTTGGTTCAATACCAGATTGTTACAAGATGTTCCACTAGCACAACAAAAAAACAATCACCGCATATCTTGGTACACACTTAACCGCTTTAATTTGAGTACATATTTATGGAAACAATTGTATGTATTTCAAGAAACACAACACAATGCGGGATTATTTCGCACTCAATTTGGCTTCGAAAAGTTTTTTAAAGCACAAGATTTGCGAAATCCACGAGGAACAAAACTTTTTATCAATCATTTGGCTCAATATCGTTCAAAAATCACTGAAAGTCCATATTTGCTTTATCCCACTGCTTGGGAAATTGAAAAATGGAACACAGCTATTAACTTTGGAATAAAAAGAAATTATCCATTTTTAAACGGAATAGGGGAGTGGACTGCCGAAATGCGAACACCTGGAATAGGCAATCAATTTAATTACAGTTATTTACAGTTTAATACCACTAATAATTTTAATGCTGGAAAACTCGAATTCAGAACTCGAATTTTTGCACGATATGGTATGGGAAATACCCCAAAAGAAAGTGCTTTATACCTAGCAAATGCCTCACCTGAAGAGCAATTCTCGAACCGTTTATATCGTGCTTCGGGAATTATTCCACAAAACTGGACAGGTTATGGTGCAGATATTAATCATTTTCAACCTGCAGGAGGGTTAAATATAAGAGGTTTTGCTGGTTATTTGGCACCCCAAATTTTTGAAGGAAATACGATTAATAATTATATCGGTCGCTCTGGAGCATCTATAAATATTGAAATGGATTTTGACAAAATATTCCCTATAAAAGCTGGAAAAACATCAAAATATGTACATCTTGATACGTATTTATTTTATGATATTGGCTTACTTTCTGTTGATAAAATAAACGATAACCAAGCTTTAGGAAATGTAAGAATGAGTGCTGGTCCTGGCACAGCATTAACCATAAAATTTGGAGATTTGAATATCAAACCTTTGGTTATCCGTGCTGATTTTCCTGTTTTTGTAAATCAATATCCAACAGGAAAACAAGCTTGGGAGTTTAGGTATGTGTTGGGGATAAACAGAAGTTTTTAAACCACTACTTCTTTTCGTCTGAAATTAATAAAGACTTAATTTTTCCTAATGTCTTTATTGAGAGAAATCCTTTATGTAATTTTTGAGATTTTAAGGAATCGTTTTGAATTTTTATCAATGTAAAATCTTGGAATTTTTCTAAATCATTATCAAACAAGCCTGAATTTTCCAAGTATATCCTGTTTGCTAAAATGTTATGTATATCTTGGTGATTAGAATAGGCATGTGTGAATAGCTTCACAAGATAAACGATGAGTGAAACAAGCCCACCAACAATAAATACTTTTGTAGAAAATCGCTCAAAAAGATAAAATAGAATTTCATACCCATTTACGAAACTTAAATCTTTTGTATAGAGAGAGTCATGTTTATATATATACACAGATAATAATATGATAAAAACAAGAATTGTTAAAAAAAGACCAACGAGGGTTGTTCGACTTTCTTTTTTGTAGGACTCAGAAATGGCACTAAAAATACCACTAGTTATTTCGTTAATTTCTTCTTCCTTTGAAGCTTCTAATGCCTTTTCAGCATTATCCTTATATTTTTTTAGCTTTTTTGCATCAATTTGGGTAGAAAAGTTAGATATTTCTATATCTAACTTTTCTTTTTCTTCTGAACTTAAATTGGAATTAGTTGATTTTTTTATTAATTTATTTTTTTCAGCTCTATACATAGCATAAGCTACCATTCCTACAATATCGTCATCATTTTCAACTAATTTATCATAAGTATTACTGTAAGCCTTAACTTCCATTGAATTAAATCATGAATGACCATTAATAATTTGCCCTATTCTCATACCTAGATTTTTAATAAACTTTGCATTGCGTTTTTCCTTGGCCTCTTCCGTAAAAACACCACGTATAAAAGGATGATCTAGAATTCTTTCCTTTTCTTTAGCATCTAAATTTGCAAAATAATTATCTCTATTTTTTAATCTCCTTTTATTTATAGATGCAGCTCTGTTTTTAAGATTCATTTTAAAACTATGTGTATAATACAAACTTAACAAAAATTTTGATATAACAATTCAAATTTTAGATTTTTTTATCCAAAAACAGAAGTTTTTAAAACATTAAAACTTCCAATCGGTATTCAATTTTGCGATTTCGTGATGTGCTGTTAGATCGAATCGGCAAGGCACAATCGAAATATAATTGTTTTTCAAAGCCCATTCGTCTGTATCTTCGCCTAGGTCGTTGTTTTGTAAAATGCCACTTGTCCAATAATAATCTTTTCCGTTTGTATCGGTGCGTTTTTCATAATCTTCGTCCCATTTTGCATTTGCTTGCCTGCAAATTTTTATTCCTTTTATTTCCCCTGAATTTATTCCTGGAAAATTAACATTTAGTGCCACTCCTTTTGGGAAATCTTTTGAAAGTGCTTGTTCTATAATTTGTTTAATATATGCTCGAATATGCGAAAAATCTGCCTCATGGTCGTAATCGCAAAGCGAAAAACCGATAGAGGGCAAACCTTCGATGGCTCCCTCAATGGCTGCCGACATAGTACCAGAATAAATCACACTTATTGAAGAATTACTTCCATGATTTATACCACTTACTACTATATCAATTTTTCTATCTTTCAATGCTACTTTTTTAGCAATTTTAACACAATCAACCGGTGTACCCGAGCATTCATAAGCTTCAATATCGCCAAATAAATTATTTTTTTTATACATACGCAAAGGTTCAAAAATCGTAATCGAATGTGCTTTGCCCGATTGGTGGCTATCAGGAGCAACAACCACTACTTCGCCAATTGTTTTGGCAACTTCAATTAGCTCTTTTATCCCTTTTGCATAAATACTATCATCGTTTGTAACTAAAATAAGTGGCTTTTTTGTAAGCATAATTTAATATTTTTTTTACAAAAATAGGTTAATATTGTAAACGAATAGCAAAAAATTATTCACCTATGTTCAAAAACCATCCACCTGCATTATACCTGCTTTTTTTTACCGAAATGTGGGAACGTTTCAGTTATTACGGCATGCGTGCATTGCTCACGATTTTTTTAGTTACAAAAGTTAGCGATGGTGGCTTTGGATGGACTGCCGAAGAAGCGGGACAATTATATGGTTTTTATACTGGTTTTGCCTATATCACTCCACTTTTGGGTGGCTATCTTGCCGATAAATTTCTTGGAAATCAATATGGAGTTTTAATTGGGGCTGCGTTAATGGCTCTCGGACATGGTTCTTTGGCATTAAATGGTATCGGATTTTTTTATTTAGGATTAGGTTTGCTCATTTTAGGAAATGGTTTTTTTAAACCAAACATTTCTTCTATGGTAGGACAATTATATAAAGATGATAGTCCTTTAAAAGATTCTGCCTATACTATTTTTTATATGGGCATAAATATAGGTGCGTTTTTTGGAACTTTACTTTGTGGCTATTTAGGCGAAAAAATTGGTTGGGACTATGGTTTTGGAGCGGCTGGCGTTTTTATGGTTTTAGGATTATTGATATTTTATTTTGGTAGACACATGCTTGGCGATATTGGTACTCGGAAATTCTTACTTGTTGAAAATGCTCAGAAGTCTCAAAATCAAGCACTTACTATTGTTGAAAAAGACAGAATTTCTGTATTGCTTATTTTGGCAGTATTTTGTATAGTATTTTGGATGGCATTTGAACAAGCTGGCTCTTCGATGAGTATTTTTGCATTAAATTATACCGAAAGATATATTTCCTATTTTGATTTCACGGTTCCTGCTTCTTGGTTTCAATCGTTAAACCCACTTTTTGTCATTGTTTTAGCGCCTATCATTTCAAATATTTGGGTTTGGAGAGCCAATTTGGGTAAAAACATATCGAATGTACATAAGTTTGTAATGGCATTAGTGATTTTGAGTTTAGGATTTTTGGTAATGGTAGTAGCTAGTTTATCTATCTCAAAATCAGATACTTCAGCTCATGTTAGTATGTTTTTTTTAATCACATCTATTTTGTTACAAACCATTGCTGAGTTGTGTATCTCACCCGTTGGGCTATCAACAGTTAATAAACTTGCCCCACAACGGCTAATGAGCGTGATGTTTGGTATTTGGTTTTTTGCCACAGCCATTGGAAATTATATTAGCGGAGCATTAGGAGGTTTGATAGAAAATATTTCAAAAACCTATTCGATGTCGGTTTTCTTTTTGTTTACCTGTTTGATGGCACTTTTAGCCGCTTTGGTTTTAGGATTATTTTCTAAAAAAATTATAAAAATGATGCATGGAATAGTTTAACAAACCTGAATTATTCTACTTAAAATACCCTAATTTGATTTTAAAACTATTTTCAAAATAATTTTATTGACCAATATCATATCTATAATCTTCATATCTGCCTAAAAGTTCTGATACGTGTATTACTTCGTTTTTATTTTCAAAAATGAGTGTATTTGAATCACTAATAAATAATTTGCCAATTTTACCTTTCAAGAACGAAAATGTTTTTTTGGGAACATACAATTCTCTTCCATCCAAAAATTTTACAAATAGTTTTGTACCAATAATTTTCGCATTAGTTATTTTAGGGTTTATACCAATAATTCCAGAACGCATACGTTTTATAATTTTAATGGATTAATTTTTTTTCCATTTCTAAAGTCTTCAATCAATTTAGAAATTTTTGTTTTATTGTTTTTTATTAAATCTATTGCCGTATTGATTTCTTTTTCTGATAGTGATCCTCTGTCAAATACTTCAAGTGTATCAATCCATATTTTTGCCGAACCTCCACGCGTGGTATTTTTACTGAAAACATGCAAATGTAATCTTTCTGATAAATCAAAGCTTACCAAATAAAATATTAGGTTTTTAAACAGAATGATTTTTGGCATTAGTTTAATTTACACACAAATTTATACAATTCATTTTTTATAAAATTGAATTTTAAATAATTATTTATTGATTCAATATATGGATAAAAAGATTTCTTTGCAACATATTAGTGTTTCTAAAATAATAAAATTACTTCATTCTCTAAAAAATGATTCAGCCAAAATAGCCTGTTTTTGCATTTTATTTGATTCCCAAAAAAGCGATAAACTTTCGCCACCGCTGTTTTCAAAATAGCTACATTTTATTTTATGAAATCCCTTTTTTAATGCCATTGCATTTTGTTTTTCGACTGCTCCGTGTATGCCATCGTGTTCGATAAGTTTCTCATTATCAATGTATAAACTTACGCCATCATCAGCTGAAAGATAAAAAGTATAAACATCATCTTCTGGAATAAAAATATAACCATCAAAAATGGCTGCCCAATAATCTTTGGGAACATACGATGGAATTTTAATTTGAGAGATAGTTCGTTTTGCCATACTTTTTGCTGTGTCAAGCTGTTGAAGTTTAGTAAAATTTCCCTCAAAATAGGTGTAATTTATTCCAGTGTTTGTAAGCACTATTTTTGTTTCGGATTTATAATCTTGTTTTATAAAATTCACTTCCAAAATTTCACTATTTCCAAAATCAGAAACTGAAACTGCTTTTAAAATCGTGTTTTTATCAATTTCTATTGGGTTTTCATATTTTTTTCCTTTTTCGATTGGGTCGTCATTATTGAGTGTATATAGAATTTTTGTGCTCGAATTTGGTTGTGTTTTAAATTTTATTTCCATTTTATCTATAAAAATAGTGCTAGGTTTTTCAAGTTTTGGTTTGGTAATAAATACAGTATATTCTAGTTTATTTAGGCGTTTTAAAAAAAATGTCAAATTGTCTGTAAACCGCTTAAAGTCTTTTTTTTGTGGGTTCATCCAAGCCACTTCGCTCAACGCACAAATTCGAGGAATTGCCATTTGCTCTACTCGTTCTGGTGTTTGCATGTATTCGGTCCATAAATTGGCTTGTACACCTAAGATGCGTTGCGATTCTTCAAAACTTATTCCCACAGGAATTGGATTATAGTTATAAACTTTTTCTAAACTTGTAACAGATAAATTTGGATATTTATTATCTTCTTCATTTAACGCATCAAAATACAAATGTGAATTTGGCGACATCACAACAGGATGATTTTCTTTTAGGGCTTGGGCACCAATTTTTTCGTCTCGCCAGCACATAATGGCAGATGTACTAGGCAAACCATTTTCTAAAATCTCGTCCCAACCGATTAGTTTTTTGCCATTTATTGTCAAAATACGTTCGATGCGTTTCATAAAATATCCTTGCATCTCATTATAACTTGTTAGACCTTTTTGTAACATCAAATCTTTTACAAATTTGCTTGATTTCCAAGGTGTTGTGTTTACTTCATCGCCACCAATATGAATATATTCTGATGGAAAAAGTTTAAAAACTTCGGTCAAAATATCTTCTAAAAAGCGAAAAGTAGAATCTGTTGGGCAAAATGGCTCCGAAAAATTTGCTATTCCTCGTGGAGCTACTAGTGTTCTTTTTCCTGAACATGCATATTGTGGATAGGCTGCCAATGCAGATTGAACATGTCCAGGCATTTCGATTTCTGGTACAATTTTTATAAAACGTTTATTGGCATAATCTACAATTTCTTCAATGTCTTCTTGTGAATAAAATCCACCATATTTTTTTGTATTTTTTTGAGATGAATAGCTCGAATCTGCATACCAATCCAGGTGTGTTTCGTCTTTTCGCCAAGCACCAATCGAAGTCAATTTTGGGTATTTTTTTATTTCAATTCGCCAACCTTGATCATCAACCAAATGCCAATGAAATGTATTCATTTTATGCAAAGCCAGCAAATCAATATATTTTTTAATAAAATCGACATCAAAAAAGTGCCTCGAAACATCTAAATGCATGCCACGCCATCCAAATTTTGGGAAATCTGTAATGGCAACACCTTCTACTTGATAATAAAATTCGACACCAGCAATTTTTATTGGTTTTGCCAATTGCAAAAGCGTTTGAACACCATAAAAAACACCTTGAGGAGTGTTTCCACTCACAATAATCACATCTGGAAAAACACTCAATTTGTAGCCTTCTGTGCCAATTTCTTTAAAATAATTTTTTACAGACAATACAATCCGTTGCGGACGCATCATTTTTGATTGTATCGTATTGTATTTTTTTGTATTTGTATCTGAGCCAAATAGATGATTATCAAGATATTGTGCTACCCATTTTAGTTCATCTGCACTTTTATTTTTGCGTTGTTGAATGATAATTTTTGTAAATGGAGTAATCGAAAAAGCACCATCAAGTTTCAATACTTCGTTTGGATATGGAATTACAGCAATGTCGTTAGACTGCGAAAAGCAATTAATTGACAAAAAAATCAAACAGGATTTGTAAATATTTTTGAATGACATATATTATAGTATTAAAAAATAATTTTATCGAATATACGAATTAGAATAAAATGTAGTTGAAAAAATATTTTGTCTATCTGCTCCGCTCTTCGGAATTTATAATTCTGAAGCCTTATCATAGGTTCTGCACCATGGTCTGTGGCACACAGAACATTATTATTGTGTTCTGTGTGCCACATAGGCGTTGGATGCGCCTTGGGCATGAATATTATGTTTGCAAACTAATATATATGCCAATACAAGCACAGCTGTTGTGTTTTTTAAGATAAAGTTTTTCATGCGATGGATATTTATGATATAGGTTGATGTCTAGCAGGCAACTTTTTTTAGGTATTGTTAATTTTAAACTAAAATGCGCTAAGCAATTGGGCTTAACACATTGAATTTTATAAGTCAGAGACTTATTTTCATTTACCATCCGTAGTCTCCTGCCCTCTTTTCCTTCACACAAGACTACAGATAGATAGATTCATTTGAAACACACGTCACAGACGTGCGCTAGCTTTTTATTTTTTATTCACTTGCACTAGCTGGGGGATTAAAATCGTCAAATGCTGGTGTTACATCAGAAAATAAACATGCCCCTGCTCCATGAGTGCCTTTCGGGTCTTTATCTGCCATTTCCTGAAATTTTTGCATATGACTTCCTAAACACAAGCCAATTAATAAAAAAAACAAAGAACATACTTACAAATTTTAATAAAATTATACAATAACTATTTTTAACATTGTTAGAAGGCCAAATCACATCTGACCCAACTAAAATATGATAACACGATAATAGTGCAGTAGGAATAAAAACAGAAATTATGTAAGCTATTCTCATTTTAATCTTGGTTGATTCCAAAATTAAAAACATTGTAAATATCAGAATTAGAGGAAAACATAAAAAGTAATCTGTCATTCCAAAAGTATAACCAATAATTGGGGCAAACAATATTTGAGAAACTTCTAATCTATTAAAAATATTTTCTGATTCAAAAAGTGATTTGTATGAATAGAAAAATGTATATGAATAAAGCAGAAAATGCAACATCCATATCTTGATAAAAACCATATAATTTTGTTTATTTAATTTCATACACACGAATTATACTTTTATAATCTTTGAAT
>RDZG01000027.1 GCA_004293915.1 Bacteroidota bacterium | reverse complement strand
CAGTAGCAAAGGGATATCCTAATTTTAATGGGTATAGAAATTCTATCCTATTTTTTCAAGGTAAACTTTTGCTCCATTCACGCTAAATACTGTAATCCCGCCACTTTTAACTCCGTACAAATTTCACACAATTTTATTTTATGCATATCTTCAGGCAAATAATCATTTTCGAAAATTACTTTTAAAATAGCACCGTTACTTGTTGTTGCATCATTTATTGCTTTGATCTCTTTTTTTACATACTCCCAATCGTTACTTAAAACCTTGCCAATATTTACAACCATATCAATTTCTTTGGCTCCATCGTTGCAACATTGTATTGTTTCTAATACTTTTATTTCAATTGACGAGTTGCCATGCGGAAATCAAATTACTGAACAAACCAAAACATCTGTACCTTTTAGGTAATTGGCTGAAACTTTTGTATAATAAGGTTTTACACACACAGTTGCTACATCATATTTTTTAGCAATTTCTAATCCTTGAAGCAATATTTCATCCGTCATTGTTGGATGCAATAATGAATGGTCTATCATTTTGCTACCTCTTTTACTGTAATTTCCATGATATTAAATTTGTGTTTATTTTATAATTTATACAAATGTAAACAATTTAACTTGTACGTACAAGTTAAAAAGGAAATAATTTTTACTTTTTAAGATAATTAAACCTAAATAATTGATTTACAATAAAATAATTACATTTTTAAATAAACCACTTTTTTGGTTTCAAAAAAATCTTCGTTAAAAAACTCGGAGATAAGCCAAGTTTTAACATGATGTTTGCTCATTTCTGTGATTTCTTCAATAAGCGAATCGCCACCTTTCAAAGCCAAAATACCATTAGAAAGCTCGTGCTTGGATTCTTTTTTAATACTTTTGTGAGTCCAGTTGTATAAATTCTGGAGGGTTGTAACTCCACGAGTAACAATAAAATCATATTTAGCATCTAAGTTTTCGACTCTTTCTTGCTCTGCAACTACATTTTTTAAACCAATAGCAGCAGAAACTTCTTTTACAACCGTAATTTTTTTTGCGATACTATCAACTAAATGAAAGCGAACTTCGGGAAACAAAATAGCCAAAGGCACACCTGGAAAACCTCCTCCTGTGCCAACATCTAGTATGTGCGAACCAACATTAAAGGGCTGTACTTTTGAAATTGCTAAAGCGTGTAAAACATGATTGATATACAAATTTTCAATATCTTTTCTAGAAATAACATTGATTTTTTCGTTCCATTCGTTGTATAATTCTCCTAATGCGGCAAATTGTTTTTTTTGTGCATCAGATAATAAAGGGAAATACTTGGAAATAATTTGTATAGACATAAAAAAGTATAAAACTATTCGACTTCAGCAGAAATACCTCTGTCGCAAATACCTGCACGCATTTTTGCCATTTCGTCAAAACTACCTCTGCGAACGGCACATTTGCCTTTGTAATGAATCAACATTGCACATTGTTCTGCTTGTGTTGGCACATGCCCACAAATCTCTACAAGTGAATGAATTACATGCTCAAATGTATTTACATCATCGTTGTAAACAACCAAATCATAAATATCTTCGAGTACTAAAAGATCGAGTAAATCGTTTTCGTTTTCTGTTTGAAATGCCATTTTTTATGCTTCTATTAATTCTTCTTTAAATGCTTTTCTTGGCTTTAGTCCTAACATTTTAAACATTTCCATGTCTTCAATTGTGCCAGGATTTGGAGTCGTAAGTAATTTATCGCCAGCAAAAATGGAATTTGCACCAGCCAAAAAACAAAGTGCTTGTTCTTCAACCGACATACGAACTCTACCTGCCGAAAGCCTAACCATAGCTTTTGGCATCAAAATGCGAGCCGTTGCAATCATCCGAACCATTTCCCAAACCGATACTTTTTCTTGATTTTCTAGTGGAGTTCCTTCTACAGGCACTAAGGCATTTACAGGTACACTTTCTGGGTGTTCAGGTAAGGTGCTTAATGTATATAACATACCAATTCTATCGTTTTCGCTTTCGCCAAGTCCGATAATTCCACCTGAGCATACATGTATTCCAGATTTGCGCACATGCTCAATAGTACCTAATCTATCAGTATAATTTCTAGTAGTGATAATTTTATCGTAATGCTCTTCGCTCGTGTCTAAATTGTGATTGTAGGCATAAAGTCCTGCATCTTTTAGTTTTTCGGCTTGGTCTGGAGTGAGCATACCAAGTGTACAACAAACTTCCATGTCCATTTTATTGACGCCTTTTACCATTTCTAGTACTTTGTCGAAATCTTTATTATCACGAACTTCACGCCAAGCCGCACCCATACAAAAACGAGTGCTGCCACTGTCTTTTGCTTGTTGAGCTGCTTCGATAACTTCGCTCACTTCCATCAATTTATGTGTTTTCACATTGGTATGATAACGTGCCGCTTGCGGGCAATACGAACAATCTTCTGGACAACCACCTGTTTTTACCGACAATAATGTGCATACTTGAACTTCGCCTGTTTCATTAAATTCACGATGTACAGTAGCTGCTTTATACATCAATTCGAGCACAGGAGAATGATAAATTTCGCTTATTTCTTCTCTTGTCCAGTTGTTTCGAATCATAGTTTTTATAATAAATTGATTACAAAAATAATAGAAACTTGCGAATATCAATAAAAAATGAGGATATGAATTTAAGAAAAACGTTTTTCTAGATTGCTTTTTTCAAAACATCATCAATTTTTTGACGTTCTAATCGAGCTTTTTTACTGTTTTTGTACCAAAAATAAGCTAATGTGGCAAACAAAAGATAAGGGATAATCATCAAATATAAAATCCCAGTATTTAAACTTTCAGCACGATTAGTAACCTCAACCTTGGCATTGCTTTCAACAGTAGAACGACACATTGCGCATTGAGATTGTGCTGAATATGAACACATTAAAATAAATATAAAAAATAAATAGCGAATAAATAATATACTTTTTTTCATATATAATAAGGAGAAATTAAAAGATAAACAATTACACCTGTAGTTGAAACATATAACCAAATGGGATAAGCAAATTTTACAATTCGTTTATGGTTATGAAAATCGCTGATAATTGCATAATGCAAAGCTAAAAGAACCAATCGAACCACACCAATAGACAAAACAATGTGTGTAATCAAGAGACAATAATATATCGGACGAATTACGCCTGTACCACCAAATTCTGTAGAAGGGTTAGAAATATGATAGGTAACATAACAAACTAAGAATAACGTACCCAAAGCAACTGCCAAAAGCATTGCTAAGCGATGCAACTCGATTTTTTTTTGTTTTATAAATATCAACCCCGCCACCAATACAAGCGAAGTAAGCGAATTTATAATTCCAATTGCATGCGGCAATATTTTTGTCCAAGAGCCTAAATCAATTTTTGTTCTGATACCTAATAGCAATGCCACAATAACTGGAATTGCAATAGATAAAATATTAATTATGAGCCTATTATTATTTTTTGGGTTTGTCATTTTGATATTCGTAAAGTAAAACACCAATTTCGGTTGTTAATCTATCAATGTCTTTTTTGTCGGTTCCAGTATAAAATCCTCTGATGTGTTTTTCTTTATCTACTAAAATTATTTTTTCGGAATGTAGAAATTTATCAACGGTATCCGAGGGAATTTTAAAACCATAAAAACCCAAATTAAAAACATCTAATTTGGTTTTAGTTTTTGCTAAAGTCCACACACTAGCATCAATACTGTATTTGTCTGCATATTTTTTTAATACATCAGGATTGTCAAAATCGGTATCAACAGTAAAAGATACAATTTGTACATCAGGTTTGTTTTTAAAAATTTCTTGCACGCGAGTAAGTTGTGATGTCATTTTTGGGCAAATACCTGGGCAACGGGTAAAAAAGAAATCTACAACTAATATTTTATTTGAAAAATCTGCACCCGAAATAGTTTTGTCATCTTGATTAATCGCCAAAAAATCAGGGATTTGATGAAAAATGGTATCGTAGATAAGCTTTCCGTTTTCAGTACGTTCATTTATTTCAACAGGAATAAATTTTTTGAGTGCATAATGATTTGTGCCAAACGATTTTAAAAAAACATACACTAATAACGGCACAACCAAAATTAGAGATAGAATAATATATTGCGAAAGCTTTTTCATGAGTACAAAGCTAATAGAAACAGTATTACTAGAAAAGAAATTTAGTTTATAAAAAATATTATAACATTCATACCATAAATTATCCTAGAAAATCATAAATATTAATTATGTTTTTCTAGGACAATATTAAAGTAAATATAAAATAATATCTCTAATTTTTCCTAGTAAAACATAAATAAAAATTATAATTTTCCATAATATTTTTAAATACTAAAATATTATTATTAATTTTGTCCTAGAAAAACATAAATTAAAATTATAATTTTCCATGATAGAATACGCAATTAAACGAAGTGTATTTTTTGAAAAACTAAACGAATTCGCACTAAGTTTTCCAGTAATCGTTTTGGTTGGTCCACGCCAAGTTGGTAAAACAACATTGGCTAAAAACTATGCTAAAAGTCTGAATTTGAGTTATATATACCTGGATTTAGAACGTCCATCAGATGCAGACAAACTGAAAGATGCAGAACATTATTTGACAGAAAATGCTGATAAATTAATAATTATTGACGAAATACAACGTAAGCCAGAATTATTTTCTCTTTTGCGTTCGTTAGTAGATGAAGATGACAGACCACTTCGGTTTATATTATTGGGTTCGGCTTCGCCACATATAGTAAAAGGAATTTCAGAAACATTAGCTGGCAGATCGTATTTATTAGAACTCCATCCTTTTAATTGGATTGAAATAAAAGATGCAATTACATTTGAAAAGCATTTTTTTGATGGTGGTTTTCCAAAAGCTACACTTAATAAAAATGCAAGAATTACCTCTGTATGGCTGAAAGGATTTATGCAAACCTATTGGGAACGAGATTATTATGCAATAGACACGCCATTAAATCCTGCCATGTTGGGCAGATTATGGCGATTTGTTGCTAGTCAAAACGGACAACTAACTAATTTTACTGCTATTGGCAATGCACTTGGGCTCACATATAACACCATTAAAAAATATTTAGATTTTATGGAAGGTGCGTTTTTGATAACTCAATTACAGCCCTACATTCCTCAATCGTCTAAAAAGCTGGTAAAAGCCCCTAAAGTTTATATTCGTGATACAGGCGTGCTGCATAGTTTGTTAGATATTAAAGATTACGACCAATTATATAGCCATATTGTGGTTGGAAGTTCGTGGGAAACGTATGTTTTGGCTCAATTAAAAGCCCTTTTAGACGACCAATTAGGATTTTATTTTTATCGAACACATGCTGGTGCAGAGTTGGATTTGATAATAACCCGTGCCGAAATGGCAATTGCTACGATTGAAATCAAGTTTAGCACCTCGCCTGCTCTAACAAAAGGATATTATTCTGCACTTGATGATATTAATGTAGATAAAAATTTTGTAATCGTACCAGGTAAAACAGACTATCCTATTAGGGAAAAAGCACGAGTGGTTGGTTTAGAAGTTTTTCTAGAAAAATACCTTAACACCATTGCCTAAAAACCAGTTGAAATTTGTCTCGTCCTAAAAAAAGTTTACAGTTTATTGATTAATCCTGATACAAATTTACACTTTAATTTTAATCCTAAAAACCGTTTACATTTGCTGA
>RDZG01000083.1 GCA_004293915.1 Bacteroidota bacterium | reverse complement strand
AGTTCAGCAAATGTAAACGGTTTTTAGGATTAAAATTAAAGTGTAAATTTGTATCAGGATTAATCAATAAACTGTAAACTTTTTTTAGGACGAGACAAAATAAGAAAAACTGGTGCTACACCATGGTCTGTGGCACACAGACCATTAATTGTGTTCTGTGTGCCACAGACCACGGTTTGGATGTAGTTTCCAACTACAACATAAACAAAAAAAGTCCATATGTTTTTATCAAAAAGCAACCACTTTTCGTGTTTCAGACAAAAAAAAATAAGAAAAAAATGGGGGGATAAAAAATAAAAGTGGCTACGTCACACACACGTAAATTTTATTTTTTAAACTTGAAAATGATTTATTTATAGTGAGTTCTTAGAGAATGAATCACAATACAATTATCTTTATTTTCGTAAATCAAACGATGTTCGTGGTTTATTCTTCGAGACCACTTCCCTGCTAACTGATGCTTTAAAGGTTCTGGTTTCCCTGTTCCAGTAAAAGGATGCTCTGTAATTTCTTTGAGTAGGCTCGAAATCTTTCTAAGAATGGCATTGTTACCAGTATTTTGATAGAAGAGAACATCCTCATTGGCTTTATCAGTAAAATGTAATTGGTAAATCATTTTAAACCTAAAAAAGTATCTATCTCATTAGGGGCAACCTTTGTAAATTTACCATTTTTATATTGCTTTTCACTTTCTTTAATTTTAGACACAAATTCAGAATTGTAGGGATTTTCTTTTTTAGCTATCTCAAATTTAATTTTAAGTGCCTTCATAACAGCTTTTAAAGCCAGCCATTGCTGTTCATTTTCTTCGTGAATAATGAGAGTATTCATTTCTATTTTTTTTGTTTACTATTTCCTAATTCGTCAAGTAATATGAAATAAAACTAGGAATAAAACTTTAATAAGCAAAAAGAATTACAAAAAAACAAAAAAAGGGAGCAAAAAATAATACAGTAGCTTTGCCAAACCTTAAATTTTCTTTCATTTTACCCCTATTCGACCTCGTTTATCGGTCAAGTGGGATGTACTTACACATTGAAAATGTTAGTTTTATCTAAATTTATTTTTTAAAGCTGCCAGTTGGTCTTGCAACGAACCTTGAATTTCTGGTTCTTTTTTCTTTGGTGTTTGCATCTGAGGTTTTGAACTCGTTTGAGATTTATCTTGATTTTTCATCGTAAGTGCAATGCGTTTGCGAGCAGCATCAACTTCTGTAACCGTAACCATTACTTTTTGCTGTACTTTCACTATTGTTTTTGGATCGGATATAAAAGTATCAGATAATTGGCTCACATGCACTAAACCGTCTTGATGCACACCAATATCTACAAATGCACCAAAATTGGTAACATTAGTAACAATTCCTGGTAATTTCATACCCACTCTCAAATCTTCAATTTTGTTTACTCCATCTGTAAAACTAAAAGTTTCAAATTTTTCGCGTGGATCTCTGCCAGGTTTTGCAAGTTCTTTCACAATATCTTGTAATGTAGGCAACCCAACAGTTTCAGAAACATATTTTTTAAGATCTATGGCTTTGCGAACAGCATCGTTTTTAATCAATTCTTCAATGGAGCAATTTTGATCTTTAGCCATTTTTTCGACTATTTGATACGATTCTGGATGCACCGAAGAACTATCGAGTGGATTTATGGCATCTCGGATTCGTAAAAAACCTGCACATTGTTCAAAGGCTTTATCTCCCATTCGAGCCACTTTTTTGAGTTCTTCTCGTTTTTTAAACGGTCCATTTTCGTTTCTGTGTTTGATAATATTTTCTGCCAATTGAGGTCCAAGCCCCGAAACATATGTAAGCAATTGTTTGCTAGCCGTATTTACTTCTACACCAACGGCATTTACACAACTTATTACAACATCATCGAGCGAAGTTTTAAGTTTATTTTGCTCTACATCATGTTGATATTGTCCAACGCCAATGGCTTTTGGGTCGATTTTTACCAATTCGGCAAGTGGATCCATCAACCTACGACCAATCGAAACGGCTCCTCTAACGGTTAAATCATAGTCAGGAAATTCCTCACGAGCCACATCCGAAGCCGAATAAACCGAAGCACCACTTTCGTTTACCATCACAATCATAATTTCGGCTGGCAAACCCAATTTGCGAATAAAATCTTCGGTTTCTCTGCCCGCAGTGCCGTTTCCAATGGCAATGGCTTCGATATTATGTTTGGCACAAAGAGCTAAAATTGTTTGTTCGGCTAATACTTTTTTGCCTGATCCCATTTCGGGATAGACCACATCATTATGCAATAATTTTCCTTGTTTATCCAATACCACAACTTTGCAACCCGAGCGAAAACCTGGGTCGATGGATAGTACATTTTTTTGTCCCAAAGGGGAAGCCAACAATAATTGTTTGAGATTTTCAGTAAAAACTTTTATAGCATCTTCATCAGCAGTGTCTTTAGTTTTCATCCGAATATCAGTTTCAATAGATGGCGACATCAATCTTTTATAGGCATCTTGGGTGGCAAGTTTTACTTGCTCAGCAGATTCTGTACGATTCAACACAAATTGTTTCTCTAAAATCTCGATAGCAACTTCGGCTTCGGGCTGAATATCGAGCATCAAAAAACCTTCCTTCTCCCCTCTTCGCAATGCCAACAATCGATGAGATGGAATTTTGTTTATAGCTTCTTTCCAGTCAAAATAATCTTTGTATTTTATAGCTTCGGTTTCTTTTCCACTCAATACTTTGCTGGAAATGAGGGCAGTATCCATAAATAGTTTACGTATTTTTGTTCGAGCATCTTTGTCTTCGTTTATTTTTTCTGCAATAATATCACGAGCTCCTACCAAAGCTTCTTCTATGCTTGCCACTTGTTTTTCTTCCGAAATATAACTTTCTGCTTCTTTATAAATATCTAATTTTGATTGTTCAAAAATTAGATTTGCCAATGGTTCAAGCCCTTTTTCTTTGGCTATAGTTGCACGAGTTCTGCGTTTTGGTTTGTAAGGCAAATAAATATCTTCGAGTTCTGCCATTGTTTTGGCATCTTTTACTTGCTTTTCGAGTTCTGGAGTTAGCTTACCTTGTTCTGTAATCGATTTCAAAACAGAATCTTTGCGTTTGTCTAACTCTCTCAATTGCTCTAT
This sequence comes from Bacteroidota bacterium, assembly GCA_004293915.1. Classification (GTDB taxonomy): domain Bacteria; phylum Bacteroidota; class Bacteroidia; order Cytophagales; family UBA9547; genus REAG01. The sequence goes on along the minus strand of RDZG01000083.1, from coordinate 28,817 downwards.
TCTGTCGCGGATAGCGGCAATTTGAACTTCGTCTAATTCGCCAGTAACTTCTTTTCGATAACGAGAAATAAAAGGAACCGTAGCTCCACCATCTAATAATTCTACCGTAGATTCAACTTGTCTTTCGCTTATCGAAAGCTCACGAGCTATGATTTTATAATGCACCATTTTTAAAAATTATGCCCAAAAGTAAACGGCTAACATCTATGGTTTTCCACAAGTTATAAAAATCTAAAAAAGTGGTATGTAAAGTAGTGGTTAAAACTAAATTTCTGCCCTTGTTGGTCTTCTTTTTGACCAACAAGCATCAACTTTCTAATCTACGAACATAGCAAATTATTGCATTAAATGTGTAGTTTGTTGGTGAAGAACAACAATAAAGGCAGAAAACTATCATTTTAGAAAAAGGGAAATTACATGTGGTTAAATTCTACAACAGTCTCAATATAATCAATCCATACACTTGTGTCAAACAGTATCATCCCACTTGTTGTAAGTTCTCATTTCATCTAAATTGCCAAACCACATATCAGGTCCTCTCATTTTATCGAATTCTTGTAACATAAAAAACCTTAGTTGAGTCTCCATTGCTTGATTTATGGACTCCTTTTTTGTTTTATAATTTCCTTTTTCCATCAATGAAGCCATTTTTACTTCATCAATATCTATGTTCGTTCTCATTTTTCTATAATTTTATACACAAAAATAATCAATTTTATACACAAAGAAAAAGATTTTATTGTTTCACTTTTAGCGATTTACAGAAAACTTTTACAAAATAAAAAATAATATAATTAGCAAAATTTAGCTATAATTGGTTACAAACCATACAATTGAACCAGTTTTTCGGCACAGCGTTCGCCATCCATAGCTGCTGAAACAATTCCACCTGCAAAACCAGCTCCTTCGCCACATGGGAAAAATCGTTTGATTTCGATATGTTCGCAGGTTTCTTTATTTCTTGGAATCCGAACGGGTGATGAAGTTCTGCTTTCGACACCCACAATTTGGGATTCATTTGAATCGTAACCTCGCATTTTTTGTCCAAATGATTTAAAACCATCTCTTAATCGTTGCTCAATCGACTTTGGAAGCACATCTTTCATCATTACAGACGCTAAACCTGGCTGATACGAACATTCATTTAATGTATTGGATTTTATGTTTTTTATAAAATCTTGTAAACGTTGGGCTGGAGCTTTTTGTGTATTTCCAGCAACTAAACAAGCTTTTTTCTCAATTTCTTTTTGAAATGCTAATGCGGCTAAATTACCATGCTTTGAATAAGCTTTCCAATCTAATTCATCTACTGCAACCACAATTCCTGAGTTTGCAAACGGATTGTTTCTTTTACTTGGCGACCAACCATTAACCACAACTTCGCCTTGCTCGGTTGCACACGGAGCAATGATTCCACCTGGACACATGCAAAACGAAAAAACTCCTTTCTCAACTCCTTCATAACTAGTCTGTTGCACCAAACTATAGCTCGATGGTGGTAAATACTCTCCCCTATTTTCTCTATGGTATTGAATGCTATCAATCAAACTTTGGTGATGTTCGGCTCTCACTCCCAAAGCAAAAGGTTTGGGTTCAATTTTAATTTTTTTCTTTTCTAATAAATAAAAAATATCTCGTGCCGAATGTCCTGTTGCAAGTATAACTCCAATACCACTAAATTCCTTATTATCAGTAGTTTGAACACCTTTTATTTCGTTATTTTTGATTATTAAATCAGTAACTTTAGTATTAAAATAAATTTCTCCACCATTATCCAAAATGGTTTGACGAATGTTTTCTATCAACTTTGGCAATTTATTGGTACCAATATGTGGATGTGCATCAACTAAAATATCTTCTGGAGCACCATGTACATATAAAATCTCTAAAATGCGTTGAATATCGCCTCTTTTGTGCGAACGAGTATATAATTTTCCATCAGAATATGTACCTGCTCCGCCTTCGCCAAAACAATAATTCGATTCTGGATTTACAATCTGTTCTTTATTAATTTGAGCCAAATCTCGCCTTCTTTCTTTTACATTTTTGCCTCGTTCGATAATCACAGGCTTAATGCCCATTTCTATGGCTTTCAATGCAGCAAACATGCCCGCAGGTCCAAAACCAACAATAATAATTTGTTTTGAGTTTGAAACATTTTTTTGAGGAATTTTGTAAGAAATAGTTTCTTTAACTTGTTCATTTACAAATAGATTCAACTCTAAATTAACTTTTATTTGTCGCGAACGAGCATCTATCGAACGTCTGATTTTTTGAATAGAAAACGAATCGGTGTTTGTTATTTTATTTGCGTTTTTAATGAAATTTTCTAATGCCAATTCATCAAAAGCAATTTCGGGAGGAAGTTCTAATTTAAGATTTTTTGGCATTAATTAACATATATTTTATGGCAAATATACCATTTTAGTAACGCTTAGTAAAAAATTTATTCTGTTGAATAATCATAAAATATTTTGAAAAATCTCCAAAATTTGTTTAAGTATTTTTGCCACGAATTCACTAAATTTTAATTTTTTCTTGTATTTGAGCTAAAGTTAATTTGGAATTATAACACTTATTCTGATTTCAACAAAGACTCTAATTTATCTAAATTTAGTTTGTTTTCGGATTCAAAAATTGATTTTTCTAAACTTTGTTTTTCTTTTTGAGTCAAATGCCAATTGAGCGAAGCTCTTTCTTGCCATGTTTTTAGAATCAACTCATCGTTTTGTTTTTTTGTATTATTGGTTTTGTGCCAACCTTCGGGAATTGGGCTATATTGAAATTCCACAACATCCATTTTTGTTTTCAAAAAACTATGCGCATATTCTAAATAATACTCATTATTATTGTCTTGAAGCCAATCCCAATTGGCATAAAGTGCACCGATTGGATTTAAAATTCGATCAAAAATAGAAATAGATTTTTTCTTCTCCACAGGGATTAATTTTGGCGAATCTCGCACACAAACAAATACCACTCCACCCGTATTTTTATTTATCCAATCTCTAAAAACAAACGAAAAACGCACGGCTTCTGCAATGCCATAATTATCGCTCAACCCTGCATCCATAATTTCCATCGATGGAGATGAAGGTAAATTAATATTTGGTGTTATATATGGAAAAGTTGCACTCATTCGCAATCCACTCACAAAACCCAGATTTTCAGCATCTTGATCTTTGAAAAAACGCATAAATTCTATTCCCATATATTTTGATTTCAAAATATCTTTATTTTCTATAATTTCTGTATTCATGTATGAAATGGGCTGTGGCGAAACATATAATTTTCTACCATCATTTACCACAGATGGTGTTAGCATCAACATCGGAATAGTGCCATCAAATTCATATTTTCCATATTCTTTAATTTTGCGATTCATCACAAAATTGGTATTGATGTTGAGTTGATTCTCAAAAGCAAAACCACGGTCTTTGATATAGCTATATTTTCCGTCCGAAAAATGTTGATATCTAACAAACAAATCATTGATTACCAATGTAAAAACCAATGGATTTAACATATCTTTAGAAATATTTTTTAGATATATATTTTCGTAAGGAAATATTGGTTCGCCTAATTTTTTTCTCAAATAAAGTTCTCTGTAATACGAAGCACCAATCAATCCACCTGATGCCCCAGTCATGCAAATGGTATGGTTCATCAATCGATTTTGAGTAATGCTATCGGCAACTTGCAACGTTCGCATCGTCCAAACAGCCGCACGCTGCCCACCACCGCTGGTACAAACAAAAATTATTTTTGGCTTTTGTGTCGAATCAAACTTGCTTTTCCAGTTATCAAGTAATTTTATAGTGTGATTATAATCATTTTGAATGTTTTGATTACTGCTCAACGATTGTATTCTTTCAAAGGAATAATCGGCTCGTGAGGTAGAATAATTTAATCCAAAAACTTGATATTCAGGATTTATCCAATTTTGTTTTAATGCAAAATTAAAAGCAAAAACAAGTGCAATGGCAATATACATCGACCAACCTTTGAGCCAATAGGCAGAAGCACCCAAAACCATAGCAATTATAGAAGCCAAAATCAACATACTTCCTGAAGCTGGAATTTGAAAATAAACATTATCTCTAAATAATCCCATCAATAATAATAATACAAAAACAGTAATTTGAAGCAAAACAGCATTCAAATGATTTTGATCTATCACTCTGTTTACCAGCAATTTATCATACGGTATAAAATGATCTACTTTTTTAATTATTAGAGGGAAATCTAGAAAATAATCGGTATGATAATTTTTGCGTTTTACCATTTTTATTTTTTGAATCATGCTCACACGAGTCATTTTTCGTTGCCGAAGCGAATCATTTATATTTTGTGTAAATCTTTTAAAAATGGCAGATCCAGAAATTCTAAAATAGGCAAATGTTAGCAAAACAGTTATACTAAAGCCAACCAAAAAACCAGACAATTCTTTTAAAATAATATAAACATCTTGATAGCCTTGTGTGATTTGAAATTTAAAAAACGAAATACAGTATGTTACAATAAAAGCAATAGGGAAAAAGCTATTATTCAAACAAAATTTTGTAAAAGGATCGTGTTGAACCATTAAAAATTGAAAGCGATAACTTTCTAATATATAAATAGTTATGTTGTATGACATGGTAAAAATGCCAAAAGATAACCCAACCATATACAAACTCCAAAAATCTACCGTTGAAAGGTATTCTGGATCTAAAAAAAGATAAGGTACGCCATACGATTTTGCAAAATTTCCTGTTATAATTAAAAACAGCAAAAACCAGAGAATCAAAATCACTCGGTTCTTCTTTAAATTAAGAAGAAACAATTGAATAGGTAGCGAGTGATAAATTTTTTGCAGCATTATAAAGCAATTTTATATAAATACGGCAACTATCATAAATGGTTAATAATCAGAGAAAAAGAAAAGATAATGTGGAAAAAATTAATTGGCTTTTTCTACTCTAACGCCAAATGCAATAATCTCATTTATCGGATTTTTTCGCATATATTGTTTGATTTTGAGTTTGTATGTACCTGATTTAGAAAAACTTAAGTCTTTCATTGCAAATAAAGTATTATCAAAAATATCTCCCATTCCTTTGCCAAAGGGAGAGCCTGTTTTGGCATCCATTAGTTGCATTTCGTGCAAATCTGTTGAAATTTGTTTTCCAGCTTCATCATACAAATAATAAGTAACATAAAGATTATAAAATGGATAATCTAACGTGTTTCTAACATTGTATAATATATTGTATTTCAGATTTTTATCTTCAATTTTGAAAGTAAAGGTACAAGTAGAATCTATATACCATTTTTTGTCTTTAAATTCAATATTTGTTTCATAAATTCGCTTGCTATCGCAGGCAGAAAAAAATAATAGACTTAAAATAAGCATTAAAAAACTATACTTTTTCATTTTGAAGGAGAACCGCCTTTTGGTTTAAATTTGTTGTTATTATTTTTTTGTTGAAAACGTTTTTGTTTAAATTTTTCATCCAATTTCTTGATGTCTTTATTTAAACTTACTGGAAGTTTAACATTTTCATTATCAACTAAATCGTTGGGATCAAGTGAGTTTGGTTTTATGCCTTTTTTGTTTAGTTCCAAAAGTTTAACCACATCATCTGTTTTTACTGGAAGCCAATCATCACCACTTTTGTACGAAAACCACATCATTTTTCTAAAAATATCTGTTTTTTGCAAACGTGCTTCGCCAGAAGTTGTTAAAATTGGTTTTTCTACGGTTGGAATATCTTTTAGCGCTTCCATATAGGTATCTAATTCATAATTCAAACAGCATTTCAGCCTTCCACATTGTCCCGAAAGTTTTTGTGGATTGATTGATAAATTTTGATAGCGGGCTGCCGATGTGTTTACATTTTTAAAATCGGTAAGCCAAGTAGAGCAGCAAAGTTCTCGTCCGCAAATGCCAATTCCGCCAATTCTGCCTGCTTCTTGTCGCAAACTAATTTGCTTCATTTCGATTCGAATTTTGAATTCGTTTGCCAACATTTTTATTAATTCTCGAAAATCTACTCGTTCTTCGGCAGAATAATAGAAAACGGCTTTTTTTCCATCAAGCTGAAAATCAATATCCGAAAGTTTCATTTGTAGTTTTAAATCTACAATGATTTGTCTGGCTCTATATAAAGTAGGTAATTCTTTGTTTTTGGCAGCTTCGTAATTTTTTTTGTCTTGTTCAGATGCTTTTCTAAAAATGCTTGGCAATTCGTTTGAAACCAAAACATTTTTCTTTTTCATTTGCAAACGAACCAATTCGCCTTGCAACGAAACAAATCCCAAATCGTTGCCCGAAGGGGTATCTACTATAATTTCATCTCCTGTGTTTAAATCGAGCAAGTTTGAGTTCTTAAAAAACTCTTTTCTTCCGCCTTTAAATCGAACTTCAACAAAAGGAAAACGATCTTCCATCGGCAAAAAATCTATGCCCGAAAGCCAATCATGCGTGTTTAAACGATTGCAACCTCCTGAAGAACAACCTCCATTGCTTTTGCATCCGCCTACTGTTCCGCATCCTCCGCCTGATGTACAAGTGCTACAACCCAATTTGATTTTTGTTTTAATTATTGAACAAAACTACATATTTTTATGAGAAAAAATAGTATTGTGAATAAGTGAATCTATAAAAACCTTAATTCCTATTAAGCCCTCCCACTTGGGGAGGGTTTAGGTGGGGTTTTTAAAACCAAATTTAAGGTTTTTAAAAGTTCCTACAAGTACATTAAAATTTATAAAATGCCTTTTGTACTCGGAATTTGATTATTTAAAGCATCTCTTTTTACCGCCATTTTTATTGATTTAGCAACAGCTTTAAAAATGGCTTCAATTTTATGATGCTCATTTGAGCCTTCTGCTTTGATATTCAAATTACATTTTGAAGCATCCGAAAACGATTTCCAAAAATGATAAAACATTTCGGTTGGCATTTCTCCAACTTTTTCACGTTTAAATTCTGCCTCCCAAACAAGCCAAGGTCTGCCCGAAAAATCAATAGCAGCTTGTGCCAAACAATCGTCCATTGGCAGCAAATAGCCATAGCGTTCGATTCCTTTTTTATCTCCAATTGCCTTTAAATAGGCTTCGCCAATTGCAATGGAAGTATCTTCGATGGTGTGATGCTCATCGATGTGCAAATCGCCTTTTACTTTTACTGTTAAATCGGCACCTGAATGTTTGCCCAATTGTTCGAGCATGTGGTCATAAAAACCCAAACCAGTTTGCAAATCACATTTTCCAGTTCCATCTAAATTTAAACGAATAAAAATATCGGTTTCGTTTGTTTTGCGGTTGATTTCTGCAATTCTATCTGGAAAACGCAAAAAATCATAAATTTTATCCCAACTTTCGGTTATCAATTCTGTTTTATATCCACTAGAATCAATAGTTGTATTAAATAATATGGCTTTCGAGCCTAAATTTTCAGCCAATTTTACATCTGTAAGTCTATCACCAATCACAAAACTATTTTCTAAATCATAATCTGCTGAAAAATAAGATGTTAGCATACCTGTATTTGGCTTTCTGGTTGGCAAATTCTCTTTTTCAAAGCTTTTGTCGATATGCACTTTAGCAAACAAAATTCCTTCGTTTGCTAACGTAAGCATCATTTTATTATGTGCTTGCCAAAATGTATTTTCTGGAAACGAATCAGTACCCAATCCATCTTGATTTGTTACCATTACAAGTTCATAATCAAGGTTTTGTGCAATTTTATGTAAATTAATAATTGCTTTTGGAATAAACTCCAACTTTTCGAGCGAATCAATCTGAAAATCAGACTTTGGTTCAACAATTATTGTACCATCTCTATCTATAAATAATACCTTCTTCTTCAATTCTTGCTAATATTTTTTTCAAAAATACAAATATCTGTATATTAGCATTAATTTTTATTTTCAAAAATGGAAAATCACAGAGAACGGATTGGAATTTGGATTGAAAGCGATAAAATTCAGACTATAATTGTCAGCATCATTGTTTTTAATGCCATCATGTTGGGTTTGCAAACTTCCAATTATTTGGAATCTAATTTTGGGCAAGTATTTGATGTTCTTGATATTATAATTCCAGCTTTATTTTTAATTGAATTATTAATTAAACTTTATGCTTTTGATTACAAGTTTTTTAAATCGAACTGGAATATTTTTGATTTTATTATTGTTGTAATTTGCCTTTTACCTGAAAGTGGACCTTTACGAGTGTTGCGTACATTACGCATTTTGCGTGTTTTAAGACTTATCAGAAAACTTCCTCGCCTGAGAATGTTGGTCGAAGCTGTTTTAGATTCTTTGCCTAGTCTAAATTGGGTTTCATTATTACTTTTGCTCGTTTTTTATATTTATGGACTAATTGGCACATTGATTTTTGGACCTTTGTTTGACGAATGGTTTGGCACGTTGGGCAAAAGTATGTATAGTTTGTTTCAAGTAATGACTCTTGAAAGTTGGAGCATGGGCATTGCCCGACCTGTTATCAAAGAATTTCCCTATGCTTGGATCTATTTTTTAACTTTTATAATGCTTGCAACTTATACTTCAATCAATATTTTTATTGCAATAATGGTTAATACCATGCAAAATTTGGCAACTGCAAAAGAAGACCAACATTTAGAATCAGAAGAAACCGAAGCTGAAAAGTTTTTTAGTATGCCCAAAAAAGAAGATGAGATTTTATCAATTTTAAAAGACATCCAAAAAAGATTAGAAAAAATAGAAGAAAAAAAGTGATTTTTTGTTTTATTTCTTATTCAAAAACCAGTCTATATATTCCATATTTTGAGGAATAACTTGATTTTGCATACTCACTGATTGTTGAAAATAGCTTTCTTTAGATTTTACTTTTTTGATGTATTCTTGTGCTTTTAGTAAAAATTGCTTTGCATCTGTAGCCAATTTAGTTGTTTTACTTTTATCTGAATTTTTATCTAACCGATTCAAAATCTGAATGTTATCATAAGCAAATTTGGTGTAAATGAATGATAACTGAACCAATCCATCTTCGTTTTTTGGATTATATGCATAGGCATTTTCGTTGAAAACCCTAAATCTGTTGATAGAATCTAAGGCATAATAATCTGATATTTTTGGATTTTGTGATACAACACATTTTTTATTTTCTAAGAAATTTTTTAAACTATTTGTGTCTTTTTCAAACATATATAAAGGTACTTCACACGATAGCAATTGCCACATTGGGTCGGCTGGTAAATGATTCAAAATGAATTTTTCTGGATTAGCGAAAAAATATTGATCAAAAAATTGTTTTTCAAAGCCAGTACTCGTTACATATCCTGCTCCCCAAGTTGATTCTATTAGCTTCCATTCTTCTCCAATTTTCGCAATATTCCACGTGTGGTCGGTATTTGAAAACGATTTCCCTGGACTATATCCCACACCTTTTGAATAACCGTTCATAGTTATGCAGGGTATTTTATTCAAATCACAAAACGTTTTGAAAAGCAAACAATATCCTTCGCAAACTGCTTTTTTGTTTTTAAGTGTAATTTTTACATCTGGCTCGGGGTAGTTTCCCGAAAAAAAAGCCTTGGTATCGTACGCAATATTGTTTGTAATCCAAACAAACATGGCTCTTGTTTTTTCTTCGTTTGTTTTAGCAAAAGAATTAATTTCATCTGAAATAGCTTCAATAGAGTTTAAATATTTGATAGCTAATGCTTTAGCATCAATATTTTCATATTTTTTAATTTGTGAAAACACACAAAATGGCAATAAAACAAACAAAAATGCCAGTCGAAAATTTATTATTTTATTCATCATCATTTAATACAAACTTATACAATCATAAATAGTTTTTTGTTGAATTAAAAACACAATTAAAATAATCCTTAATTTCGTTGCAGATAAAAAACTATAAATTGAAAAATTTGCGTATTATATATATGGGTACACCCGAATTTGCCGTTTTGGGATTAAAAAAATTAGTCGAAAACAATTATCAAATTGTGGCTGTGATAACTTCGCCAGACAAACCACAAGGCAGAGGCTTAAAACTCGGCATAAGTCCTGTTAAAGAATATGCACTTTCGGTTGGTTTGCCCGTTTTGCAGCCCGGAAAACTAAAAGATGAAACATTTTTAACAGAATTAAAAAGCTATCAAGCTGATTTACAAATTGTTGTAGCTTTTAGAATGTTGCCCGAAGCCGTTTGGAATATGCCAAAATTGGGTACTTTTAATTTACATGCTTCACTTTTGCCACAATATAGAGGTGCAGCTCCTATTCATTGGGCAATTATAAATGGTGAAAAAGAAACAGGTGTTACTACCTTTTTTCTAAAACATGAAATTGATACGGGTGATTTGATTATGCAGGAAAAAGAACCCATTTTTGAAACAGACACAACAGGTTTACTTTATGAACGATTAATGAATAAAGGGGCAGATGTAATTTTAGAAACGGTAAAAAAAATAGAATCAGGAAATTACAAAACTATTCCTCAAATCGAAAATCAAGAATTAAAATCTGCACCAAAAATTTTTAAAGAACATTGCAAAATTGATTGGAAAAAAACAGCTTTTGAAATTTATAATTTTGTACGTGGTATGAATCCTGTACCAACTGCTTTTTGCGAATGCAATGGACTAAATTGCAAAATATTTGAAACTCAAATTATTGATAATGAATTAGTTGATTCTAATTTTGAAACAGATAATAAAAACTATTTGTATATAAAAACAACAAAAAAAACAATCGCAATTTTGTCCTTACAAATCGAAGGAAAAAAACGAATGTCAATCAAAGATTTTTTAATTGGAAACAAAGTTTTAAGTATCAATTAAGTTAAAATAGTATGAAAATTTATGTTGCTTTACTTAGAGGAATTAATGTTTCAGGACATAAAATAATCAAAATGAACGACTTACGCTTACTTTTTGAGTCGCTTTCGTTTGAAAACGTAAAAACATATATCCAAAGTGGAAATGTAATTTTCCAATCAAAAGAAACTTCAAACATTGAACTTGAAAAAATAATACAAGCCGCAATTTTATCTAAATTTGGGTTCGATGTTCCTGTATTTATTGAAGAATTTAATGCTTTCAAAGCCAGAGTTTCTAAAAATATTTTTTCAACAACCGATGAAGATAAAATCAAACAGTTGCATGTTACATTTTTGTCTGATACGCCAACAAAAGAAAATATAGAACTATTGAATCTAGAAAATACTGGAAAAGATACTTTTATAATTATTGACAATACTATTTTTATACAATGTGTGGCTGGCTATAGCGATAGTTTACTTTCTAATTCGTTTTTTGAAAAAAAACTAAAACTAAAAGCAACTACTCGAAATTGGAAAACTACTATTGAAATCATTAAGATTGGAAATAGCATTTAAAGAAATTAAATTAATTAAAGAATCAAAACAATAAAGTTATACCTTTGCTTATAGAAACAAAAACTTTGTATGACTGGTCACCCAAAATTTATTAATACGTTGCCGTCATTTCATGCAGAGCTTAAAAGTAGGATTAGCTTATATTTTGATAAAAAAGGTATTTCTACAGCAGGAGGAATCCATTCATATTTCAAATCTTTTGTTTTTTTAGCCACATTTTTTGGTATTTATACCTTCATTTTGTTTTTTACTAACATACTATTTTTGCAAATTATTTTAAGTGTAATTCTTGGTTTTTTGATTGCTTGCATTGGTTTTAATGTGGTGCACGATGGAGCGCATGGCAGTTTGAGCAAAAAAAAATCACTAAATACATTAGCAGCTTTTACTTTAAATATTTTTGGCGGCAGCCATTATATGTGGAATGTGAAACATAATATTATTCATCACTCGTTCACAAATGTGGACGGAATTGATGATGATTTAGAACTTTCACCATTTATGCGATTGTGTAAAGCTCAGAAAATAAACAAGTTACACAAATATCAACATATCTATTTTTGGGCATTATATTCGTTTTTGTACCTATTTTGGATTTTAGTAAGCGATTATATTAAATATTTTAAAGGAAAAATTGGCGAGTTTTCGTACAAAAAAATGTCTGCCTATGATCATTTTATTTTTTGGGGTTTCAAAGCTTTTCATCTGTTGATTTTTGTGGCATTGCCTATTTTAACAATGAGTTTTTTAACTTGGCTTATTTGCTTTTTAGTATATTCGCTTGTGGCAGGTTTGGTGTTGAGTATAGTGTTTCAACTTGCTCATACTGTGGAGCATACGCATTTTCCAATACCCAACAAAATAACTGGAAATATGGAAGACGAATGGGCAATACATCAACTTAAAACAACTGCAAACTTTGCAACAAATAATAAATTAATCAGTTGGTTTTTAGGCGGTTTAAACTTTCAAATCGAACATCATTTATTTCCTAAAATATCGCACATACATTACCCAGAAATTAGCAAAATTGTGAAACAAATGTGTAATGAATATGGTGTAGAATATATCGAATACAAGCGTATGCGAAACGCTTTGGCATCGCATATTTCTTATATTAAAAATTTGGGACGCTAGTTTTAATTACGTTCAAATTTCAAAAACCGATGTTTGAGTTTATTTTTTTCATCCACAATTCCTTCGATTTCTGATACCAATTTCCAATCTGATGATAAAGCTGGAAAAAAAGTATCGCCTTCAAAAATCGCATCAATTTGAGTAATATAAATTGTATCTGCAATAGAAATTGTGTTTTTATAAATTTCTCCTCCTCCAATTATAAAAAGTTCGTTTTCGTCATTTTTTTGGGCTAAATCTATGGCTTGTTGCAAAGTTTTGACTACCAAAACACCTTCTTTTTTGTAATTTTCATCCCGAGTTAAAACCAAATTCACACGATTGGGCAAAGCTTTGCCTATAGATTCAAATGTTTTTCTGCCCATCAAAATATGATGTCCAGATGTTTTTTCTTTGAAAAATTTTAAATCTGCTGGCAAATGCCAAAGTAATTTATTTTCGCCTCCAATTACATTTTTTTCGGCTTTGGCTACAATTATTGATATTTTCAATGGTAAATTTTTGATAAAGTTAGTAAATATCTAAAAGGTTTTTTTGTTGATGTAGATATTATTATATATTTGTAATGTTAATATCTAAGTTTACTTTTAATTGAATACAAAAATGCTAAAAATATTATTAGCAGAAGATAATAAGGTTGATGAAATTGCTCTTACAGAATATCTTAAAAATAATTTGGGAGAATTTACATTGTTTTGTGTGCCTTCATGCAAAGCTTTGATTGCACAACTTGAATCGGATGAAGTTTATGACATTATAGTTTTAGATCATATTTTAGAAGATGAGCAGTCGCTCAAATACATCACAAAAATCAAAGAGAAATCAAAAACAGCAGAAATTATTGTACTTTCTGGTCAGTCAGATATTTCGGTTTGTATTCAATACTTAAATTCGGGTGTGTATGCTTATTTGAATAAAGAACATAACGCATTTCAGAATTTAGTAAAAAATATCAAAGAAATCATTACGAAATCAACTGGCAAAGAATCTTTTTTTAAAGCAAATCAACTATTTATCTATATTGGTTTTGTGGTAGCGTTATTGATTTTAGCACTTTATTATTTCTTTAAATCTACCAATTAATTGTCATTTATAGAATGATTGATACTGAAATCAAATTAGATTATATAAACACAACTTATCACGTAAATATTACCAAACATTTAGGAATCGTTTATACTGAAATTGGCAAAGATTTTCTATCTGGAAAAATGCCAGTTGATGAGCGTACAAAACAACCACTTGGTTTGCTTCATGGAGGAGCATCTGTTGTGCTTGCCGAATCGCTTGGCAGTTTGGCTTCTAATTTATGTGTTGATCGCACCAAATATTATTGTGTAGGCATAGAAATTAATGCTAATCATGTTAAAAGTGCCACTTCTGGCTGGGTTTTTGGCAAAGCTACTGCCGTTCATATTGGAAAAAAAACACACATTTGGGATATTAGAATAAAAAACGAAAACGAAGAGTTAGTTTGCATTAGCCGTTTAACTGTTGCGGTTATGGAAAAGAAAAAAGAATAACATTATAATTTACACTTTTTTGAACAATTTGATTTAATATCTTTTTTAAAAGGATATAAAACGAAAAAATGACTGAAACTATTTCACAAATTGGACAAAAAAATATTGATGCTAAATCCTTATTTCTACGTTTTTTTGAATCAAATTGTCCTTTTGTTTTTTTTAAAAATCCTAATTCAACAGCTTTTAATTTTTTAGCAGATTCAGATGTACATTTTGTTTCAAATTATGATGAGATTTTTACTAAAAGTGGATTTGTTTTTGCTCCTTTTGATGACAAAAAAAGTTCTAAAAATATTATTATCGAAAACCAAATACATTATGTGTTTTCTTGCAATGATTTTGAAAATCCAAAACTAATTTTAAAAGATAATGCATTTGAAATCAATAAAATAACTAATAAGAAAAGCCAAAATTTAGTTTCAAATAATCAATTATCATATATTGAAAAAGTTAAAATCGCACAGATAGAAATCGAAAAAGGCGAACTTAAAAAAGTTGTTTTAGCAGAAAAAAAAAGTTATGATACAATAACTGAAATAGATTATGTTTCGCTTTTTAAAGAAACCTGCGACATATATCCAGATGCATTTGTTTCAATTGTTTATATTCCAAACGAAGGAATTTGGTTGGGAGCTAGTCCCGAAGTTTTGATTTCAGTTGATAAAAATCAGGTTTTCAAAACAGTAGCTTTGGCTGGTACAAAAGCTGTAAAAACAGGAGATGCCGCTTGCGATGCACAATGGACACAAAAAGAAATTCAAGAACAAGCTTTGGTGGAACGTTACATTGTGGATTGTTTTAAAAAAATAAGACTAAGAGAGTATGAAGAAGATGGTCCAAAAACAGTTCGTGCAGGAAGTTTATGGCATTTAAAATCAGAGTTTTCAGTAGATTTATTAACACAAAAGTTTGAACATTTGCCACAGGTAATGCTCAAACTATTGCATCCTACTTCTGCCGTTTGTGGAACTCCAAAAGACAAAGCCTTAGAAATTATAAAGCTTACCGAAAATTTTGATAGAGAATATTATGCTGGATATTTAGGAGCAGTAAATTTATCCATTGATAATCATACAGAAACACATATTTATGTAAATCTCAGATGTGCAAAGCTATTTAATAACATGGCACATATATTTATTGGAGCAGGAATTACATCAGATTCTGTTGCAGAAAAAGAAGAAAAAGAATTAGCCTACAAATCAGAAATAATTTTAAAAGTATTAAACAAAATTTTGAAATAATATAAATATGAATTTATTTTATGGCATATTGTTAGATTAAATGCCAAAATTTATAAATACATTAAACATTTCAGAAGTTTTCAGTGCACATAAAGTAGAATATGCAATAATTTGTTCAGGTTCTCGCTCCGCACCTTTAACATTGTCTTTTGTAAGAAATACCAAAATAAAACCCATTTTTATTTTTGACGAACGTTCGGCAGCTTTTATTGCTTTAGGAATTGCCCAAAGACTAAACAAACCTGTTGTATTGATTTGTACATCAGGCACAGCAGCACTGAACTTTGCTCCTGCAGTTACCGAAGCATTTTATCAACAGATTCCGCTTTTAGTTTTGACAGCCGATCGTCCAAAAGAATGGATTGGGCAACGAGATGGACAAGCCATAAAACAAGAGCAAATTTTTGAACCTAATATTATAAAAAGTTATTCGATACAAATTGCTGATAACCATGATGATAACAATTGGTATTTGAATAGAATTTTGAACGAAGCAATTTTAAAATCTACTTCCTCAGAAAGCGGACCTATTCATATAAATTTTGGGTTTAGAGAACCATTTTATCCTGAAAAAAATCAAATTGGAAATCCAGAAAAAGTACAAATAATCAAACGATTTGATACGCATAAAAGCATAAATAAAAATATTTGGGATGATTTTGTATCGCTATTGATTCAATATCCAAAAAAACTGATTGTAGTTGGGCAAATGCTGCCAAATAATGAATTTAATACTGCTTTAAATTCGTTTGTAAATGATAATAAATTACCAATAATTGCAGATATAAATAGCAATTTTCAATTTATTGATAATGCCATAAATTATAGTGATTTGATTGTTTCATCTGAAAATGAAAATCTATTATCAGAACTAAAACCAGATCTATTAATTACTTTTGGGAGAGAATTAGTTTCTAAAAACTTAAAAAAATTCTTACGAAACTATAAGCCAGTTTGTCATATACACGTGCAAGAAGGAGATGAAATAATTGATACGTTTCAAACAATTACACATTTAGCTCCTGTTTCGCCAGAATCGTTTGTAAATGAATTAGTTAATCGGGTAAATATCGCCTCAAGTAAAAAATATCTGGAACTTTGGAAACAAAAAAACAGCGAACAAAAACTACTTTTAGAAGAATTTATCGAACAAAATAAAAATTCAGAACTAGGTATTTTACATTCAATTATCCAATATATACCAGAAGATTCTGTTTTGCATACAGCTAATAGCCTTTCGGTTAGATATTTGAATTTAATTTCATCACCAACCACAATAAATTATTGCAACAGAGGCACAAGTGGAATCGATGGCTGCACAAGTACTGCCATTGGTTCGGCAATTGTTTCTGATGAAATTGTAACTTTAATTACGGGTGATGTAGCTTTTTTTTACGATTCAAATGCTTTTTGGAATGATTTTGTGCCAAAAAATTTACGAATAATAATTATAAATAATAATGGTGGTGCAATTTTTAGGTCGGTAGTAGGAGCAAAACAACAACCAGAATTGGAAACCTATTTTGTTGGCAAAAACAAAAGAACAGCACAATTAATTGCAAAAGAATTTGATATAGATTACCAAAATTATTCAAATCAAATACCTGATAATGAGGAGCTTTTAGTATTTTTTTCGAAAAGTAAAAAAGCAAAAATTATGGAAATTCAGACCGAAAATATACAAAATCAAGATTTTTTTGTAAAATTGAAGGAATATGTCGGAAAACCCAACCCATCTACAAGTTCCATCGCCACAAATTAGGCTTGATTTTGTAATCAAAAATTTTAATTTGGCGTATGCTTCTACTTCTGACCTAAATATAAAAATAGATTATGGCATGAGGCAAAATTCTGCTTTATTTTGTCCTGATCAGTTTTATAAATTTTGCGAATTGTCGCTCGAAGAATTAGCCGATAACACAACTTGGCATACTTTTAATTATCAAGAAATTCCACTTTTTTTTAGTAACAATGTAGTAGAATTTTATAAAATCGAAAATCAAAAAATTATTTTCAATTTCGATATTGTATCGCATATTTTTTTTTATTTATCTGGTTATCAAGAAATTATAAATCAAAATAGAGATAAATTAAATCGATTTGGATATATACATAGCATTCAAAAAATATTAAATACTGCGCATATTCCAATTGTAAATTATTTATTTGAAATACTAAAATCAGCAATTGAAAAAAGTTCGGATGCTACATTTTTACATAATTATAAACCAAATCTAAGTTTTTATTCGTGGATTACACATGATGTTGATATTTTGAAAAATATCGCTGCAAAAAACTTAAAAAATGCTTTTAAAAAATTAGAACTTACGTCAATATTTGATTCATTAAAGAATAGAAATAATCTTAATCTTTGTTTTGAAAACATTACAAAAATTCAAAACAAATACAACTTTGTTTCCACCTATTTTTTTATGACTAAAAAAGGAAATTACAAAAGCTTTGAAAATGCAGATTATGCCATAGAGAATGCTGAAATTCAAGATATTATATCAAATTTACAAATAAAAAATAATATTGGATTACATTCGGCTTTTGGCTCAACAGAGTCAAAAACCTTGTTTGAAAACGAGCTTTTGAAATTAAATACTGATTTGCATCGTTCTCATTTTTTAATGTTTGATATTTTTAAAACGCCTCAAATTTTAGAAAATTATATAAAATATGATTCTAGTTTAGGATTTTATGATTATTGTGGATTTAGAAACGGCACCTCCCTACCCTTTTATCTATTTGATTTTCAATCGAATACAATTATGCACACAATTGAAATTCCTTTAATAATTATGGATGCAACTTTATTTTACGAACACTATTTAAACCTGAAAACAGAACAAGAATCAGATATGTACCTCGAACCGATTCTAAATCAAATGAAAAAAATGGGTGGAATTTTAACAATCAATTGGCATAATCATGCTTTTGCAGAAAAAAAACTAACTTTCTGGAATAATTATTTTGAAAAAATGATTCTAAAATTACAAAACATGAATACTGTTTTTTATAAATTTTAGTTTATCGATGTTTTACAATTCATCACTTCTTATCTAAAATAACTCCTTTTATAACCAACTGAGAAACAGCAGGTAAGGTATTTGCCATTATAGTTAAGGTTTTATTATAACTTCCAGATTTGCCTTTATATTTATATCCAGCTTTTATAATGCCTTCTTTACCCGGCATTACTGGTTTTTTTACCCAATCTGCAAGTGTACATTCGCAAGCGGTTTTTATTTCTGAAATCACTAATGGCTCCGAACCTATGTTTTTGAATTTGAAATCTACCCAAAGTGTGTCGTCTTTTTCAGTAACAGTACCAAAATCAAATTCTGTTTTTTCAAACTTAAAATCGGCTTGAGCAAAGATTTGTGAAAAACTCACAAAAAGGATAAAGAATATTATTTTTACTGTATTTTTCATTTGTTTTTTATTGTTTAATATACCAAAACTAAATAACGTAACCTTTACTTATTTGTTGTTTTCATTTACAAAATTATTTTCACCAATATCTGAACAGCAATTTTGCTCATGCACGATTTTTATCCATTCTTCGTCAGAAATAGTGGGTTTTTGCAAAGGTTTGCACCAATCGCAATCAGCCAAAAGTTCTGAATCAAAGCCAGTTCCATTGCAATTTGGACAGATATAACCGCAAGTCATTTTTTATTAATCTAAATATTTCTTTTTGTATTTTTTCAATACATATTTAATTGATTTATAGCTAGTTGTAAGTGCTAAAGTGGCTTCATCAACACTCATCCATTTAATTTCAGTTATGCCTTCTTCGGTTTGTGGATTCATATTGCTATCGTCTAAACAAGACATCAAATACCAAGTAGTTTTTTTCAAAATTCGCTTGTCTTTGTGTGTGTACGAATGCCAAGTCGAACAAAGTTTTGTTCGGTTTTCAGCCAAAACACCACATTCTTCCTCAACTTCTCGCACTGCTGCAATGGCATTATTTTCGTCATTTTCAAGTTTTCCTTTTGGTAAATCCCACGTATTGAGGCGATTAATCATCAAAATTTTATCATCTTTAAGCACCAAACCACCAGCAGCCTTTATGATTTTAAAATCGGTTTTAATGGCTTTTTCGGTTTGTTCTATATCTTCTGTGATAAAACTAACGCTATTAACTTTTTCAAAAGCAGGAGTTTCAAGTAATTTTAAAAACGCTAATATTTGAGCATCTAAGCATTTGTAAATCAATATTTTACCAACATATTTTTGATTTGCATCAATATGATTAGCATATAAAAAACTATCAAATTCTGACTTTTTGAGCGATTTTGATTCGTGTATAAATTTTATTCGTTTGTTGTTTATAAATAGCTTCATGTTTGGTTTAAAAAATCTTGCAACAAATGTTAAAAACTATACCCTATTTTGCAATGTTATATCAATAAAAATTTAAATATTTGCAAACAATAAAATCAAAAGATGCAAAAAACAGAAGTAGCTAAAAAAATTGCCGAAGACTTATTAAAAATTGGTGCAATAAAACTAAAACCAAATGAGCCATTCAAGTGGAGTTCGGGTTGGAATTCTCCTATATATTGCGACAATCGTTTAGCTTTATCTTATCCAGAAGTTCGTACTTTTATAAAAGAACAATTATCTGCTGTTATTAAAGCTCAATTTGCTGATGTTGAGGCAATTGCTGGAGTGGCAACGGCTGGAATTCCACAAGGAGCTCTAGTTGCTGATTTATTAAATTTGCCTTTTTTGTATGTGCGTCCTACGCCAAAAAATCATGGCATGGAAAATTTAATAGAAGGAAAAATAACACCAAATCAAAAAGTTGTTTTGGTCGAAGATTTGATTTCGACAGGTGGAAGTTCTTTAAAAGCTGCGGCTGCATTGCAAAAAGCTGGTTTTAATGTACAAGGAATGGTTGCGATTTTTACTTACTCGTTTGCCATAGCAGACGAAAATTTCGAAAAAGAAAACATTAAATTAGTAACTTTGAGCAACTATCCAACACTTATAAATGTGTGTGAAGAAAAAAATATTTATTCTAAAACAGATATAGAATCGCTAAACAATTGGAGAAAATCTCCAGAAACATGGAAAATTTAATTTAAAAACATAAAATTATGCCAAATAAAACAGCCCAAATTAATTTGCTAATCAAATTAATAGCACCAAAAGTTAAAGATTCGATTTTGGAAATTATTGCAAAAGAAACCGAAAACGAAGCCCAATTTTTGGAACTTTTATTGAAATATAATATTGCTCAAAAATTTGATAGCAAAGCATCTTGGGAAGATATTTCATATAGTTTAAAACATTTAATAATTGATAATCATATCAATATCAATGCGTTAGCTTCTGACATTGACGAATTTACTGGCAGCGACAATATGCTGGTTGAAGTTGGCAAATCGTTTTCAAAACAAGGTTGGGCTGTGTGTGATTTTGATTCGCACCCTGATATATATTATTTATCAATTGTACCATCACAATCTAAAAACGAATTAAAAGCTGTTGTGCAGCGATTAGGTTTTTATGTGCAATTTTTTTAGAAAAAATATATTGATAATCAATTTTATATGTAATATTACACGACTATTTTTATTAAAACAAAACATTAAATTATTATGAAAAAGATTATTATTACTACTTCGATTGCGTTTTTATTTGTTTATTCACAATTATCGGCTCAAAAAAAGATATTTGGTAGTGGCAAAGTTGTAAAACAAAGCATTAGTGTCAAAGATTTTACAAAACTAGATTTAGATGGAATATTTGATGTAGAATTGAGCCAAGCTGATACAGCAAGTGTAGTTGTTGAAACTGATGATAATTTATTGGTACACATCAAAGCCATAAACCAAGACAGCACTTTACTACGGATTTTTGACGATGAAGAAGAGCATATTAAAAAATATACCAAATTTAAAGTTTATGTGAAAGTAAAAAATCTCGAAAAACTAACTGCAAATATGTTTGGTAAAACAGTGTGTATGATTCCAATTAAAGCAAAAGATTTTGAGTTAATAAATATTTCTGAAGGCGACATGTCTTTATCGCTTAATGTAGAAAATCTGAAAGCAGATTTGAATGCAAGTGGAAATATATCTCTCTCTGGAAAAACAAACACAGCTGATATAAAATGCCAAAATACTGGAAATATAAACGCTTTTAATTTATTGATTGATAAAGCAAAAGTTGCTACGGCTGCTTTTGGAGGAGTCGAAATAAATGTAAATTCAGAATTAATTGCTTCGATTACAGGCTCAGGATTTTTACATTACAAAGGTACTCCAACAGTTGTCAAAAAAGACATGTCGGGAATCGGTTCTTTCAAAAAAATCAACAAATAATAATTTAAAACTAAAATGAAAGTTTTCTAAACTTTCATTTTAGTTTTAACAACAGCCCTCAAATCGAATAAAATATGGTACAAACCATAATAAGTTCGGTTGATATATAAAGAATGGCGTGAGCCTCTGGCTCGTGGCGATTCTTTAATTTCTTTCATGTTTTGTAAATCTTCGGTAAATTTATAAATACCACCAAAATACGATTCATCGCCAAAATCAAACTCATCTTTTGTAAATGGCAATGTGAGCATATCAATCATTTTTTTGAATAAAGGAAAAAAGAATTTTATTTCTTTTTCGGTATCCGATTCGTGAATCATTTCCAAATTGGCATAAATTTCTTTTACTTTTTTGTCATCTTTATAAATATCTTGGTCGATAAGTTTAAAATAATTTTCATAAAAGTCGGTTGGAATTTCTTTTACACAACCAAAATCAAAAATATTTACAGTTCCATCGTTTAAAAACAAAAAATTACCTGGATGCGGATCAGCATGCACTTTTCGGAGTTTATGCACTTGAAAATCATAAAAATCCCAAAGTGCTTGTCCAACTTTGTTTCTGGTTTCTTGTGTCGGATTGGTTTCCAAAAAATCTTTCATGTGCATACCTTCAAGCCAATCCATGGTAATGATTTTGGACGAAGAAAATTCGGGATAATAACTCGGAAAATGTAAATTTGGAATGTGTTCGCAAAGTTGCGAGAGTTCTACAGAACGAGTGAGTTCGAGTTTATAATCGGTTTCTTCTAATAGTTTTGATTCTACCTCATCAAAATATTTATCAGCATCTTTCACACTCAAACCTACAAGCCTGACAGCGAATGGTTTAACTAATTTCAAATCCGAACTTATACTATTTGCAACTCCTGGATATTGAATTTTGACAGCCAATTTTTTACCATTTTTTGTAGCTCGATGTACTTGCCCAATAGAAGCAGCATTTATTGCATTTGAATCGAATGTATCAAAAAGTTGGGAAGCAGTTTTGCCAAACGATTTTATAAAAGTTTGCATAACAAGCGGACCCGAAAGTGGCGGTGCCGAATATTGCGAAAGTTGAAATTTATCTTGATACGATTTGGGCAACAATCCCCTATCCATGCTCAACATTTGGGCCACTTTTAGTGCCGAGCCTTTCAAATGACTCAACGTATCATAAATATCATCGGCATTATCTTGATTCAAATCTTCGCGTGTAACATCCTTATTTAGAAGCTTTTGAGTATAGTATTTTACATAATTTCCACCTATTTTTGCTCCAGTACCAACAAAATGTGCAGCACGTTGCATTTTACCAGTGGGTATAGTTTCTTGGTCTTTCATTAGAATTTTTAATAAAATAAATGATTAGAAAAAAATATAAAATAATACTGATTTAATATAATCAACTTGCTTTTTGGAATAGAAATTTGCCAAAATCGAGCATTGTATCAAAAGTGTTTTCACCTAATAATTTGAAAACCAAATTCACTGATTTTTCTATGGCTGCATCTGTCATTTCAAAATTTTCTGAATTGTCTTTAAGCCAATAATTAAGAATAAAAATCGTTTGAAACCAAATTGCATAATGATAACGTTCTGAAAGAAATTTTCGGTCTTTTACAGTACCATTCATCATGCCATCTGTCATAATTCCAGAAACATAATCGTTCATTTCTTTTTTGAAACTATCTAAAAAACCAGAATTTGGAGCAATAGAATCGGTTTTTGAACATTTCATATTTACAATAAAACTGCGATTTTCTCTCAATTTTTGAATCCAAACATAATAAAATGCCAAAAGTTTATCTTTTGCATCATAAGATTTGTAGGTTTCATCTGTTTGTAGTTGAGCGGTTGATTCTGAAAATATATTTTTCCAAAAATCTTTTTCGATAGCATCAAACGAAGAATAATACGAATAAAACTCTGATTCTTTGAGTTTTAGCATTTTGGCAAATGCAAAAACACTTTTTGGTTTTGCACCATTTTCGAGCATAAACTCAATATATTTTTTTTGAATTGTTGATTTGTCCATTTTAATTTTTTTATACTATTTTAACATATTGTAACTAAAAAAGGTTTTGATAATGTTTTAAATATTTTTTTAAGATAGATTAACAAAAAAACGCAATTTTTGTATCAAAATAAATTAAAAAGTATGTTTAAAACTGCATTACAAAATTTACGAATCATTGGTTTTTTAGAAGGCTGTTCGTTCTTGCTATTGGGATTTACAATGATTTTGAAATACCAATTTGCCATGCCAAAACCAAACTATGTAGTTGGCATGGCACATGGTTTTTTATTTATGCTATATGTTGGATTTGTGTTTTGGGTTGGATTTCAAAAAAAATGGAGTTTATTAACGATTGCTTTGGCACTTTTAGCTTCATTGATTCCATTCGGAACTTTTTATGCCGATAAAAAAATATTTAGCAAAAATTAGTAACGAAAATAAAATCAAATTTATTTTATTCGTTTTTATACCTTAATTTTATAGCCATACTTCTAAAAAACACATGAAATTCGATTTATTTATTAAAAAACCACTTCACACCCTTCAAATGGAAGCACAAGGTGATGAGGATGGCAAAGGATTAAAAAAAACTTTGACAGCATTTAATTTAACGATGCTCGGCATAGGTGCGGTAATCGGTGCAGGGATTTTTGTTTTGACAGGAAATGCAGCCGCACAATATGCTGGACCTTCAATTGTGATTTCTTTTATTATTTCGGGTTTAGCTTGTGCATTTGCAGGTTTGTGTTATGCCGAATTTGCAGCCATGATTCCAATTGCTGGGAGTGCTTACACCTATGCG
This sequence comes from Bacteroidota bacterium, assembly GCA_004293915.1. GTDB lineage: Bacteria > Bacteroidota > Bacteroidia > Cytophagales > UBA9547 > REAG01. The sequence goes on along the minus strand of RDZG01000083.1, from coordinate 4,387 downwards.
TATGCTACTTTAGGTGAGCTTATCGCTTGGATTATTGGTTGGGATTTAATTTTAGAATATATGTTTGCTGCTTCAACTGTGGCTGTGGGCTGGTCGGGTTATGTAACTAATTTTTTGAAAGAAAACCTAAAACTAGAAATCCCATCGTATCTTACCAATTCTCCAATTTTGTACGATGTAGAAAAAGGTTGGATATCAACGGGTTCGTTTATTAATTTTCCTGCTGTATTTATAGTAGTTTTGGTTTCAACACTTTTGGTAATTGGAATAAGAGAATCTGTAAAATTTAATAATGTAATAGTTATTATAAAAGTAGTTGTGATTTTGCTTTTTATTGCTTTTGGGGCAAGTTATATCACTGCAGAAAACTTAACACCATTTATTCCCGAAAACGATGGTACATTTGGGCATTTTGGATGGAGTGGTATTTTGAGAGGTGCAGGCGTGATATTCTTTTCATACATTGGTTTCGATGCTGTATCAACTGCTGCACAAGAAGCTAAAAACCCTCAACGAGATATGCCAATTGGTATTTTAGCATCGTTAGCTGTTTGTACTATTATTTATATTTTGGTTGCCTTAGTTTTGACAGGAATTATAAAATACGACCAATTAAATTCTCCAAACCCAATTGCAGTTGCTATTGATAGCGTTGGTGGCACATTAGCTTGGCTAAGTCCTTTAATTAAACTGGGTGCAATTGCTGGCTTAAGTTCAGTAGTTTTGGTAATGTTAATGGGACAACCCCGCATATTTTATTCGATGTCGAAAGATGGTTTGCTACCACCTTTATTTTCTAAACTTCACTCAAAATTCAAAACTCCGTATATTTCTACGATTATTACAGGTTTTTTTGCATCACTTTTGGCAGGATTTTTACCAATAAGTTTGTTAGGCGAATTAGTATCTATTGGTACACTATTGGCTTTTGCCATAGTATGTATTGGTGTAATGGTTTTGAGGGTAAAACAGCCCAATGCCAATCGTCCTTTCAAAGCTCCATTTATTTGGGTTACAGGCACTTTGGGTGCAGCTTTTGCATTTATTCAAATGCTTGGTTTGCCAGCAGATACATGGATTAGACTCATTATTTGGATGGCTTTAGGCTTTTTAATTTATTTCCTTTATGGAAAATTTAATAGTGTATTACAAAAGAAAAATGCCGAATAAAATTGAAAATTTCTCAAAAAATTGCTTTATTATTTATTCAATTTTATAAATATGCCATCTCACCATTCTTGCCTGGCGGGTGCAGATATTTACCAACTTGTAGCGAATATGCTAAAGATGCAATAATTAAATATGGTGCTTTAAAAGGCATATTATTGGGAATAAAACGGATATCAAGTTGCCATCCGTGGGGAGGAAGTGGCTATGATCCTGTGCCTTAATTCAAATGTTATATCAATTTTTTAACAATTAATATTATTTATCAGCAAAATTCAATTCTTACTGAAAACAAAGCCTCAATTATTTCGCAATCTGATGCAAATGAGGCATATATGCAGATTTTAAATTTCGATATTCAATTTCAATATGTACAAGGAAATTGCCATGATAGAGCTCATTTGATGAGCCTGTTTTTGAAATCAATTGGAATTGTAGGTGCAAAAATTTGGGCTTTTGCTCCATGCGTATATTCCGTTGATAATAACACCATGATTTCGATTCGAGATAAAAATAAAATCTCGCTTTCAGAAAGGATAGATTGGCGATACCATGTAGCTTTGGTTGTATTTGTTGATAATGGCATCGAAATCGAACCTCAGGTAATAGACCCTTCGCTTTTTCCGAATGGACCTGTTTATTATCGCACTTGGTTGGTAAAATTAAAAACAGAAAAAATCTTACATCTATTTACTGATTATGAATGGTATTTATTCAACTCATGGTTTCCATTTCCTGAGCTTGAGATTTTAGAAGAAATCGAAATGCCCGAACCAAATATCAAATTGCCTGATTGGTTTCCAAAAGAAGTAATTACAGATTTTTTTAAGTATGAAAAGGAATGCAAAGAAAATTTTTGGTTAGAAAAAGGACTAGCAATAAATGACACAGCCTACTTGTTTTATGAAACACATATTAAACCGTTTTTAGATTCAGAAACAGAACTTTTACACGATTATAGAAAAATGGTTGGCGATGTTTTTAATTTTGAAACCATTTTTAGAGATTATACTTTTAATGATGAAATGGATGAAGAATTTCAGCATAAACACAAAAAAATAATTGCAACATATCGAAAAAATTATGATTTATTTTTCGAAAAACGCAAAATCCAGTTAACTCATTTTTGGTAATTTTACATCAACATTTCTTTAGCACTTTCTATAGAAGCAAGCGAAGGATTTGAACCTCCAATCATTTCTGCAATTTTTGTAATGCGTTCGTTATCAGTCAATAAACGAATATTTGTTTAATAAATTTCTACAGTTTCTAATTCGGTCAGTAAATCATCGTATAACGCTACTATGTATTTTTCTTTCTTACTTTTTTCAAGGAGTTCAATGATTCTAAATCTGTCAATAAGAACAGCAGAATGAAGTTTGTTATTATTCAGCCACTTGTTGTCCAACTCACGAAATGACTTTGGTATAAAATGAAACAATTGGTAATCGTAACCAAACAAAATAAATTGTCCCCACTTAGATTTATTAGCATCAAACAATTTCTCATCCCAATCATTTCCGCAAGCACATTGAGCAAAGTAAGTTGGAAGCATATGTAGATTATCCGCAAACGAAACCCATGCAACCCAATCCAATCCTCCATCGCCAACATTGTGAACTCCAGCGGAATCCTTTGTGAAATCTGGATGTAAATGAAGTCTTAAATTTTTTGATAAAGCACTCACTTTCTCAAAAAATAATTGTCCAGTTGGTTCTCCAATTTCGTTAGTAGAACCACCAGCTCCAAAAAATTCTTTTGTAGAAATTTCGGGAATCAATAAACCAAATGGATGCTCACACAAATTTTCAAACCTGTGTGTTATTCTGTATGAAAACCCTCCTTCTCGGGTAATCACTCTAATCAAGGATGAAATTAATAGAATGATGTAAATTTTATTTTTGTTAGTCAATCCATTTTTTAAGGAAACTGAATATTTATTGTCAATTTCAAACGGGTAATAATTACTTACAATTGTTTTTCTACATTTCATGTAATCTATTACGCCAATAATTGCCGTTTTTATTCTTTGATCATCTTCGGGATCGGTGTCGTCCTCAAATTGGTCATCTGCAATCATATCAATGTTTGGAGTAATGACTTTCTTTCCCATTGCATTTATCTGACGCAATGCTTTTTTTGATCATCATCATTTTCATCTAACAGTCTATCTTTTATTGCTTCAACGCTAAGCTTTCTGTCGGGATGAAGCATAGCAAATAACTCAATATAATCAGCCCAAACATTATAATCTGTTTCCTGCTTAGGCAATTCAATTTTGCTTATGTCTAAGTAGGGCATATTATTCTTCTATGTTTTGGTATTTAAATTTATTTTGTCTTATTGTTTTCCTAATGTGAGATGCAATAACATCGACTGAATTGGATATTTCTTCTAACAGGTCTTCGTCCTTTTTAGTTGGTGCTTTTGCCTTATGTATTAATTTCTGTGCTTCATTCAGATTAGAAATTGCTTCACCGAGATAGAATCTAATGTTTTCATCCGATAAATCAGTAAGTTCAGCTGCTTCTGTAATAGACTTTCCATCTTCAATAAATGCTTTTTTTGCTTCTTCGTTTTGAAGAATTTTATTGAGTAATCTAAGATTTCTGTTGTCGCCAATTCTTGTTCTTCCTGTTTCTGTAATTTGATATAACCACTTAGTTAATTGTTCAAAATTTTCTTGATTAATACTGGCAAATGGTTTCTCACTATTTACATCAATCCCTGCATACTCTGCAACAATGGATTGTCCATTTAAAACATCTGAAATGAGTGATAAATCAAATGACTCTTCATTTAAATACTCTCCCATTCCAAACCAATTTCTTGTTCTTACTATTTGAAAGGCTTGGTAGCCGATTAAAAGTTTTCTTACATAGTTGCCCTTGCTTCCAATCTCTCTTGCAATCTCTTTGTAAACCTCATATTCAAATCTGTTTTTCTTTACAAATAAATCATATAAGTATCGGGCTTTAGAGATTAATGGCCACTGCTTTACACCAGAAACATGTCTAAAGCCTAAGTAATTTTGAACCTCATTTCTGTCAACGCATTTGTAAACCCAAATATCCGTTGGGATATTGTTTTTTGTAATTGCGGTTTCTGAAATTGCTCTTATCGTCAGGCTGTGAAAAAACTCAGTTTTGAGTAAAATAATCTTAAAATCTGCCTGTTTGTTTTGCATTTTAAGGCCATTACAGACTATCTGTTTTTAAGC
>RDZG01000082.1 GCA_004293915.1 Bacteroidota bacterium | reverse complement strand
ACGGAGAATTAAACTTGCGTAAGCAACATTCTCCATTCTCCATTCTCCATTCTCCATTCTCCATTCTATAAACCTACCAACCTAGTTGCTACTAACCACAAGCCTTTCGGTGTTTTTGTAGCCATTGCATTCGATAGTAACTACATATACGCCTGTGGGCAAGGCAGATAGATTGAGGTCTTGCTCATAATTACCAATTTCTTTGGGTACTCGCTCCAGCACACTTACTACTTCTGTACCCATTACATTAGCAATTTTGATGCTTACCTCGCCTGCACTCGCTATTTTGTAATAAAACGTTACCCTGCCTGTGGTTGGGTTGGGCACGGCTTTTAGGCTGGGTTTGAAATATTGCACTGCAGCTGGTGGTGTGGGTTCGGTAGAGGCGTAGGCTTCTAATCTTGAGCCAACTCCTGCCTTAGTTTTATAACTACCAACTTTACACATATTTTCAATTTCAGTCGAGTTGGAACTGTAATAAGCTAAGCTTTGAATACCACTGGTTAGTCCAATATTTTTATTATTATATTGAGAGGTTTGCAAAACCGATTCTCCGGTTATTTCTGAATTTGTAACTGTAATTGAGTTTTTAGCCTCTTTAAATTGGTTGTTTACTATTGCATTATTTATTGTTAAATCATCCTCAAGTCCTTTTGCATCAAAATTATAAGATTCTCCATAATAGCTTTTTGTTGGATCTTCTTCTAGAAATGGGATTAAAGCAGTAGAAACACCTATTGGACTTTTGAAACCCACGTGATTTGCTGCTGTAGGCAATGGTATGTTTTGCGGGTAACTTTCTACATAATTTGCAGTATATAAACTACTACTCCCAATACTTCTGCTAGATTCTACACCTCCTGGTATTTCCACCGAAATTACTTTTGTTATAAAATCGCTAGATGGCGAATTTTTTCTTTTTAGTTTAATGTATAATTTCAAATAAACCTTTGGTGCAATATTTGTTGCATCACTTGCCCGTGATTGCAATAATGTAAAAGATGCTTTTTGTAAATAAGATAAAGGATAATATTTTGTACGTAATCTTGCAAAACCATTTGTTGGATATCCTTTTGACATATATTCTAAATAGATTTCTGAATTTCGAAAATGACCTTTATTACTCAAATTTTCAATAGTAGAACTAGCCGTCAAAGGATATAAATTTCCAAAAGACAAATTCATATAATTCACACTAGTGCCAGTAACAAATGAATTAATCCCCCAAGGAATTTGATTTTTATTGGTATATGGAACATCACTTTTGTATTCTAAAATAAATGCACCTTCTATTGAAAAAATTTCTAGTCCAGAATTTGGGTTTACTTTATATTTCAAATCTCCATCAAGTGCAAATTGTCGTATTTTGTCGTTGAAAGGGGTTGGACTAAAATAATTGTAAAAAAATTTACAATTAAATTTATCACCTGTGCCACAATAACCATAACCATATGTATCATTCCCTACTTGAAGTGGAGAATAATCGGCATGTTTTAAACTTGGTACATATAATATTCCAATATCTCCCAGTATGTTATTGTAAAAAGGAGAAAGTGTATTGGTGCTAGATCCTGGTATATTTATATTATCTCTGTTTGCAACTCCATCAGCTTTTAATGTTCCTGTAATTGACATATTTGTACGTGTCGTTATTGTGCTTCTAGTGTTGTATGTTTCTTCATTTTGTTTTAGCTTGGGTTCAATAGGAGTTGTAGTTTCATCTGCTCCAATGATATTGCCTATAATACCCAAAAATCCACCACTACTCGTAAATGAATCTATCAAGCCCATTGCACTACCAATAAATGGAATATTACTAGCTGCATTCATAACATCAACTACAAAACCTTCGTCATCAGACATACCCCACATGTACTTGTTACCTTTTGAATTTTTAATAAAATCACTTGCTTTATTTTGAGTAAAAGAAATATTATCAAAAGTAATTGGTCCATCTTCAAATAGCTTACCTGCCAATATGTTTTTAAAAATAGGATTAGCATCTTCAAAAGTGGTTGATGCTAATTGCCCCAAACCTGAAATATTTTTAGATATATCTATTACCCCTCCAAAAACATTGGAAGCCACTTTGCCAAAAGATAAATTTCTATTTCCACTTACATTTACATTGTCTCCTATGCCATCGCCATTGCTATCGAGCTTTACTTGCTCTTCTGTTGTAGAGGTAGTTTGGGCATTCAACACCACATCAAACTGGGTTATCAGTTTAGTCTCAAAAGTAATTTGTTGAAATTCGGTAGGGTTTCTGCAGGTACATGGGTCATAAGAAACAGGAAAATCTGCATATAACCAATATAATTGATTGCTTGCGTAATATGTAGGCGATTCTATACTCAAGGTATTATCAAAATCAGTAGTATGTGTACGAATTGGTTTCCCTGTAGCTATAATATCTCTTTTTTTACTTGCATTTGGAATGCTTAAAGTTATTATCGCTCCTTTTTTGCTTATGGTAGGGTCTTTATCAGTTAAACATACAAAATAGCGAATAGTTGATGTGTATTTATTGTACAATGCAAAAGAAGGATTATCAGTAGCTGCAAATTCTTCGCAAAGCGACAAATCAGTATTTCCACAAGCACCAAAATTTCTGTATAACAACTCCCAACCGTCTTCCGGATGAAAGTCTACATTTGCTTTGTCTAATTCGAACTGAAAATGACAAACATTAGTGTTTGTACATGATGTTCCAATGACTGGATTAGGGGCAAAAAATGGCGAACCTACACTAGTAGGTAATACTTTGCCAGTAGTGGAGTTTTTCCGAGTTTTTATATAAGATACCCAATCTGAGGCTGTTCCTGATGTCCAGTTCCAACTGTTTTGGCTAGTCCCATTAGGGAACTTTCGCCAATCTGTGGTGTTAGTATTGATAGTTTCGTAACATTGTGCAAACACAATTTCTAGTGTAAAGCAAAGAGTGATTAAAATTATTTTCTTCATTTTGTTAATTTAATTTAATACCTGTAAATGTATAATTAGTGTATTTATGATTTGGAGTTAAATCATTATTTAGAATTGTAAATTTGAATACAAAATTACTGGTTTTTGAATTCAAATTAAATACACCTTCTAATGATTTACAAGCATAATACATAGTGTAAAAGTAAGCATTATCACCCCCTAAATTTCCGTCAAAATCTAAATTTGTTTTACAAGAAGGAATGAAACTAAATGAATAATATAATTCGTAAGACGGAGGGTTACAAATTCCTGAGCACCATTTTTTTTCTAAAATTAGGGTATCTTGTTTTTTAGCATCAGGGGTGCAAATACCTACAAAAGTACCCATCATTGGTACAGCAAGGTAATCATATACATCAAAAGACTTTTCTGTAGTATCTTTTACAACCATTTGTGTACCATCGCACATTTGTAGTGTTTTTTGCCCCCAAGCCGTTACTTTTACAGTTGTATTTATTGGAAAATCTCCCAATCTAACTTTTTTACCTTTCAATACCTCTTCATGGTTGCCTATTTGCCACCAAACACTATCATAGTCGTTGGTAAGTCTAAACTGCAACGTTGTGTATTGTCTTGTACTTTGGGTTTCATAAATCATATCTTTGCCCAATATTTCTTCAATCACAAAACTTAGTTTTTGTTTTTTAGGATTATTACATACCGCTTTTTCTTCTGCACAGTTTGTTATTAGTAAGTTTAGTAAACAAAAAATCAGAATGTACTTTGTGTATTTCATTTGGGCTTTGTTTTTTACAAAGATAATAAAATTGGTAGGTTTCTAGTCGCCTTCGGCTAGGTAGATTGGTAGTTGCCTTCGGCATGGTAGAGTGGTAGTCGCTTCGCTGGGTAGATTGGTAGATTGCTTCGTTCCTCGCAATGACGCTCTACCATTCTCCATTCTCCATTCTCCATTCTCCATCCTACCATTCTCAATTCTCCATTCTCAATTCTCCATTCTCAATTCTCCATTCTACCTATTTCTAAGCAATTCATTTTCTTTTTCAAGTTGTTCCATGCGTTGGTTCATTTTCCAAAGGTGTTTGTATAGTTGCTCTATTTTACGCATTTGTATCTCTTGCATTTTGCCTAGGTCTAATCCTGTTTCGTTTAGTTCGCATTCTTTTGGTACGCCAATGAGGTGTTTTTCTTTGGTGGCAGTGGCTTGTTCTTGCTCCAAGCTTGGGCTTTGGGCATCAAATTCGTCATCAGCCCAATTAAGCTGTGTTACAACATTTTTTCGGCTGTATATATTTCCATTTACATCCAAAAGTGCATCGGCATGTCCCGCACCAATAGGACTCCAAGGGTCTTGAATTTTCATTTTTCCTTGTATTAACCCACCACCTTCGGTAAAGATTTGTACTTTTCGTGCAGGATATGCTTTGCCATTGCCAGTGCCTCCAAATATATTCAAATATTCATCGGTGCCACTAGTACCAAGTTTTATACTTGCTGCATTACCATCGGGCAAACCTACACGAGGTCCAAATTGCAAGGCATATTGGTCTTTAATCCAAACATTGCTGTTTACCTCTATCTGACCATCAAATTTTGCCCCACCTTCATTAAAGAATCTTATTCTTCTATTACTACCTGTTGTCCCAGCGCCAACTATACACAACGCACCAGCATCAAATGTTCCATATCCAATTTTACCTGCACTTTGTTCTTTTTACATTTCCACCATAAGAAATTGAATTTCCATTGATTGCCCATGGATTAATTTCGTTCAATGAACTTATCTTTGTACCATCAGGAAAAATAATTCCATTGCCATTAGTGTTAATTTTTATATTTCCTACTACATCCAATGCATGTGTTGGTGTGGTTTTATTGATACCAATATAACTAGGTTGATTTAGCCCTTCGGGTGTTTTGATAACCAGTGAACGATGTGCTAAGAGTTCTGCTTTTGTAATCCCATTTGTATTTTGAATGCTTATAGGTGCGGTAATAAACTCTAATTGAGCTTCATCAGCATTAAATCGAATACATGAGCCAAGATTATAGCTTAATGAATTACTAGGATACTGAGAAAAACTAACCATATCCCTTGAGTATATTGATTTAAATCTTCCCCCATCAACTCCTTCTATATAAACAATATTTCCAAAAATGAAAGACTCAGGTAAATGGTTGACAACGCCAAAATTTATTGTTTGTCCGCCATTTGAGGTTGTGCCAGTTGTTATCTCGGTTCTGCTAAAATCTTGCATTACCAAGCTTCCGATTTTTATTTTTGGATTATCGCCTAGTATTTCTATATCGCCTTCAACTTTTAGTCCCCCTTCTTTTATGCTCACTAACTGAAACCCACTTGTTTGGTTTTGTATCTCCAACGCTCCATTGTCGGTGTAAATTTCGTTGGTAGATCCAGGTATTCCACCCGAAACACCACCTAAATACAATGAATTTGTGCCTAGTTTCAATGTGCCTTGCACATTTACATTTTGTGGGTAGGTTAGATAATTATTAGTCATTTCCCAGTTGCTTCCAGCCGTAGTTTGTACTGTGCCATCTGCAAATTGCAAGGCTTTGTGAATTTTCACGGTTTGGTTGGCATCCCAACTTAGGGCTAGTTTTGTGCCAGTGGTTGTCCAATTGCTATTTGCGGTGCTGCTGCCCAACGCACCTCCGTTTTCGCCAAACACTACTGGTCCCGAATAGCCTCCAACGCCTCCAAAATCATTTGCTTTGCGTATGCCATTGTTAAAATTGCCCGTATTTCCAAAATACATGGCATTGTCGTTTAGGTATGGCGAACTGTTAAAATTGATTTCACCATATTGGCTCATGCTCATGATGGGTTTGTAACCATTATATTGTCCTTGCACAGGGGTATAAATATCAAATTTTGCTCCCGAAAATGTGATACCATTGTTTAAACTATTTGTAGAATTGGCTAAAGCCGTTTGCAAGTTTGCAACGGTTGTTTGTGTATTAGCTAAGTTTGCAGAAACTCCAACAATAGAAGAACTCAGTATTTGGTTCGTAGTTTGTTGTATGTCAATGGCTTGTCCAATCCCTAAAATGCTAGTTTGAAGTGTTGTGAAATTTGCATTTACTGTATTGGTTAATCCACTTAGTGAGGTATTGAGTATAGAGATTGCTGCCGAATTTGCTAACACTGGCTGCCAACTATTTGCGAATGTGCCATCATCAAAAATCAAACCTGTGCCTGTGCCAGTAAGGTTGATATTGCCCGCCACCGATAGTTTTTGGGTGGGTGCTGTGGTGCCAATGCCAACGTTGCCATCGGAATCGATACGTACTTTTTCGGTATTATTGGTATATATTTTTAGGGCTTCGTTGTTTACACTTCCAAAAAACTGTGTGCCAGCAACGGTATTGCCTTGCAGCGACCACATGCCAGGCAAAATGGGGTTGGTGGTGGTATTGGTTATTTTTCCGTTTATTACTAAATCTAATCCTGCAGCTTCGCCAAAACCTGCTGCTTCGTATAGGTCGGCAGGGTTGCTAAAGATATAAAACCGCAATTCGATAGGTGTTTGTATACCCGTGAGCGAACTTACCGTAAATGTTTGGGCTTGGGTTGGTGTAGCGATGGTTCTGTTTTGCACATTTATCAAATTCGATTGGGCATCGATATATGATAAATTAAACGTGCGGTTGCGATTTTGCGAAAATCCTTGAATAGCTACACTGCTAATATCGATGGCAAAGTTTGGATTTGGCGAAATCGTAACACTAATATAGTATGCGGGAATTGTACCGTTTCCATTTTTGGCTTGGGCTAAAGTAGTAGCCGATAAGTTTGTTACCGAAAAGGAGTTTGTAAAAGAACTAGAAACTTGTATATTTCCACTTGTGGCGATGGTTGCAGAACCGATGCCCGATGCCAAGGTTGGCGTAGTGTTTGCATTTGCAAAATCCCAAGTGGCAAGTTGGATGGTTTGAGCATTGGTTTGCATTGCAAAACAAATACTAAATATACTTATAAGTATAAAATGGGGGGGGGTAAATTTTAAAGTTACTTTCATCAGTACACTATTTTTAGTTAATTTTAAAAATTCTGATGCAAGTTTAATATAGAATTTTCAAACTTCAAAACAAAACACGTAATATTCTTGAAATATTTATAGTAAAAAGTAGATACATTATATTGTCAAATCAAAATCATAACTAACATCGAGTATAAATTTATTTTTTTTCACAGATAATAAACAAGCTTTGTAAAATAAAGGCTTTGTTCTATAAATCTATCCACATAAAGAGAATTTGTGTGTTTTTTTGTGTTGTATAAATCGAAAAAATATTTTTTCTAAATAGAAACAGTAGAAATTCAATAATTTTATAAAAAATTTAAACGCTTTTCCGTATTTTATTTGTTGTTTTATCGTTAAATGAAAAAAACTTAGTACAATGAAAAAAAACATACTCTTTTTATGTATTATTCTGTCCATAAAATCGATGTGCCAGCAAACTACAACATCGGATGTAAACATTCGTTTGCACGAACCCGTAACTAGAAATATTGCTGATATAAGACTCAAAAAAAACATTATAGGCATTCATGGCGCTTTGGCAACTATTATGAAACTTAGAGGCGTTGAATACGAATGGAAAACAAAAAGTTATCCGCAATTTCACCACCGTAACGGAATGGAAATTGGGCTTGTGGCTCAAGAGGTAGAAGAAATCGAACCGCTTTTGGTAGATACAGATTTGCAAGGTTTTAAGTCTATCGAATATGAAAGAATTTCGGTTTTATTGATTGAAGCCGTAAAAGAACAACAACAGTTGATAAATCACCTAAAAAAGCAGTTGGCACTTCAAGAAACAAATATAGCTGAACTAAAGTTGCTAATGCAAAACAAAAATTCAGCTATGAAAAAAAAATAAATTGTGTTTTAGCAATAAAAATCTTCGCCAGCAAATTCTTTATAAACCATAGCATTAAAATATGGTGCGAAATCGCTATTTGATATTTTTTTCTTTGGCGTTGTAAATTTAATATACTTTGCCAAAAATTGGGGCTTTAAAATGTTTGCTGTGTTTTTTTTCATGAGTGATTTCTTTGATTAATAGTTGTGCAAATATAAATAGATATTTACGAATGGATATGTAACGGTATTCCGTGATTTTATAAAAAACAAATCCAATAAAATAACATTTTTGAAATCTCGTTTCAGTATGTCATCTTTGAAAAACAATTCATAATCAATTGAAAAAAAGAATAAATATAATATTGATTTTTTTGTTTTTTACTCAAATAAATTTTGCAGCTGATATTGCCTATTTTTCAATTAATGGAGATTTTAATAAAGCTTTTTTGAAAATCGAAAATGCCGAATTAGCTCAAGCCGATTCTATTTCTGAGTTAAAAGGCTATGAAAAAACCAAAAATATTTCTTTTTTAATCATTGATAATTATACTGAAACACTTAGATATGCATTATTCCAAACCGAAGAAAGTTTTTATCAGTATCTCAAAAAATGCCAAGAAAGATTGTTGATTTTGAATAATTATAAAAATACATCGGAAGTGAAATATGTGAAATCTGTATTGTATTTTCAAACTGGAATGGTAAATTTTTTGAAAGGCGAAAAAATGGATGCTGCTGCCAAAATGCTTTCTGCCTATCGATTGTTGGTTTCTATAGATAAAAACCAACCTAGTTTTGGATTGCACAAAGAAATGTTAGGAGTTTTTCATGTTGCATTTGGCTATATGCCAAATTCATACATCAAAATGGCTAAACTCATAGGTATAAAAGCCGATATTAAACTCGGATTACAAGAGATTTCGTTTGTTGCAAAATCAAATTTTTATAATAAAAACGAAGCTATTTTGATAAAAGCTGGTTTACAAACGTTTTCAAACGAAAAACTAGATTCGACATTTGAAACCTCAGAAATAAAAATTCCGCAACGGATTTTATATACGTATGCACAAATTTTGCTTTTGCAAAAACAACGAAAATCAAAAAAGGCTTTGGAACTATTGACAAAATATTTGGACAAAAAAACTATTTTTCCGCTCATTTTGTATACAAAAGCCAATCTACTCTTATACAAAGGCGATTTCAAATCTGCCGAAAAATCGTTTGACGATTTCATGGCTATGTATAAAGGTGAAAACTATCTAAAAGATGCACTTTATAAAAAATCCTTGTGCAAAAGATTAGAGGGAGATTCACTCGGATTTTTAACCATTCTGGATGATATAAAAAATAATGGAGTTACACATTTGGATGCCGATAAAAAAGCTCAAAAAGCCATCGAACAAAAAGAATTTCAACATATAGAATTACTTAAAACCATGCTTTTTATGGATGGAGGTTATTATAAAGAAGCCTTAGAAGAATTGCAAAAAATAAAAATACAATCACTTTTAACAAATAGAGATAAAGTTGAATATTATTACCGAACCGCTCGTATAAACGAAGCACTTTTGCATCGAAATTTTGCCGAAAAAAATTACTTTAAGTGTATTCAAATGCAAGCCGATGCATCTTATTATTTTGCTCCAAATGCCTATTTGCAATTAGGAAACATTTATAAAAAATCAGACAGAAACAAAGCAACTATATTTTATAAAAAAGTATTTTCGTACAAAAACCACGAATACAAAAACACGTTAGACAACAAAGCCAAATCTGCCTTAAAACTTTTGAATGCTGAATAATTTTTGGACCGAAAAAGCACTTTTTTTTAGCTATAAAGATATAAATACTTTTAAAAAAAACGTATTGTATTTTGCTGATAATCAATATGATAAGTTTATTTTTTTAGATGGATTTCAAATTCCTTATATATATCAATGTTTTCCAACTTTGATTGGGTTTGGCGTAAAAAATGAATTAAATAAAAATGTTGGAAATGCGTTTGATGGATTAAAATCTTTTTGTGAAAATAAACAAAATCCTATTTTAGGTTTTTTGAATTTTGAATTGAAAAACGAAATTGAAAATTTAGAAACTACTAATATACCCACAATTGAGTTTCCTGATTTGTATTTTTTTGAACCAGAAACTTTATTGCTTTTTTTGCCTGATGGTTTTTATTTTTATTCAGAAAAATTTGAAATACACGATTTTATAAAAATCATTGAAAATCAAAATTATACTAAGGATTTTTATACAAATAATACAGCAAAAAAAACCGAAAAAGTAAATGAAGAAATTTATATTAAAGACATAAAATACATTCAAACAAAAATTCAACGAGGCGATGTGTACGAAGTTAATTATTGTAAAGAAACGGTTGTAAACGACATAGCACTTTTTCCTATTGATTTCTTTTCTGAACTCACCTCAAAATCGCCAATGCCATTTAGTTCGTTGGTAAAATTTGAGGATAACTATTTAATATGTGCCTCACCAGAACGGTTTTTAAAAAAAATAGACACAAAACTTATTTCTCAACCTATAAAAGGAACATCGAAAAGAGGAAAAAATGCGATTGAAGATGCTGATTTAGTGCGAGAACTAATAAATTCGGAAAAAGAACGAGCCGAAAACATGATGATTGTAGATTTGGTACGCAACGATTTGTCGCATACAGCAAAAGATGGCTCTGTTTTTGTAGAAGAATTGTGCAAAGTTTATACATTTGAAACAGTACATCAAATGATTTCGACCATTACATCCGTGCAAAGCAAAAGTTTTTCTTTTATTGATACGATAAAACACTGTTTCCCGATGGGCAGCATGACAGGGGCACCCAAATTGAGTGCCTTAAAATTGATTTCTGAAACCGAAAAATCTGCTCGTGGCTTATTTTCTGGTTCGGTTGGTTATATCATGCCAAATACCGATTTTGATTTTAATGTGGTCATTCGCAGTGTGTTATATGATAAATCAAACAAAATAGCATCGTATCAAGCTGGCAGTGCCATCACAATAGATGCTATTGCAGAAAACGAATACGAAGAATGTAAAACCAAACTTGCTACAATTACTTCGTTGATTAATCGATTTTAATAACTCCCGATGTAATTCCCCTCCAATCGTCCGTACGAAAAGGTACCATTGGAAATCCATTTTCATTATACATATTTGCCCGAGAAGGATTATTTGCCCAAGCATAGCGAACTGCCACAGGTTTTGTTACTTTTTTGCTCCAAATCAATATAGAATTGCCCTCAATTTTTGCATTAGCATAATAGAATTTTTTGTCGGGACCTGCAATGGCAAACTCATGTGGCATATCGCCTTTGAAAACAATTCCTTTTCCTGTGTCTTTAAAATTAATTCTAATTTTGTTTCCTTCTATTTTTTGCGATACAAAAGTTGGACCAGAAGCAATATTATTATCTCCGTAAACTATTTTTTTTGCTTGAGCTGCCAACCTATCGCCAACCGTTTTTTTGTCTTTTGGATGAATATCTGCTGCATCACCAACATCAATTGTAACTGCCATCCCAGTGTTTGAGAGTTTGAGTGCAAATGTTTGAGCTTCACGCAACTCTGCCCAAGCTGAGTTTTTAGGAACACTTTCCGATGCCATAAAATTGGCTAGCTGCACAAATAAAAAAGGCAAATTAGGTTGATTAAATGCTTCTCGCCAATTTTTTATCAAATCAGGAAATAGTTTTCGATATTGATAGGCACGTTCTGCATTGGCTTCGCCTTGATACCAAATCACACCTTTTATAGGTAGATTTTTGAGCGGATGTATCATTGCATTATATAGTTTTGAAGGTGCCCAACCAGCAATATAACTCCAATTTGGATGTACATAACCTTCTATTTTTGTAATATCATAGCCTTTTTTATAATATATCAATCCATCTAAACTTATTTTATCGCCTAAATTATTTTCGATACATAATTTTTTATTTCCCGATGTGATAGCTCCTCCCCAACCATAATCAACCATACGAATTGTTAAAATATTTTTACCTGTTTTAATCAAACTTTTCGGAACTTCATATATTCTATCGTCTGAAGGATTGAATTTTCCGCCAATTTTGATGCCATTCAAAAATGTATGATCAGCATCGTCAATTAATCCTAAATTAATTTTAATATTTTCAGTAATAAAAGACTGTGGAATATCTATTTCTTTTACAATCCACATTACACCATCAAAATCAGGAAGTTCTATATTATTAAAATTGAGCGGCAAAACACTTTGTTTCCAATCCGAATAAGGAATGTTTTCGATTTTTCCTTCATAAGCAATAGATAAACTATCTAAAAAAACTGCTTTTTTAACCCATTCTGGAAGCATTTTTTTTCTTGTTTCTTGATTGATTTTTTCTTGTGCATTCAACGAATCAGATTTTCTGTATTCCAATGCAATTTCAGGAGAAGATTTTAATGCTTTTTCGTCCATCCAAACTTCAGCTGGCGAACCACCCCAATTGCTTGAAACCAATCCAACGGGTACTTTTTGCGAATTTGAAATTTCGTTACCGAAAAAATAAGCAGTAGCCGAAAATTTGCCAGTATTTTCAGGCGAAACTGTTATCCAGCTTCCATCAACAAGTGCTTCTTTTTGTGGACTTGGAGCTGATTTTCTGCTAATATTAATAAGTCTTAGGTTTTTGTTGTTAGCATTTTGAATAATTGAATCAAAAACACCCAAAGATTTTAAACTAAATTCCATATTGGATTGTCCGCCACAAAGCCACACATCGCCAATAGAAATATTTTCGAAATATTGCTGATTTTCAACACTTTGTATGAGCATATCGAATGGACCACCAGCTGGATATGTGCCAATATTTATTTTCCAAGTGCTATCTGCAAGTGTGATAGCCGAAGTTTTTTTATCTTTAAATTTAATGGTAATTTCTTCGCCTGGATTTGCAGTACCCCAAATATTAATGGGAACATCACGTTGCAAAATCATGTCTTCTGAAAAAAGTGGCGAAAGTTTAAATTTTGCAAAACTCAATACTGAACTTAGTAATAAGATGGAAATTGATATTTTTTTCATTTTATTTTACTTTTAAAATAGTACATTTCTATGCAAATATTGTATTTTTTTATGAATATAGATATGTTTTTAGAAAAAATCATATGTCGCCTAATTGAGGACGAATCAAAAGCTCTTCTACAACGGCAAATTCGGAAAGCGAATAAGCACCAAAAACAGCTTCGGCAATATCTTCTGATTTTATAAATCGCTCTGTTGGCAAATCTACACCATCCCAACTTGCGGTTTTGGTTGGTCCAGGCAAAATAGCGGTTACTCTAATGTTATGCTCTTTCATTTCTTCTCTCAAAACTTTCGAGAATCCTAATAATGCATGTTTAGAAATACAATACGAACCACCATTTATATATGGTATAATACTTGCCGTAGAGCAAATGGTAAAAATATGTCCTTGTTTGTGTTCAATCATTTTTGGTACTATCCCACGAGTGAGTCGATAGGCGGAATACAAATTTGTTTCAATCATTTTTTCTAACACACCTTCATCTTCGTTGTGTACTTGTCCGGGTTGGTATGCACCTGCATTATTGACCAAAATATCTATATTTCGATTTAATGAAAGTATAAATTGGATAAATTTTAATGTATCTTCTGATTTAGATAAATCGGCTGTTTTGGCAAAAAACTGAATGTTTTTATGGTTTTCAGCAAAATATGTTTTAGCTTTTTCAATATCGGCTTGGTTTCGACTGCAAATTACCACATCGAAGTTTTGTTGAGCAAATTTTTGGGCTATGGCAAATCCGATTCCTTTGGTTGCTCCAGATATTACAGCTAGTTTATTCATTTTTAAAAAAGATTATGCTTTTAATTTATCGATTTATTTAATCTGTTTTTTTGTATTATTAAACAAATTAAGTGTTAAATCTTGTAATTTCTTATATTCTTAAAAGTTTTTATATCAGATAAGAACCCTAGATTTTTTGAAAGGTTTTGGATTAGTATATTCTAACCGCTCAAAAAGTAAAAAAAACTTTTTGAGGGTTTTTCCAGCTGTTGAAAACCCTCGAAAAGTTTGAAGTTAAGAAAGGTTTGGGCTTGTATATTCTAACCGCTCAAAAAGTAAAAAAAACTTTTTGAGGGTTTTTCCAGCAGTTAAAAAACCTCGAAAAGTTTGAAGTTAAGAAAGGTTTGGATTAGTATATTCCAACCGCTCAAAAAGTAAAAAAAACTTTTTGAGGGTTTTCCCAGCGGTTGAAAACCCTCGAAAAGTTTGAAGTTAAGAAAGGTTTGGATTAGTATATTCTAACCGCTCAAAAAGTAAAAAAAACTTTTTGAGGGTTTTTCCAGCGGTTGAAAACCCTCGAAAAGTTTGAAGTTAAGAAAGGTAAGGACAAGTAATTTATAATTAAAATAAAAATTGTATTGATAAATCGAAATTATGCGGTTAGATTTGAAAAAGATGTAAAAATTTTCAAACCTACCTCAATTTTCGAGCCTTATGGCAATAAAAGTAGCTTTAAATCACAAAACTCATTATCGTTTCGATAGGGTTGTAACATTATCTCCTCATGTTTTTCGATTAAGACCTGCCGCACATAGCCGCACTAAAATCGAAAGTTATTCGCTAAAGATTCTTCCCGAAAATCATTTTATCAATTGGCAGCAAGATCCTTTTGGTAATTATCAAGCTCGGGTTGTGTTTCAGGAACAAACAAAAGAACTCTATGTGGAGGTCGATTTGGTGGCTGATTTAAAGGTTATCAATCCATTTGATTTCTTTATCGAAGAGTATGCTCAAAAGTTTCCTTTTAAGTATGATGCTCAACTCAAGGAAGAGTTGATTGTTTATCTAAAACCTGCTGAAGCTGGTACTGAATTATTAAAATTAGTCAAGCAAATAGATTTGTCGCCAAAGGAAACGATTGATTTCTTAGTGATGATTAACAGTTTGATTCATAATACATTAAATTATACCGTACGTTTAGATACTGGTGTGCAATCGTGTGAGCAAACTATCGAATCTAAATGGGGTTCGTGTCGAGATTATACTTGGCTGATGGTCAATTTGTTTCGTCATTTAGGTATTGCAAGTCGTTTTGTGTCTGGTTATTCGATTCAATTAAAGCCCGATGAGAAACCACTCGATGGTCCGGCTGGTGTTGCCGAAGATGTAACCGATTTGCACGCTTGGTGCGAGGTTTTTATCCCTGGTGCTGGTTGGGTTGGCTTAGATGCAACTTCTGGTTTGTTTGCAACAGAGGGTCATATCCCTTTGGCATGCACTCCGCATTATGATAGTGCTGCTGCAATCACAGGTATGCTCGATTTTTGTGAAAGCACAATGGAGTATTCTAATACAGTAACACGTATTCACGAAGATCCTCGTGTAACAAAGCCTTATACAGAACAACAATGGGCTGCAATGGATGCTTTGGGCAACAAAGTAGAGGCTGATTTGCAGAAACATGATGTGCGTATGACAATGGGAGGCGAGCCTACTTTTGTTTCGATTGACGATATGGAAAGCGAACAATGGAACACCGATGCCGATGGAAAGCTAAAGCGAGAGCGTGCTAACGATTTGTTTATTCGTTTGCAAAAAAGCTTTACAAAAGGTGGTTTGTTGCATTATGGACAAGGCAAATGGTATCCCGGTGAGTTGCTTCCTCGATGGGCTTTTGGTTTATATTGGCGAAAAGACAATGTGCCTTTGTGGAACGATGCCGCTTTGCTTGCCGACATCAACAAAAATTATAAATATAGTAACACAGAAGCTGCAAAGTTTGCCGATAGTTTGGCAAAGAAACTAAACCTAAGCTCTGCTTTTGTTCAGAAAGCGTATGAAGATGTTTTTTATTATCTGATGAGCGAAGGAAATATTCCATCGAATGTAAATCCTTTAGAAAAAGACCTCAAAAGTCCAATCGAACGTCAGTTTTTAGTCGATTTACTTCAGAAAGATATGGGAAATCCTGTGGGATATGTGTTGCCTGTTGAGTGGAGTTATGAAAAGAACAGATGGCTAAGTAGCAAATGGAATATGCGAAGAAAACATTTGTTTTTGATACCCGGAAACTCTCCCATTGGCTTGCGTTTGCCGCTCGATAGAATAGATTATATGGATGCAAATAAGCAAGAAAATCAGTACGAAGCCGATTTGTTTGACGATTTGCCTCCCCTACCCGATTATACTAAAAATCCTGTTAAATATACCTTTATAGACGAACCTACATACGTTGTACGTTCGAGTTTATGTATCGAACCTCGTGATGGCAAGCTGCATATTTTTGTGCCGCCTCTCAAACAATTGGAGCAATATGCTCAAATACTTTCGACTATCGAGGCTGTGGCTAAAGAGTTAAAATATCCTGTTGTGATTGAGGGATATACGCCTCCAAAAGATAACCGTATAGTAAATATTATGGTTACACCAGACCCTGGTGTGATAGAAGTAAACATACATCCAGCCCAAACATGGAACGAGGTAAAAGATAACTTTGGCAAACTCTTTGAGCAAGCAAAACAAGCTCGATTAGGTTGCGAAAAATTCATGACCGATGGCAGGCACACAGGCACAGGTGGTGGCAATCATATAACTATAGGTGGTGCAAAGCCAATTGATAGTCCTTTGCTTCGCAGACCAGACCTTATCCGAAGCCTAATCACTTATTGGCAGCATCATCCTGGTCTTTCTTATTTGTTTGCAGGTCCTTTTATAGGTCCCACAAGTCAGGCTCCTCGTGTTGATGAGGGCAGAGATGATAAATTATACGAACTCGAAATAGCTTTTAGTCAAATCAAAGACAATCAAGAAGTTCCGTTTTGGTTAACAGATAGATTATTAAGACATTTATTGACTGACATCACAGGCAATACACATCGTGCAGAGTTTTGTATCGATAAACTCTATTCGCCAGATAGCAGTGCAGGCAGATTAGGTATTTTGGAGTTTAGAGCCTTTGATATGCCGCCTCATTTTCAAATGTGTATGTTGCAATTGTTGCTTATTCGTTCATTGGTTTCGATGTTTTGGCAAAAACCATACAAAGGAAAGCTTGTGCGTTGGGGTACAGAGCTGCACGATCGCTTTCTTTTGCCTCATTATTGCATGAATGACATGAAAGAAGTATGTCAAGACTTGCAAGAGTTTGGTTATCCTTTCTCAGAATCGTGGCTCGAAGCATTTTATGAGTTTCGATTCCCTGTTTATGGCAAAGTGCAAATAGCCGAACTCGAACTCGAAGTCCGCATGGCTATCGAACCTTGGCATGTACTTGGCGAAGAAACCACAAGCTCTGGCACGGCTCGATATGTAGACTCTTCGCTCGAGAAAGTACAAGTGAAAATCAGCGGAATGACAAACAACAGACATATATTAATGTGTAATGGCAAACGCATACACATTAAAAACACAGGTGTTAATGGCGAATACGTGGCTGGTGTGCGTTACAAAGCTTGGAATCCTCCATCTGCTTTGCATCCAAGCATTCAGGCTCAAAGTCCACTTGTTTTTGATGTAATTGATACGTGGACAAAGCGATCAATAGGCGGTTGCAAGTATTATGTAAGTCATCCCGGTGGACGCAGTTACGACACATTCCCTGTAAACAGCTACGAAGCCGAATCAAGAAGAATCAATCGCTTTTGGGAGATTGGTCATACTCCTGATGCACTGCAAATTACACCTGGATTTGAAACCCTTACCGAGTTTATACCCGAAGGTAGCGGAATCGTATTAAACGAAATCCCTAACGAAGTAATAGACGAAGACTTTCCATTTACACTTGATTTGAGAAAAGTATAGTTTTTGCTATATTTACTAAGTTTTTCGATAGACCTACTAAGTTTTTAAAACTTAGTAGGTCTTTTTAATTGATAAAACTTAAGTTTTACTCGATACAACTTAAGTTTTACTTGATACAACTTAAGTTTTACTTGATACAACTTAAGTTTTAGTCGATGTAACTTAAGTTTTACTTGATACAACTTAAGTTTTACTTGATACAACTTAAGTTTTACTCGATACAACTTAAGTTTTACTTGATACAACTTAAGTTTTACTCGATACAACTTAAGTTTTACTTGATACAACTTAAGTTTTGTAAATAAATACGAAGATATTTATGTTATTTTTAAAATATTTATTTAAAAAATTATGATAATGTAATTATTGTATATATACTTGTATTATAATATTAATTTTATACTCATGGCAAGAACAAAGAAAACCTCCCCAACACTAGAAAAAGCAAGCATGCGTTTATTAGGATTAAATTCGATAGACCCATCACTCGATTTTGGAAACGGTATATCGACTGGATTTTATATGTCGAAGATAAATATGGCGAAATCAATGCTTGATTTATACAACACCATGCTTTCGCAAATAGATGAGAAGCTAAATCAGTTTACTGCACTCGAAAAAGAGTTGCAAGACATCAATGAACAAGTGTTGTTATCTGTAGCTGCTCGATATGGCAAAAACAGCAACGAATACGAGAAAGCAGGTGGCGTTCGCAAATCAGAACGCAAAAGACCTACATCAAAATCAAAAGCCTAATTTATTTACAAAACGTTTATATAAGTCTTACTAAGTTTCATAAACATAGTAAGACTTTTTTGTTGATGCGATTTGTGTTTAATATTTATACGTTTAACTTTGATTAAACGTTTTTAGTATGCGTATGACTTCTTCAAAATCTGGTCTTTGGTTTACAATATTATTCATACACTTATTTTTTAAATCAACTAATCGTTGATATAGTTGATTGTTGTTAGATTGTGTATTCAAACAGTTTTCGAGCAAATCATCAAGCAAACAACCCCAAGCTCTAATCTCTATTTGCTCATGTTTTTTTCGATGTGTATGATATACTGTAGCTGCACCAAAGTCGCTCAAGTAGATGTGTTTGTCATTATTAATCAATATATTGTGTGCATACAAATCGCCATGCGTAATACCGTTTTCATGAAAATGATTACACACTTCAGCAGTTTGTAAAACAATGTTTAAAACATCATTTATAGCATATTTAGGATGATTATCAAAGACATCACGTGTACATGTATCGAAATTAGGCGGACCACCAAGGTTTTTATACGATTCGGGCAATAGTTCTAAAACCAAACCCAGCTTCGATTCAGGATGTCGAGCGATTGTGCCTTTTATTTTTATCAAATTAGGATTTGTATTAGCTTTCATACACGCTTGCATTTCGCTTTCTGGCAAACCATCGCTTGTAATATCTCCTTTAAATACTTTTACAGCAACCAATTCTTTAGTAGGCAGATAAGTTGCTTTAGAAATAACACCCGATGCACCTTCGCCAATCTTTTGTTCTATTGCAAAATCTTGCCAATCAAAGGTTTTATATGCTTGTTGAGCTTCATTGCTTGATGCAAACAAATTACCACTATAAGCCAACCAAGCAAGACGAGGCATTTGCCAAATCCAATCTGGCAAAGACTCAAAACAATTAGCAGAAATTCGTAAAAGTTCCAAGTTTTTGCATTCACTAAGCTCATCGGGCAAGGTGCGGAGTTTGTTTCCAGCCAACATAAGCTTTTGGAGTCGATGTTTAGTTCCTATAGATTTAGGAAGCACCGCAATTTGGTTTTGAGTCAGAATCAACCATCGCAATTGATCTGGTAAAGCATCTTCCGAAACATGTTTTATTTGATTAGACTTAAAACCAATCATCTCCAAATGAGGTAATTGCGAAAGTATTTCAGGAAAATACTCGAATTGATTAAACGAAAAGAAAGCAATTTTTAGTTTTTGTAAACCCAAAATCTCATTTGGAATCTTGCTCAATTGATTTCCCGAAAGATCGAGCAGTTCTAGGCTTTCAGCCAAGTCAAAAATTTCGGAAGGGAAATCACGCAACTCCATTCCGTTCAAACGCAGTTGTTTCGTACCAACTAATTGCCCTTTTTTTAGTTTTTCAAATTCAGTCTGATGTGCCATTGCACAAATCTACGGTTTTAAATATGAGCTTGCAAAATCATAATTTGAGATATATTTCTGCTTTATTTTCGCAACTTAGCTACTCTCTTTTATCCAATTCTATTTTTTTTGGCTTTGTACAGCATTAAGACAAACGTTCTGACTACAGTTGCTTTGGGACTAATAAGCCCATTCTACGGTTTTGTCATATTATCCCAAATACAAAACCAACTTCCCTACTTATTTAAGCCAATTGCCCACATCCATTGTAGTTGCTGTTAGGAGATGTTATTGCACATTTTTTGTAGGTGATTTATAGATATATGAATGTATTTTGGATTAGAAAATAAACTTCTTTTTCTATCACTCCAAGACTCTAGTTTTTGAGTCAATTCATCTATGTTGGTAGTATTAAGTTCTAATGATAAAAAATCTAAACTAGAGAGCAATTCTAACGCGAAATCAGAGTAAAAACCATTTAGAAACTTCGTAGTTTTATTTGCTAAGTCTATTAAATTTTCATCATTTTCAATATGTTTTTTAACATCTTCATAACCATTAGCAACTAATGTTAAAGGTTCAAATGGTTTTTTGTCCATATCACTATATCCCACAATGTAACTTCCATTCAAAATGTTAAGTATGTACTTAACTTTGCCAGAATAAGGACCATAAAAATTAGGTGTAAAGTTTAATTTAAAATACTTTTTAGCACCTAATCTTTGTAAAAAATAGCATATTTTTTCACTTGAAAATTCAGATACATATTCACCATTTTTTACCAAATCGTATAAAACAAATAATAATAATGCTCTTGCATCTGTAAGTTTGATGCGTTCAGTTTTTAAGTGTTCTTTAATAATTGTATTTGGTTCGTAAACTAAAATATCAATATTTGAGTTACTTAATTTTCTTTCTATAATGTTTTTTACTCGTACCCATTCCAAGCCTCCATTTCCTGCACCAAGTGGTGGGATTGCAATGCTTTTAATATTATTCACTTGTAAAACTCTTAATAAATCATCTAATCCACTCTCTATAAATGAATATTCTGATGGTTTTCTCCAACTTTGTTTAGTTGGGAAATTTATAATATATTTTGTACCAGAAGTAATGTTACTATCTTTTGTAGTAAACAATTTACCGATATCAACAATTTTATCTTTACAAGCTTGTTGATATAATTTAAAATTTGTTGGAAATGCTTTTTTAAACTGCAAAGCAATGCCTTTACCCATAATACCATCAGTATTTACAGTATTTATAAGTGCTTCAGCTTCACTATCTAAGATGTTTCCAGTTACATATTTTATCATAGTCGCAATGTATTAAAAATATCCGTTGGGAATAACTTTTATCTTACTTTCTTCAACTCCCATTTCTAGTAATCTATTTTTCGCAATTTCATTATAACATCCAAAGCCAATTATCAGATTAGGATTCAAGTCATCTGAGACTAAAAATTCTGCTTGCTTTTTTCGTTTAACATTTAAATTTTCATTACCTGCCCAATATTGTGCTTTAATGGAATTCCAATCAATTATTTCATTTAGTCTGTCAATTTTACTTTTTTCATAAAAAGAAGTGTAATTGTTTGTGCCGTGTCCATCGCTAAAGTAAAAATCTAAATCTGCTTCATTTATTTTATCAATGGAACAAACTAAATATATTATATCTTCTGGTTTAGTTGCTTTTTCAACAAAATTACCACCTATTTGCATAATGTATAACATAGGCATTTTTATGCCAAAATAAAAAGGTATAAAATCTCCTAATTTAATACTTTTTGAATTTAAGTTTAAGAAATCACCATTATCAACAGTTACAATTTTGTTATCTCTATTATCAATCAAGCTTAAATCTCCTACTTTAACAAAATTTGGATTAGAATTTATAGATTTTTTTTGAGTAATACCAAATTCAAGAATGTGTGGTATATTATCAATGTGTGTCATTCGATAAACAGCAATATTGATTTTACTCATATTTTTTTATAAAAAATAAATATACTAAACTAATTTTAATTAGCATAATGAATTCTCGTTTTTTGTACGACAATATCGCCTAACTTACTTATATGTCCATTTTTCAATGCAAAAACTACAAAAGATGTTCTATTTGTCTTAATAAAGTTTCTGTTTATTCATTCTGATGTGCCATTGCACAAATCTACGGTTTTAAATACGAGCTTGCAAAATCGTAATTTGAGATATATTTCTGCATTATTTTCGCATATTAGCTGCTCACTTTTACACAATTCTATTTTTTTTGGCTTTGTACAGCATAACGATTAATCCATTGTTGGTTGCTGCCCTTTTTGTTTCTCGTGCAGTTTTCATTTTATTCTGTAATTTTCCAATATCCTGTTTTATCACTACCAATACGTTCTATTTTACCGTTGTTTTTAAGCTCTTTAATTTTACGTTTTACGGTGCTTAAACTCAATTTCAAGCCTTCACTTATTTCGTTAGCAGTTATTTTGTTGTTTTGCTTAATCAATAAAAATACAGTGTCATTTGCAGTGTCAATTTGTTGTTTTACAGTGTCATTTACAGTATCAGCAAGAATGTGCATTTCACGATTTTTTAGCATATAATTTCCTTTGAGCAATAAGTTTGAAAGAAAAAGAATTAAAAACTTTTCTGTTCTGTAAATCCCCTTTAACAAGTCTTCGTAGTTAGCTCTTACCAATGCATTTCGGAAATACCAAGAATAGTTGGCAAACAGATCGTTGTTTACGTTTTTAAATCCTAATTTTCGCAAATATTTGATCAAGAAAATGGCTGTTGTACGTGTGTTGCCTTCTCCAAAAATGTGAATTTGCCACAAGTTAGAAATAAAGCGAGCGATGTGTTCAATAATTTCTTGTTCGCTTAATCCTTTATAGCTATATTTTTTTTCTTGCTCAAAGTCGTATTCTAAGGTTGATTTCAAACTATCTGCACTTGCATAAAGTACGGTTTCGCCATTCAACACCCATTCTTTTTTTGTAATATTGTAATCACGAATTTTCCCTGCGAATTTGTAAATTCCTGTAAACAATCTACGATGAATGTTCAGGTATTCTGCGGGTGAAAATGTAAAGGTCTGCTCGCTCAACATTTCAGCAATTCGTGCCGAAACCTTGTCGGCTTCTTCGGTTCGGTCTTCGTCTGATTTGGTTGGGTGTTGTTGGTAGTAACTTTCAATCCGTTTTTTTACTTCATCAATAGTTATATCGCCTTCAATGTTTTGTTTGGCAGTTTCAATGAGATATTCTGACGGTTTTAAGCCATCCACTTGTTGCAAGCCAATAGCTGTTTTCCAAACTTTTGCTTTCTCTACTTTGTTCGGTTCACCCTGTCTTAAATATTCATCAAAGTTTTCCATTATTTTTTATGAATGTAGTTTTTTCTCTTAATTTTTATTCCGCCTTTGTTAGAATCATGATGATTAGTCCTAATGTATACTTAGCCATTCGAAAGGTCTTTTACAATTAATGCCAACTTACTTATATGTACATCTTTTCAATCCAAAACTACAAAATATGTCCTATTGAACTGAATAAAGTTTCTGTTTATTCAGTTTGATGCACCATTGAACAAATCTACGGTTTTAAATACAAGCTTGCAAAATGCTTAATAGTCAGAAAAAAAAGGTAGAAACTACTAATTGGGGAATTATTTATTTGTTTTGTGCTTTTCTGATTTCTATTATTTTCTCTAATGGCAAATTTGTTAGCTTAGAAATAAGCTCGTCATTAAGTCCTTCTGAAATTCCATTTTTCACAGTTTGCATTTTTTCTTCTTCTCTAATTTTATATTCGGCTTCTGTTTTCAACGTGAATATTTCACTAGCTTTTAAATGTAAACTATCTAAATAACGATTATAACCATACTCATCGTCTTTTGGTAACCGCATTAAGTCTAAAACTTCACCCGCTTCTTTCAGCCCTTTTGCTTTAAATTCGTCTTTTACTTCGCTGTTTTTTAAGAAGTAAACCCATTCGTCCAATGTGTCTTTTGCATTATCATTGAATTGATTTACTTTCAACAAATAATATTCGGGAAAAATATTAGAAACTTCTTCTTTTAAAAACGTTGATTTTTGTTTTTCTGAAAGTCCTAACAAATCCTTTTGATGTATTCCAATAAAGTCTGTTTTTCCTTTGTAAATATAATCCTGTCCTTGTCCAAGGTCAAAATAAACTATGTTTATAGAAATTACTTTTTTGATTTCAGAATAATTTTGGCCAAGTTTTAGGTTTTCTGATATACTTTTAGATACACCATAAGCCATTCTATGAAAATAGTCGATTTCATAGCTACTTTGTATTTCAATGATAATGAGTTCGTTTTTAGAATTTTGAGTTAGAATATCAACTCTGTTAAATTTATCATCTTCAGTTACTTGATTGCTTTCACTTTCAAGAATTTTCTCAATTTTTATATTGTCAAATAATAGTTCGCTTAAAAATCCTTCGAGTACAACAAAGTTGGCTTTGTTTCTCAAAAGTCTTTTTATTGCCCAATCAAATCGTATTAATTTTTTACTCATTGTTACTATTAAAATCGTCTTTACAAATTTACGATTTATTTATACAAATTCAATGCTAATGTACAATTTTGCCAAAAGTGAGGGTCTTTTCCTAACACAATTTGAAATGATTTGAATATTTTTGCCGAATGGATAGTAAAGAAATTCTTATATAAGATTGCTACTGGATAAGCCACATTCCGTTCAAACGCAGTTGTTTCGTACCAACTAATTACCCTTTTTTTAGTTTTTCAAATTCAGTCTGATACGCCATTGCACAAATCTACGGTTTTAAATACGAGCTTGCAAAATCACAAATTGAGATATATTTCAAAAAATTAACATCATTTATAGCACTTATTTTTTGATTTTAATTTTAATAGCTATTTTTGCACCAATATTTCAAAATTAGATACTTATTTTTGAAACATTAACCTCAAAAACAACACCTTAGATGAGAGAATTACAATTTAGAGAAGCCCTACGTGAAGCTATGCAAGAAGAAATGCGTAGAGATTCGTCCATATTTTTGATGGGAGAAGAAGTTGCAGAATACAATGGAGCCTACAAAGTGAGCCAAGGAATGCTCGAAGAGTTTGGCGAAAAACGTGTAATCGATACCCCAATTGCCGAACTTGGTTTTGCTGGAATTGGCGTTGGTGCTGCTGTCAATGGACTTCGTCCAATTATTGAATTTATGACATTCAATTTTTCTTTAGTTGCTATAGATCAAGTTATTAATAGTGCCGCCAAATTTATGTCGATGTCAGGCGGACAATATCCTTGCCCGATTGTGTTTCGTGGTCCAACGGGTAGTGCTGGGATGTTGAGTTCGCAACATTCGCAAGCTTTCGACAATTGGTTTGCCAATACACCAGGCTTAAAAGTTGTGGTTCCATCGAATCCAGCCGATGCAAAAGGTTTGCTCAAAACTTCAATAAGAGATAACGACCCTGTTATTTTTATGGAATCAGAACAAATGTATGGCTACAAAGGCATGGTTCCCGATGGCGAATATACTATTCCAATTGGAGTTGCAAATATTGTAAAAACTGGTTCGGATGTTACCATAGTAACGTTCGGAAAAATGTTGCCACATGTAGTTATGCCAGCAGTAGAGGAATTAGAAAAAGAAGGAATTAGTGTTGAAGTAATTGATTTACGAACCATTCGTCCCATAGATTATGCAGCTATGGTAGAATCAGTTAAAAAGACCAATCGTTGTGTTGTTGTGGAAGAAGCTTGGCCCCTAGGCTGTATTGCAACCGAAATTACATACCATTTGCAACGCTATGCCTTTGATTATTTAGATGCACCCGTAGTGAGAGTTACAAACAAAGATTTACCATTGCCTTATGCTCCCACATTGATTGACGAAATTTTGCCAAGTCCAGCAAAATGTATAAAAGCAGTAAAAGAAGTGATGTATCGCTAGTATAAGAATTAAAGAAGAACACGCCATATAAAAGAACACGCTATTTTGGTGTGTTCTTTTTTGTTTAAAAATAAATTATAAAGTTTACTGGCAAGCATCTTTTAAAATCATTTTACAATAAAATATTGAATTAGTATTTTTATGAATTAAGTTTGTGTATACTTAGTTTTAAAATAGTAAATTTTGCAAACATAACAATATTATGAATGCTATTATATCAAATCATTCTGAGAAAATAAATGCATTATGTATCCTATATAATGTAAAAAATTTATTTGCATTTGGGTCAGTTTGCACAGATAAATTTGATGAGAAAAGTGATATAGATTTATTAGTTTCTTTTTATCCAATGGATTTTGGCGATTATGCAGATACATATTTTTTATTTGCAGATAAACTTGAAGCCTTATTTGGCAGAAAAATTGATTTATTAACTGATAAATCGCTTCATAACCCTTTTTTTATTGAATCCATAAACCAAAATAAAATATTGATTTATGAAAAATGAGATTAAAAAATATTTATTTGATATAAATGAAGCAATTGATTCAATTGAAAATTATATTGGAAAAAAAAGAGATTTTAAGGAATATCTTAAAGATAAAATGCTGAGAAGAGCAGTTGAACGTGAGTTTGAAATAATAGGGGAGGCAATGAACAGACTTGACAAACTTGATTCAGAACTAAAAATATCTTACAAAACACAAATAATCAGTATGCGAAATAGAGTAATACATGGGTATGACAAAATTGATAATGAAATTATTTGGGGTACTATTGTAAGACACTTGCCTATTTTAAAAATTGAAATTTACAATTTATTGAATTCATAATCCTCAAAACCCCAACGCATTTTTTTCGTATCGTATTAAAAATATATATAAAACATGTCATCTTCAGTTTTAAAATCTTTTGTGATTGATATTCATAGACTTAAGTTTGAAAAAAATCAATTTGAATTTAATTTGAATAACGAAATTTTCCAATCTATCGAAGATTCAATGGTAGAAAAAGGAAATATAAAATCGGTATTAGTTCTAGATAAATCAGATTCGATGATAAAAGCCACATTTTCTAATGTTGGCACTGTCGAATTGATTTGTGATCGAACTTTAAAACCATTTGATTTTCAAATCAATACAAAAAATACGATTTTTTATAAATTTAGTGATCATTACGAAGAGGTTTCAGATGAAATCACACTTATAGATTCGCACGAATCAATGTTAGATTTCCTAAATCCTATCTATGAATTTGTGGTTTTAGCTATTCCAATAAAAAAAATACATCCCGATTTTAGGCGTCCAGAGGACGATGATTTAGATGATAATATGCTGATTTACAGCTCAGTAAGTAATGTCGAAGAAGCCACAGATGCCAATATTGACATACTCGACCCGAGGTGGGAAGCATTAAAAAAACTAAAAGATTCTTTATAATTCCAATAAAACCACTAATTTTGCATTCCTTTAACAAAAAAAGTATATATAGCAATGGCACATCCAAAGCATAAGATTTCAAGAACCCGCAGAGATAAACGCAGAACGCACGATAAAGCTGCAATGCCAACACTTAGCACATGCCCTACAACAGGTATGCCTCATGAGTATCATAGAGCACACTGGCACGAAGGTAAATTATATTACAAAGGTAAAGTTGTAATTGAGAAAGCACTAGCCGTCTAAATCGGATGATAAAAGTAGCGTTAGATGCAATGGGTGGGGATTTTGCCCCAAAAGTTGCTATTGAAGGTGCTATTCAAGCCCGAAAAGAGCATGGTAGCGATGTTGCCATAGTATTAGTTGGGCAAGAAGATATAATCAAGTCAGGATTAGCCAGTTATGGTGTTCCTGATTCGCTATTTCCGATAGTTCATGCTCCCGAAGTTATCGAAATGGGTGAGCATGCAACACAAGCAATAAAATCAAAACAAGAATCTTCTATCGTAAAAGGAATTGGTGCGGTTGCCCAAGGAAAAGTAGATGTGTTTGCTAGTGCAGGCAACACAGGTGCGATGATGGTAGGTTCGGTTTTTATATTAAAAACAATTGAAGGTGTACTCCGACCAGGTATTGCTGGTTTTTTGCCAAAAGCAAAAGGAAATCAATATAGAATTACCCTTGATGTGGGTGCAAATGCCGAATGCAAACCCGAAGTTTTGGCTCAGTTTGCCGAAATTGGTTCGATTGTAACCAAACATTTGTTCAAAATTGCAAATCCAAGAGTTGGCTTGATGAGTTTAGGAACCGAAGAAGGAAAAGGTACTACTATCACTCAAGCTGCTTTTCCATTAATAAAAGAAAATCCAAGAGTAAATTTTATTGGAAATATTGAAGGTCGCAATGTATTTGACGATACATGCGATGTGATTATTTGCGATGGATATGTTGGAAATGTGATGTTGAAAATGGGAGAATCTATTTACCCGTTTTTGAAAGAACGTGGTTTTGTAGATGAGTTTGTAGAACTTTTCAATTGGGAAAATGTTGGTGGAAGTCCAATTGTAGGTATCAATGGAAATATTGTAATTGGACATGGAGCTTCAACAGCTTATGCCATTAAAAATATGATTAAGTTTTCGGTAGATTTAGCAAAAGCAGATCTTGTAAACCAAATCAAAAATTCGTTAGGAAAATAATTTTTAAAACTTTTATCTGAACTTTAAAACATTTCTCTATCATAAAATTCTGTAAATGAGTAACATAAGGGCAGTAATAAAAGGAGTTGGCGGATATGTTCCCGAATATATTTTAACAAATCAAGAGCTTGAAACCATGATTGAAACCAATGACGAGTGGATAACATCTCGCACTGGTATTAAAGAACGAAGAATACTGAAAGGTGATGGCGCTGGTACTTCCGCAATGGTAATTAAAGCAGTAAAAGAACTCATAGAAAAAACCAATACCAATCCAGCAGATTTAGACTTTATTATTTGCTCAACTATCACCCCCGATTTTATGTGTCCAGTTACATCAAATCTCATTTGTGATATGATTGGTGCAAAAAAAGCTTTTAGTTTTGATTTGATGGCTGCATGTTCTGGGTTTTTATATGTTTTGGCAACAGGCACAAATTTTATCGAATCTGGAAGATTTAAAAAAGGAATCGTGATAGGTGGCGACAAAATGTCGAGCATAGTAAATTACAAAGACAGAAATACCTGTATACTTTTTGGAGATGGAGCGGGTTGTGCCTTGCTCGAAGCCGAAGAAAACTCTGAATATGGAATTATTGATATGGCTATGCGTACAGATGGTTCAGGATTGCCTTATTTGAACATAAAAGGAGGCGGAAGTCGCTTACCTGCTTCGGAATATACAACCGATAATCACGATAAATATTTTATTTTTCAAGAAGGAGCAACCGTTTTTAAAACTGCAGTAACTCGCATGGCAGATATTTCGGCTGAAATTATGAAGCGAAACAATCTGAAAGGCGAAGATATTCAGTGGCTAGTTCCGCATCAAGCAAACAAACGCATCATTGATGCTACCGCTGACCGCATGGGAATTGGTCCAGAAAAAATAACGATGAATATCGAAAGATATGGAAACACAACCAATGGAACGATTCCACTTTGTTTTTGGGATTACGAAAAACAATTCAAAAAAGGAGATAATATTGTTTTAGCTGCTTTTGGTGGCGGTTTCACTTGGGGCAGTATGTACCTCAAATGGGCTTATAATTCCTAAGAATAGTTTATTCATTTTTTTTACATTTGTTGATTATCTTTGTTGCTTTCCTATAAATCGCTAAGTATTTGTTACTATTGTATTGATGTCGGTTTCGTTTTTTATTGCCAAGCGATATTTTTTATCAAAGAAAAAAAGCAATTTTATAAACATTATTGCTTGGATGTCGATGATTGGCGTTGCACTTGGTACCATGGCGCTCATCATTACACTTTCTGTTTTTAATGGACTCGAAGATTTAATTCGAAGTATTTATAGCTCTTTTGATCCTGAAATTAAAATCACTCTAGTCGAAGGTAAGTCTTTTGAGATTGATTCGCTTAAACTAAATCAAATGCAAAGTGAAATTCCAAATGCTGTTTTTGTTCGCTGTATCGAAGATAATGCGCTTTTGAAATTTCAAGACAAGCAAACGATAATAAAAATGAAAGCATTTTCAGACAATTTTTCGTTTTCGTTTGCTCAAAACATGAAAATTATTGAAGGCTCATCAAAACTTACCGATTTTGGTAAAGATTTTTGTGTGGTAGGTGCTGGAGTGCAACAAAAATTGGGTTTTGCAATTCAAAATAGTTATACCATTTTACAGTTTTGGTATCCAAAGGCAGATGGAAATATGGTTCAAAATCCACAAAATGCGTTTAATAGCGAAACCATTTTCCCGTCTGGGGCATTTGTTTTAGAAAAACAATATGACGATTCCTATGTTTTTGTGCCACTTTCTTTTGCATCGAAACTGCTCGATTATGGCAAAAAAATCACTTCACTAGAGGTTTATATAAAGCAAGATTTTGATGCCGAAGTAGCAAAACAAAAACTTGCTCTTTTGTTGGGTTCAAAATATAAAATCATGATGCGAGACGAGTTGCATCAAAGCATGATAAGAGCCATAAAAGTAGAAAAATTATTTGTGTATATTATTTTTTGTTTTATACTTGGAGTATGTTGTTTGAATATATTTTTTACCTTATCAATGTTGGCAATCGAAAAAAAGGCGGATATAAAAACCTTGGTTGCTATGGGAGCATCGCCAAATTTGGTACAACAAATATTTCTTTTTGAAGGCTATATTTCGGGCATAGTAGGGGCTTCTGTTGGGTTGTTGCTTGGTTTTGTAATATGTTATCTTCAACAAACATTTGAGTTTATATCTATGGGAACCGAAACAGCTTTGATAAATGCTTATCCAGTTAAAATGCGAGTTTCTGATTTTATTTTTACTGGAATAGCAATTTTGGTTATAACCTTTATTATCAGTTATTTACCAGCTCAAAAAGCCAAAAAATTTGCTTCAACTTATAGATAAAGTTGTATCATAACAAATAGCTGGATTTGTTTGCATTTTGAGACAACTAACTTTGATATGTTCGGATTATCGGTAATGCTACCTGTAAACTTTTTTTTAGAACCAACGAAAGATGTTTTTTAAATACTACTAAAGTTTTACCGCTTTTGAAATAGAGATACTGTACACCCCTCCATTTTCTACTCTCCAAATATCAATAGCTTTTAAATTTTTCTTTAAGATAATTTTGTGGGAAATAAGTTTTACTATACTTTTCGAAAATATATTTTTATCAAAAGGCATATGCATTATTTCAAAATTTGGTGTATAAACAGAAATATGTATAATATCATTTTCAATCATATTGATTATGCAATATGAATCTTTTAGGTTTTTTATACTCCATTTTTGTCCAATTGAAATTTGCATCAATGTAGGTAATCAATTTTGTAGAATATTCATTTTATTGTCAAACTCATTGTTCGTCCTAATCCAGTTTCTATTATTTTATGTAACGTATTTAACTGAATATCACTTCGTCCGTTCTCAATTCTAGAAATATAGGTTCTCTTTGTGCCTGATTTTTCAGCCAATTGTTTTTGTGTCATGTGGTTTTGCTTTCTGTCCGACTTTACCATTTCTCCTACTCTAAATGCCAATGAACGCATTTCGTATTCTTCTCTGGATGCAGTACCTAATTTGCCGTATTCCTTGTCTATTATATCTCCGAACTTAGTTATCTTATTTTCCATTTCTTGGCTTTGTTTTAAAATATTCTTGTTTCAATTTATCAGCTAGTTCAATTTCATTTTTAGGTATCTTTTGGTCTTTCTTTTGAAATCCATTAAATAAAACAACCAAATTTCCTTTATCAAAACAGCAAAATATTCGATATATGTTGCTTCCTGATTTTATTCTTATTTCATAAATACCATCAGTTCCTTGAATATGCTTTAAAAACTTTTCAGGAATAATAGAAGTAAATTTAACTAAATCAAGTACATATGATACTTTCTCTTTAGTCTTGCTGTCTAGTTTGTTAAAGAAGTCAAGGAAGTGTGTACCAAAGACTATAATTTCTCTCTGCATACGCAAAGGTATCTATTTAGATACATATCTGCAAGTTTGTTATATTTTAAAAATTTTATCATGATGCTATTAACACATTTTTAAACTCTAAACATCTAAAACCAATCCATCAAAACCCAATCGAATCCAAGATGGTAGTTTTTTTTCTATTTCTGCATGTCTGCCTAATCTGTGGCTAATGTGTGTAAAATAGGCTTTTTCTGGTTTCCATTTTTGAATCAAAGCGAGTGCTTCTTCAAATGTAAAATGCGAAATATGTGGTTCGTATTGCAATCCATTAAGCACAATTATTTTTGAGCCAAAAATCTTTTTTTCTTCCTCTTCCGAAATAAAATTTGCATCGGTAATATATGTGAAATCTTTTATCCGAAAGCCAAAAACAGCCAATTTAAAGTGCATTACTTCAATTGGCGTAAATGTAGTTTTAGAAACTTTAAAAGGTTTGTTTTCGATTTCGTTGAGGTTAATTTCTGGCACACCAGGATATTTTTTTTCAGAAAATGCATAAGCAAAATCTTGTTTTAGTTGATGCAGCACTCTATTGTGGGCATAAACTTCCATCGGTTTTTTTTGCAAATAGTTATAAGCCCTTACATCGTCTAAGCCAGAAACATGATCTTTATGCTCGTGAGTAAAAACTATGGCATCGAGTTTTTCGATTCTATGTCGCAACATTTGTTGCCTAAAATCTGGACCAGAATCTATTACAACACTTTGATTATCATCGGTTTGGATATGAATCGAACTACGCAAACGCTGATCTCTAAAATCCATCGAAGTGCATACTTCGCATTTGCAACCAATCATTGGAACGCCTTGTGATGTACCCGTGCCTAAGAATGTAATTTTCAAAATCTACTAAAGTGCAAGTGTGGATTGAGTAATTTGATAATAAAGTTGTTTTGATTTTTCGTTAAATCTCGAGATATCGAGAGGTAAGGATTTTAATATTTCTATCAAACAATTTATTTTGCCTTCGAGTGGATAGTATTTATTTACAATCACTACACTTTGTTCTTTCAACACGCAATATCCCGACTTAAAATTACCTTTTTCATAGCGAAGCATAAAATCAGTTTCAGAAAATATATCTTCGATGCGAGTAAGAAATTGAGTAGTATAGCGTATCATATCAAAAATCTAATTTTAGGATGTATATTTTTTAACCATATCGAGCAATAAATCAAAATTCAATGGTTTTTGTAAATATTCATTAAAACCTACTGATTTGAAATAATCTACCGTAAAATTAAGTGCATTTCCAGTTATGGCAATCAGCGGAGTGGCTGCTTTGGTTTTGTCTGCCATAGCACGGATAGATTTTGCACATTCGATTCCATTTACAATTGGCATATTAATATCCAAAAGTATAACGTCAAAAGTTTCGGATTCGACAATTTTAAGTAACTCCTGCCCGTTTTTTACCGACTTGATTTCGTAATCTTGCTGTTGAAGAATTTTCTTCGTAAGGTTTTGTATAACCGAACTATCTTCTGCAATTAACACTTTCTTAGGCGCTGACATTTTTGTTTATGTTTAAAAGTTTTTTGTATTGCATACGGTAATTATCGAATGCAGATTTCAAATTAAAGAAATCGTTTTCATAATTAGAAGTATTTTTTTTCTTTATATCAGATTCTATCAATGTTGCAACCTTTGCAACTTGGTCGATTCCCAATGTACTTGCATTGCCTTTTAAGGTATGTAAGTTACTTTTTACTATTGTCCAATCTTTTGATTCACAGCCTTTTATCAACTCTCTCGACTCATTTTCAAACTCTTCGTAAACCTCTGCAATCATGTATTCATCGAGGTGAATTTTGAGTTGATTTACAACTTCTAAATTAATAATATTTTCTGAAAATATTTGTGGCGTTTGTTCATTCACAAAATCTTCATCTTGTTTTAACACCCATTTTCGGATTATTTTTACAATTGTTTCCGATTTTATAGGTTTTGGCAAATAATCATCCATGCCTGCATTTAAGAATCGCTCTTTATCATCTTCCATGCTATAGGCTGTCATTGCAATAATAGGTGCAAGTTTCTTGATTCGCAAATCTTTTATTTTTTTGGTTGCTGTCATGCCATCCATTTCGGGCATTTGAATATCCATAAAAATAATATCATAAGTATATTCTATCACTTTTAAAATAGCTTCCATGCCATTTGGAGCCACATCAACTGTACATCCTGCTTTTAATAAAATTTGCGAAGCAACTTTTTGATTTATTGGATTATCATCCACCAACAACACTTTTGGAACTATTTTTCCAAAACCTTTAAAATAATCTTCTTCGGTTTCGTTAAAACTTTTTACTAATCCAATTTTATCAACCGGCTGAGCCTCAATTGTAAACCAAAAAATACTACCTACACCTAAATCTGATTTCACACCGATTGTACCACCCATCAATTTTGCCATTTCTTTCGATATTGCCAAGCCCAAACCAGTACCGCTAAACGATTTTGAAGACGAATCATCGACCTGACTAAACGAATTGAATAAAGTACGTACATTTTCTTTGGAAATGCCAATGCCTGTATCTTTTACCACGAATTTGATACGTTTCTTTCCTGCTTTTTTTACAATAATCGAAATACTGCCTTTTTCTGTAAATTTTATAGCATTCGATGTTAGATTAGACAAAACTTGCAAAAAACGAGTTTCATCGGCATTGATATACATCGGTACATCTTCATCAATTTCGTATTCTAAGATGATATTTTTTGCATTGGCAAGGTTTTGAAACAAGGCAAAAAGTTTTTCAATGGTATTTTCAATCGAAATTGGCGATGGACGAAGTTGCATTTTGCCCGCTTCGAGTTTCGACAAATCGAGAATATCATTCAAAATAGTTAAAAGTGTTTCAGACGAACGTTTGATGGTTGTTACATAATCTTTTTGCTCTTCATTTAGTTTTGAAGTGTTTAGCAAATCTATCATTCCAATGATTCCGTTCATCGGAGTTCGGATTTCGTGACTCATATTTGCCAAAAATAGTTGCTTAACTTTAAGCGATTTTTCGGCTAATTCTTTGGCATTTCGCAATTCTTCAGATGTTTGTTTTATCGAAGAAATATCTCTTGCCACACCCTCAATTGCTATGGGATGATTTTTGCGATTATAAATTAATCTTACGTTTGAAATTGTCGGAATGATAGTTCCAAACTTCGATTTTATATTTCTTTCGTAGTTTTTTACATAGCCGATTGTAAATAATTCGTCTGCCAAATTTCGGTCTGAATTGGTAACTTCATAAAAATCAGTAAGTCTTTTGCCAATAACTTCGTATGGTTCGTATCCCATCAATTCTTTTACAGAAGGGCTAATGAGCTGAATGTGTCCCTGCAAATTAGTTCGGTAATAAATATCTTGAAACGACTCAAAAATATCTCTAAATTTTTCTTCGCTTTCTTGCAACGAAATATCAGCTATTTTTTTCTCTGTAATATCATGTGCTATCCCCGAAACTTCTTCTATTGTGCCATCGGTTTGATAAATGGGATTTAAGTAAATTTCCCACCAAATTTCTCTGCCGTTGGGCAAAGTATTACTGGTTTCGAAATGTTGCGAATTTCCTTCAAATGCTCCTTGATATTTTGATAACACAAAATTCAAATAATCGTTTTTCGATAGCATTTTGTTGAGCGACTCTGGTACCTGGTTCATCACAGGTGGCGTTTTGTGCAACATCAAAATCGCATCGTTATAATTATGATTAAAGGTGGTGAGTGCCAATGATTTATTAACAGACCACATCAAATGCGAGCTACTTTCAAAAATGGTTTTGATACGTGCATTCTGAAAATTCAGCTTTTCTTCGTTTCGTTTTCGCTCTATGGCAATGGCAATTTGTCCC
Source organism: Bacteroidota bacterium (assembly GCA_004293915.1). GTDB lineage: Bacteria > Bacteroidota > Bacteroidia > Cytophagales > UBA9547 > REAG01. Next base: position 14,135 of record RDZG01000082.1, on the reverse strand, counting down.
GAAATAAAATCGAGCATATCCAAATGCTTTGTATTGTATTTATTGCGATGATTATAACTTTTAATACCAATCAAACCAATCACTTTGTCTTCGAGCCGAAGTGGAACACCCATCCAAATTTTTGGACACCTCGAAGTAAGAACTACTTTTTTTTCTTCAACTAATTTCAAGATTTCTTCTTCATACAAAAACAATGGTTTGCCTTGCTCAAGATTATATTCTGTCAATCCACTAGCATATTTTCTTTTGGTCGATTGAACAACTCCTGCAAAATGTTCGTCTATATAATATGGAAAATTTACAAACTCCGATTTAGGATCATAAAGTGCTATGATAAAGTTATTTACATCTATAACTTTTTTTAAAATAGTATGAATATCATAAAAAAGCTGCTCCAAACTCATACTCCTAACCGCCAAATTGGCAATGCTGTAATATAAATTTTGAAAACTATCCGAAAAAATATCGCTTCTTCCTTTGCTCAAAATATGAATTTGGTTGTAGCATTTATCCAATGCACCACGCAGTTTTTTGACTTCGTCAACTAATTCATTTTTGTTTTTTCTTAATAACGAATCTGGCATACTCTAAATTGTAGGCTAAATATAACAACTTGATAGCTAGATTGCAAAGCTAATTTTGAAATGAGAGAAAAAATAAATCAAAACACAAGATATATTCTATTAAATATGGGTAATTGTAATGTTTATTACCAAAACACATTGTATTTGTTAATTTAAATCACCAAATAAATCCTATTTTGCAAACTAATACGATTTTTGGTTTTATGTTTTTAGCTTTTATTTTTATTGTATTTTATACTTTTTATTTCGTTTTTGTTGCAAAAATGCACCATTCGTTGCAACATATAAATACTTTTTATTTTGATGAAAAAAATACATTTAGCAATAAAATCAGTATTGTTGTTGCATTTAAAAACGAAGAAAAAAACTTGACTCAGCTTTTGCAAAGCATTGAAAATCAATCTGTTTCAAAATCATTATTCGATGTAATATTAATCAACGACCATTCTAGTGATAAATCAGTAGAAATCGTTGAAAAATATATTGCACTATCAAAACTAACTATTTTTTTAATTCCTGCTATCGGCATGGGCAAAAAACAAGCTATAAGCCAAGCCATTGCGAATTCAAAAAACCAAATTATTTTATGTACCGATGCCGACTGTATTGTTACCAAACATTGGGTCAAAACTTGGCTTCATTTTTTTGAAGACCCCAAAATAAAACTGGGTTTTGGTTTAGTTGCTTTTAAAGATGAAAAAACTTTTTTCTCAAGCCTAAATACCATCGAATTTGCTTCTTTGGTTGGTAGCGGAGCCGCAACTTGGGCATTGGGAATGCCAACCATGTGCAACGGAGCAAATTTAGCCTATCGAAAAACTACTTTTGAAGAAGTTAATGGTTTTGAAGACATAAACAACCAACCTTCGGGTGATGACGAATTGTTGATGCACAAAATTTAATGCAGTAGGTTTTTTAAAATCTAAATCTGCCATTGTTTTTACAGAAACGGCACAAAACATTAGCTCATTTTATAACCAACGTTTGCGTTGGGCTTCAAAATGGGAAAACTATCAATTACCTCATGTTCAAGCTATTGCATTAGGTATTTTTGCTGTAAATTTTATTTCAATTTTGTTTTTTATTACGCTGTTTTTTGATTTTAATTTTATAAAATTTATTCTTTTTTGTACTTTTCAATTTATAAGAATGATTATTGAATATAGATTTTTACATTCAATTTTATATTTCTTAGATAAAAAATTAAATTTGAGTGCTTTTTTGTTTTTGTTCATCATTTACCCTTTTTATGTAGTCTTTTTTGGACTTGGAGGCAGGTTTTTGAGTTATAAATGGAAAAAATAATTAAAATAAATGACTGATTTAGAATTCGACATTTTAGATGAACTATATTTTGTAACTTCGTATGCCGAATTGCAAAAAAAAACCATGTTAGATGCTAATTTGCTAAGTCAAAACCTCATCCAATTGATTAAAATAGAATATGTAAATTATTTTTTACTCGCTGATGGCGTTCAAAATCCAACAATAGATTTGAATACAAGCATTTCAAAATTATATTTTTTGGCTTCTAAAAAAGGACTTTTTGCTCACAATAGTAAATAAAAAAATGGACCAGAAGCAAAATATAGTTCGTAAACCTTCTTATTACATCAAAAAAAGGCTTTTTGCAAACAAACCTGCAGTTTTTGGCTTATTTGTGATTATTTTTGCATGTATTGTTGCTGTTTTGGGCTATTTAATCATGCCTGATTCTACTCCTGGAGCAAACGATGGTGCCATACAAGTACAAAAACAGCCACCAATTTTTCGTACTTATTTTTTGAAACAACGAAGAAATATAGAAATTCCATCTCAAAATATTTTCAAAACAATGCTATTTGGAAAAGAATCCGAATTTGTAATCACACCCATAAAATCTTTCACTGTAAATGGATTTAATTTAGATTATATCCCCGATGGACGCATTCAAATACCTGAAAAAGAACCTATTATAACAATTGTTGAGCATATCAAAAAAGGAAAATCAAATTACACTGGCTACGACACACTCCAAAATTATAAATATGAAAACGATAAAGTTTATTTTATTTCGGATAGTGGCAAAGAAATGAGCTATTCGCAAACTGAATTAAAAGAGAAATTAATATCTGCACACATCGAGCAAAAAACCTTTTTGCTTGGCACCGATAAAGCAGGTCGTGATTTATTGAGTCGCCTAATATTTGGCACTCGAATCAGCTTAGGAATTGGTTTGATTTCGGTCATTATTTCACTTTTTGTTGGTGTTTCTATTGGAGCAATTGGTGGCTTTTTTGGTGGATATACCGACAAATTTGTGATGTGGTTAATGACAGTAGTTTGGTCTATTCCTGGCATTATGTTGGTGATTGCCATTAGTTTAGCTTTGCAAAGCAAAGGAATTTGGGTAGCTTTTGTTGCCGTTGGACTCACAACTTGGGTCGAGATTGCTCGTGTGGTACGTGGACAAATTCTTAGTATCAAAGAAAAAACCTATGTAGAAGCTGCAAAAGCGTTAGGATTGCCAACATCACGCATCATTTTGCGGCATATTTTACCAAATCTTATGGGCCCCATTATAGTAATTGCCACATCTAATTTTGCCTCAGCAATTTTAACAGAAGCTGGTTTGTCTTTTTTAGGATTAGGGGTTCAGCCACCAACACCAAGTTGGGGCATGATGGTAAACGAAGGATTTCATTCTATGGCGATGTTGAGCAATAGTTGGCATTTGATTGTAATGCCAAGTCTTGCAATTAGTGTTTTGGTACTTTCTTTTAATCTTTTTGGAAATGGGCTTCGAGATGCCTACGACCCACAAAGTGCTACCAAATGGTAAAATAAAGATTATAAAATCTCAAATGAGGATGTAATAGAACAAGTTGGCTCAAGTGTTTTGGCAACAGAACAATATTTTGTCATTGATAATTCTATGGCACGCTCTACACGGTTTGCGTCTAAATTGTTACCTTTCAAAATAAATTTAACATCAATAGTTTTAAAAAGAGAAGGCTCAACACCTTCTTCCCTATTTCCATTCAAAACAACTTGATATTCGGTAACATCTTGTTGCATTTTTTTGAGAATACTCAAAACATCCATCGAGCTGCAACCGCCAAGCGAAGCCAACAGTATCTGCATAGGTCTCATGCCTAGGTTTTTACCACCTATTGCATCCGAACCATCCATCAAAAGCTTTACGCCAGTATCGTTTGTAGCTTCCAGATTTACAGCATCATTAATACGTTTTATATCTATTCTCATCGAACTAAAAGTTTGAAATCAATATTCGTCTTCGTTAAAAAAGAAATCATCTTTGGTCGGGTAATCTGGCCAAATTTCTTCAATATTTTCAAACGGTTGTCCGTCCTCTTCTAGTTCTTGTAAATTTTCAACAACCTCCATTGGAGCCCCTGTTCTCACTGCAAAATCAATAAGTTCGTCTTTTGTTGCTGGCCAAGGTGCATCTTCTAAATACGATGCCAATTCTAATGTCCAATACATAGTTTTTTATTAAATTAAGTATAAAGTAAATCCTTTATTTTTACGCAAAAATAAAGGATTTAATAGATTAGAAAAATAAAATTACAAATTGTTTTAATCAACTAACAATCAAATAGTTATAAACTACAAAATCATTTGCAATTCTTCTAAAATAATTTTTTTTGTTTCCAAACCTCTTTTTTGCATATTTAATTTTGCAGCAAAAAGTTGATCTGCATTTGGGTCTGATGAATTAGAAATCTGAATATTATAATTATTTTCAAAATTTGCTAGCGTTTCAGAATCTCTTTCTATCAATTCTTTTATAACACCAATTTGAATAATCGCTTGTTCTTTAATTGGCATTTTATAAAACCCTTCATGTCTTTTTGCACATATTTTTCGCATAAAATAAAGGTCGTTTATCTTACCACAATTACGTTTAAAATTAGTGTCGAGCTCTTTAAAATCCTGATGACGAATATATCCAATACGTTTCCACTCTTGTTGATAGCCTTTCATTTCGTCATCGCCTCTCGGAGGTAGCCTTTGCAAAATATCAATAATTATTTGAGAAATTGCTTTTAGTCTATCAATGCCTGAAACCTCTACACCAAGTTCTACTTGCGGCTTTCTGAATCTTTGTTCTTTAATTTTTCTATTTAAACCTTCACCTACAGATTTAAAACTTTTCATTACCGATTCTAAATCTCTTTTTGGCACAACTCCAACTTCACGCCATTGTTCTTGGAGCTTTTTAAACTTCAACATAGCCTCTTTTGGGTCGGCTTCGTATTGTAATATTTGAGCTTTTGTTGCTAATTCTTTATATTTGGTTAATTTGATTGCATTAAATGCATTTCTTTCATCAAAAAATACTTGTCTACGTTGATAAAATAATTCGAGTTTATCAAAAAAATCTTTTTCAAGTTGGTTGTCTAAATCTTTTTCGGCAGAGCCAATTCTAATCCATTTATTTTTTAATTCTTTTATTAAACTTCCTGTATTTATCCAATCGCTACTTTCATTAAGTAAATCTATTTCTTCTAAAATACTTTGTTTTAACTCTTGATTTTTTACTCTATTTTTAGCTATAGAATCTTGTAGTAATTTTTCTTCTTCGCAAAGTTGGTGGTATAGTTTCTCAAAATTACCAAGTGCATCAAAAGTTCCACACGAATCTTTTAAGTGTAGCAATTTTTGCAAAAAAGAACCTTTATTTTCATTTGTCTCAATTAACGAAATCAATTCTACTACTTTCTTAGAAAAAGCATCAAACCTTTTTTCAAAATAATTAAAAGTATCTGAATTTGAATTTTTTACTTGACCAATTTTTCTTTCAGGAAAATGCAAAAAAGCATTTAAGTAAATGTTGTTTTCATTTATATACCCAAAAGAATGTTCTTCTCTGGCTATATTGTTAGTTAAAGTACTCATTAATAATTGTTATATTTTTTTTCTTTGCAATTTAAGCTAAAATAGCTTTTAAAACCAGTAACAAAAAAAGCAAATTTATTGCATATTTTATACAATAAGTTTGCCTTTTATTATTAATTATAAAAAAATACAATTAATACTTTTTATAATACAGTTTTATTATAATTAGTTAACTCAAATTCTCACCAAAAATCAGATGGCGACATCACGTGAGCTCGTGGATCGATTCTATAACCTAACATAAATTCTACTGTTCCACCACTAACTGGTCTGATAGTAGAATTTATTGTATAATCGTATGAAAGCCCAATTTCGTATTTTTTATCAATAAGTACGCCAAACAAAACTGCAAAAGCATCGGATGTACGAAGTGATAAACCACCCCAAACCATATTTTTGTAACGTACTTTTGTGTTTATATCAACTGATACACCAGGTGCACCTAAAACTGCTTTTAACAAAAAAGATGGAATAATAGCTATATCCCTATTTGGATGAAACATTGCTCCACCTGTGAAATAATAATGGTTTGTAAGTCTATTTGTAATCGATGGTGTTTTAGTATATACTGCATTATATGCGGATAAGTCGGTCTTGAATGGCAACAAATCCATAATTGAAATACCAGCATACCAATATTTGTGATATAACCAAGTACCAAAACTCATGGTTGGCAAAATTCTATTAAAATTAAAGCCTTGATTACCAACTCCTAGCCCACTTGAACCATCGTTTAACTGAATTCTTTCTGTTGCAATACTCCATTGGTTTCCACCCACAAAAGCACCGAACGAGAGTCTTAAGTTTTTCTTCAAACTCATATCGTAACTATATGAACCTTGAACAATTAAATGGTTTGTGGGACCTGCTCTGTCCATAATTACTTGAAAGCCCAAACCATGATGCCAAGAATTTTGATTTTTATGACGACCTCTCAAACGTTGGTGATCTTTACCAATATGCCCATGCCCAGTTAAGTAAAATGTTCTTGGACCTACTCCATAATCCAAAGTAGCATCTTGAAGCCTAGAAGAAAAACCTAACCATTGATACCTTCCACCAGCTTTAATATCAAAATGATCGGTTGTTCCACCCACAGCAGGGTTTATCAAATAAGGGTTCAACATATATTGCGTGTATTGAGGCAATTGTTGAGAATAAGCCACAGAAATGGCTAAAGCAGTAAGTAGAATTATTTTTTTCATCAAGCCTAAATTATAGTAAACTTTATTCGTCTTCTTTTCAAAGGCAAAGTTATATATTTTATTTGAATTGTACAATATTTTTATAAAAATAATATTTTAACTATTATGTTTATTTGATTCAATGCCAATTAGCTCTTCTTTTATTGCATCAGAAATAATTCCAACTAATCCAAAAAGCCTCTTTTTAGCCAAAAAACCCTGATTTATGTTTATTAAAAGTGTTTCACATTTCAACTCATCAGAAATATAAGTTAAAATATTATTTTCTCTTATAGACATATAATTGCCATTTTCTGTAACTTCATATTTTACATGATACTTATTAAAAACTTTTTCTTCCAATGAATTTTTGAAATTGGTTACTTTTTCTAAGTTTGAAATAGTATACTCTTCTGATTTATCAACAGGATTAATTTTTTTGAAATAAGTTAAGTGGATAAACTTACTATCATTTCCTTCAAAAGTATTGAAAATCAAATAAATAGATTTTTTTTGTTTTAGCTTTTGCAAATGTTCTTTCCAAAGTAAAAAGCCATCAGGAATGGGATCATCAATTTTTTGAAAATAGGCTTTATTATGCCTAAAATTAAATGCATTTTCGAGTTCCAAACCTTTGTCTCCAAAATCTTCTTCGTTGGCATCGGCTTCATCGCCATAAAACTCATTTGAGATATAATTACTTCTTAGCTTTTCTGATACACAATATACAAAATAACCAATACCCTGTTTGTTTAAACTTTCTGGAGAAACTAAATTTAACTTACTCTTTCGTTCTGTAAAAGTTCCATATTCGGTGTCTATTTCTCGGTATTCTAAATATAATTTTTCTGTAATATTTCCATTTACAGCATTTTTTAAAATTCTAAATCTAAATTCGTTTTTGCCTTCTGCTATTTTATAAATATCATTTTCGGCTAATTCCAAATTTACTTTTACTGCTTCTAAACTCAAACTTCCCCTTCTAACTTTGCATGCAATTTCTGGAATATATTTTTTATAAAACGCCTCACGAAGTCTGTTTCTGATTTCTGCCATGCGTTTTTTATCTTTCGATTCTTCCATTTTTTGTACAAAACTCGAAGAGATAATCGCAGTAGGAATAGCAATTATTAATACTCCCATCATAGCAATCAATCCTCCAAGCACTTTTCCAGCTGCTGTCATTGGAATCATATCTCCATAACCAATTGTGGTTAAGGTAATTATACCCCACCAAAACGATTGTAAAATATTCGGAAAAACACTTGGTTGTACATCATGTTCGATATAAAACATGAGCGAACTTGCTATAACTAACACCGAAAAGAAAAGCAAAAAGGTGGCTAATAATTCTTGCTTTTTTTCAGAAATAATTTTTCCAATCAAAATAAGCGACTGCGAATATTTTGTTAATTTAAATACTCTCATCAAACGAATTAACCGAAAAATACGCAAATGACGCAAGTCTATATCAGATATAAATGGAATAAAAAAGGGCAATATTGCTACTAAATCTATAATTGAATTTGCAGAAAAAACATGCTTCTTATATACCTGCCAACGTAGCGATTTTGGAAAGTTAATGTCTGATAACCAAAGCCTTAATAAATATTCTATTAAAAAAACACTTACTGTAAAAAGTTCAAATGCATCGAAATAAAAGCCATAAGCAATTTCGATTCCTTCATAAGACTCTAGAATTACGGCAGCCACATTGAGCAATACCAAAACTTCAATAAAAACATCCACAAATTTGCCTTTATATCCTTTTGTTGATTTTAAAATCAAGTATGGTGCTAAGGCTAATTTTATTTTATCAGATTTTTGCATAATCGAATTTTGTAATATGAGTGTTAATTATGAATGAAAAGATAATTACAAATCCAAAAACTCATCTTCTTTTAATCCAATATTTTTTTCTTTTTCTTGTTTTTTAATTTCGTAATCTTTTTTGAAAAGTTGTAAAAACTGTTTTTTCTCTTCTTGCCAACGTTCTTTTATGTGTTGTCGCACTGCTTTTCCATCGTAAGAAACTTTAAAATCATCAGGATTTCCTGCAATTTTCAAATACAAATTCAATCCACCTTTGCCATCATTTTCAACCGCATTTTCGTCCTCTAAATTTTCTTTTTTGCGATAATTCCGAAGTGGAACTTTTAATTTATACTCAAATTGATTGTCAAAACCATGCGTTCCTCGTATTTGCATTGTTGTGATATTAGATTTTATAGTCATTTCTGGAATAAAAACAGTTTGATTGTAAATTTTAAAATCATTTTTAAGTTCCGAAAAACGCACTTCGGTTAAAGCTTCTTCGTTCACAAATTTCGACAACTTTTTCAATGGCTCAAATTGGTAAAGTTTTCCGTTTTTGATACTCATATTTATGTCGGCATTTACAGATTGTTTTTTAATAATTCCAGTATTCGACATCGAAAAATTAATTTTTAATTGCGCTGTCAATTCTCCTTTTAAAATCTTATTTGTTATAAAAGTTTGCCCAAAATTATCATTCATTGCCAAAACACTGTCTATTTCGGCATGTTGAACATCAAAAACAGTTTGCAAATCGATCGTACTATCAACTTTTTGTACAAGGCTTGATTTCATTTTCATTTTACCATTTGCAAAATCAAACGCTACATCATCTAATATAAGTTTTTTATTTTCATACATTAAATGCGTTTGACAATTTTGTGCATATATTTTTTTATAATAAAAATTTTTGATTTTTGCTTTGAAATCTAAAGCAATATTTTCTGGAAAATCTATTTTTAATTTAGAATCAGTAGCAGTTTTGCTAAAAATCAATTCGTCTAAAAACATTTTTTCGGATTCTAAACTTGCTATTAAGTTTAAATTTTGATTATTATGTGTAAAAAAAGGAATAATATTTTTTAAAGTCCCAATAAATTTTATGTCCGATTTGCCAGCATTGCATCGTAATTCCTTGATTGAAATATCCGTATTATCAAATAAAAATTCGCCATTTAATTCATTAAAAACCCAATCTTTGTTTTTGAGTTTAATAGTTGTGTTCTGCAAATTTATATCGCCTGATGACGAAACCGAAGTATAGATTTTGTTTTTAATTTCATCTGTTTTGCCCGAAAAAGTTAAATTTATTCCAACCAAACCTTCGGCACTTTCTATTGACTCTTGTGGAAAATATTTTGTTGTTTTGATTTTAAAATCAAGCTCTGGTTCGTTCAAATTATTTAATTTCATTTCCCCATCCAAATCCTTATCTTCAAAAGTTGCATGAATATTTTTTAAACTAAAATAAGAAATTGATTTTTTTTCTCCCATTCCATTCGAGTATTCACCTAAAAAACCAGCATTTTTTATCGAAATATCATAATCAGGATGATTAAATTGTGCGTTTTTGCAACCAAACTTCATCTCTACCAAAGGTTTATTCCCTCTATTAAAATATCCTTTTACAATTCCATTAAAATACACATTGCCATTGCTTTTATAACGTTCCAATGGTTTTGAAATTTTTTCTGGAATAAGCGATAGCATCGTTTTAATATCACTATTTTTTTCCGAAAATTTTAAATCTACATACGGTTTATTGTCCAAAGTTACAAATCCAGTAAGATTAAATATCGCATTTGAAACATCAATCTGAGAAGGATTAATAATATATTTTTCGTTTTCTTCAATATATTTTATCGAACTTTTGATTTTCATTGGTGTGTTTTTAAAAAATGGCAACTTATTAAATTTTAGTTGATTCGAAACCACATCAGCATTTAAGTTGATATCCCAATTGCTATTTACAAAATGAAAGTCTGCTTCTGATGAAATAATTTTTATATCATATTGATTATCAGAATCTTCGTCCATATATTTTAGATTCATATTTGATAATTTAATGTCAGATAAATCAAAAACTATCGTAGAATTTGCAGTCGAATCTGTATTTGTTTTTAATAAAGTAAAATTGTTTTGTCCATTTTTAAGCAACTTAAAATTCATCATTCCATCTTTCAAAACAATTTGTTTAACTCGGATTTTTTGATTTATAATATCTTGCAACGAAAGTGAAACATATAGTTTTTTTGCTTCTGCAAAATTTGAATCACTTTTTGGTATTGATTCTTTTATTCTAATATTTTGAAATTCGAGTGATATATACGGAAAGGTTTCCCAAAACTCTAAATTGATTTTATCAACTAAAATTTTTGCTGAAATATATTTATTTGCTTGATTTACAAACAGTTCTACAATTCTATTTCGATAAAAATAGGCTAATCCCAATATCGAAAAGAGCAATATGATTAGTCCTAAAAAAATAAATCCAATATATTTTAAAATTGATTTTAACATCCTGTATTTACAACAAATATGGCTATAAAATCAAAAAATACATAAATTAGCTTATTTTAATTTTAGTTTCAAAAATCGAGCAGTATGGTTATTTGTGATTTTTGCCATTTCTTCAGGATTTCCTTCAAAACAAATACTTCCACCTTCATCTCCACCTTCTGGACCAATATCAATTATCCAATCAGCAGATTTTACAATTTCCATATTATGTTCAATAATAATTACTGTATTTCCTTGATCCACAAGGGTTTGAATCGCTTTTAATAACTTGCCAATATCATGAAAATGCAAGCCAGTAGTTGGCTCATCAAATATAAATAATATTCCTCCTTCTTTTGAGTTTCTTCCTTCGCCAATAAAAGTGGCAAGCTTTACTCGCTGCGCCTCACCTCCCGAAAGTGTGCTTGACGATTGCCCCAATCGAATATATCCAAGTCCAACTTCTTGTAATGGTGCAATTTTTTCGAGCAATTTTGGTTTGTCTTTATAAAAAATAATTGCTTCATCTACAGTCATTTCTAAAATATCTGAAATATCTTTTTCATTATACTTAACTTCTAATAATTCTTGTTTAAAGCGTTTTCCATGGCAACTTTCGCATTTAATCCGAACATCAGCCATAAATTGCATTTCTATGGTAATAAAACCTTCGCCTTGACAAGTTTCGCAGCGTCCACCTTCAACATTAAACGAAAAATTTGCTGGTTTATATCCTCTTTGTTTCGACAAAGTTTGATCTGCCATTATAGTACGAATAAAATCGTACGCTTTTGTATAAGTAACTGGATTTGAGCGAGATGACTTACCAATTGGATTTTGATCAACAAATTCAATTTGTCTAATATGCTTAATATCGCCTTCTATTCTGTCATATTTTCCTGTAAAATCATCGCCACTTCCATCTATCATTTTCGACAAAGCTGGATGCAAAATTTTCTTTACCAATGTAGATTTCCCAGACCCAGAGACACCTGTAATCACAGTCAATACATCTAATGGAAATTTTACATCAATGTTTTTAAGGTTATTTTCACATGCACCAATAATTTTTATAAAATGCTTAGATTTTCGCCTAGCATTTGGCACAGCCAAAACATCTTTTCCTGTTAAGTAATTGAATGTGTGTGATTTATCAAAAACAGCTTTGCCATTTTCTATGTCTTCAATAGTAAATTGTTTAATTAAATGCCCTCCATTTGCTCCAGCATCTGGACCAATATCAATAATTTGATCGGCAGCTCGCATCACTTCCTCTTCATGCTCAACTACAATCACAGAATTGCCCAAATCTCTTAGTTTTTTCAAAACATTTACTAATCTGTCTGTATCTCTTGGATGTAATCCGATACTTGGCTCATCCAAAATATACATCGAACCAACCAATGCACTACCCAACGAAGTAGCCAATTTTATTCGCTGAAACTCTCCACCTGAAAGCGTGTTTGTGAGCCTATTTAAAGTTAAATACCCCAAACCGACTTCTTCCATATAAAAAAGTCGCGTTTTTATTTCTGTTAATAATCTATTTGCTACTTCCTTTTCATAATCAGAAAGTGCCAAGGATTCAAAAAAAGTATATGCATTTTTAATCGGCATTAAAACAATGTCAGTAATCGAAAGCCCTTCTTTTTGCTTTGAAACTGGATGAATTCCAAATATTTTAACATATTGTGTGTCTTTTCTCAATCTCGAACCTTTGCAGTCAGGACATATTGTTCGACCTCTGTAACGAGAAAGCATCACTCTATATTGAATCTTATAACTTTCAGCTTCTAAAAATTTAAAAAATGAATCTAGCCCTTCAAAAAATTTATTTCCTTTCCATAATAAATCATATTCACTTTTTGAAAGTTCATTTATTGGTCGGTGGATGGGGAAATTAAATTTTATGGCATTTTTGATTAATGGAGTAAGCCATTCGTTCATTCTTTCGCCTTTCCATGTTGCTATTGCACCTTCATATAAAGACAAGTTTTTATTTGGAAATACTTTATCTGGATCTATACCTAATACATGCCCAAAACCTTCACATTTTTTACAAGCTCCGTATGGATTATTAAATGCAAAAAGATTTATACTCGGTTCTTCAAAAAATATACCATCTGCTTCAAATTTATCAGAAAATAAACGTTTTTCCTTTTCCAAAATATGCACTTCACAGATTCCATCTCCTTCAAAAAATGCAGTTTGAACAGAATCTGCCAAACGAAAAGCAGCTTCTTCGTCAGTTTTTTTAACTACCGACCTATCTACTAATATAGAAAATTTCTGATTATTTTCCTCAAAAGATTTATTTTCTAATAACTCTTCAATTTGTAAAACAGTTTCATTTACAATAATTCTAGTAAATCCTTTTTGAAGTAAAATATTTAACTCATCAATAGTTTTTTTACCTTCTCTAATTTGATAAGGTGCACTTATCAGATATTTTTGATTTTCATCATAAGTATTAATCCAATTTACAACATCACTTATTGTATCTTTTTTAACCTCATTTCCTGAAATTGGCGAAAAAGTTTTACCAATTCGAGCAAACAGTAATTTTAAATAATCATAGATTTCGGTAGTTGTTCCAACTGTCGAACGTGGATTTCTAGTATTTACTTTTTGCTCAATAGCAATTGCAGGCGCAACGCCACGTATATAATCAACATCAGGCTTTTCCATCCTACCCAAAAACTGTCTTGCATATGAATTTAAACTTTCCACATACATTCTTTGCCCTTCTGCAAAAAGCGTATCAAACGCTAATGAAGACTTACCCGAACCAGATACACCAGTTACAACTATCAGCTTATTTCTTGGAATTGCTACTGATAAATTTTTTAAATTATTTTCTCTAGCATTTTTAATAACAATATATTTCCCAGAATCAATACTTTCATAATCTATCTCTTTCATAGCAATTTTTGTAACTAAAATATAAACTGCAATTTAACTCATATAACTGAATCCTTTCAAAAAAGGACAAAAATATAGTTATAAAAGTATATTATAAGGGTTAAAAAACAAAAAAGCCGATAAGCAATTCATGCACATCGGCTTTATAATAAAATTGGCAGCTACTTACTCTTGCACATGTTATTGCACTACCATCAGCGTTACTGGGCTTAACTTCTCTGTTCGGAAT
>RDZG01000081.1 GCA_004293915.1 Bacteroidota bacterium | reverse complement strand
TATTGTTAGAATGGGTAATAACTGGATTATTAGATTATGGGGCTTATCAATTATTTAAAAACTATAAATTAAATGTTGTTAATATAAGAACATAGCCTATTTGTTATATAATATTTGTTTAATGACAAAAAGCAAAAAGAAGAGTTAGGAAATATTTCATGGATATATCTAAATTTATTTTTGCTGGTGTTTTTCTTATAAAATTGTTAGACACATATAGTTTGGAAAAAGTTTTTGTACTTATAGGGGGGCTTATAGGTACGTTGACGTTTCTTATAGTTGGCGTAAAATTACTTAAAAATTAAAAACATGACATTAGGATATATTTATATTGGAGTAGCTATAATTGGAATTGCACTTTTGATTTGGGTAAATACATTACCTGAAAATAAAAAAACATCAATCTAGTAAGTATTTTATTTTTCAAGATATGCTTTGAACGATAAAATCGTTCAAAACTTTGATTAAAACAAACTATAAACTACATCTGGAAAAACACCTAAAAGGATGATTACCAATACTAAAATCGCCAAAATAGTTGAATAAAAAATACTTATTGGGAAAGCAGAAGTAGCGTTTTGTTCTTTAAAATACATAGCAATAATGACTTTAAAATAATAATAAACACCGATAATTGCATTTATAATTGCGATAACTGCTATCCAATAATAATCAGCTTCTATTGCAGAACTTAAAATATAAAACTTAGCAAAAAATCCGCCTGTGATTGGAATACCAGCGAGCGAAAGCATAGCAACTGTCATCACAAATGCCAAAAGTGGATTTGATTTAGCTAGCCCATTAAAGCTATCTACGGTATCGGATTTTGAATAATTTTCTACTACCATAATTACAGCAAAAGCTGCAATAGAAGCAAAAGCATAAGTTGCTCCATAATATAAAATAGTACTTCCTGATGATAAATCGTTAGCTACAAGCAGTGTAATGAGCAAATATCCAGCATGAGAAATGCTCGAAAACGCCAATAAACGCTTCATGCTATTTTGAAAAACGGCAGTCACACCTCCAACAGTAATTGTCAAAATAGAAATTATAGCAAGCGAATCAGACCAAATACCATCTAAGTCTAAAAAACAATTATAGAAAAGGCGGAAAAAAGCTGCAAATCCAGCCACCTTAACCGATGTACTCATAAATGTTGTTACCAAAGTAGGAGCGCCTTGATATACATCTGGAGTCCAAAAATGAAAGGGAAAAGCAGAAACTTTAAACAACATACCTGCAAAAACCAACAAAACACCAATAGCTAAAATTGGGCTACCTACTGCTGCTGGATTGGTTTGAATGTAATCAGCAATTAAATCAAGATGAAACGATGATGTTTCGCCATAAATCAAGGTCATTCCCATTAGTAAAAGTCCTGAAGCAAATGCTCCCATCAAAAAATATTTTATAGACGATTCATTAGAGTTTGTATCTTTTCTATTTACTCCAGCCAAAATATAAAGCGGAATCGACATAATTTCGATACCCACAAAAAGCATGGCTAAATGATCAAACGAAACCATAATAATCATACCAATCAATGCGAAAATAAAAAGTGCAATATGCTCGGTATGATAGTTTTTAAATTGATTAAAATGATATTCTGATAAAGAAAAAACGGTTGCAACAATCAAACTTAACAAAATACTAAATGATATGGCATAATTATCAAAAAAAGCCATGTCGTTGTAATAGGTAATGTCTAAATCCCATGCTGGAATGAGATAAAAATTATCCCAATGCGTCAAAAATAGTGTTCCACAGCCCAAAATTACACCTATTGACAAACCAACAATAAACTTTGTTGAGGGTTTAAACAACCCCGACATCATACAAAAAAGACCTAATAAAGAAAGTATTATAATAGAAATCATGTGATAATTTTATTTCAATAATCCAGAAATGGCATACGAATTTTCTGCCAAATAACTTACAATTTGTTGCGAAACAGGTTCAGTAAAACTTAAAATCAAATTAGGAAACAAGCCCAAAATAATTACAATAGCACAAATTGGCATTAAAACAGCCATCTCTGTTATAGTTAAATCTTTAAAATTTTGTGTAGTTTGATTGGCTTCGCCTAGCATCACATTTTTATACATACGAAGCGAGTAAACTGCACCTAAAATAATAGTCAAACCAGCAACAGCACCTAGCCACATATTGTATTTATAAACACCCAATAATAACAAAAACTCACCTGCAAAACCATTGGTTAGCGGCAATGCCACACTGCCTAACATAATGATTACAAAGCAAATAGCTAATTTTGGAGCGGTATGTACTATACCTCCAAGCGAAAAAATTTCTCTCGAATTGGTACGTTGAGAAATAATTTCTAATATAAAAAACAAGCCTACTACATTTATTCCATGGTTAAACATTTGAATTACAGCACCTTGCACACCTTCTAAAGTTCCAGTAAATAAACCTGCTGAAATTAAACCAACATGGGCAATAGATGAAAAAGCTACTAAACGTTTAAAATCTTTTTGTTGAATGGCAATGATAGAAGCATAAATTATGCCAACAACTGAAATGGTAACTAACCAAAAATTCCAATCATTGAATGCAAAAGGAAAAATTGGAATAATCCAACGAATGATGCCGAAAATACCCATTTTTAGCATTATTCCCGAAAGCAACATGGTGCCTGGTGTTGGCGAAATGGTGTACGTATCGGGTTGCCAAGTATGTAATGGAAAAATCGGCATTTTGATAGCAAAAGCCAATAAGAAAAATCCAAAAATGGTACCTTCGACCAACGAACTAATTTGAACATTTGCCAAATCTGCAAAAGCAAAACTATGTGGTGCTGGTGTTTGCAAATAGAGCATAATGATACCCAAAAGCATAAATAAACTACCGAAAATAGTATAGATAAAGAACTTAAATGTGATTTTTATATGGTCTTCTCCTCCCCAAATGGCTGCAATAAAATAAACTGGAATAAGTGCCGCTTCCCAAAAAATATAAAACAAAAAACAATCCATTGCCGAAAAAACCCCAATTAATGCCGTTTGCATAAATAAAACCAAGGCATAAAAGTTTGCATTATCCGAATAGGGTCTGCCTGAGAAAGAAGATAATATAATTAAAGGAACTAAAATATTCGTTAAAAAAACCAAAACTAAACTTATGGCATCTTGACCCAAACTAAAGCTAATTCCTAAACTTGAAATCCATGGTGTAGAAAAACTAAATTCGGCTGTAGACGAAAGTGAATAAAATGCAAAAACTGTAAACGCTAATTGCAAAACAGCACCTGCCAAAGCCACCGATTTGGCAGATTTACCCGAAAATAATGCCAATAAAGCAAATACCGAAGGAATGAATAATAAAATTAATCCGTACATTTATGTTGTTAGATTTTAATAAATAAACCAAATAATATGATAATAACCAAGCCAAAAACCATCATCAAAACATAACCACCTGTGTTTCCTGTTTGTGCTAATCTTAGGTATTTTGATGTGCCAATAGTTAAACGTCCCAATCCATTTACGATGCCATCAATTCCTGATTTTTCAACTATTTTATAAAATGTTGTAGATAAAACATCTAATGGTTTTGTAATCACATTATTGTAAAGTTCATCAACAAAATATTTGTTGTAAACCAAATTAGATACAAACGAATTTTCAACCGAATCTGCTGCAGGTACTATTTTTTTAGACATATATATAATGTATGCCACAATAATTGAAATCAATGCAGCTGAAACCGAAATAGCCATCAACATGTATTCTGTTTCGTGCGAAAGTGCGTGTACACCCGATTCGGCAATGAGCATACTGTTTTCAAAAATTGGCTTTAGGTAATTTCCTAAGTTAGAACTTCCTCCCAACACATTGGGTACATTAAAAAATCCACCAATGATTGATAAAATTGCCAACACTATTAGTGGGACAGTCATGTTAATCGGACTTTCGTGTACATGATGTTCTTGCTCGTGTGTACCTCTAAAAGTTCCAAAAAAGGTTAAAAACAATAATCTAAACATGTAAAATGCAGTAAACATCGCTCCTAAAACCCCTAAAACCCAAAGAATTGGCGAAACTTCAAATGCTTTTGCTAAGATTTCATCTTTTGAGAAAAATCCAGCAAAAGGTGGAATACCTGCAATTGCGATTGTTCCAATTAAAAATGTAGCAAATGTAATTGGCATTTTACTTCTTAATCCACCCATAGAGCGTATATCTTGTTCGCCAGACATGCCATGAATCACACTGCCAGCACCTAAAAACAATAGGGCTTTGAAAAATGCATGTGTCATTACATGAAATAATGCTCCAGTAAACGAACCAACTCCTAAAGCCAAAAACATATATCCCAATTGGCTAACGGTGGAGTAAGCCAATACTTTTTTAATATCATTTTGAAAAAGTCCGATTGTGGCAGCAAAAAGTGCTGTGCAAATACCCACAACGGCAATTATGCCCATTGTAACAGGGGCAAGTGTAAATAAAATATTGGAACGAGCAATCATGTAAATACCAGCAGTAACCATGGTAGCGGCATGTATCAATGCCGAAACTGGCGTTGGTCCAGCCATGGCATCTGGCAGCCATGTATAAAGTGGCAATTGAGCCGATTTTCCTGTTGCACCAATAAATAATAAAATAGTGATACCTGTTAAAGCTGTAACTCCCAAAACATCAGGACTCAAACCTTTTGCAATATCAAAAACGGTAGCAAATTCTAAAGAACCAAAATTGATAGCTATCAAAAACATACCTAATAAAAACCCTAAATCGCCTACACGGTTGATGATAAAAGCTTTTTTAGCAGCATCGTTATAAGCATTATTTTTAAACCAAAAACCAATTAATAAATAAGAACACAAGCCAACTCCTTCCCAACCAATAAACATGATTACATAATTGCTTCCCAAAACAAGCAATAACATAAAGAAGATGAATAAATTAAGATAGGCAAAGAATTTATTAAATCCTTCGTCATCATGCATGTAGCCAGCAGAATAGATATGAATCAGAAAACCTACACCAGTTATGATTAGCATCATCAAAACCGAAAGTTCATCTATTAAAAAAGAAAAAGGAATATTAAAATTTCCTACAGTAATAAAATCATAAAAATTGATAGTAGTGATTGGCATTGTACCGTTGATAATTCCCAAAAAGAGCGAAATCACAATAGCAAATGAACCAAAAATGGTTGAACTGCCAATGATTGCAACTGCAGATTTTGGTAAAACTTTGTAACCAATTCCATTAATGAGGAATCCTAAAAGAGGTAAAACTGGGATAAGCCAAACTAATTCTAACACGCTAAATAATTATAAAGTTATGAAAATTACCATTTCAATTTATTCAATTGTTTGATATCAACCGAACGTAAATTCCTGTATATCATCACAATAATAGCCAAACCAACTGCAACTTCGGCAGCAGCAACAGCCATTATGAAAAACACAAATACCTGACCTCCAGCATCGCCTTTGTAGGTCGAAAAGGCTGTTAATAATAAATTAACTGAATTTAACATCAATTCTATGGACATAAAAACGATAATCATATTTCTGCGAATGAGCACACCAGTGATGCCAATGCAAAAAATGGCTAGGCAGAATAAAATATAATAGTTTTGAGGAATGACTTGTACAATACTTTGCATGAATGCTATTAATACGAATTTCGAAGCCCAAATATATAACAATACTTTCAAAAGCAAACTTCAAATCGTATTGTTTCTTAAAAAATCATTTATTTTTATATTTTTGTCTACAAAAACTTATCAAAAATGAAAAAATACCTCCTAATTTTTGCTTCATATCTTGCTTTTGCACAAGATGTAATACATCCAAAAGAATTAAAATGTGAATATTTATCTAATCCAATTGGAATTACAAGCCAAAATCCTCGGTTTAGTTGGCTAACTATTTCGAGTCAAAACGGACAAAAACAAACTGCTTACACTCTAGCAATTTCAACATTACCCGGAAATTTATTTAAAGCCATTTGGAGTTCGGGCATGACAGATTCTGACCAATCTGTAAATATCTTATATAACGGACAAAAATTAGCTTCAAACACTATTTATTATTGGAAAGTAAAAGTTTGGGACAAAAATAATCTTGAATCCGAATGGAGCGAAATAAATAGTTTTACCACTGGTTTGATGAATTTTTCAGAATGGAAAGCCAAGTGGATTGGAATTGACAAAGCATTTTCTTGGGAAAAACCAAACGCTATAAATGCTACATTATCAGCACGTTATCTAAGAAAAAATGCTAAAATTACTAAAAAAATAAAACAAGCAATCCTTCATGTTTCAACAGCAGGGTTGTACGAATTTTATATCAATGGCAATAAAATTGGCGATGCTGTGCTTGCTCCTGCACTTTCGCAAACCGAAAAAAGAATGTATGCCAATTCGTATAATATAACTGAAAATTTACAAAAAGGCATTAACACATTTGCTGCCGTAATCGGTCCAGGCAGATGGACTGCTATGCGACCTTTGCAAGAAGCAACTGGCGAATGGACAACCAAACTAAAAACTACGGATACATTGGCGGGCTATAAGCCTAGATTTCCAAAATTAATCGCTCAAATTCATATCGAATATATGGATGGCACAAAAGAAGCGATTGGCACAGATGCAACTTGGAAATTAACTGCAAATGGACCAATTGTTACTTCAAACGAATATGATGGCGAAAAATACGATGCCAATAAAGAAATTGCAAATTGGAACAAACCTGATTTTGATGATTCAAAATGGCAAAATGCCGAATTGGTTTCTGCTCCTTCGCCTACCATTTCGTTCGAAAACAAAGAACCCATTAAAATCATGCAAACGCTTAAGCCTATTAAAATAAATAAATTAGTTGGCAATGCTTATATTGTAGACATGGGTCAAAATATGGTTGGATGGGCTAAAATAAACTTTAAAGGAAAAAAAGGTGATGTTATAAAAATGACTTTTGCCGAACTATTGAACCCAACGGGAACATTGTATTTAGATAATATGCGAACCGCTGAAGTTACTGATACCTATATATGTAAAGGCGATGAAAATGGCGAAAACTGGGAACCCAAATTTACCTATCATGGCTTTCGGTATATTTTAGTAAACGGAATTGCGGATTTAAAACCCGAAAATATTGAAGGAAAAGTGATCTATGATGCCGTAGAAAAAGTTGGCGATTTTGCTTGCTCAAACCCTATCATGACAAAAATTTTTGATAACGCAGTTTGGGGAATAAAAGGAAATTACAGAAGTATGCCAACCGATTGTCCGCAACGAGATGAGCGTTTTGGATGGCTTGGCGACCGCTCTTTGGCAGCAAAAGGAGAAAGTTTTATTTTTAAAAATATTAGTTTATATGCCAAATGGCTACAAGATATTAATGATGCACAACTCGAAACTGGCTCGGTTTCGGATGTCGTTCCTACACATACTGGCATGATAAAAACCTATTCCGATGGTGTGGTTTGGCCCTCATGTTTTGTGATTTTACCTTATGTTTTTAATCAGCAAACAGGTGATAAACAAGTAATTGAGAAAAATTACGAAGCCATAAAATCGTTTTTAAAATTTAATATTAGCTATGTTCAAGATGGACTTACAAACAGAAATACGTATGGAGATTGGTGCATGCCACCCGAAAAATTAGATATGATTTGGAGTACAGACCCTAAAAGACAAACCTCTGGAATGCTAATGAGTTCGTGCTATCTTTATTTTGATTTAAAATTAACTGCAAATTTTGCCCAAAAACTTGGAAAAATCGATGATCAAAAATTCTTTAATTCAGAAGCAGAAAAAATCAAAAGTGCCATAAATTCTACACTATACGATAATTACAAAAAAATGTATAGCAACAATTCTATTACATCAAATTTGTTGCCATTAGGAATGAATATAATTGAAGCTAAAGATAAAAAAATGATTTTTAATAACTTAATCGAAAGGCTTGTTTTGGATCTCGATACCAAAATGGCAACAGGTTTGATTGGCGGACAGTGGCAAATGAAAGCACTTACAGACAACGGGAGAGCAGATTTGGCTTATGCTTTGGCAACAAACACCCAATATCCAAGTTGGGGCTATATGATTAACAAAGGTGCAACCACAATTTGGGAACTTTGGAATGGCGACAAAGCCCGACCTGATATGAACTCTGGAAATCATGTGATGCTTTTGGGAGATGCAATAACATGGATATTTGAGGATGTGGCAGGTATAGCTTCTGATTCTGTAAATGTGGGTTTTAAAACGATAATTATGAATCCAAAATTGGATAAAAGAGTAACTTGGGCAAAGGCTTCGCACAAATGTTTGTATGGAAATATCGTTAGTAATTGGAAAACAGAGGGAAACAAAATGGATTGGGAAATTGAAATCCCTGTGAATACAAATGCAAGGGTTTATATTCCAACTAACGATATTAATAACTTAAAAATCAATGACTTAGACTATAAAAGTCAAACTTTTTGCAAATTTATTAAATCAGAAAACGGGAAGTCTGTATTTGAGTTTCAGTCTGGAAAATATAAAATCAAATCAACTTTTGATTATCCTGAATATAAAAACCCAGTTTTTTCACCACAAATTTCAATTGGCGATACTACTTTTGTAGTTCAAAATATTGAAGTTTCAATTAAAAACAGAAGTGAAAATGCAACAATATTTTATACAATAGATAATTCAGAACCAACTAAAAATTCATTAAAATATACGCAACCATTTAAAGTAAATAAGCAAACAACTATTTTGGCAAAAGCAATTGCAGATAATGGCGAAGAAAGTAATGTAAGTGGCTCGTTTTTAGATTTATATATACCAAGTATCAATGGTTGGAATTTTCAATATTTTGAAGGAACTTACACTAAAATTCCAGATTTTGGAAAAGAGAAATTGGTATTTAATAGTGTAACTTCTGATTTGAATTTAGAAAAAATTAAGCGTAGAGAAGACTATTGGGCAATAAAGTTTACATCAAATTTAATAATTGATAAAGAAGGAGAATATACATTTTATATCAGTTCGGATGATGGAAGTAGATTAATTATAAATGATAAAATAATAGCCGAAAGAGATGGAATTCACGGAATTGAAACTGGCGTTGGAAAAATTTTCTTAAAAATAGGTAAATATCCAATCGAAATACATTACTTTGAGGGTAATTATGGCGAATCGCTATCGTTATCATATCAATATAAGCAAGAAAAAGTAAAAGTTTTACCTACCTCTAAATTAAATTTAAAATGAAAAAAGTAATCATTACCGCATTGTTAGTGAGCAGTTTAGCTGCATTTTCGCAAACCTACAAATCAGCAATAGGTGCAAAACTTGGGCATGGTTTAGTAGCATCGTACAAGTATATGTTTTCAAAACCCCATGCTGTAGAAGCTTTTGCAGGTTTTACATGGTATGGTGGTGGTTTTATAGCTGGTGCCAGTTACCAGTACCATATCATGATTCCTGATGTTAAAGGACTTTCTGTTCCTCTTGGTGCTGGAGCTATGTTTGGTGCATATAATAACTTAGGATTTGCTTCGGCAGGCGTAATTGCTGTTACGGGAAACGTTGGATTAGAATATGCTTTTAGTGATATTCCTTTAAGTTTAGGGTTAGAATATATGCCTGCATTTGCATTAAACGGTGGTTATGGTTATTTTCCAGGTTTTGGAGCACTAAATGTTCGTTATATATTAGGTAGAAAATAATAATATGGCAGCTGAGCTTATCGAAATTCATCCAAAAAATCCTGAATTGCGAAAAATAAGCGAGGTTATTGCCTGTTTAAATAAAGGTGGTGTAATTATTTATCCCACCGATACGGTTTATGCCATTGGCTGTGCACTCAACCAGCCCAAAGCCATCGAACGAATTTGTAAACTCAAGAATCTAAAGCCAGAAAAACTCAATCTGGCTTTTATTTGTAATGATATGTCGCATATTTCTACGTATGTGCATAATTTGCCCACGCATATTTTTAAAGAAATGAAAGCTCTTTTGCCTGGTCCGTATGCTTTTATTTTGAAAGCTACAGGTGAGGTACCCAAAATTTTAGGGGTAAAGAAAAAAACAATTGGAATACGTATTCCAAATCATGCCATTCCACGCTTGATTGTTTCCGAACTTGGTGTGCCATTAGTTACAACTTCTATCAAAAGTGATAACGAAATACAAGAGTACACTACTGACCCCGAAGAAATTTTTGAAGATTACAAAAACCTTGTCGATATGGTTATCAACGGAGGCATGGGTGGAAATATTCCATCTACCGTTCTCGATTGCTCAGACGATGAAATTGTCGTTTTAAGGGAAGGATTGGGTAAATATTGATTTGAAAAAGTTTGAAACTTGCAAACAGGATTAAATACAGAATAAAAAAACTGTAAAAAAATGCCTAAATATCAACGCACGACTATAAGGCAGAGCATATTTAGGCGAGGCCAAAAGACCAATACAAATTTACAAACTTTTATTGCAATATTCAAAACAAAAAATAATGATTTTACCAGCAATTAAAATGTTTCTTCAAACTTAAAAAAAGTTATTTTTTGATTATTTTTTTTGTAAGATTAATAATAGTTTGACACCAAATATAGCCAAAATATGGAAATATGATAAATGAGAATTTATTATACTCCCAAGCACCAACAAAGTCAAAATGAATGATCCGCATACAGGCTCTAGTCATGCCACAGCCTAAACAATTTATATCAAACAGCAAACGACTTGGGCAGGTAGTGATTCCATTGTCAAAGTATGTTTTAGGCAAACATAAAAGTATAATTGGTATAAAAATATAAACCGCTATCATGAAAATTGATAGCGGTTTTGCATATTTTGTATTAAAAATATTAGTTACCATTTAGGATTATATTCTCCAGAACCTGGTTTTAAATCACCTGTTGCAATTCTAATCCAATCGATTAATCCCCAAATTAATGAAACGCAACCTAAAGTTAAAATACCGAATATAAGCATTAAAATTCCATTTGTTACATTTTTCTTTCCACCCAAATAAAACCTGTGAATAGGAATGATAGATGCTAAAAGCAACCAAACAGCTAATGCGATAATAAACGCTGCAGTTTGGCTCTTGCCACCATCAGCAGTTTTAGAATCCGCATTCATTATTTTTTTTGCTTGTTTGATGTCTTTTTTAAGACTAAGTGCTTCGCCAAGCGATAATTTTTCGCCTTTTTGTAATTTTTCTAGCTGCGGCAAATGTTTTTTTGTGATTGCAACTAGTTTTTTGTCTGTTGAGGTTATTGCTTGGGCTTCGATTTTAGAAAACGAATTTTCAATTGCAATATCTTTGCTTACATAATTTTCCGCAATTTTAGCATAGTTTTGAGCCGATTGATAATCGTAAGAAGTTGCACTTTTTGCCGTTTGAGTTGCGTGTGGTGCTTTTGCCAAGCCCGACCCTTTTTGGATTTTTGAGTTCGAACACGAATAAATGATTACAGAGGCAGCTAAAACTGCCCAAATTAATGTGGTATTTCTTTTCATTTTTTATGATGAGTTATAGAAATATTTTACCTACTCTATTGGCTTTTCGGCTGCTGCCCCATACTTTTTTCTATAGGATGTTCTGGATATTCCTTATTGAATTGTACTATAAGTTTCTATTATTAAATCACAAATTGGGAGATAAAAAAAAGTTACAGACGAATCAGAATTTGAAGTTTGTAAAGTAATTTTTAATATTTTTTTTGAGATTAATTTTTTAGATTATAGATTAGCAAAAATGATTGGTAAAATATTATTTAACAATCCGAAAACCGAATTTTACGCTCCTTTAAATGGATATATAAGTATGAAAATAAAAGTAGGTAATAAATTAATAACGATTAGAGAAGAACGAAAACTCAATCAAGCCGAGATGGCAGATTTATTGGGTTTGTCGCAAAGTGCTTATGGCAGAATAGAACGTAATGAAACCAGCCCAGATTTGGATCAGTTGGTCAGTTTTTCACAAAAACTAAATGTACCTATTCAAGATTTTCTGCCTGATACATTTAGTATTCACAACAACCACAATGGCGGACAAGCTGGTATTATTTTCGGCACATTTAATTACTATACAGATAAAAATGCTGAATTATTGAAGTTTGAAAGCGAAAACAAAGTACAAGCACAAGAAATCTTGTTTTTGAAAGAACAAATAAAATTGTTACAAATCCATATTGAACTATTAGAAACAGTAGCTAAAAGGTAATAATCGAACTTGTTTCGGAGTAAATTCATAAGTAAGAAATACTACAGTTCTCGATTGTTCGGATGATGAAATTGTGGTTATACGGGAAGGATTGGGTAAATATTGATTTTTTACGTTCCAACATGTACATCTGGTACAGATTTTTTGAGAATAAACGCAAACGAAGTGCCTTTGCCAACAATACTCGAAACCATAACTTTAGAATGGTGAGCTTCGATGATTTCTTGAACAATAGCCAAGCCTAAGAGCCACCTTTTTCTTTAGACCTGCTTTTTTCGATGCGATAAAAACGCTCAAAAATACGTTTCAAATGCTCTGGTGGAATTCCCGGACCATCATCTTTTACTGATACAACTACATTTTCTTTTTCAACATCAAACGAAACCACAACTTTTCCTTTTTCAAATCCATAATTTATAGCGTTTTCAACCAAGTTTTTCATCACTTGTTTGATTTGATAACTATCGCCTTTTACCCAAATTGGAAAATTGGATTGCTCTGTAAATTTCAAATCAATGTTTTTCTTTTCGGCCTTTTTTTCGAGCATTTCAAACACATCTTTAGTAAGCATATGTATATCAAAATCATCAATATACATTGGTTAGTGTTAGCAATTCTTCTACCATTTCTTGCAAACCATCGAGACTTTTGGCTGCTTTTTTAAGAAACTTTTCCCTGACTTCTTTGTCGCTCATTGCCCCATCAAGTAAGGTATGAATAAATCCTTGAGCTGCAAAAATTGGTGTTTTGAGTTCGTGCGAAATATCTGCTAAAAACTCTCTGCGAAATACTTCGAGTTTTTTTAATTCATTTACTTCGTCTTGTTTTTTTGTTACATACGTATTTATTTCTTCATATATTTTTTTTCTTTTCCCGACAGGCATATTTGGTGTCATGTATTCTTCTTCTTTGATATTAATATCGTTTTTTTTGATGCGGTCGAGAACCGAATAAATCTTGTTTATTTCTGTAAAAATTAGATATTCGAGCGATAAATACACACAAACAAAAGCCACAAAAACTACAGCAGGAAAAATAACTACGAGCAATTCGGTATCTAAATGTCCTAAAAAATATTGAATCACAAGCACACCTGTGGCTACAATGAGGGCAATAATTAGCGATATGATTCGAGAATTAAACATCAATCTTGGTTGTAAATATAAATATCTTCGTTTGGTTTTTTCATCAAATAGCGTTCTCTGGCAAATTTTTCGTATTGGGCTGGGCTACCAAAAATTTCGTTTCGTTCGATTTTAACTTCTTCGATTTTTTGCAAATAAAATTCTTTTTCGTTTTCCAAATTATTGCGTTTTGAAGTGAGCCTAAATTGACTTATAAAATCGTTTGGATCGATAAAAATCATCCATAAAAAAAGAATTACGCCAGTGCTAAAATAAAAATTACCAAACAAAGGAACAATTTTTTTAATCCACTTTTTCATTTTTTGCTTCCGAATTTTTTGGATATTATGTTTACAAAAATAGTTATTTCTTTAGAATGTATTTTAAATACTTCGTATAATTTCTAGCGAACGCAAATTGCCAAATCCTGGTACATGATGTGCATAATATTCGACCAAAACATCAATTGTTTGTGGAATATAAGTTTGGGCATTGGGATATGAAACTTCAAAATCTGACTCAAAAAGATGGTGTAGCCATTTTTTACATTCTATTTCTGATATTTTTTGAATAAAATTTGGACTTAAAAAATTGAGTTGCAATAACAAACCATCTGCATCTTTTGGCATAAATCCTAAATATTGTCCCAATCGAATCATGCATTTTAAGTGAAAGTCGTTGGAGTGCAAATGGTCGAGGGCAACAAAAGAAGTAAATAAAAAGCCAAAAAGTTCTTCGTTTTTGGTTTCATCTTTTAGGCATTTAATCAAAATTTCTGTTAAAAACGAACCAATGGTTAATTTACGAATATCTGTGTGTAAGGCTTGATAAGTATAGGAAGTTTTCATCTCGCTGATGCGATGCAAATCAACGCCTTTTTTGTGATATACCACCATATCGAGCAATGTAAGTGGCTGAAAAAGAGCTATTTTTGTGTTTTTATTTGATGCAGTACGAATGCCATTTTGAATATATGATTGCAAACCAAACTCTTCGGTATAGATTTTAGCTATAATCGAAGTTTCTTTGTATTTGATATATCCAAGCGGTATGCCTCGTGTTTTAAATAGCATATATTATAAAATCACAACAATTTATTTTCTTTATAAATCGGAACAAAATTAGACAGTCAAGTGTTACATTTGCACAAAAAATAATTATTTTAAACCAAATCAAAATATAAAAATGTCGTTAGTAGGAAAAAAAGCTCCGTTGTTTGTTGCTCCAGCTGTTGTAAATGGCGATGAGATTGTTGAAGATTTTTCTTTGAGCCAATATATTGGCAAAAAATACATCTGTTTGTTCTTTTACCCAAAAGATTTTACGTTTGTTTGTCCGACCGAAATTCATGCTTTTCAAGCAAAATTAACAGAATTTGAAAAAAGAGATTGCGTAGTTATTGGTTGCTCTACTGATACTGAAAATTCTCATTTAGCTTGGTTAGGAATAGCAAAAAACAAAGGTGGAATTGGCGGTGTAACTTTCCCAATGGTTGCCGATACATCAAAAACTATTGCTACTAATTATGGTGTTTTAGGCGGTCAATATGCTTATAACGAAGAAGGTGAGATGATTTTTGAAGGTGCACCAATTGCTTTTAGAGGTACTTTTTTAATCAATAAAGAAGGTGTGGTAATGCACGAAGAAATTAACTTTTTCCCAATAGGTAGAAGTATAGAAGAAAAAGTACGTACACTAGATGCTATCATTCATAACGATAAATTTGGCGAAGTTTGTCCTGCAAACTGGAGCGAAGGCAAAGATGCGATGAAAGCTTCGGTTGATAGCACAGCAGAATACTTGGCAAAACACTAGTTTTTCTCGCTAAGACGCAAAGCCGCAAAGATTTTTCTCTGCGGCTTTTTTTGTTTTTTCTCGCAAAGTAAAGAAGTCGCAAAGATTTTTTATTCTTTGTATATGCTTTTTTCTTTACGTTTTTTTTGTTTTTTCTCG
Organism: Bacteroidota bacterium; assembly: GCA_004293915.1. GTDB lineage: Bacteria > Bacteroidota > Bacteroidia > Cytophagales > UBA9547 > REAG01. The sequence goes on along the minus strand of RDZG01000081.1, from coordinate 102,640 downwards.
CAAAGTAAAGAAGTCGCAAAGATTTTTTGTTCTTTTATAAGCTTTTTTTCTTTGCGTCTTTGTGCCTTTGCGAGCAACCTACATCATTAAGTTTGTGATTTTCAACGAAGTATCAAAAAAAACTATTTTTCCGTTTCCATTTCGTTCGATATGTAAAAAAGTTTCGGTTAATATTTCAGATAAAATGGGCAAACGTTTTTGATTTACTGCTCCCGAAAACTTTTCAATAAATTTCAATTCATTTTCGTCTTGATGCACAAGTTCGATGGCATTTGCAGAAACCATAAGCGAATCTCGCACAATTTGCAAACCATACAAAAGCATGTTTTTTTGATTTTCTCTTCCTCTTTTACTCAAATCTTCACTAAAAATGAGCAAATCTTGATATTTTCGACCAAAACATAATCTCATCCAAGTAGCAAATGTTTCATGCGAATCATCAGGTTCTTGACTAATTAGCTGTTGGGCTTTGTTCAAATTACCATCCGAAATTTTAGCAATTCTCAAAGCATTTTTTTCATCAACTTGCTTATTTTCAATCAAATATTGTTTTGTTTCAGCTTCTGAAAATGCTGGAACATAAACCAGCTGGCAACGCGATAAAATTGTAGGAATTATTTTTTCAATATCGTTTGCCACCAAAATAAAAATCGTTTTGGGTGGTGGCTCTTCCAATGCTTTCAAAATGGCATTAGATGTTGAACTGTGCATGAGTTCGGGCAGCCAAATCAACACAATTTTAAATTCAGCCTGAAACGATTTCATCGAAATATATTGAATTATCGACCTTCCTTCTTCTACTGAAATCGAAAATTGTTTGTTTTCAGCACCAATATATTGTCCCCAATCATGAATATCGGCAAAAGGATTTTCTTGCACAAAAGGTCGAAAATGCTTTAGTGAATGGGCTTTTAAATCTTCTTTATTAATTTTTTCGAGGTTTGCCATCGGAAAAACCAAATGCAAATCTGGATGCACCATTTTAGAAAACTGAATACACGATGCACAACTACCACAACTATCGGTTTCTTGTTGATTTTCGCAATTGATATACTGCACATAAGCCAAAGCCAAAGCCAAATTTGCACAGCCCACATTGCCCATAAACAACTGAGCATGAGCCACATGTTTGTTTCTGACCGAAGCCAAAAGTGTTTCTTTGATTAAAGTTAAACCTGTGATTTTTGAAAATTTCAATGCAAAAATATTTTTGTGATTCCAGTGCGAATCTACAAAAACCAAAATTGCAAAAAGGAAGTTTTTGTGATTTTATTTTTAGAATTATGAAAAATAGTTCATGCTAATTTCAAAATCCGTACTATTTCTTTACTTTTGCAACTTAACTAATCAACTGCTGTTGTAAAGCAGATTTTTAACTATGAATACAATCAAAATCACACTTCCTGACGGTTCTGTTAGAGAATATCCAAAAGGTTCAACTTCGATGGAAATTGCCCTTAGCATCAGCGAGGGTTTGGCTCGCAATGTTTTGGCTGCAAAAGTAAATGGCACTACGGTTGATGCCAATTTGCCCATTCATGCCGATTCTACGGTACAATTATTGACTTGGAACGACACTGATGGCAAAGCCACATTTTGGCATTCGTCTGCCCATTTGTTGGCAGAGGCTTTGGAAAGTCTATATCCTGGCACAAAATTTGGTATCGGACCAGCCATAGAAACTGGTTTTTATTACGATGTCGATTTTGGTGATGTAGAATTTAATCAAGATCATTTCAAAAAACTTGAAGATAAAATTTTAGAATTAGCACGTTTAAAATCAGAGTTTAAACGCCAAGAAATTAGTAAATCAGAAGCTATTGCATATTTCGACAAAAAAGGAGATGAGTATAAACTCGATTTGCTCGAAAACCTAGAAGATGGCAAGATTACATTTTATACGCAAGGCAATTTTACCGATTTGTGTCGTGGTCCGCACATTCCAAATACTGGTTTTATAAAAGCGGTAAAGGTAATGAATATAGCTGGTGCCTATTGGCGTGGCGATATCAATCGCAAGCAACTCACTCGTTTATATGCAGTTACGTTTCCAAAACAAAAAGAATTAGAAGAATATTTGGTATTATTAGAAGAAGCCAAAAAGCGTGATCACCGAAAACTTGGTCGAGAATTAGAGCTTTTTACGTTTTCAGAAAATGTGGGAATGGGTTTGCCACTTTGGTTACCCAAAGGCACTGTGTTGAGAGAACGATTAATTAATTTTCTAAAAAAAGCACAAGAAAAAGCGGGTTATCAGCAAGTTGCAACACCTCATATTGGAAATAAAAAATTGTATGTAACATCGGGACATTACGAAAAATATGGAAAGGATTCGTTTCAGGCTATACACACACCCGAAGACGAAGAGTATTTCCTAAAACCGATGAATTGTCCGCATCATTGCGAAATTTATAAATCAAAACCTCGTTCGTACAAAGAATTACCCATTCGCTATGCAGAATTTGGTACTGTATATCGCTACGAGCAAAGTGGAGAATTACATGGATTGACTCGTGTGCGTGGGTTTACGCAGGATGATGCGCATCTTTTTTGCATGAAAGAGCAAGTGAAAGAAGAATTTTTGAAAGTAATAGATTTGGTTTTGTATGTTTTCAAAGCACTTGGTTTTGAGAACTATACAGCCCAAATTTCGCTTCGTGACCCTGCCAATAAGGCAAAATATATTGGTTCGGACGAAAACTGGGATTTGGCAGAACGCAATATCATAGAAGCAGCTGCCGAAAAAGGTTTAAATACGGTTACAGAACTTGGCGAAGCAGCTTTTTATGGTCCAAAATTGGATTTTATGGTAAAAGATGCGTTGGGTAGAAAATGGCAACTTGGTACGATTCAAGTAGATTATCAATTGCCCGAAAAGTTCCAACTCGAATATACTGGTTCTGATAATCAAAAACACAGACCTGTAATGATTCATAGAGCTCCGTTTGGCTCATTAGAACGATTTACGGCTGTTTTAATCGAACATTGTGCAGGTAATTTTCCACTTTGGTTGGCTCCCGAACAATTTGCAATTTTACCAATTTCTGAAAAATATCACGACTATGCACACCGCATCAAACAAGCTTTAGAAGAAGAAGACATCAGAGGAAGTGTGGATGAGAGAGATGAAAAAATTGGCAGAAAAATCAGAGATGCAGAGGTAAATCGAGTACCATTTATGCTTATTGTTGGCGAAAAAGAAGAAGCCGAAAACAAACTTTCGGTTCGCAGAAAACACGAAGGTGATTTAGGTTCTTTGTCTGTTGAAGAATTTATAACGATGTTTAAAAAAGAGGCGAAGGTGTAATGAATAAATGATCAATTTGAAAGTGGAAGACAATTGGTATTACCCTTTCAAATCCCCTTTATGAGACTTATAATAAAACATCGAACCCTATTCTGTAAATTTAAAATCAATATTTGAATATGTTTTAGATAGAAAAATCTTATAAAGCTCTTTGAATATTTTAATATCGGGATGTTTTAAGCATAAGGTCATGTAGGAGACTTTTGCTAAGGGATAGATTCTATATTTTTCTGCTATTATACCAGTTAATAAGTGTATTAATTCTTCTGTTTTATTAGGATGGGCTTCTTCAATTAAATTAAATTCATCAGGTTTAATTATTTTTTTCAAAACAAATGCTTCACTATCTTGTACTTCAAATTCTAATGGATAAGCAAGAACTAGAATCGTTTTATCTTTAGGTAGATTAATTCTACTCAAATCTAGTGTATATGTGGTATCTGTAACTATAACATTAAACAAGTCTACATCATAAATGTCTTTCACATAAAAATTATATTTTTTGCATATTTTATTTCGTGTTTGTAATGGTTGCCAATTTATTTTTATTGTAGGATCAAAATATAAAAAATATTTTGGCATTAAAAATTCAGTTCTTGGTACGCCACATTTTGATATCCAAAATAAATTTGGCTCATATTTAATTTCTTTAAGTTCTTTTAATATGTACTTCCTTAAATTTTTATCCTCTAAAATTGTATTTATTGTCCAACAATGTTGAAGAATTGTTTCAAAATTATATTTTCCAGCTTTTTCTAATTGCACAAATTGTCCTTGTTCATTATATAAAATCACAAAAGCATTTTGTTTTAATACCAAAATGTGATTTTTCTTAACTTTTACTTTTCGTGTTACTTGTTTATCAGATATAGTTACACTCCCTTTAAAAGCAAAGACATTGAAATAATTTGAATTAGAATATGAATCATGAATACTGCATATTAATATGAGTATAGCTAAAATTAGTTGCATAATTGAATAAAATTTATGAAAAAAAATTTACTAATAATAGATATTTGTAACATATTTTTGTGTTCTTTGTACCTTAGTTCACAGTTTCAAATTGATTAGTTTTGACAGCTTAAATGGATATAAATTTTTACTTTTTCAGTAATAAAATATTTATTATGATAAAAACAATTGAGCCAACAAATAATCGGCAACTAAGGTAGCGATACAACTATTTGTAACGGCATTTGTACTCGATTTGCCAACTTCTAGAGCTCCACCTTTTGTAAAAAACCCTTGAAAGGCAGATATTGAAGAAATCAAAAAGGCAAAAACAAAAGATTTGAGCAATGCTAAAACTACATTTGAAGCCTGAAAACCTGTGCGAATACCTGCAATATATTCTTCGCCAGGCACTGCACCTGTGAGCGTTGCCGATACATATCCACCCCAAATTCCCAAAAACCCCGACATTGAAATCAATAATGGAAACATAATCAGTGCCGCAATAATTTTTGGTAAAACCAAATACGATGCCGAATTAATGCCCATCACTTCGAGTGCGTCTATTTGTTCAGTAATACGCATAGTTCCCAAATTTCCGGCTATACTCGAACCTACTTTTCCAGCTAAAACTACACAGGTAATTGTGGGAGCCAATTCCAAAATTTCCATATCTCGCACCACTGTTCCCACAACCGATAGCGGAATAAAATCGCTAACTAAGTTTGCCGCTGTTTGTATAGAAGATACTGCACCAATAAATGTAGATACAATTGAAACAATCACAATTGAATCTAAACCAATAATGGCACATTCGTCAATAATAAGTTTTGGATAAACGCTAAATTTTTCGCGTTTAACAAACATAGAGCTTATAAAAATAAAATATTTACCCAAAAAACGAAGCCAGGTTATCATGCTAAGCATATCAATTTAAGTTTCAAAAATAGAAGTTTCCAATTGAAAAATAGAATTTTTAAAAAATTATTCAGATTAATTGTAATTTAGCGTACGAAAAAGAACACATTATGCCTATCAAAAAATTAATTTTAGTTGTTTTCAGTCTCAGTTTAGCCTGTTTTTGGTTGCAATCGTGTACCAATGCAGCCACAAAAGCGTATAAAAAAGGACTTAAAAAATTCCAACAAGGCGAATACAATGCCTCTACCGAATATTATAAATTAGCCTTAGAAAAAGGCGGAATTAAATCGCGTTTAAACTATGCTATTGCCGAAAACTTTAGGGTTACAAACCGCATTGGCGAAGCCACAAAATATTATTCTATTGCCATAGATGCTGGAACAAAAGAAGATAAAGCTATTTATTATCTTGCACAAAGCCTAAAAGCAAAAGGCGATTATAACAATGCACAAACTTTTTTTATGAAATATGCCAAAAATGGTGCAAACCAAAGTTTGGCTAAACAAGCCGAAAAAGAGTCCAAGTTTTTAGATAGTATTTATGTTTTATTAAACAAAGAAACCTATTATCAAGTCAAAAATATGGGTAGTGAAATCAATACCGATGGACCAGAATATGCGCCACAAGTTACAAAAGATGGCGATTTGATTTATACAGCCTCAAATAATCAATTTGAATATACGGCTATTGGAACAGGTTTTACAGATATTTATCAATTCAAATTTGATGGTACAACTGAAGAATCGGGAATTAAAAAAAACTTTGGCGAAAATATTAATCAAAATCGAACACACGAAGCTTGTCCAGCCATTGCATCAGACGGAGGAAGCATAATTTTTGTACGCAGTAACGATGGAAAACGCAAAACAGGTGTAGAAACAGAACTTTTTATTACCGAAATGCGTGATGGCGAATGGAAAGCGCCAAAAGTTTTGGCAAATGTTTCCGACTCTCGCTATTGGGAAACTAGCCCATCGCTATCTCCCGATGGTAAAACTTTATTTTTTGCCTCAAATAGAAAAGGAGGATATGGAGGAGTAGATTTATATAAATCCATTTGGTCGGATAGTTTAGAAGCTTGGGGGAAACCACAAAATTTAGGTTCAGAAATCAATACATCTGGAAACGAGCTTTTCCCATATACTCGCTCAGATGGTCGTTTTTTCTTTGCTTCTGATGGGCATCCTGGCATTGGTGGATTAGATATTTTTACTGCCATTAAAGATACAGTTACCAAAGAAATGAATATCATAAACTTAGGTTTAAACATTAATAGTTCGGCAGATGATTTTGGCATTTGCTACAAAGACCGCACAACTGGCTATTTTTCTTCAAACAGAACAGGAGGAAAAGGCGATGACGATATTTATAGTTTTGCCTATATTATTCCTCCTCCAAAACCCGTAATTAAGAAATTTAAAGACTATTTAATTGTAAATATTTTCCAAAAAAACACAAACGACACAATTGGAAAAATTTTGGATAGTGCTGTAGTTTCGCTCAAATTAGATTCCATACAAACAAAAGAAATTTTATATACAGACGCTACTGGGAAAGCTATTTTTGCAGTCGATTCAATAACTAATTATACTGTTCTAGCCGAAAAGCAAGGCTATTTCTCGAACACACTTTCTTTCAAAGCATTTCCAAACCCATATCGCAGAGATTCGGTTTCTAGAGAATTAATTAATCGTTTTTATGAAGTAAAATTGAATTTACAAAAAATTCAAATTGGACAAGAAATTGTGCTAGAACATATCTATTATGATTATAAAAAAGCAGACATCAGACACGATGCAGAGCCTGATTTACAACTACTTATCGATTTTATGAAAAAAAATCCTGGTGTAATTATCGAACTTGGTTCGCATACAGATGCTCGTGCAAACGATGCGTATAATCTGAAATTATCGCAAGATAGAGCCAAATCAGCAGTGGCATATATTGTTAAAAATGGCGTAGACCCAAAACGAATTAAGCCTGTGGGCTATGGCGAAACCAAGCATAGAATTCAAAATGCACAAACCGAAGAAGAACATCAAGTCAATCGTAGAACTGAGTTTAAAATTATTGATGTTATAGAATAAATTCCGAAAACTTAATCATGAAAAAATTATATGCACTATTTTTTATTGTGGCCACATTGCAGATTAATGCACAGAAAGCACAATGGATTACTATAAATAAAAAAGATATTGATAGCAATATTTGGATAAATTTTAGAAAAAAAATTACGATTAAAGAAAAATCAAACAATCCTATTTTTGCTCAAATTGCTTGTGATACAAAATATTGGCTCTATATAAATGGAAAATTGGTCGTTTTTGAAGGTGGTTTAAAACGAGGACCTAATCGCACCGATACTTATGCGGATTTTGTAGATTTAGGTCCGCATTTAATTAAAGGCGAAAACACCATAGCAATATTGGTTTGGTATTTTGGGAAAAGTGGATTTTCTCATATTTCTAGTGGCAAACCAGGCTTGTTTTTTGATGCAAAAAATACTAATCTTTATTCAGATTCGACTTGGAAATACTGTATAAACACGGCATATTATTCAACAAAAAGCAAATTAGAACCTAATTTTAGACTTGCAGAACATAATGTTGCTTACAATGCTCAACAAGAAATTGCTGGCTGGGAAACCCCACTTTTTGACGATTCAAAATTGCTGAATGCGAAAAACGCAGGCTTTTCTCCATCTAAAACTTGGGGAAAATTAGTCGCACGTCCGATTCCAATGTTTGTCGATTTTGGTTTAAAAGAATTCCAAAATATTGATTATAAAGCTATTAATAATCGTAAAAACGACACCATAACGCTTGATTTACCATATAATGCACAAATCACACCTTATCTAAAAATTGAAGCAACAGCAGGAAATAAAATTGATATTTTTACAGATGATTATTATGTAGCAAATAACCTAGAGTTTAAATCTGTAAGAGCGGAATATATTACAAAAAAAGGAATTCAATCTTACGAATCTTTTGGTTGGATGAACGGACACCAAGTAAAATATGTGATTCCAAAATCAATAAAAATTTTAGAATTAAAGTACAGAGAAACAGGCTATGATACAAAATTTGCAGGAAGTTTTACATGCAACGATGCGTTTTTGAACAAACTTTGGCAAAAATCGCAACGTACATTATACGTAAATATGCGAGATACCTATTTTGATTGCCCAGACCGAGAACGAGCACAATGGTGGGGAGATGTGGTTTTAGAATTAGGGGAGGCTTTTTATGCTCTCGATCAAAATGCAACATTATTAGCAAAAAAAGGGTTTGATGAATTTTTTAATTGGCAAAAACCCAGTGGCGAACTTTATGCTCCAATTCCTGGCAATTGGACAAACGAATTGCCCCAACAAAGTTTAGCTGTGATTTCTCCTTTTGGTTTAGGTACATATTTTAAATATAGTGGTGATTATGAGGTATATACAAAATATTACCCTGCCATTAAAAAATACTTAAATTTATGGAGTGTAGACACATTGGGAATAGTATCTAACCGACCGGGAGGCTGGCCTTGGGCTGATTGGGGTAAAAACATTGATATTATTTTGCTCGAACAAATTTGGTATTACTTTGCAATAAATGAAGCAAGTAAAATGGCTTTGGCAAATTCTAATAAAGAAGACGCTAAAGTTTATGAAAAAAATGCTGCAAAAATTAAATCAAATTTTGAAAAGAACTTTTGGAAAAACAATCAATATCGCTCAAAAAACTATACAGACTCGACTGATGAACGTGGACATGCACTAGCTGTTTTAGCAGGTTTGGCTGATACCGCAAACCATAAAAACGAAATTCTAAGTATTTTAACCCAAAAATACAATGCTAGTCCATATATCGAAAAATATGTTTTAGAAGCACTTTTCAAACTCAACAAACCCAAAGAAGCTATCGAAAGGATCAAAAATAGGTACAAACCAATGGTAGAATCGAAACTTTCTACACTTTGGGAGTTGTGGGAATTAAACAAAGATGGAACATACAATCATGGTTGGTCTGGCGGACCGCTAACGCTTATGAATCAATATTTGGCTGGAATAGAACCAACCGATATTGGTTTTTTGACTTATAAAATTACGCCTAGATTAGATATTTTACCAGAAATAAATGTAAAAATGACATCGCCAAAAGGTGATATAGAAATGAATGCACTTCGTACAGATTCTGCAATTACAATTCAAACTAAAGTACCCAATTCTATGTGTAATATTATTATTAATACAAGTTTATTAGCCAAAAAAGAAATATATATTGATGGTAAATTATTGATGAAAAACGAAAATAAAACACCAGATTTGGACGATTATTTTTATGGAAATAAAAATCAACCTAAAAAGTATACTTATGTGCAATTAGTAAAAAGCGATTACATTATTTCATTAGGAGTTGGTGAATATAAAATTGTAATGAAATAGTTTTTTAAAATGAATTTACCCATAAAACTCACACAAACTGCTCATGATGAGGTAAAAAAACTGCTTCAAATCAAAGGTTTAGGAAATGAAGTAGGTTTGCGAGTAGGAATTAGAGGAAGTGGCTGTTCTGGTACAGAATTTATGATTGGTTTTGATAAATTTACAGAAGGCGATGTGCAATTTTCGCATTTTGATTTCCCGATATTTATCCAAAAAAAACATTTTTTATACCTTTCTGGTGTAACCGTAGATTTTATTGAAGAAACAACAAAGAGAGGGTTTGTGTTTCAATAAGAAATTTTAAAATTGATTTTAATCTCTATTTTGGTTATGACAACCAAAATTAATAGCTTTAATACATTTCAAAGTCAGCTTATAAAAGAGCAAAAAGAAAATACTATTAAGGCTTTATTAAAAAAGAATTATAAATCTGCACAAGCTGATGTAGAACAAATAATTGCTTTGGACGAAGAAAAAAAACGCATCCAATTTCAAATGGATAATGCCCTTGCCGAAGGCAACAAAATTGCCAAAGAAATTGGCGAATTGATGAAATCAGGCAAAAAAGAAGAAGCCGAAATCAAAAAAACACAAACAACAAACCTAAAATTACAATCGAAAGAGTTGCAAACGAGTTTTGAAACGCTTGAGAATCAACTATTTGAGGTTTTAATTAAACTGCCAAATCTGCCACACGATGCTGTGCCAGAAGGTTTATCTCCTGAAGAAAATGTAGTTGTTTTTGAATCAGGAATTGCGCCAAAATTGACAGAAAACGCTTTGCCTCATTGGGATTTGATAAAAAAATATGACATTATAGATTTTGAATTAGGCAATAAAATTGCAGGTGCTGGTTTTCCTGTTTACAAAGGCAAAGGTGCTCGTTTGCAACGTGCATTGATAAATTTCTTTTTGGATGAAGCTACAAAAGCTGGTTATACAGAAATTCAACCTCCCATTTTTATAAATAAAGAATCTGGTTTTGGCACTGGACAATTGCCTGATAAAGACGGACAAATGTATCATATGACTGCGGATGATTTATTTGCCATTCCAACTGCCGAAGTTCCTATCACAAATATATATAGAGATGTAATTTTAAAAAGAGAAGAATTGCCCATAAAAAATGTGGGCTACACGCCATGTTTTCGCAGAGAGGCAGGCTCGTGGGGTGCACATGTGCGTGGATTAAATCGTTTGCATCAATTTGATAAAGTCGAAATTGTGCAAATAACCGAGCCAAAAGATGCTGAAGCTGCTCATCAAAGCATGGTGGAGCATATCAAATCTTTATTAACAAAATTAGAATTACCTTATAGAATTTTAAAACTTTGCGGAGGCGATATGAGTTTTACTGCTGCACTTTGCTTTGATTTTGAAGTATATTCTGCCGCTCAAAAACGTTGGTTAGAAGTGAGTTCGGCAAGTACATTTGATACTTTTCAAGCAAACCGTTTGAAATGTAGATACAAAGGCGAAGATGGCAAAAACCATTTAGTACATACACTCAATGGCAGTGCCATGGCATTGCCAAGAATTGTTGCTGCTTTATTAGAAAATAATCAAACGACTCAAGGTATAAAACTACCAAAAGTGTTGGTTGAATATACTGGTTTTGAGATGATTACATAATTATATTTTTATAAAATGGAATACGAAACTTATTTAAAGCGAGTAAAACTTAAAGGCTATAAATCAATTCAAGATTTAGAAATTGATTTTAAGCCTGGTTTAAATATTATTATTGGCAAAAATGCTGCTGGAAAAAGTAATTTTTTGCATTTTTTATATAAATGTTTTCGTTCAAAATTTGATGATTTATATAATTTTATTTCTGAATTAGATTTTAAATATTATGAAGATAATTATATTTTAAAAGCAGAAAGGGTGATTAATAAAGATAATCTTAAAAATTTAAATTCTAATGAATCAATCGATATTGATTTATTAAAAAATGGGAAGCCGATAAAAGGATTCAAAAATAATTTAGAAGAAATAATAGTTCAACCATTTTTACCACATTCTAATATAATACAACATGGGATTATAAATAATATTTATATTATTGATAAACCATTTTCATTCAATTTTAAACCATCTGAACAACTTGCATTTGAAGTTTCACAATTGTACTTACAAGAAGAAACTCCAATATTAATAGCTGATATCTTATTTAATCTAATTATGTGGAATTCTCTAGAATCTCACATAATGAATGAACATCATATCAAATTTGAAATCGAAAAATCATTTGAGGATTTAAAAATATTAAAACCATTCTTAAACAAAATTTCTCCTATTGAAGATATAAGATTGAATAAAAATATAAATGTTTTTTTTGATGAGTATAAGCAAGAATTTATTGTAAATAACTTATTTATAGAATTTCAAGTTAATGGAAGTTGGTTGCCTTTTTCAAGTTTGTCCGATGGTACTAAAAGGTTATTTTATATTATACTGGAAGTTATAGGAAGTCAAGAAAAAGATTCTGAACTTCGGAAAAGAATAATCTTAATCGAAGAACCAGAATTAGGTATTCACCCTCATCAATTTCATCAATTAATGTTATTTTTAAAAGAACAATCGCACGATAAACAAATTATTATTACTACGCATGCACCAAAAACGCTTGATGTTTTGGAGCAAAACGAACTAGATAAAATAATTATAGCTTACAATACAAAAGAGCAAGGGACACAAATGCGGCATTTGTCAGAAAAAGAAATCTCAAAAGCTAAAAAATATATAGAAGATGATTTTTTGAGTGATTATTGGATGTATTCAGACCTTGAAAAATAACTAACAATGATTAGGATTGGTTTAGTAGGCGAGGCTCCAAATGATACCGATGCAATTATAAATTTGCTATCGAAACGATATTCTTTTGATAGATTCGAGTATATTACTTTAATTGATATGTTTCATGGAAGCGAATTGGATTCTAAAAAAGCAAAAAGATTCTTAAGAATAGAATTTGAAGACAAGCAACCACAGATAGTAATATTTATTAGAGATTTAGATGGGCTTGAAAATAATGTTCATCAATTAAAAATCAGAAAAGATTACTTTACAAATAATAATTCTATTGTTAATAAGCAAGGAATTTTTTTATTGCATATTTTTGAATTAGAAGCACTTATTTTTACTGATATTCAGGTATTTAATAAAAAATACAATACTGATTTTGTTTTTAATGGCAATCCAATGGGAGTTTTTGAACCCAAAGAAGAATTAAAGAAAATCTCGAATTTATATACTGAATCGTTTAATCCAGAAATATTTGAAGATATTGATTTTGAAAAAGCTCTAAAATGCAAATATTTTAGTTTGTTTAATAATAGATTAGAGAAATTAATTCAATCTAAAAACAGCCTTAAATGACAAAACTCTCCGTAAATATCAACAAAATTGCCACACTTCGTAATGCTAGAGGAGGTAATAATCCAAATGTTGTAAAAGTAGCTTTGGATTGCGAACGATTTGGAGCTCAGGGAATTACCGTGCATCCTCGACCTGACGAAAGACATATTACAACAAAAGATGTGTATGATTTATTCAAAGTTGTAACTACCGAATTTAATATCGAAGGATATCCCGACAAAAGATATATGCAATTAGTTCGAGATACAAAACCTGCACAAGCTACGCTTGTGCCAGACCCACCAACAGCTATAACTTCCAATGCAGGTTGGGATACAAAAAAAAATCTTGAATACCTCAAAGATATTATTTCCGAACTAAAAAGCTATGGCACAAGGGTTTCTGTGTTTTTAAATCCTGATATAGAAATGGTGGAATTTGCCAAACAAACAGGTACAGATAGAATTGAATTTTATACCGAACCGTATGCTTCAAACTTTCATAAAGATAAAGATTTAGCAATAAAACCTTATGTTTTTGTTGCTCAAAAAGCAACAGAATTAGGACTTGGCATCAATGCTGGACACGATTTAGATTTGCAAAATTTAGGATTTTTAATCAAAAATATTCCCGAAATATCCGAAGTTTCGATAGGACATGCATTGATTTCTGACGCACTTTATTTTGGACTCGAAAACACCATTCAACTTTATTTAAGAGCTATTGCGAATAAAAAATAGAAACGTGATAAACATTGCTAATTGTATTTCACATTTTTGATTATGAAAATGGCTTTTTTAAGCTAAATTTTGTTCTAGAATAAAGAAATGGATTATAAAATGGTAACGTTAATAGGTCTAAAGCTGCCATAATTTCATCCTTACACAAATAAAGATTTTGCCAAGTTTTTAAGATTTGGCAAATATTAATTATGCACAAGCTAAATTAAAGATTTAGGGCTTTCTGATTTCGCTTTAAAAAAGTATACTACTTTTAGCGTATATTTTGCTAAGTTTAAATAGTTTATTGTTTTAAAATTATTTTTTTATTTAAAACTTCATCTGTAGTGTTCATCATTCTTAGCATATACATTCCTACTGGTAAAGAAGAAATATCGATACTAACGCCATCAAACGGCAAATCTTGCACTTTGGCACCTAGCGAATTATAAATTTCAATATGTGTAATGACTACATTTGTGGTAGTAATTAACACAACGCCTCTTGTTGGGTTAGGTTGAAATTTAACTTCGGCAACTACCGCATTTTCATTTATACCTGTGGTTGAATTTAAGCACGATGTTGTGGTTATCACAGATGTTACCGTTACCGTATTTATACTTGTTACTGTAATGGGTGCGGATGTAACCGTGATTGGAATACTCGTTACCGTAACTGTATTTATACTTGTTACCGTGATTGGTGCGGATGTTACTGTGATTGGTGCGGATGTTACCGTTATTGGAATACTCGTTACCGTAACTGTATTTATACTTGTTACCGTGATTGGTGCAGATGTTACTGTGATTGGTGCAGATGTTACCGTTATAGGTGCAGATGTAACCGTAATTGGTGCAGAGGTTACAGTAATTGGTGCGGATGTTACAGTTATGGGTGCAGATGTTACCGTAATGGGTGCAGATGTTACTGTAACTGGCGTGCTTGTTACTGTAACTGGCGGAGAAACAACTGTAATAATTGGGGTTGTAACGGTAAGCAAATGCACCACGTTATTGGCACTTAAATAATTGGCATCGCCAATTTGCGAAGCTGTAACGCTGGCTGCTCCTACGCCATGAAAATACAAAGTATTGTTTTGAACCAATACATTGCCTGTTGTGGCATAGCTTACTGGCAACGAGCTATTTGAACTAAGACCCAAAACGATTGGTGAAGCACCCAAAACTACTGAACTTGGCAAACTAAACCCTGCAATGGTTTGAGCTGATGGCACAATAGTAAGCGTACCGCTACCCTCGGCAATAAAATTTTCTCCATTATAAAAATAAACTGTTTTAGAAGTAACAGCATAAGTACCTACATTGGTGGGTGGCGTTAGGCTGCCGTTGTATTTTATTTCTGGTACCATGCCAGGCACTGTGGTGCTACCCGTTGCGGCAAAACTTGCACCCGAATATATAAATGTACCTAAGCCACTAAGAGTAAGATTGGTAGGAGTTGGCTGAGCCCAAACGCTGATACGATTATTATAAGAATCACTAATAAATATTTTGTTTTCGTTTGAAATATTTATATTCAACGGATTATCCAATTGATTCTGACTGTTTCCATGATTACCAAAGACAGTATATAGTCCCAAATTTGTTCCATTTTGAGTGATTACTTTAATAGAGCTTCCTGCTGTAATTAAATATATTTTTTCATCATTGTCGACTGCAACATCACGTATATTTTGAATTTGGTAATTATATGTAGCATAAATACCAATGCTGTTTCCAACTATTGTTAAAACTTGAAGTCTTTTATTGACAAAATCGGTAACATAAACTTTACCATTGTTACCAATACAAATCCCTTGTGGCCAATATAATTGATCGTTACCATTTCCTTGTGTCCCACCAAAAGAGGTAAACAACCCAAAGTTCGTTCCATTTGAAGTTAAAACTTGTATTCTATTGTTAATCATATCTGCAATATATACCATATCATTATTGTCGATACTAACAGACCATGGGGAATTTAATTGATTTGCACCCGATCCTTGTACACTACCGAAAGTAGAATAATAACCAATGTTTGTACCACTTTGTGTAAGTATTTGTATCCTATGATTTGAATAATCTGCTACATATATTTTACCTTGTGAATCAGTAGCTATATCAACCGGAGTATTAAATTGATTATTTCCTGTGCCTTGTGTTCCAAAACTAGCATATAACCCAACGTTGTTACCACTTTGAGTTAATATTTGAATTCGATGATTTTGTTGTTCAACTAAATAAACAAAACCATTATTTGCAATATGAATTCCACTAGGGGAAAATGGTTGATTATTATTTGATGTATAAGTATTAAACGTATTTAAGTTTGAGTAATTTTGAGCAAATAAGATATTTAGTTTAAAAAATATTATTACTAAAATATAATAATTAATTTTCATGATTTGTATTTTAAAATGTTAAATTTATTATTTAAGTAAA
This sequence comes from Bacteroidota bacterium, assembly GCA_004293915.1. Taxonomy (GTDB): domain Bacteria; phylum Bacteroidota; class Bacteroidia; order Cytophagales; family UBA9547; genus REAG01. The sequence continues at coordinate 86,506 of RDZG01000081.1, read as the reverse complement.
ACTCTATTTGATGCGCCAACTCCACTATTTTGAGTTAAAAACACACCTATACTTGAGCCATTGGATGGAATAGCCATTGAAGTTGCCAAACCACTAGTAACGTCTAATGCAGTAACACAATGTTGGCCTCTAATGATTGTTCCACTTGTTTTTACTGAAACTATCCCAGAAACAGCAATCTTACAAACATTACCTATATTACATTGTTCAGTTAAAACTCCTATCGCAGAGTTATGTGCCATCAAATTTGTAACTGTAAATGAATCATCAAATCCTGCTGTAGTGTTTGGGTCAACAATTACAATCTCACCTTGATTTCTTATAGCTCCTGAAGCATTTTTCAACCACACCACCACAGGTTTGTTACCTATTTCTGTGCCATCTCCTAATCCTACATCACCATTAACTTGCAAAGTAGATTTCATTATATTACTTGCAAAACCAATTCCCACTCCTCCAGTAGTGCTTACAAATATGCGAGGTTGATTACCAGTTGTAATAGCAACAGGAAAGTTTTCATTCGTTCCGATTTTACCATAGCCAGTCATAGTAACAAAAGATAAGCCAGTAATTGTATTTCCACCAACATTCCAATTGTATTGGTCGTTACTACTGCTTCCACCATTTTTATTTTGCCATTGTGTACCATCCCATATTTCTACATCTTTTGTATTAGTATTAAAAAAAAGCATCCCTGCATCTAATGCTGTAAGTCCTCCAACAGTAAGCAAAGCCATTTGTGCTGTGGTTATGTAAGGAAAAACAAGACCTTTAGGAGTAGAAGGGTTCAACCCACCGATACGTAATGCTTCGTAGCCAGTAAAAGTTTGTACACCAATTCCTGTAGCAGAAGCATTGATGACTACACTTCCTGATGAGTTACTGATTTGAAACCTTTCTGTAGTAGGAGCATAGTTTACAAATTCTTTATTGCTAACCGAACTATATAAAGCAAATTGATCTAAACCATTAGATGTCATAGCAAAAAGATTTCCAGAACCATATTCTAATGCTAAAGCAGAACCTGCAGAACCATTGTTTTTAACTCTTATATTAACTGGATTAGAACTACCGGTATTGCCTTCGAACATTCCTAAGATTGATGTATTACTTGGTGCTACTAGATGTAAAGGATTGGAAGGAGTAGTTGTGCCTATACCCACAAAACTGGTATTATAAAAAATAGACTGACCATTATTTTGCCATTGCGAAGCGGATATTGTTCCCATCCCTAAATTTCCATTTCCATCTACGGTAAGGACTGAGCCTAAAATAGATAGATTACGAATTCTCAAACCACCATCCAATATAAAATTTGAACCCATAAAAGAGGCTACGCCATTATTATTAATGTTTAATCTTGCAACTCCACCGGTTCTCAGCGAAACCTCATTGGTTCCTACAAAATCAAAACCCGCTTGGTTGCCTCCGTTTACTAATCCTACGCCTGTTCTATATCCTGCACTAGCAGTAACCTGACCAAATACCTCTAAAATCGAAGTGCCGGTATTTATGCCGCCAATTCCTAGGTTAGTACTTAGGTAGTTTTGAGACTCACCAGTAATATGCAAACCATATCGAGTACCATTATTGGTACTGAAAACACCTTTAAAAAAATAAGCTGGTGCATTTGCAGGATTTCCCACCAAAACTGTTCCGCCATAAACTATTGACTCACCAGTGTCTGTACCACCTTGAATAATATCTATATAAGAACCATACCTATTTTTATTTGAACCTGAATTTGTTAAATCTATCCAATTTCCATAAACTGTACTTTGAATTCCTGTATAATTATTAATTTTATTTAAAATGCCAACATTATTTGTAGTAGCATTAAAGTTTTGAACTTTTAATGCAGCATTTGATTGAATTGCAGAACCAATCCCAACATTACCCAAAGCATAATTGATATCATTGCCAACCTTTGTCCAATTACTACCACCACTCACCGTGAAATTTCCTCCTACATTGCTTACTACAATTCCACCAATTCCCACAATAGTGTTCACAATCGAACCTGTAGATTTCCAAGCTGTGCCATCCCATGTATAAAAGTTTTTGACAGTAGTATCATAAACAGACATACCAGTAGCTAAACCTGCAACTGCACCCAAAGCAGTTCGTTCAGCAGTAGTTAATCTTGGCAAAAGCAAGCCTTGCGGATAAGTAGCAGGACTTTCAACCGAAATGTCTAAAACCGCTCGTGGGTTGGGTGTGTTTGTACCAATGCCTTGCGATTTTTGTGCATGACTTACTACGGATAACACTAAAAAGCAAATGCTTAATAGAATTCTTTTTGATGTAGATATTGTTGTCATTTTATTTTTTATTACTTTATATAATACTTTAATTCTGTGGCATTTAATATTGTTAAATTTCAATACCTGTTTTCTTAGTTTTTTGAGTCGTAGTTGTATTATTTATGTTGATAATCCTGTTGCAAACCAAGAAAGTTTTGCAAATGATATACCTCGTCTATGCTTTGAAACATAATTATTTGTCCTTTCAATATCTTAAATTTTCTTCTCTCTGTTGCTTTCATATTTTTGATAGACGGATATAAATCTAGTGGACAAGAAATATCTCTTCCATCAGCCAAATGCAATGTGATTTTAGATTTATTTTTAAAATCGATTTGCGTTATTGTGGGTCTGATATTGTAAATTCCTTCCATGATTTTAATTTAAAATAATTGATTTTACTTTGTTTCCTATTTTCATTTGATGAAATAAATCTAGTAGTTTAACTTGGTTTTTCTTCACTATTTTAAAAGCCAATTGAGCATCTTTTTCGTTTAAATCTCCCTTTTCGGCCCATTCTAAACTCGAAAGCCACAATTTAGCGGGATTTACAAAATTACCCTTTTCTTTAATAATATGCACGTGTGGGGGCTCATTAAACAAATCAAAAGACACCACAAAAAAGGTCAGAAACTTATATTTTGCAATCTTTCCCAATCTTAATTTTTAACAATTACTGTATAACCATGCAAGATAGCACTTGTATTACCAGCCGAATTTGCAACATTTATTTTTATAGTTTGCCAACCATTAACAGATGCTACACTCACTGTTTGAGGTGTAGTCCCAATTGTAGGTGTTGTATTTGTCATAGAAATCGGGGCAGATGTGTTTCCACTTACATCAAGTTGAAAATCAATATTTCCGCCACCTTGTGAAGAACCTATCACATTAAACTCTATAGTATTTGTCCCCTGAGGAATATATACTGGCACTGTAATTAATGTTGTATAGATTGTATTTGAAGTACTAATTGGATTTACTAAACTTTGCGAAGTAATAACCATGCCTCCCATACTTCCATCGCCAGCTACTTTAAATCTGGCTGCACCAGCTACGGTACTTGTACCAATAGCGATTTTATCATCTGTAAAAGTTATGCCTGAGGTAGTTGATTTCCAACTGTTGGGAGTGGGCATAGTTCCTACACCAACCAAGCCTGTTCCATCAACGGTTAAAATTCCATTTGTGAAGTTTCTAAATCTTATTGTACCTGTTATATCAAGTTTTGCAGTAGGAGTCAAATTGCCAATAACTACATTGTCTTTCATATACACATTTCCATCGTCAAAATAACCAGCATAATTGTTAGCACCAGCACCAGTAGCTTTACCATAAATGGCGTAATTTGTTGCAGTAGCACCTGTTCCTATTAATTCGGAATGAACTCCAAATCTTTGTCCAGCACTACCATTTGAATTATCAAAAGCAGAAAAGCCCATATGGTTACCTGCACCAATACCACCATTTTCGGCTCGAAAAGCCACAGATTGTCCATTTGCATCATTGTTGATATAAGAATATGCAGCTGTTAAATTCATTACACTTACACTATTAATAATTGACGAAGACATACCTCTAACAGACTCTTGTGCTGTAGGTGTAATATTGCTTTCATATCCAATTTTCATTCCACTTGTAGGAATGCCATTAAAATTAGCACTATAAGCAACTTGATTTCCTGTAGTACCTGTTACATTTTTATTAACAAATACTGCATTATCATTCGTGTTTCCAACTACTATATGTAATGGATAAGTGGGATTTGAATTCCCAATCCCAACAAAACTATTGGTATAAATTTTGCTTGCACCATTTGGTTCCCAATAATTTGCTGCTGCCGCTAAAGTTCCAAATCCTAATCTGCCAACACCATCAACGGTAACAATGCTTCCTGGTAGAGCCCCATTGAGAGCTAAACCTGAAATAGAAGAAAAATAACCAATGCCAGTTGTGGATTGGTTGCCCATGATAGTTAGTTTTTCAGATGGTGCAACTACGCCAATACCTACATTTCCATTATTTAAAATTGTCATTTTTTCGGTTTCAGGCAAATTGCCTGTTCCAAATCTGATATTTCCAGTATTATTTTTTGATGATAAAATTAAATCTCTTGTTTCAGCTCTCACTACAAAATCACCAATAGTAGCAATACCTAAGGTAGTTAATGCAGAACCTGCAACGCCAATGCCACCATCGGAGGTTGTATTTCTGCCAATAGAAATACTTGCACTACTAGTAGCTCCACCACCCGAAACAAAAATACCAGGTCTTGTGCCAGCATCTTCTACAACAACTAATTTTCCTTGCGTTGGTGCGTTTGTACCAATGCCTACGCTTCCGCCACCGTTAAAAAAACTTGGTAATGTGCCACCAATTTGATTTACCAAAACACCTGCATTATTATATATCATTACATTTGCCATTCCGCCAGAACCTTCGTCAATTTCAAACATAGGATTAGAAGTGGCAGAATTTAAAATCCTAAGTGGTTTTGTTGCATTTCCTGCCGATTTTATACTCAAGCCAGTGGCGGTTTGTGGCAACATACCAATACCTACACTTGTACTATAATAAATCCCTGCGGTGGTAGTTAGCCATTGGCTGGGTGTGGCAACTGGCAAAGTTCCCAATCCTAAATTTCCTTGTCCATCCACGGTAATTACCGAACCTGGTGTATTTAAGTTTCTTATTCTTGCCCCACCGTTTACGTCTAACATGGCGGTTGGAGCATTTGTGTTGATACCTAAACCAGTGATATTGGCACCCAACGAAATTTGATTTGAACCCGTGGCGGTGGCGTTTGCACCTATGGCAATGGCGTTGGTTAGGTTGTTGGTGGCAGGTCCTGCGTTTATTCCAATTCCAATATTTGAATTACCTGTCGTATTTTTATTTCCAGAAGTAATCCCAATAAAAATATTATTATTTCCTGAAGTGTTTATATTTCCAGCACCACTTCCTAAAAAATTATTTCCAGACCCAGAAGTATTTAAAAAACCTGCTTGGTCGCCAAAAAAATTATTTCTATTTCCAGAAATATTTGCCATTCCTGCAGAAATTCCTAAAAAATTATTGTTAAATCCTGTCGTATTTGCACGTCCTGAATACTTACCTAAAAAATTATTATTATCGCCTGTTAAGTTATTTAGTCCAGATTCAAAACCAATAAAATTATTATCAGGACCAGTTGTGTTTGTATTGCCAGCATTTCCTATAGAAATACTGTTAAAATTACTCATCCGTATTCCTGTATTCGTTCCAATCATATAAGCACCTGCTGTTGAAGCTAATTGAATATTATCTGAATTATTTAAAGTTCGAATATTGGTGCCAGAAAGAGTAAAATAATTAGTTGAAGTTGTTAAAGTCCCAAATCCCAATTTGCCAACACCATCTACGGTAACAATACTTCCTGCGGCTGCTCCATTCAAAGCCAAACCAGAAATAGAAGAAAAATAACCAATGCCAGTTGTGGATTGATTGCCCACAACAACAAGTCTTTCGTTCGGAGAAGTAGTTCCAATCCCTACATTTCCACCATTAAATAAAGCGGCATTATTTACTGTGCCGTTTGAAACATTTACATTTAAACCTGTATTGTTAGAACCTCCAGAACCTGAAACATTAATATTCATACCCATTTTTGTACCAGTAGAAGTGCTGGGAATACTGGTTTCAAATCCAGTAATGTTGGCTGAGCCACCAACATTCATTTGAACTGCATTTCCACTTACAGGATTTGAAGAAGTTGAATTTCCTGTTACGTTTGTTAAAACGGATCTAAAAATGGATGTGTTTGTTCCCGAAATATTATAATTTAAAAGTAAACCACTTTTCGAGCCAGCATTTCCACCATGTGCAATATCAAGAAGTACGCCATTTACATTTCCATCATTTGATGTTGCGTTTTTTACACTCAAACCTGTATTTGTTATTGGCAACATTCCAATTCCTACACTTGTACTGTAATAAATCCCTGCGGTGGTGGTGAGCCATTGGCTTTGCGGGATAGTTAAAGTCCCAAAGCCTAATTTGCCTAAACCATCAACAGTAACAATACTTCCTGCTGCTCCAGCAAGATTACTGCCTATGATAGTCCCAAAGTAGCCAATACCAGTTGTGGTTAAATTATTATTAACTTTAACTCCATTGCCTATATTTGCAAGTTCAATAACTTTATCTACTTCTCTTATTCTTAATAAATCTCCTTGAGCTGCTCTAGAAATGTAAAAATCATTATTAGTCTGTGCGCCTATTCCCCATACTGCTGAACCTGCTTTTAAAAAATCTACCGAAACTATGTCTGCTATTGCACTTGATCCAACATTTATAGTAGTATTGCCAGAAGGAGTTCTTATATCTAAAGCGGTAAGAGGGTTGTTTGTACCAATTCCTACAAAACTATTGGTGTAGATTTGGCTTGAAGAGGCTGAAATCCATTGGCTTTTCAAATTACTGCCATCAACTGTAAAACTATTTCCGGATGTAGAAATTACAATTCCATTTGTTCCCACAATAGTTGTAGATAGAGTTCCAGCCGATTTCCATTGCGTTCCATCCCAAGTATAAAAAGTTTTGTCAGTAAGGTCATAAACTGCCATTCCTGTAAGTGAAGCGATAGTTCCCGATGCTAATGCCGTTCTTTGAGCGGTTGTTAAACGTGGCAAAAGCAAACCTTGAGGATTTATACTAGGATTTTCTACATTCAATTCCAATACTGCTTTAGGATCAGGTTTGTCTGTGCCTATACCAAGATTCTTTTGAGCATTCACTGTATTGATAAATGAACAAAAAAGTAGTATAAATAATATAGAATACTTAAAAAAATGTTTATTATTTAGCTTGACAGTCATTACTAATATTTTTATTCGTTTAATAAATTTTGCACTTCTACTTTTGGTAAATGACATTTTAAAATCACAAATACTTTTTCATATCTAATTTGTCGTATTCGTGAATAATACAATTTCTAAAGGCAATGATTTACAGAATTTCCCATGAAATATCGTTCCTTTTTTACTTATCAGGCATATTAACCTGACATTCAAATCATATCAGTTGAGTACATCTGTAACTACTGCAATCCTTTATCAAAAGTATATCAACCTTTAATTCACAAATAGCAAATCTATATTGCTAGTCTATCATCAAAACCACCATCTACCACCGAGTCAAAAGCATACAATTTTTGGAATTTGTATTTTTTACATTGTTCAAAAATTGACTTTTGTGTGCTTCAATGATTGGATACATGAGTTTAGTCTTTCACTGTAAGTGTAATACCTTGTATGTATGCTGCTTCTCCTGCTGTAGCAACATTCGCATATACCTTTACTAAAACTGCCGTTCCTGCAATACCAGATACATTTATATCAGTAATAGATTGAAAATTATCAGCCAATGTACTAGTTACACCAGTTAAATCTGATGGAGTTGCACCAACAATTTCAACTCTAAAATTAGCCGTAGTCCCACCAAGTGTATATGCATTTAAGCTTCCAGAAATATTTTTAACTCCAACTGGAATTCTTATTAATGCCTTAAAAACAGGCAAACCTGTACCCAAAGAAGCCGTTGATGCACTTCCTACTGCATTTACTAATGATTGCTGTAACACTACTAATCCAGCACCTGAAACAGATTGTGTGCTTCCAATTCCTAAAACTGTTAATCCAGAAACACCAACTAAGGTGGTAGCTGAGTTTGCTCCTGCAATTGTAAAACCTGCTGAATTACTTCCTGTTACTGTTATAGATCCAGAACCTAGAATTGTATTCAAGCCTTGTGGGGTATTAATGGTATAGCCAGTTGCATTATTTCCTGATACTGTTGTGCCACCTGCACCCAAAATTGTATTCAAACCATCTGGACCTGCAATTGTAAACCCTGCTGAATTACTTCCTGTTACTGTTATAGATCCAGAACCTAGAATTGTATTTAATCCTTGAGGAGTATTAATAGTATAACCTGTTCCATTATTTCCTGTTACTGTTGTACCACCTATACCCAAAATAGTACTCAATCCTTGCGGTGTATTAATTGTGTAACCCGTTGAGTTACTTCCTGTTACCGTTGTACCACCTATTCCTAAAATTGTATTTAAACCATCTGGACCTGCTATTGTAAATCCTGCTGAATTACTTCCTGTTACTGTTATTGAACCAGACCCTAAAATTGTATTTAATCCTTGTGGTGTGTTAATTGTATAACCTGTTGCATTATTTCCTGTTACTGTTGTACCACCTGTACCTACGATAGTTGTTAAAAATTGACTGGGCACAAACTGCAAATCGGTTCCATTAAAACTTAACACATTATTAATTGCACTTGGGCTATTTGAAATATTAAAGCCTTTTAACCCAGTAACCGTCAAATTATTTTCAAGAGGCGAAAAACGCACATCGCCAGTTATTAGCTTATTTATATTCAGGAAATTACTTCCATCAACAGAAATCGTAAGTCCTGTAGTTGTAACAGTTATTCCACCAACTCCTGCAACCGATTGAACACCTGCCGAAAGTGCTAATTGATCCCATGTTGAACCGTTCCATACAAAATAGGCATTTATATCGGTATCATACACAGTCATACCAGGCAATACGCCTGCAAGTGCAGTTTGAAATGTACCCGTACGAAGTGCTGTATTCATTCTAGGCGGTAAAAAGCCCTGACCAAAAGTTGCATTTTCAAGCGTAAGTTCAAGCACTGCTCTAGGGTTTGGCTTATCTGTACCAATTCCCATAAATTTTTGTGCTTGGGTCTGCAACGATAACATCAACGCAAATGCTGATGTAAAAATAATTTTAGTAGAAATTTTCATGTTTATAAAATTTAGTTATTTATTAATCTTTAATTACTAGTGTATAGCCCTGTAAAATTACACCTTGAGCAGAGGCATTTGTTTGTGCTTTTATTTCAAGATTTTGAAAAGTTCCTGCAAAAGCCGAAACTGGAATATCTGTAATATTGAATGTAGAATTTTGGTCATTGCCATTTGTAAGTGTTGCAGTTCCAACCTGGGTATTGCCAATCCAAACTTGAAGAGTACTCCCGCCAGTACCCACAAATTCGTAAGCATTAAATGAAGCTACTAAATCATTTGTACCTCTTGGAATATAAATTCGTTGTTTGAAGATAGTGGTTGGAGTTGATACATTATACCCACCTGTTGGATTCATGGTTTGTGATGCAATTACTTGACCACCAGCACTTAAATCTCCATTAACTTTTAGTTTTGCACCCGAAATTGTATTTGCTCCTATGCTCACATTTCCATTATTAAAAACTATTCCATTGTCGATACCAGTAGAAGTTGTAATCCATTGAGATGATACTTTATTTGAAAAAGTTGTATAATCAATTGGATTTAAAAGTCCAAAACTAGTTCCTGATGCCGTTCCTATATTAAATGTTGTACCAGAAACTGTAACATCAGCAGTTTGAGTAATTAGCGAAACCCCCGATACATTCGTAGGCTCCCATAGCCCAGAAATAGCATTGAATTGCAAAACCTGATTTGCAGCTGGAGCAACTCCACTCACACTAGTATTTTGAATTTTCAAGGTATTATCAGCACCAAAAGCATAAGGTACTGTTTGAAATTCAGAAGTACCTAGATCTACAAAAATTGTTCCATTAAATACTTCTACTTGCACAAAATGCTTGTCTCCAGTCCAATTAACTGTATTCAAATTAGTGCCTATTGACACTATACCTGAACCTACAATTAAATTTACTAATCCAAATTGATTTGTATTTTTGGTATGTTGTTCTTGATAAATTATTGTGCCTGTTGCCAAAGTTTGTCTTATCGAAATCCGTAGTGTTACCGATTGGTTTGGTAATGGCAAACCTACTGCATCTCTTACAATTGACTGATAACTAAACCCGTTTGGTACTGTTTGTGCAAAGATTTGAATCGAGAAAAAAGTAAACAGTAAAACAATTAAGTAGTAAATTTTTTTCATTTTTTGGACTTAATAAAAAGTTCATTTTATTAAATTTACTGATTCAAAAAATTGGATTCCAAAGTTGAATTAGTAAACTTCTCAAATATATACAAATATTTATAATAATGTAAACACCCTATAAACTTACAGAAAAACAATATCTTGTATTATTATTTTATTTATTTCATCATTTATTAAACTTATAAGTTTTGTTTTTGATAAATTTAGTTGGTGTTTTAGCGGAGCAGATGTTAAAGTTACATACATAATATGGTCTCGGAAAGTAATTTTTTCAGTTCTTGTAGCCACTGTAGGACCCACAATTTGCTCCCATTTTGTGAGCAATAATGCCTGATGATATTTTGTTTCTAAGTTATAAACCGAAAACATTTCGTTGAGCGAATGGTCTAACGAAATAGAATCCGACAAACGAATAGAAGCTATATCTTTTTTTTGCCCTTTCATGCTGACTTAAATTTTAATGTAAATGTAGCACCTTTATTTTTTTCAGAAATCAAGCTAATTGTACCATCCATAGCTTCAACAAGGCTTTTAACTATTGACAATCCTAAGCCCGTGGAAGCTTCGCCTGCTGTGGGTTTTGAAGATAATTTTCTATATTTTCTAAATAAATTTTTTTGATCTTCTTCAGAAAAGCCTAAACCTTGATCAATAATATGCAAAAATACTTCATTATCTACTTTATCTATCAATACTGAAACTGTTTTCCCCGTATTAGAAAACTTAATTGCATTTGATAATAAATTATCTAATGCTCTTCTCAAATAATTCAAATTGGCAAAAATGTGGATTTTATCTGCAAAAGGCTTGAATGTAAGTTTTATGTCTTTTGTTTCTGCTATTGGAATAAAATTTTGAATGAACACTTCAATTGCTTGGTTAATTTCTATTTTTTCGTTTTTAATAGAATTTATTTCAATTTCTAACAATTCTGCATTAAGGATTTCTGTAATCAAGGCTTTCTCGTCTGTAATTTCTGATTTTAATTTTTGAAAAAGGTTTTGTTGGGTTATATTGAAAGTAGAAGTTTCGTCCATTATAATTAAGTCTATCAAGGCTTGTGCTCTGTTCAGCGGAGCTTTTAAATCATGCGATACTATTCCAATCAAATCCGTTTTTTCTTGGTTCATACGCTCCAATTTTTGATTTTGCTTTTCAAGTTCTAAAACCTGCTTTGAAATTAAGTTTTTTTGTACTGTAAGCTCTACACTCTGCTTAGCAAATTTTCTATAAAAAAAATAAAAAAACATTGACATTAACAAAAACAAAACTGCTGCAACACTTAAATAAATAATTTTGAAAGCATCTTTTTTTATCTCTTCATCTTTTGATAGGTTTTCGCGTTTGAGTTTATTGGTAACATTTTTCATTTTAGCAATCTCAAAATGCTGTGCCAAAGCAATTGCTTTTTTATTATAAGAAACTGGAAAAAGGCTATCTCTGTATTTATAATATTGTTGTAAATTTAATAATGCTGAATAATGATTTTGATTTATCGAATCTATTTTATAAAGTAAATGATAGTTTTTCATTATATCATTTTCGGCTTTAATCTTTTTAGACAACGCCATTGATTTAAGTGAATATTGATAAGAAAGTTCGTATTTTTTAAGGTTATAATAATTTATAGCTAACTCATATAAAAAAATCAATTCATATTTAGTATGCTTATATTTTGTAGCAATAATTAACCCTTTTTCATTAAAATATTTGCTTTCGTTAAATTGCTTAATTTTATTATGAATTTCACTTCTTCTCAGATAATCATACATAATTCCACCTGTATCATTTATTGACAAGTTATATTTTATAGATGTTAAATTATATTTTATTGCTTGTTGATATTTTTTTTCGGCAACCAATTGCATTTCATTTAATCGAATGCATACATTTCTTAGTTCTCTGTCATTTACTTTTGGAAATAATTTATTGATTTCTGATAAATAATCTTTAGTATTTTCTAAATAGGTCAAATCCGTGTTTTTGTCATTATTCCTGTATAATGTTAGTAAAATATTCATTAAAGAAATCAATCTAAACTTGTCATTTTTTATTTTATTAGTATATAATATGGCTGAATCGGCATATAACTGTATTGATAAATTGTTCTGACTTTTAAAATCAATTTGTATTAGTTGTATATATAAATCCACAATTTTGTGAAAATATTTTTCATCATTCAGGCTTTTATAATTTTTAATTGCTGATAATGAAAACTTAGTACCTAAAGGGTTTTCTATTTCTTCTTCTACATATTGATTTGCATATAATTCTTCACAATATGCTATAAAGTATGTATTGTTGATTTTTAAGCTTTTTGCATAAGCCTTATCAAGCATTTGTTTTCTTTTATCGAAATTATACGTCCGTTGATAATACCTGTATAATTCAATATATTCTCTAATCATAGATGTGTCTTCTTTTATCGACACAGTAATAACTTTATGTTCGTTTTGAGCATATAGTTGTAAAGAAAAAATAATACTTACTAAATATATTTTAATTAATTTCATTTAATTATTACCTAAACGAATATTAAAACAAAAAGATTATAAATTGTCATACTCAATTCTTCGTTGGATACTTCTACCTAATGTGATTTCATCAACATACTCTAAATCGCTGCCTACTTGCACACCTCTTGCAATTGTAGAGATTTTTACTCCAAAGGTTTTTAGTTTTTTTGATAAATAAAAAGCAGTTGTGTCGCCATCAATTGTTGGGCTTAGAGCCAATATTACTTCTTTTATGTCAGAATTTGGAAATTTTTCGATTAACTTATCAAAATTTAAGTCGGAAACCCCAATGCCGTTTACAGGAGAAATAACGCCACCTAAAACATAATAAAGTCCATTATAATGTCCTGTATTTTCGAGTGCTAATACATCTTTGGTGTCTTCAACAACACAAAGAATTTCGTGATTGCGTAATTTGCTGTTGCAAATATTACAAATTTCGGCATCCGACAAATTCATGCATTTTGAACAATACTGAGAGTGTAAGCGCATAGCCAAAAGCGAATCTGTAAGTGCTTGAATATGTTCTACATCTTGTTTTAAAATATGCAAAGCCAATCGCAAAGCCGTTTTTTTGCCAATTCCTGGCAAACGAGCAATTTCTTGAACAGCAGATTCTATTAATTTAGATGGGTATTGCATTTTTGTACTATTTCTGTGTTTTTATCAGATTGCTAAATGTATAGAACTAAAACTTATTTGGTTTATGTTTTGTGATTTTTTTGCAGCTTGTATTATTGGAGTGCAATTTGGTACTAAAAATCCATATTTTTTAAACTAATAAATATTTTTTCAAACATTTTCATACGATATTCTTAATTTTGTGGCATGATAAAATCAATGACAGGTTTCGGAACAGCTACTTTGGAAAAAGAAGACCTTACGATAACCGTAGAAGTAAAATCTATAAACTCAAAATCGCAAGATTTTAGTTTGCGTTTGCCACGCCAATTTCAAGACAAAGAGTATGAAATTAAAAATTTAATGATACAACTGCTCGATAGAGGTAAAGTTTCGCTTTCGGTTGATGTTGCCAAGCGTGGAAAAGTAAAACCAAAACTTACTATCAATCCAGATATTTTTAAAGCTTATACAGAAGATTTACGTAAAAATGCAGCCGAAGCAAATATTCAAAATCCTGATTTACTAAGTGCGGTTTTGACTTTGCCCGAAGTTTTTGATACCGACAAAACCGAAGCTGACAATACAGAACTTTGGGAATCAACATTAGAAATTATAAAAAAAGGAATTGAGCAATGCAATAATTTCAGAAAAGACGAAGGTAAAAAACTGCAAGAGCAACTCCTGTTTTGTATAAAAACGATTGATAAAAACCTTAGTTTAATTTCAGAGCAAGATGGCACTAGAATTACCAAACTTAGAGAACGAATCACTCAAAAAGTGGAAGAGCATATCAAAGCCGAACACATCGATACTAATCGTTTTGAACAAGAGTTGATATTTTATATCGAAAAACTCGATATTTCTGAAGAAAAAGTAAGACTAAAAACACATTTAGATTATTTTGAAGATACGATGAATCTTTTAGAAAGCAATGGAAAAAAATTGGGCTTTATTTCTCAAGAAATTGGCAGAGAAATCAATACCATTGGCTCAAAAGCAAACGATGCACATATCCAAAAATGGGTTGTAGAAATGAAAGAAGAACTTGAAAAAATAAAAGAACAATCGTTGAATATTTTGTAAAAAAAATCGACCTAGAAATCAAATCAACTAGGTCGATTTTTGATTATTTCATCCCCCACTGTTTTTTCAACCAAACATATTTAAGTGTGTGATATTCAGCAGGTAATCCATGTCCATTCTTTGGATAAACGATATATTCTTTTGGTGTTTTTATTTGATTATAAGCAGCAAAATTGATATGAGGCGGACAAATATCATCTATCAAACCTATTCCCATAAAAGTTGGACATTTTATATAGGGTGCCAAGTTTTTAATATCAATATAGCTTAACGTTTCATATACTTTTGCCCAACCAACTTGCGGATTTTTGTTTACATATTCCACAAATTCGCTTCCGGGCCATCTGCCAATTTTGAAATAATCTTTAAAATCAGATAAAAATGGAACATGCGGAATACATAAAGAAACCCTATCGTTATTTAAAGCAGCCGCAGCTATACTCAAGGCTCCACCTTGGCTTCCACCTTCAACAGCAATTTTGGATTTATCAATTTCGGCTCTTGTGAGCATAAAATCTAAGGCTCTGCGAGTATCCATGTATGCTCCTCTATAAATATACATTTCTTTGTCTGCAATGCTATGTTGCAAATAGCCTGGAAAGCCTGGGTCGATATTATCTTTACTGAAACCATGACCACGAATGTTTAAAACAAAAACAATTATATCGTCATTTGGATATGCCCAATCTAATTTATTAAAACTACTATAGCCTTGCAAATGCAAAATGGCTGGGTATTTTCCACTTTTTTTAGGAATTGCGTACCAACCTCGCACCAAAACATTGCCCAACGAACGCATTTCTACCACAAAAACATCTCTATTTCCCTTGCTTAAACTATCAATTTTTATAATATTATATTGAGGATCAACAGCTTCCAGTTCTTTTTTTGCTCTATTCCAATAGGCATCAAAATCGAGCATAGCATCGGTAGGCGAACTTATTTTTTCGGGTTGGATGGCAAACGAAAACTGCAATTTTTTATTTGCAATTGCCGATTCAAAATAGGCTATCCCATTATAAATTCCAGGCTTCAAAGATTTTAAAACGATTGGAATGGTTTGAGGTTTGTTTGGTTTGATCGAAATGTTTTTTTCTACAGAAGTAATACTATCTGCAAAATCAGAAAATACATTTATTTTGATTTTTCCAGAAAAGTTTTCAGCTATCGAAGATTGCAATTTTACACCAAAAAAAGCATCGCCAGATGCTGTAAAAACTTGATTTTGAATCGGAAATTCGATGTTTAATTTAAAATTATCAGCCGTGCCTTTTACACTAAAACTTGTGTTTTCCGAATACATTCCACCACCGCCTGTGGCATCGAAAACCCTTACTGCAATTACATTTATTTTATCCCAAAGTACACTCGAAACTGGAATTTCATAATTTCTATTATCAGCATAAGCAGCTTTAAGATTTGGAGGAATTTCGCCTGTTTTTCCAATCAATTGTCCATTAAAATAGGTGTAATCTACATCGTCTATAGCACCTAAATTAAGTAGAAGTCCACCCATTCTTTCGGTATCTTTTTTTAGTAACGATGGTATCAAAACCGACATTCTGTACCAAGCAAAGCCATCATAATTTTTAATGCCTTGCGCTTCCCAATATTGCCCAGAAAGTATGTCGCTCCATTGGCTGTCGTCATGTTCTATTCTAGCCCAAGAAACATCGTCTCCTGTTTTGAATTTCCATTTAGTTTTTAATAAATTTTGGCTAAACACTTGATTTATAGCTAGATAAATCAATATTAATACAATTTTTGTTTTCATATTTTTTAAGTTTTTGTTATAAAAAAGATTAAAATTTGTTTTTCCACATCATACTTTCTACTGGGTATATAGTACGCTCATTATATTTTGCATTTGGTTTTTTATTATAAAAATTTTCAATTCCACCATCCACTTTAAAATAAATTAATTGACCAACTGGCATATTATAATATACCCTTACAGGCATTTTTACTGATATTTCTAATGTCCATTGGTTGCAAAAACCTACATCGCCTTTGCCCGCAGTGGCATGTATGTCAATTCCCAATCTGCCAACACTAGATTTGCCTTCTAAAAAAGGTACATGAGCATGCGTTTCTGTATATTCTTTTGTTACACCTAAATACAATGTGTTTGGTTCGAGCACAAAACCTTCTTCAGGAATCTCGAAAACCTCAATTTTATTATGTTTTTTGGCATCTAAAATGCGGTCGGTATACACGGCAAGGTATTTTCCAAGGTGCACATCATACGAATTTGTGCCTAAACAAGCGGGTTCGTAAGGATCTAAAACGATTGTACCCTTTTTAATTTCCTCTAAAATTTGTTGGTCTGTTAAAATCATTTGTAATTAAAATTCTGTGGCAATACTGAATATAAAAAGATTAAAATTTGTGCACCCGGAGAGAATCGAACTCCCATCGTCAGAACCGGAATCTAACATTCTATCCGTTGAACTACGGATGCAATTTTGGCACAAAACTAAAAATTTTATTCATCTGTTAAACTTCTTTTTTATATATCGAAATCAAAACAAAATATTATAGTTAAAAAAACATACTAAAAATTTTATCATGCGTAACAATTCCTATAAAAACTATTTCATTATTTATAATCTGATAACCAACATAATAGCTATCAATTTCGATTGTAAAAAGATATGGAAAACCATGTATGCTTTTTGGCTTAAAGCTATCTATAGTTGAAGCATTTGTAATATTCTGAATTAATGTTTTTACTTTTTTTTGAGTACTTTTTGGAAGATTAAGTGCTTGATATCCAAATCCTTTCTCGAATTTAACGACCATTAACCTAATTTATTTAAAAAATCATTCGCTTCTGTTTCTGACATAAGTTCTTTATTTTCTCTGTTTATGAAAAAATCAGCTAAACTATTGTTTTCAAATTTTTCAATGTCAAAAAAATCACATTTTACTTGCCAAGATGCTGCAAGAGCTATTAAGGTGTCAATTTGAGCCTTATTTTTAGGCTGAATCATTATGGTATTCATTTTGAAACGATATTTTATAATCAAAATCAAATTTACAATAAAATTATCAAAGAAAAAATCATTTTTGAAAGTTAAAAAGAAGTAAATATTCGAGCCACATAATCACTTCTTTTTTAAATATCGAACTTAGTTTTATATTCGCAACTTATATCAAATACATTCCAAATGATAAATGGCAAAAAAATAGTAGTTGTGATGCCTGCATACAATGCTGCAGTTACACTCGAAAAAACATATAAAGAAATTCCTTTTTCTATAGTAGATGAAGTTATTTTGGTTGATGATCATTCAAAAGATCATACATCTGAGGTAGCCAAAAACTTAGGCATTGCTAAAGTGATTCGCCATCCGCAAAACCGTGGGTATGGTGGCAATCAAAAAACTTGTTATAAAGCAGCTTTAGAATCCGGTGCTGATATTGTGGTAATGTTACATCCTGATTATCAATACACTCCACTACTTTTGGAGGCTATGATTTATCCTATTGCCAACGAACTTTTCGATGTTATGTTTGGTTCTCGCATACTTGGCAAAGGTGCTTTGAAAGGTGGAATGCCAATGTATAAATATATTGCAAATCGTTTTCTTACATTTTTTCAAAACGTGATGATGAACCAAAAACTAGCGGAATATCATACGGGTTATCGGGCTTTTAGTAAAAAAGTATTGACCACTTTGCCGCTCGAAAACAATAATGACGATTTTGTATTCGATAACGAAATGGCTGCTCAAATCACTATGGCTGGATTCGAAATTGGCGAAGTTACTTGCCCAACCAAATATTTTAAAGAAGCAAGTAGCATCAACTTCAAACGAAGTGTGAAATATGGTTTAGGAGTAATGGGAGTTTCAATTTCTTACCGTTTGCATAAGTGGGGGATTAAGTTTAAAATTTTTGAAGGAATGTAGTTTAATTGAGGATGTAGAGTTGATAATTGAGAATTAATTATCAACTCTCCATTCTTTATTGCCCATTATCCACTTTCAACTTTCCATTATCAATTAATTATGCATCTCTATTTTCGGAAGCTAGGCACTGGCAAGCCAATCGTAATTTTACATGGACTTTTTGGGTC
Source organism: Bacteroidota bacterium (assembly GCA_004293915.1). Classification (GTDB taxonomy): domain Bacteria; phylum Bacteroidota; class Bacteroidia; order Cytophagales; family UBA9547; genus REAG01. Next base: position 67,926 of record RDZG01000081.1, on the reverse strand, counting down.
GTCAGACAATTGGCTAACGGTTAGTAAGGCTTTTTCAGAAAAATATGAAGTATTTTTGATAGACTTACGTAATCATGGACAATCGCCTCATACCGAGTCGCATACGTACGAAGAAATGGCTGAAGATTTGGTTCAATTTTTAGTTCAAAACAACTTAGAAAAAATTATTTTGATTGGACATTCGATGGGTGGAAAAACAGCCATGGCTTTTGCTCAAAAATATCCACAAAAAATCGAAAAACTAATCATTGTAGATATTTCGCCTCGCTATTATCCACCTCATCATCAACGAGAATTAGATGCTTTGCATAGTCTTGATTTATCTAAATTGCAAAACAGACAAGAAGCTGATGAGATAATGGCTAAAAGCATTCCAGAACTTGGCGTAAGGCAGTTTTTATTGAAAAATTTATATCGAACAGAAGATGGAATTTTTAAATGGCGGATGAATTTGCCTGTGCTTACAACTCAAATAAATCGCATTGGCGAAGAATCACTAAAAAACAGCTCAATTTCTGTTCCAACACTTTTTTTACGTGGCGAAAACTCAAATTATATATCAGAAAATGATATTAAATTAATACAAACTATTTTTACAAACGCTCAAACAACAACCATTTTAAATGCTGGACATTGGATTCAAGCCGAGCAACCAAAAGCATTTCAAGACGTTGTTTTTAATTTTTTAGCTTAACATAATCACTGAAATTTCTTTCTGATTAAGTATTTATTTTATTAAAAATTCCACAAAGTAAAAAATCTAAAAACCATCACACACATTTTTTATATATTTACAGATTATATTGCTAATGTTGTATTAAATAGTTTAAAAATATGTCGGAAATAAAAAATTCAAAATGGGCAATTCGTTTGCCATTAATTGTTGCCATAACGCTAATTGGAGGTATTTTTATCGGTGCCAAAATGTTTGGAAACGAAACCAAAGGAAATGATCCTTTGCGTTCGGCAAATAAATTTAGAGATATTATACATTATATTAGTAGCGAATATGTAGATACTGTAAACACCGAAGAGCTTACAGATGAGGCAATTACAAAAATGCTAGAAAAGCTTGATCCGCATTCGGTGTATATTCCTCCAAAAGATATTGACATGGCAAAAGCCCAGCTCGAAAGCGATTTTGAAGGTATTGGCATTGAGTTTCAAATTATGAAAGATACACTTTTGGTTTCGGGTGTGATTCCAACGGGTCCATCGGAGCAAGTTGGTTTAAATGCTGGCGATAAAATCATGAAAGTGGATGATAAAAATATTTTCAACATCAAACTAACCAATCAAGATGTTTTTAAATATTTGAGAGGCAAAAAAGGTACCAAAGTTAAAGTTTCTATCAAACGCAGAGGTGTTGCCAAATTGATGGATTTTACCATTACGAGAGATAAAATCCCTACTTTTTCGGTCGATGCTGCGATAATGATTGACGAACAAACGGGTTATATAAAAGTAAATCGTTTTGCACAAAAAACATACGAAGAGTTTAAAAAAGGACTAACAGAATTAAAAGCAAAAGGTGTAAAACGTATGGTTTTAGATTTACGTGGAAACCCAGGTGGCTATATGGATCATGCAACCAAAATGGCTGACGAATTTTTGAGTGGCGACAAAATGATAGTTTTTACAAAAGGAAAACAATCAAGATACAACCAAGAACATCGTTGTTACATTCCTGGCGATTTCGAAAAAGGTGCTGTAATAGTGTTAGTTGATGAAGGCAGCGCTTCGGCTTCTGAAATTGTTTCTGGTGCATTGCAAGATAACGACAGAGGCTTGGTAGTTGGCAGACGTTCGTTTGGCAAAGGCTTGGTGCAAATGCCAATTCCACTTGGCGATAATTCAGAATTGCGATTAACTATTTCAAGATACTACACGCCAAGTGGCAGAAGTATTCAAAAACCTTACTCAAAAGGCGATGGCGATTCTTACGAAATGGATTTGTCTAACCGATACAAAAAAGGCGAGTTTTTCAATCAAGATAGTATAAAATTTGACAAAAAGTTACAATTTAAAACTTCAAAAGGAAGAACAGTTTATGGCGGTGGTGGAATCATGCCCGACTATTTTGTTCCTCGCGATACAAGTATGCTAACTGCTTATCTAGGAGAACTTTATAATAAAGGAATTATAAGAGAATATACCTTAGAATATATTTTTGCAAATAAAAAAGAACTCGAAAAAATGCCTTTTGAAACGTTCAAAAAAACGTTTGACATAACTGATGCTATGCTCAAAGATTTGATTGCGATGGGAGAAAAAGAAGGTGCAAAATTTGTTGAAAAAGATTATAATCGTTCAAAAGAATATATCAAAAATCAAGTAAAATCGCTAATTGCTCGTGGCGTTTGGAAAAATGAAGGTTTTTATTCTATTTATTTAGAAAAAGACGAAGTGTTTTTGCAAGCCATGAAACTTTTCGACAAAGCCGAAAAAATTGAAAAAGGAAAGTTTTAATTATTGAAATAGATTAGAAAAAGGCATCAAACGAAAAATAGTTTGATGCCTTTTTTTGATGTCGGAGAGGCGGGATTTGAACCCACGACCTCTAGCACCCCATGCTAACGCGATACCAGGCTACGCTACTCCCCGATTTTTGCCTACAAAATTAGGAATTAGATAAATGATTTCAAATTTTCTGACAACAAGATATAAATTTAAGACTTACGAAAAATGGTTAGTAATTGAAAAAATATTGTATTTTTTGGTAAAGAACATTAAAAATGGAAAATAACAAAATTCGCTTTACGAAAATATTTTCGGGCTAGTAATGAGAAAATACACTAAATATATATTGAATTTAACTTATAATTTTTAAATTTGTTTAAAATAGAAACTATGCAAACGATACTTATTAATACAGAAAAAAAAGCTGATGCAACTTTTATAATTAATCTAGTTAAAAAGCTTGGTTTATCAGCAAAAGAATTAAGTATTTCAGAAATGTTAGATTGGCAATTAGCACAACAGATTGAGAAAGGGATGAAAACTAGTTCTATAAGCCGTAACGAAATCATGTCTGCACTTGGAAAATGAAAGTCGGCTTTAAAAGCACTTTCCTTAAAGAAATTAAAAAACTTAAGGATGAACGTTTAAAAAATGCTATTTCACATTACCGAAAATAATAAATAATAGAAAAAATATTGTATTTTTTGGTAACTAACGCTAACCCCCCGAAAACAAATATTTCTTAGCTCCTTATTTGTCCATTTCCCTCAATTAACCATTTATAGGTTGTGAGTTCGGGCAAAGCCATTGGTCCCCGAGCATGCAATTTTTGGGTGCTAATCCCAATTTCTGCTCCCATTCCAAACTGTGCACCATCTGTAAAAGCTGTAGAAACATTGGCATAAACTGCAGAAGCATCAACTGATTTTAAAAACAAATCAATATGTTCTTGATTTTCAGACACAATAGCTTCGCTATGTTTCGAGCTATATTCGGCAATATAATCTATGGCTTCGTCTATCGTATCAATGGTTTTGATTGCCATTTTATAATCCAAAAACTCTGTACCAAAAGATTCTTGTGTAGCTTTTTGTAATAAATTAGATGGATATTTTTCTACTAAAATTTTATAAGCTTCATCATCAGCATAAATAATTACATTACTTTTTGCAAGTAATTCGACCAATTGATACAAATCCGAAAGCCTAGATTTTGAAATCAACAAACAATCTAAGGCATTGCAAACGCTAACTCTACGAGTTTTAGAATTATTAATGATGTTTTTTCCTTTTTCAACATCACCAAAAGTATCAAAATACACATGCACAATACCTGCACCGGTCTCTATTACAGGCACTTTGGCATTGTTTCGTACATAATCTATCAAACTTTGGCTGCCTCGTGGAATAAGCACATCCACATAACCAACCGCATTTAATAGCTCTTCGGTAGCTTCGCGAGAGGCAGGCAAAAGCGTTATGACATTTTTGTCCAATCCATTTTCTACTAAAACTTCGTGGATAATTTTAACGATTGCAATATTTGAAAATTCGGCATCGCTGCCGCCTTTTAGCACCACCACATTGCCTGATTTTAGACATAACGAAAAACAATCGAATGTAACATTTGGTCTAGCTTCGTAAATAATACCAACAACACCAAGCGGAACACTCACTTTTCGGAGTTTTAAACCATTAGCTAATGTTTTAGATTCCAATAGTTTATCTACAGGATAATCTAATTTTGCAACATTTTTTATATCTTCGGCAATACTTATTATTCGAGATTCTGAAAGCAAAAGTCTATCGTATTTTGGATTCGATTTTTCCATTCGAGCCAAATCTTTTTGGTTTTCGGCTACTAAAAACGGGATAGATGCAAGGGTTTTTTGAGCCACTTCGAGCAATATATTATTTATAACATCTACCGATAATATACTCAGTTTGCGTGATGCTTTCTGTGCCGATTTAAAAAGTTGAAGGTTTTGCATATTACTATATTTTTTTGCAATTATACAAAAAAAGCTGCCATTTGGCAGCTTTTTAGTGACTTACAATTTAAAGAAAATTTTAGTTATTTCCCCCATTCGGATACTCTATTATACCCAAATACATTTTTTCCACTTCTTGATTCAATTTTTTGTAGTTTTTTCCAAACCTCTTCAGAGATATCAATATCCATAGTTATGCAATTGCCTAGTAATAAAATAAATAAATCAGCATGCTCTTCACCTAGATTCCCAGTGTTTTTTGTAATACACTGACTTATTTCACCAAGCTCTTCTATCAATAGGTTTTGACGATACAGTAAAGTATTCATGTTTTTAGTTCGAATATCAAATCCGTTTTTAGCATGAAATACTTCAATAGCCTCAAGCATTTTATTTATAGAATCTTTATTTTCCACTTTTTGATTTCACTTCTTTAAGTGTCAATGCCTCATCAAGAATTTTTTTATCATCTGAATCTGCAATTTTTGCTACAATTCCGTAGCTATCCAACAATCTTTTTTTAAAAGTCAGAATTTTTAAATCAGGACCAGCCATAAACTTTTCCGCAGCAGGTACTCCTTTTTCTGCAAATTTCGAAATTGGTTCATTTGAATCTGCAATATGATTCATTTTATCATAGATACGGAGTGTACCTCCGTACACTTCTTTAAAGTTTTTTACAATTGTTCCAACTTTCATGTTGTGTGTAATTGAAAATTCTGGTGCTGCCATTTTAATTATATTTAAGTGTATTATTTTTTCTTTTCTATTTTTCTTGCTTTTGCTAAATATTCCTTGTCCAAAATGATTTTATCATTTATGCGAGATATTTCTTCTTTTAATTTCTCAATTTTAATTTTTAAAGCATCTATTTTTTGATTGCTTGCTGCAATAGCTCTAGCTTTTCTTTCACGAAGAGTAAATTTTTGCTTTTGTTCTTTAGCGTTTGAAATTAGCTTAGTATAATTATCAGACTCTTTAGTTTTTGCATCTCTAACTTTAACAATTTGAATTTTTAAATCTGCAATATGGTCTTTTTTACTTACTACTTCTTTTTGTTTTGAAGCAATTGAACTCAGGTAGCTAGAAACCGACATAAATACTTAATTTTAAATTTTAGATAATTTTTACACAATGCTTGTTTTCTTTATTAGCCTCTTTGATTTTTATACCATTTTTTAGATAATCATTCCTCAAATTCATACGCTAATAAATTACAAGAAAATCTTGTTTATTGATATAAGCTTTTGTTTTTACAAATTTTTGAAACATTATTATAATTTTTATTAGCAACAGAATTATTCCAAATCCTTTTCATTTAGCTGATTTTAATTTGGGTTTGGTATATTCGCCTCTAGCGGCAGCACCAAGTGTTAAATCATTTGGAATTAAGTGCTCATCATTAATATCAGCAACTTTAACTTTTAAATTATAAACGTTTGAAAATTTTTCACTAACATCTTTGATTTTCCAAGTTGCTTTTATAGAAAAACCATTTTTATTCGTTTGGACTTGATTTATATCAGATAGTTTTTTCGTTCCTGGCGCAAAACCTGTACCTACTTCATAAATTCTTAAACTGAGTCCAAAATTTTTTTTGAATTCATTTTGAAGCACATTTACATTCATTTCACTTGTAATTTCAAAATCTACCGCTTTAAAACTATCTTTTACGATATTGAGAATTGTATTAAACATCTACTATTAAATTTATTTGCAAATAAATTTAATAAAACCAATAATACAACATATTCGTAGTATTTTATTTGAAAAAAATACTAAAATTTTGAGGTGGCTTATATGTCACCAAAAAATGAATAAGGACGAGTTCTTAAATAAGTTGGGAAAGCGTATACGTTTTTTGAGAAAAAAGAACAATTATAGTCTTTTTGATTTATCAGATAAAACTCAAAAAGACTATAATTCTTTAAGTAGAGTAGAAAGAGGAGAAGTCAATCCATCCGCATATTTTTTATTTGAACTAGCCAAAGGATTAAACATTGAAATGGATGAATTTTTTAAATCAAATATCGAAGACTAATTTAAAGGGAATAAAAATTCAATAAATTCTTTACTTGATTTAAAAGAAATAAATTTTCCTTTTGGGACTTCTTTTATACCTTCTCTGATTTTTTTTTCGCCATCTGCATTTGCTTTTGTATGTTTAGCATTGTTGAAACTTGACAAATCTTTTGCATCAAAAAAATGATATTTAACTTTAATTTCAGATAAGACTTGCTCGTATTCTTGAATTACAACACATCCTCCCGTTTTTAATTCAAGTCTATCATTTATTTTAAATGAAGCAGTTGTTCCGCCTGATACAAGACTTTTTAATTGAATATGTTTTGTTTGCTTGTTTGCACAAACTACTATATCATAGCCAAAATTATCTATTTCAGCATGCAAAACCTCTAAACTGTCATTTCGTGTAACCCAAAAGTATTCATATATTTCAAATAAAAATTTGTGTAAAAGTAATTTTTCTCGCATTACTGACGCTTCATAATCTTTAAAATCTATTTTTTCCATAATGTTATAAGTTTTTAATATACAAAAAAAGCTGCCAAATGGCAGCTTTTTAGTGATCTCGTAGGGATTCAAACCCCAAACCTCCTGATCCGTAGTCAGGTGCTCTATTCAGTTGAGCTACGAAACCATTTTAATTTCCCTATTTTTTGAAATTGGGAGTGCAAAGATATAAAAATTATGTTTATTGGAAAATATTTTTGAAAGAAATTAAAATAGATTATAAAAAAATGCCTACCATAAAATATATAGTAGGCATTTTTAATAGAAATATCGACTAACTAAAGTGTAATAGGTGTTTTTAAATCAACCATACGCTCCGATACATTTCCATGACCAATATATTTGTCACGGTTTGTGCCGTTGTAGTTTTTATGTGCAATAATAGCCCAACATGTAGAGACCAACGTAAGAATATTTGCCACATTCTAAACCACCATTCGCCATATTTGCTCAACACAAATTCTTTGTTTGATTCCCAGTTGTAATACCATCTGTGAATCGTATGCGAATAATGAATACCAATGTTTTCAACTGTATTTACTTCAAAATTAGCGTCTTGAAGCGATTGAGATAAAAATCCAAGTGGAGTAGAAGCATCAGCACCAGAGAAAATATATTCGTTCATATACAATCCCCAAACTAAATCTTCCCAATGTGGACCTTTAGCAAACAATCCTGGATTGGCACGCAAACCAGCTTGTTGTAAATAAAGCATACCATCATCGTTTAATAAATCATAGATTTGGTCGATAAAACGTTGGAATTTACGAATTCCTACGTGTTCTCCCATTTCAAGGCAAGTAATTTTGTCGAATTTAACTTTTGGAATATCACGATAATCCATTCTCCAAACACGAGCACGGTCAGAAACACCATTATCGGCTATTTGTTTCATACCCCAGTCGTAACCTTCAGATGCGATAGTAACACCTGTAGAATCTGTACCAAAATGTTTAGCAGCATAAGTAATCAATGTACCCCATCCGCAACCAATATCCAAATGTTTGTCACCTGGTTTCATGTGTAGCTTTTGGCACACCATTTGCATTTTGCGATCTTGTGCTTGCTCTAAAGTTTCGGTTTTGGTATCCATCCAAATTCCAGATGTATAAACCATACGTGGACCCATAAAAGCTGCGAAGAAATCGTTTCCTCTATCGTAATGTTCACGAACGATACGCTCATCTTGCGATTTTGAGTGAATCAAAACCTCTGGAATCATACGTGTGAAGAAAAACTTAATGTGATGACCCGTTAAAGTATAGTCGAAATAACTTCCTCTAACTTTCATAAAATCTTCAAAGTTGCCTTTGATATCGATTCTCTGATTACAATAATCTTCTACAAAATGTCCGAAAGATGGTTTTGCACCCGGTTTGTATCTTGCTCTCATTGCATCCGTCTTCGGTACAATAAAATCTAATGCATTTGCTGCCATTTAATAATTGTCTTTTTAATTTTTTAAAATCTTGGTGCAAAAGTATTACGAATTATTTAAAAACAAAATCAATAAACGTAATATTGTTTATATTAAATTAATGTTACCTAAAATACTTTCAATTATTTTAGTTTATTAATTCAATATTTTATGTTTAAATTTGCAAAATTATTAAGTTATTTAAAAAGATGTTAAAATACAAAGCAGACTTAAGATCGATTCTTTATTTAGTAATTATTTCGGCTATGCTATATTGGCAATGGCAAAATGGGCTTGTGCTTTCGTGGACAAGTGTGGCAGTATATATAGTGTTTTTGCACTTTGCAGTTGCCATTTCAGTTATTACACATAATCATAACCATTTGAATATGTGGGAAAACAAAACCTTAAATGTATTGACAGACTGGTGGTTAACTGTTTTTTACGGTATTCCAATCTTTTGTTGGATTCCTACACATAACAGAAATCATCATAAATTCAATAATAAACCAGGCGACAACACAGCAACATATCGCCATTCGGAAGAAAATCATTTGTTCACTTTGGTAAGCTACCCTAGCAAAAGCAGTTATTATCAAATTGTTGAAGGGATTATTCCATATATGAAAAAACTTAAAATTGAAGATAAAAAAACTTTTTGGGAATATATTATACAAATTGTGGTTTTAGTAGTTTGGAATGCAGCTTGGTTAATTGTAGATTGGAAAAAAGCATTGTTGTTTATCATAATACCTCAACAAGTTTCGGGATATATGGTTATGATTTTCAATTACGTACAACATGTGCATGCAGATGAGCAATCGAAATGGAATCATTCTCGTAATTTTATGGGAGTAAATTTGTTTCTATTTAACAACGGATACCACACTGCACATCACGAAAAAGCAAATATGCATTGGAGCGAATCGCCTAAATATCATGAGCAAATAAAAGCTAATATTGACCCAGTTTTGATTGAAAAAAGTTTTTGGGGCTATATTTTTAGAGCCTATGTTTTTGGAGCAATTTTCCCAAAATATAAAACCAATTCGATGCGATTGCTTCGTATACAAGAAAAAGGAGCATAAAAACTAAAATCCTCTTCAAAAAAGAGGATTTTTTTTATCTCAAATTTTAAATATTACAATGCTAGAATTTAAAAACATAATACTTTTTGAGGATGATGATTTTATATTAATCAACAAACCTTATGGTGTTTCTACACTCGATGACAGAGATGTAACAAAGCAAAATATTTTGAAAATGGCTCGTGAATATACCAGCGACCCGCAAGTTTGCCATAGGCTCGATAAAGAAACCTCAGGTGTGTTGGCAATTGCCAAAAACCCTGTTGCTTATCGCCATTTGTCGATGCAGTTCGAAAATAGGGAAGTAGTAAAAATATATCATGCAGCAACAACTTCGAGAGAAAAATTAGATAATAAAATGGTGGAACTGCCCATTTTACAACTCCGTGATGGCATTGTGAAAATCGACAAAGAAGGCAAGCCAGCAGCAACAATTTTTAATACCTTAGAAGTATTTTCGCATGGGAGTTTGGTGGCTTGTTTTCCGATTACGGGCAGAATGCATCAAATTCGGATTCATTTGTCGTGTATTAAAGCACCAATTGTTGCCGATTCGCAGTATGGCGGTGAGGATGTTTTTTTATCGCAAATGAAACGTAAAAACTTTAATCTCAAAAAAGATTCGGACGAATTGCCCATCATTCGCAGGGTTGCTTTGCATGCTTATTCGCTTACATTTAAAGATTTGTCAGGCAAAGAAAAATGTATCCAAGCTGCTTATCCAAAAGATTTTGCGGTTTTGGTAAAATTATTGGGACAATATGCGAGGTAGATTTTTTAAAAACTAAATCATGGATAACGAATTAGTAAAATATATTTCAAAACACTTTTAGCCTGAACTAGAAAAAACTGGCAGTCATAACAATAATTTGGAATGCTTGGAAATGGCAAAGTGATGTCTAATTTTTAACTAAATTTGAAATGATAAAATGATAGATTTTATAAACAAAAATGTAATTAAAATATTTTTAGGAATCTTAATAGCTGTAATATTATTTCATTTTAGTATTATTTTAAAAATAATTCCATACAGTATTACTTGGGGTGGAAGACTTCAAAACGACTCTGAAATGTACATTTTTGAAACCATTTCAATTTTAATAAATGTATTTTTATGTTTAATTTTATTAATGAAAGGTAATTTTCTAAAGTATAAATTTTCTAATAAATCCATAAATATCGTTTTGTGGATTTTCTTTGGTGTTTTTGTACTCAATACTATTGGAAATATATTTGCAAAAACAAATTTTGAAAAAATGTTTTCTATTTTAACAGCACTTTTTTCAGTGTTATTATGGATTATTTTAAGAAAAAGCAATGAAGGATAAAATTTTGCATTGAATTTTTGTTGAAATTTATTTTGATTTTCAAATCTATTTATATCTTAGCATAAAATTTTACTAACCTTAAATACATTATTAAAATGAAAAAGTATACAAAATCTATTGCAATTGTAGTTCTAACTTTTTTTAGTTTACAATTTTTATCAAGCTGTTTTGGGAAGTTTTCTTTAGTGAAAAAAGTCTATGGTTTTAATGATAGTATTGGGGGAAAAGGCTTAGGTGGTCGATTTGTAAAAACTCTGCTTTTTTGGGCTATGACTATTATTCCAGTGTACGCAGTAAGTAGTTTTATTGATATTTTTATTTTGAACTTAATTGAGTTTTGGACTGGCTCAAACCCTATTGCAATGAAAGAAGGACAGTCTGAAGTACAATTTGTAACTTACAACGGAAGAGATTTCCAAATGACAGCTACAAAAGGTAAATTAACAATTGTTGAAATAAATTCTAAAAAGAAAAACAATGAAACGGTTTTGTATTTCAATAACGATAATTCAATTTGTGCATTAAATCATGGAAAAATGATTAAAGTTGCTGATTATCAAGTGGAAACTACTAATTTTGCTAGTAACAATACTGGCTTTTTGATAGCTTCTAATTAATTTTTATATAACACTAACCCTATTTTTTTACAATTTTTCAACAAAAAAGCCACTCAATTTGAAATTTGAGTGGCTTTTTTTACAGAACAATATTATTATTTCACTTTATTTTTTATAGTGTATTTCAAACCAATTGTTAAAGCTTGACTAATTTGTATTTCTGGAGTTCCTTTTGCAATTTCTTTGCCAGCTGCATCTTTTAAAGGATTTCCAGCCGCATCTAGTCTTGGTGCTTGCGAAAGTTGATCTTCATTATATAAGAATACGGTTTGAAAATTTACAAATATAAATTTCCAGATTTTAGCACTAATTATTGCATCCAAACGATTTGTTGTGTGACCTAATTTATCATAAGCACCAAAGTGTTGGTAAAGCATTTTTAAGTTTACGTTTGTAACAATATCTTTATCAAGTTTAGCTAAGAAAAAATAACCGACTTCGTTTTTGATTTTTCTGCCAGCTAAAACACCATAATGGTTTTTTCCACCTGTCGTTAGTTCTCTTTCTACACCACCATCAATCGAAAATGTTTGACGAAAAGCAATTGGAGCCAAACGAGCTTCAAAATAAGGAACTGGTTTGTAAATTATACCAGCAGCCTCAGTTAAATAACCCGGAGCTAAAAATGTAGAAATTCTGCTGCCTAAAGTAGGGTCGCCACCTTTTGAATAACCATCCAAAAACTGCGATTGAAAGTTAAAACCAGCCCAAGCTCCCCAAGCTCCTTCTATTGCCATACCGTATATATTATCTATAAAAATACGATCTAAATTTTTTCTAAAAGCAAAATCCGATGGTTTGATTGCACCTAGTTCTAATTGCATTGTAGAAGTGATACTATGGCGTTTTTTTACCCAATATGAGTTTCCATAAATAAACCCAGCAATAGCAATATTATTTACTCCACCACCAGTCCAATCTTTATTGAACCATGCTTGACTGACATTTAAACCGAAGTCTAAACTCCTATTCCAATAGGTAGTATCTTTAACCTGAGCAAAAGTGGAAATTGCAGAAATTGCAATCATCCCAGTAAGAAGTACTATTTTTTTCATTTGTTATTAATTATTAGGTTTGGTTAATATTTTACAAGATTAAACATTATATTTTGAAACTTAAAATATGATATACGGTTTTTAGGTCAATTTAGGATATAATACAGTGAACACCACTATAGTTTTCGACCAAAATAAACTTATGCTTTTATTCTTTTATTTTTATGATATAATAGTTTTTTTTACCTTTTTGAATTAATAAATACTTGTTTTGCAAGCATTTAAAGTCCATTATTTGCGATTGAAGCGTAATTTTTTCTTTATTTATACTTACTCCACCTGGTTCAATCATTTTTTTTGCTTCGCCTTTTGATGGAAAAATTTGATTTTGGGTTATAACAGTCATAAACTCTAAAAGCGGCATTGTTAAATCACTTTTTGAGATTTCGATTTGAGGCACACCTTCAAAAACCGAAAGAAAAGTGTTTTCATCCAACTTTTGCAAAGTTTCTGTTGTACCTTTTCCAAACAAAATTTCTGATGCTTCTATCGCATTTTCCAAATCTGTTTTGCTGTGTACTCTAGTTGTTACTTCTTCTGCCAAAGCTTTTTGGATTATTCTTAAATGAGGTTCTGAATTGTGTTGGGCAATAAGTTTTTCGATATCGGATATAGATTTTAATGTAAAAATATAAATCCATTTTTTGGCATCTTCATCCGAAGCATTGAGCCAAAATTGATAAAATTGATATGGACTCGTTTTTGTGGCATCGAGCCAAACGGCACCGCTTTCGGTTTTGCCAAATTTACCACCATCAGCTTTAGTCATGAGCGGACAAGTAAGTGCAAAAGCCTCTCCTCCAGCTTTTCTTCGTACCAGTTCGGTACCAGTTACAATATTTCCCCATTGGTCAGAACCACCTAGTTGAAGTTTGCAATTTTTGTTTTTAAATAGCCAATAAAAATCATATCCTTGCAAAAGTTGATACGAAAATTCGGTAAAAGACAAGCCTGTTTCGAGTCGTTTCTGAACAGAATCTTTTGCTATCATGTAGCTCACGGTGAGGTGTTTGCCTACATCTCTCAAAAAATCCAAAAAACTAAAATCTTTAAACCAATCGTAATTATTGAGCAGTTCGGCACTGTTTTTTCCACAATCAAAATCCAACAAACGTTTCATTTGTTTTTTTAGACTTTCGACATTGTGGTTTAATATTTCTTCGGACAGTAAATTTCGTTCGGCAGATTTTCCAGAAGGGTCACCTATCATGCCTGTTGCACCTCCAACTACTAGTATTGGTTTGTGTCCAGCCATTTGCAAATGTTTGAGCATCATCACAGATACCAAATGCCCCACGTGCATCGAATCTGCAGTTGGATCTACACCAACATAAGCAGTAACCATTTCTTTTTCAAGGAGTTGTTCTGTGCCTGGCATCACATCGTGTACCATTCCGCGTTGGCGAAGTTCAGCAATAAAAGTCATTTTTTAAAGATTGAATTATTGATTTTTTGCAAATATATTAAACTTATTGCATACTATTATTGCCAATATAAACTGCATTGATAATACTGCCTATTGCAAATGAAATTATATGGAATGTTTTGTTTTTTTGAATATAAATTACATTAACTAAAAATAATCAGTGAATAAACTTTTAACCTACTAATAACTTAAAAAGAGTATTCCATATATTTTTTATGGATTTCGGTCAAAGATTTAATTTTTTTACTAAAATTGTGCAACAAATTTCAAAACACTATGTTCAAATGAATTAAAACTAAAAATTAAATGAAAAAACTAGCTTTTATAGGTATAAATATTTTTTCGGTAGCCTTACTTTCTTTTTGGATTTTTCAAAAATGCTTGTCGATGGATACTAATTTTTCGACTTTAATTGCTGATTTTTTAGCTTTGATTACCTGTTTTTACGCCATGATTCGGATTATTGAAAGTAAAAATGGAAATTTTCATGTGATGGATATGGTTACAATATACTATGCATCTTTGTTTTTTGTTTTCTGGTGGTTTACAAAATTGGTTTATAATTTCTGGGATTTTATGTGGGGAACAAAATATGATGCTTATGGATTACTTACAACTGGAATTGTATTTTTTGCTTTGTTAATCAATTTTTATGCTGCAGAAGATCAAAACATGCAAAACTTAGATAAAATCGAGTCTGATATGTAAATATCACAATATCAATATATTATATAAGCATGTCATTTTTTGTTTAATTTTTTTATTAAATTTTACTATTTTTATTAAACAAATATTATTATTTTTATTTTATTGATAAGTAAATATACTTATTAATAAGGCAAAACACTACTTATATGTTTGGTAATAATCAGTTTATATCGCAACAAACTTCTTCATATAATGATACTGAACTTTCATTAAATACCTATGCAGCATTACTAGATAGTAACGAAAGAATGCACTTTTTTATAGGCAAAAACTTTAGGGTGCTTTGGTATAATTCTGCAGCTGAAAAGCATTTTAAAATCAATTTTGACATTTCATTATCAGTAAATAAAAATTTTCTAGAATACACTGACGAAGATAATGTTATTGTTTTTAAAAATCTTATTTCTAGGTGTTTAAATGGCGAAAAAATACATAAAGAAACATCTTATTTTCTTTTTGGCAAATATAAAGTTTGGTATGAAATGGAAATGAATCCAGTGAAAGATGATTTCGGAAAAACTTTGGGAGTTTCATTTTTTTGTAATGACATTACTACCAAAAAGAAAAATATAGAATTTCAAGAAATACTTTCTAAAGTTGCTGATAAAACTCAAAGTGCTGTAATAATTACTGATATTGAAGGCAAAATTACATGGGTAAATCATTCTTTTTTTATTTGTACAGAATACCAACTTGAAGAGGTAATTGGAAAAAAACCTGGAGAAGTATTACAAGGTCCGAATACAGACATTGAAACAATTCGAAATTTTAGTAATGCGATTAAAAATTTACAACCATTTCAATGTGAATTGTATAACTATAGTAAAAGCGGTAGAGGATATTGGCTATATATACACATGACTCCGTTTTATGAAGATAATGAATTGGTAGGTTTTTTAGCAATTGAAAACGATATAACGCACTTAAAATCGCAATTGCAAGAAATCGAAAATTCGGTTGATAGATATAAACAGATTAATGAAACCAAAGACAAATTGCTTTCTATGGTTTCACATGATGTACGTGCCCCTATTCATCAACTAAAAATGTTGATTGAGTTTTATAATAGCGACACAATTGATGTAACAGTATTAAAAGAACAATCTAAAAATGTACTTAATTCATTGGATAGTATCATTAATTTTTTAAATAATTTAATGAATTGGACTCATTCTCAGTCGAATGGTTTTAAGTTTAAAGCAGATGTTGTTGATATTAATAGCCTAATCGATGACAAAACGATACTTTTTAAACCAATGACTGATTTGAAAAATATCAAAATCACAAACAACATTAAGCCAAATACATATATTTATATTGATGAAAATTGTATTCGTTTGGTTGTAAGAAATTTGCTAAGTAATGCATTAAAATTCACTAGACCTAATGGAGAAATTATTTTTGATATCGAAAATTATGAAGATGAAGTTGTAATTAAAGTTTCTGATACTGGCGTTGGAATTTCAAATGATAAAATCAACAAAATATTTGATGGCGATTACACTACAAATGGTACTAACAAAGAAAAAGGCACAGGTTTAGGCTTAAAACTATGTAAAGAATTTATAGAATTAAGTGGCGGAAAAATTTGGGCAGAAAGTGTTGAAAATCAAGGAAGTACGTTTTGCTTTTCAGCACGAAAAATTGTCGAAAACAACTAAGCAACTACCTTAATTTTACTTTTAATAGTTTCTACTTTTTTTCTTAGCGATTCTATGTTTTTATCAACAATAGTAATGTGTCCCATTTTTCGAGATGGCTTTGTAAACTTTTTGCCATACAAATGCGGATAAACACCTTCTATTTTGATAATATCTTCTAAACCTTCGTATTTAGCAATGCCGTTATAACCTTCTTCGCCTAATAAATTTACCATTGCAGCCGAAGTATGTGCTGCCGTGTTTCCCAAAGGCAAATCCAAAATAGCTCGCAAATGTTGTCCATATTGAGATGTGAAATTAGCTTCGATGGTATGGTGTCCACTATTGTGCGGACGAGGAGCAATTTCATTTACCAATACCTTTCCAGATTTAGTGATAAACATTTCTACAGCCAACAAACCCACCATTTCGAGTTTATTTATTACTTTTTTTGCAATTTCTATGGCTTCATTAGCAATAGTTTCCGAAATATTTGCAGGAGCAAAAAGATAATCTACTAAATTATAAATTGGATCAAAAACCATTTCTATAACCGGAAATACCGAAACTTCGCCTTTGCTATTTCGAGCCACTATAACAGAAATTTCTTTTTCAAAATCAACTTTTCTTTCTAGCAATGATGGTGCTTCAAATGCTTTTGCAAAATCTGCTTCTGTTTTTATTGCCAAAACTCCTTTTCCGTCATACCCAGCTTTGCCTAGTTTCAAAAATGCGGGAAGCATAGCTTTATGATTGGCAATTTCTGTTTTATGATTAATTAAGACAAATTCAGATGTTGGAATATTATTGTCAATATAAAATTGTTTTTGAACTCTTTTATCTTGAATTAATTTAATAATATGCGGTTGAGGAAAAACCTTAACTCCTTGTGATTCAAGGGCTAATAAAGCATCTGAGTTTACATTTTCGATTTCAATTGTAAGCAAATCTAGGTCTTTACCAAAATTAAAAACAGTATCATAATCGGTTAAACTTCCTTGAACAAATTTCGATACAATATTTTTGCATGGTGCATCAACATCGCTATCTAAAACCTGAAAATTTATATTCAAATTTATAGCCTCCTGAATTAGCATCCTGCCAAGCTGACCTCCGCCTAAAACACCAATTTTTAAATCTTGATAAAACTTTTTTTGCATAATATGCTCACATTATAAAAATGTGTGAAAATTAATTTTCTGTAATCTCAATTTTGTCGATGGCATCGCCTTGACGAATTTGGTCTAACACATCTTCGCCAGAAACTAATTTGCCAAAAGCTGTATGTACTCCATCTAAATGTTTGGTGTTGTCGCGATTATGGCAAATAAAAAATTGTGAACCACCAGTGTTTTTTCCTGCATGAGCCATCGAAAGTACACCTTTTTCGTGATGTTGTTTTTCGCCAAAAGTTTCACATTTAATGGTATAACCTGGTCCACCCGTCCCGTTTTTGCGTGGGCAACCACCTTGAACCATAAAATTTGGTATCACACGATGAAAATTAAGTCCATCATAAAATCCATCTTGTGCTAGTTTGATAAAATTTGCTGCTGCAATTGGCGTTTCTTTTTCGTAAAGTTCTGCTTTCATTACTCCTTTTGGAGTGTGTATATTGGCGTATTTCATAGTTAAAATCTATATTTTCTAAAAAGGACTGCAAATATAGACTAAAACTGAACAAAGAAAAAATCATAATTTCTAAAATCATTTTAATAAAATAGTTTGCTTTATGTTTATTAAAATGTTCATATTTGGTTTTTAAATATAATATGACAAAGAAAATTTTGGCTGTAATAGCTGCAACAATCATTCAAATTTGTTTAGGTGGAGTTTATGCCTGGAGTATTTTTGTGCCAATGCTTAAAAAACAATTGGGCTATGTAACCACACAAACCCAAATTATAGTGGGTTTAACACTCGGTATTTTTGCCTTTTCCATGATTTTTGCTGGTAAATTTGAAAAAAAACATGGACCAATGCTTGCTGCAATTGTTGGTGGCGTTTGTTTGTATAGTGGCTATTTTTTAGCAACTATTTCGGGTGGAAATTTCACGGTTTTATGTTTAGGAATTGGTGTTTTGGGTGGCATTGGCACTGGTTTTTGCTATGTATGTACAATTGTAGTTGCTGCCAAAAATTTTCCATTACAAAAAGGTTTAGTAACAGGTATAGTTGTTGGTGGTTTTGGTGCAGGAGCAATGGTTTTAACTTATTTTATCAAATATTTAATCAGCATACAGCCTGATGTTCAGGTACTTGAGATTTTTAAATTTTTGGGATATATCAATGGATTTACAATTTTGACTTGCTCTTTTTTATTGCATTATGATAGAACTTCGGTTGTACAAACTACAAACGATTTTGCTTTTTCATTTACAAACAGAGATTTTATTACGCTATTTGTAGCCATGTTTGCAGGTTCTTTTGCTGGGCTTTTGGTTATTGGCAATGTAAAACCAATTTCGCTTTCGCTTGGCTATACCGATGATATTGCTACCACAAGCATTTTATTATTATCGTTCGGAAATATGTCGGGCAGAGTAATTTGGGGCTTTGTGATGGACAAAGTTGGCGTAAACAAAACCTTGATTGTGGCTTATAGCATACTTTGCATATCTGCCATTATGGTAAATTTCATTGCTCCATCCGACACATTATTATATATCTGTTTGCTTTTGGTTGGACTAGGATATAGTTCTATTTTTGTGCTTTTTGTAAATAAATCAGCACAAATATATGGTGTAGATAAACTTGGAGTTGTTTATCCTTATGTGTTTTTGTCGTATGGATTTGCAGGTATAATTGGACCTTTGATTGGCGGATTATTGTTTGATTTAACTCAATCTTATGTATATGCACTTGTATTTTCTGGCATACTAACTGCCTTTGCTGCAAGTTTTTACACAATCAGAATGAAAGAAAACGCTTAATTTTATAACAACTTTTGCCAATCGTTAGCTGGGTTGTGAATATAATTTGGGTAAATTTCAAAATGGCGTTCTTTCACTTTTTTCAAAATTACATTTCGTAATTCTTCTATGTTTTTTCGTTCGGTTGCCGACACAAAAACCACATCAGTTTGCTTTGCCATGTAGGTTTGTTTGAGTTCTGAAATCTTGTTTTCGATAGAATCTTCGGTTTCTTCTATTTCAAGATTTTCGATAATTCTATTTTTATAATTATCTATCTTATTGAAAACCAGAATAATAGGTTTGTCATTCGCTTTTATCTCGGCTAAAGTTTTGTTTACAACTTCGATTTGAGCTTCAAAACCCGAATGCGAAATGTCAACTACATGCAGTAAAATATCGGCTTCAATTACTTCATCTAACGTAGATTTAAAACTTTCTATCAATTGATGCGGCAGTTTGCGAATAAATCCAACGGTATCAGAAAGCAAAAACGGAATAGTATCCCAAGCCAATTTTCGAACTGTACTATCAACAGTTGCAAAAAGTTTGTTTTCGGCAAAAACATCAGCTTTGCTCAATAAATTCATCAAAGTAGATTTGCCCACATTTGTATAGCCAACAATAGCCACCCTCACCACACCTTGACGCGATTTTCGTTGCGTAACGTTCTGTTTATCAATCTCTTTGAGTTTTTCTTTGAGTAAGGTAATTTGGGCTTTAACCACACGTCTATCCGTTTCGATTTCTTTTTCACCAGCACCTCCACGTGTGCCAGTTCCACCTCTTTGGCGCTCTAGATGTGTCCACATATTAGTCAATCGAGGTAATAAATATTGGTTTTTTGCCAAATCAACTTGTGTGCGAGCCTGTATGGTTTTTGCACGTTGATAAAAAATTTCTAATATCAATAAGCTGCGATCAAAGATATTTCGTTTTATATCTTTATTAATATTTTTTACTTGCGAACCCGATAAATCATCGTCAAAAATTATCCAATTTACATCGTGTTCTTCTACATAATTTTTAATTTCTTCGAGTTTGCCTTTTCCTACAAAAGTGGCATGATCTGGATTGTCTAAACGTTGTGTAAAATGTTTTAAAACCTTGATATTGATGGTAGTAGCCAAAAATTCGAGTTCAGCCAAAAACTCTTTTGCTTTATGTTCGGGCTGGCTTTTATTGATAACAGCCACCAAAACTGCGGTTTCTTGTTTGGGTGCGGTATCGTATGTTTTTGGTTTCATGAAAGCAATTTTTTGCCAAATTTAGAAAATTTACTATTCATGCTCGTTTTATTGTTTATAATATTAAGATTTGGTTTTATATATTTGAAAATTAGCTCAAAAACAAGTTGCGACTGTTATAAATTGATTTGTATGACAAATCCTCCAAAATTTATTTGTAAATTTGAACATATTTTAAAAGGAAAATGAAGCAAAGAATTTATATAGACACTTCCGTAGTAGGTGGATATTTTGATGACGAATTTTCTTTGGATACAATTTTGTTTTTTGACCGTGTTAAAAATGGTGAAATTATAATAATCCTTTCAGATATTCTCCAAGCAGAACTTTTGAGAGCACCAAAGTTTGTGAAAGAGCTTTTGATAAATATGCCGGAATCACAAATTGAAAAAGTAAGACTTTCGCCAGAATCTATCGACCTAGCCGACAAATATATAGAAGCAAAAGTTGTGGGGAAAACAAGTAGAGCCGACTGCCAACATATTGCCATTGCAACTCTTTGCAATGCTGATGTTTTGGTAAGTTGGAACTTTAAACATATTGTAAATCTTGATAGAATAAGAGGCTACAACGGTATAAACTATCAAAATGGATACAAAATGATAGAAATTAGAACACCAAAAGAAATAATAAAACATGGATATGAAGACTAAAAAAATAGAAAAAAAGTTTGATGCAATTAAAACTATGCGTGAAATACGAGACAAAATTAGTCTTGAAATAATGAATATGACATATGAGCAAGAAAGAGCCTACTTAGACAAGCTTCTTAGTCAAGCACAGGCAGATACAAAATTGATGATTTAACTCTAACAATTTGACTATTGATAAATAAGCCATTTTAACTTGAAAAGATACCTATATTTGATCGTTTTTTAACATAATTAACCAGTATGAAATTAATTTCACTTTCTTTTTTTATTGTAATTTTCAATTTTGATATATACGCACAGGTATATAAAAACCAAAAGCTTTCTTCTGAAATAAGAGCCAAAAATTTGCTTTCTCTTATGAATTTAGATGAAAAAATTGCTCAAATGAATCAACCTTTTGGCTGGAATGCATGGACAAAAACAGGCTCTGAAATCAATATTACTGATGCATACAAAAAAATAATAAATAAAAACGGCATTGGTTCGCTTTATGGAATAGCAAGAGCTGATAGTTGGACCGAAAAAACAGCTTCAACTGGCTTATCTCCATTAGAAGCTGCAAAGGCTTCGAATGCGATTCAAAAATGGAATTTAGAAAACACTCGATTGGCAATTCCTATTCAGTTTGGTGGTGATGGCGGACATGGACACATGATGTTGGGAACAACCGTTTTTCCAGTTTCTGTAGCTTTAGCAAGTACATGGAATCCAGATTTAGTACAAAAAGCTTACGCACAAATTGCAAAAGAAGCTCGTGCCGTTGGCATGACTTCAATTTATTCTCCTGTGTTGGATATAGTACGAGACCCACGCTGGGGCAGAGTTGAAGAATGTTATGGAGAAGATTATTTTCTTACTTCTGAATTTGGTAAAGCGGCTGTTTTGGGGTATCAAGGAATGAATTTGGGAGCAAATTCTGTTTTAGCAACAATTAAACATTTTGTGCATGCTTACCCCGAAGGTGGACACAATGCGGCTAATGTAAGTATAGGCGAAAGAGAATTACAAGAAGTTTTTTTCCCTTTTGAAAAATGTATAAAAGCAGGTGCTGGTTCGGTTATGGCTGCTTATAATGACATTGATGGTATACCTTGTCATGCTAATAAAAACCTAATAACCAATACGTTGAGAAAAAAATGGAACTTTAAAGGTTTTGTAATTTCTGATGCTGGTGCAATTAGTGAAATCAAAAACAAGCATAATTTAACTGAGAATTTTAGCCAAACTGCGGCTTTAACTGTGAACGCAGGTGTGGATATGGAAATGGGTGCAGATGTTTTTGTTGATAGTTTGAAAGCCGCAGTTGTCAAAAAATTAATTACCATTCCGACTATCGACTCGGCTGTTTATAGAATTTTGAAAGCCAAATTCGATTTAGGTCTTTTTGAAAATCCTTATGTAGATATTAAAAACGTTTCTACAAATATTAAAACAGTAGAATCTGAAAAATTAGCACTTGAAGTGGCTCAAGAATCTATTGTTTTACTCAAAAATAAAGACAATATACTTCCTTTGAAAAATACAATTTCCAGCATCGCCATTATTGGACCAAATGCAGACCATGTAATGAACCAACTTGGCGATTATACATCACCTCAAAACAACAAACAAATTGTTACAATTTTAGATGGATTTAAAAACAGATTGAGTCCAAAAATAAAAATAAATTATGCCAAAGGATGTGCAATCAAAAGTAAATCAAAACAAGGTTTTGCCGAAGCATTGCAAGCAGCACAAAATTCAGACATTGTTATAGCCGTGATGGGAACTTCGAGCGACAGACCATTTAAAGCAGAAAATATAAATAAACAAACAGGTGCAGCCATTGTAACAAGCCAAGACGATATAGACATGGATTGTGGCGAAGGGTACGACAGAGCTGATTTGAACTTTTCGGGAGTGCAAGAAGATTTATTAAAACAAAAATAGTTGTGTTAATTAATGGCAGACCAATTAGCAGCGAATGGCTTTCAGAAAATGCCGATGCCATTGTTGAAGCTTGGTATCCTGGCGAACAAGGTGGCAATGCCGTTGCCGATATTGTATTAGGAAATATAAATCCGAGTGGAAAACTTACGCTTTCGGTACCAAAATTCGCTGGTCAAATCCCAGTATTTTATAACCACAAAACACAAAAACGCAGAGATTATGTTGAAACATCTGCCGAACCACTTTTTCCGTTTGGATATGGTTTAAGCTATTCAAACTTCTCGTTTTCTGAACCAACAATTGAAAAATCAACTATTTCGTTATCTGAATCAACATTGTTACAGATCGAAGTTTCTAATACTTCAACAATTGATGGAACTGAAGTCATACAACTTTATGTAAATGATGAAGTTAGCTCAATCACAAGACCATATAAACAATTAATTGGCTTTCAGAAAATAAAAATAAAAGCTGGCGAAAAGAAGCAAATATCGTTCAAAATTAGCCCTGAAATGCTTGGATATTGGTACGAAAACCTAGATTATAAAACTGAAAAAGGCAAATATAATTTATTAGTTGGTAATTCGTCACAAAACTTAAAGTCAGTAAGTTTGATGATAAAATAAATTTATATTTTTTCAATCAAAGCAACTGCATAGGCATTTACACCTTCTTTTCTGCCTACATAGCCCATCGTTTCGTTTGTGGTTGCTTTTATAGAAATACAATCAAGTTCGATTTGCATACATTCGCTCAAAGCGGTTTGCATTTTGGTAATATGCGGATTGATTTTTGGCTCTTCCAAGCACAAAGTAGCATCAATATTTCCTATTTCAAAACCTTTTTCTCTTACTAATCTGCACGATTCTTTCAATAGAATTTTGCTATCAATATTTTTCCATTGTGGATCAGTATTTTTGAAATGAAAACCAATATCACGCAAATTTGCAGCACCCAAAATGGCATCGCAAATAGCATGAATAAGCACATCAGCATCCGAATGTCCCAAAGCTCCAACCGAATTTGGAATCAATACACCACCGAGCCAAAGCTCCCTTCCAACCACTAATTGATGGGTATCAAACCCAAAGCCTACACGGATTTTCATTATAATTTTTCTAAAATTAATTTTGTTTTTTGTACAAAAACATTAAAACTTTCTGATTTTTCAGCTAAAAATGCAATATCTAATTGACTACAAATTTGAGGTATATGTTTTTGCCTAATTTTTAATGTCGGTCTGCCGTTTCCATAAAACAATACTTTTGCAGTACTATTATTCAAATTATCAAAAGAATTTTTAATTAGTAAATTGTCATTTGATTTTAAATATAAAAACCAATGCTCAACAGACTTTACTGGCAAAAACAATAAATGCAATGGCTTTTCAATACTTTCTAAAGTATAAAGTTTTTCTAATCGATTAAATTCTAAAATTGAATCGGAATCCGCATCTTGACCATAAACAAATAAATCTATCGAGTTGAAACCTTGAGTTTTGTAATAATAATCTTTGAAAGATTTTTCAATTTCAGTATAACTGTGGTCTGAAGCAATGTTTTCTAATCCTAATGGAATTTCTAATTCAAATTTGATATTTATACCAAAATAAGTTGGCACTTTTTCTAAAAAAGATTTTATAAATGCTCTATGTGCAAAATCTTCACAAAAAAATACATATTTATATACTTTCATAATTTGGAACCCCTCCTAGCAAGCCAACTGTCCAATGTGAACTAATATTATTTAAGTGTTCGGTTGGGGGTAATCCTTTCTTTTTTCGAATTAAATCTTCAGGTTCTATGATGTCAAATTGTAAATTTTTTACAGAAGTAATATTTTCTGTTTTATTAAATACAAAAATATTTTCGGGTAAGTCTTTAAACTGTTCAACTAAAAACGGACTATGAGTGGTGATGATTACTTGTATTTGTTTTTCTTCAGCAATTTCAAAAATATAATCTATTACTTCTCTAATTCTGTTTGGATGAATACCAATTTCGGGTTCTTCCAAAATTAATATTTTGGGTGGATTAGGCTGATAAACAATTGCTAAGAGAGCAAGAAAATACAAAACACCATCCGAAACTTCGTCTGCCCAATACATTTTTTTATTTTTATCTGTAAAACGAAGTTTTTTTCCAATCACTCCATTTTTGCCTTTAATTTCTGCTGTTGGAGTTGATACTCTCACAATATCTCCTAAGCAATGTTTGAGTTCTATGTTTATTTTATCATGTATATCTTCATAATTATTACTTATTTCATCAAAAAATGAAACCAAATTTGATGCATCAAATTTTACTTCAATATCTTTAGCAATTTCCGATGGAATAGTTAAGGTAGAAATATTTGGCTTATAAATAAGACAGTTATTGAAATAACTTAGAAATATTTTGTGTGCAAAATTGTCGGAAACTATGTCTGATTGTATTTGAAATATTCTAGTAGGAAAGACATTTGAGGTTTGATGCTTTTTAAAATAATAGTCATCAGTGCTATTACCGTGAAAAGTAAAATAAATATAGCCTTGCTTATAAATATCTTCAACAATTGCAGACAAATTAGAATTAGAATATTTCTTTATTTTTAAATCATAAACATTATTACAATGGTAGTCAAATGATTTTAACTCACCTATAATAGAATCAAAATCTCTCAAATTTATTTTATCAATATCAGAATCATTTTTTAAACGACCGATACATTCAATAAATGATATTTTTTTGTTTTCAAATTTTAGTAATAGTTTAAAAAAAATAGGATTTTCATTCTTTTCATTTATTGTAAAAGTAAATTCCATTTCGTTTTTACCATCAAAATCGAAAAAATTTCTTTCAAAATTTTCATTATCGAAATTATAGTTTGATAAATTACTCAAAAATTCAAAGGCTTTCAAAAAGTTTGTCTTACCAGAATTATTTGCACCAATTAATAAATTAACGTCTTTTAAATGAAAAGTTACATCCTTTAATGACTTGAAATTTTGAATGTTTATATAATCTATCATACCAAATTTTTATCTAAAATAAACTATTTTTCTGATTTTCCATAATATAATACTGAACTATTTTCTTCTGTAAAAATAGTTTTAGCTGCTCTTTTTATGTCTGCCTCACTCACATTTTGAATTAATGCAGCCTCTTTGTTGATCATCTCTACATCTCCCATATTGGCTGCAAAGGCTATATTCATACACCGATTGAGCAACTCAATTTCAGACATTACTAAAGAGGCTTCGGCTTGGTTTTTTACTTTTTGTAATTCTATTTCTAAAATATCAGTTTGTAAATGCAAAATCACTTCATTAATGGCATCTTCTGCTTTTTTAAATGTGATTCCATCGTTTAATTTTCCATCAACAACAAACAAACCTTCGTCTATCGAACCCATGCAATAGGCTGATATTGAGTTAAATATTTTTTTATCTCGCACCAATTTTTGGTACAAACGAGAAGATTGTCCTCTGCCTAATAAATCGCTCAACAAATCTGTAGCATAAAAATCTTTGCCCATGCGTTTGTCCATGTGATAGGCTTTATAAATGGCATTCAATGGCACATTTGCTTTGATTTCTAGCGTTCTTTTTTTTGTTTGTACAGGTTCTTTTGGTAGTTTTCTGATGTATTTTTCGCCAGGTCCAGGTTTTATGCCACCAAACCATTTTTCGGCAAGTGTTTTAATTTCGTCAGTTTTTACATTTCCACCAACAACCATTATGGCATTGTTTGGTAAGTAATATTTATAAAAAAAGTCTTTTACATCTTGCATCGTAGCCTCTTCGATATGTGCAATTTCCTTTCCAATTGTTGCCCAAGAATACGGATGTATGCTATATGCCAAAGGTCGTAATTTGAGCCAAACATCGCCATAAGGCTGATTTAAATAACGTTGTTTAAATTCTTCAATCACAACTTTGCGTTGCACTTCCAGAACTTTTGGGTCGAAAGAAAGTGCCATCATGCGGTCGCTCTCGAGCCAAAATGCGGTTTCTAGGTTTGCAACAGGCAGTGTTACATAATAATTTGTAATATCAGGTGAGGTAAACGCGTTGTTTTCGCCACCCACCCGTTGCAAAGGTGTATCAAAGGCTGGCACATTTGCCGAACCGCCAAACATTAAATGCTCGAATAAATGGGCAAAACCTGTTTTTTCAGGATGCTCATCTCGCGAACCTACATTGTATAAAATATTAACAACCGCAAGCGGACTTGTATTGTCTTCGTGTACAAACACTTTTAGCCCATTGGCTAATTCAAAACTAGAATAAGAAATCATAATTGCCACAAAAGTACAAGCTATTGATGTTAATTAAAAACTAATTTTTTGAAGTTTCAAAACAAAGTACTACTTTCGAACCGTGTACTATTTCTGATTAAATTTCTATAAAAACGAATCCATCAAACTCTTAAATACACTTGGCTTATGAAAGAATATTTAATGCGATTGTTCAATTATAATCATTGGGCAAACGAAATGCTAATAGAAGCAATCGAAAATCAAAAAATAAAAAACGAATATATTGATACCATTATTAGTCATATTTTAAATGCACAGTACCTTTGGTTTGCACGTTTTTACCCAAAAAATAAATTTCATTATAAATTTTGGGATGTGCATCAACCAGCCAAACTCAAAGAAATGAATGACGAAATTGCTTCGTTGTTTATAGAATATATTGGAAATATCAAACCAAAAGATTTGATAAACAAAGTGGAATATACCACCACCGAAGGCGAAGTTTATTTTAATAATTTATTTGATATTTTAGTAAATATTGCCAACCATTCGGCACATCACCGTGGTCAGATTACACACAAAATCAATGAATTAGCCAAAATTCCACCTAAAATTGATTACATCATTTATAGCAGAACTTTTCCTGATTTTTGGTAGTTTTTTAACTATATTTGCAACGTGAAATATAGCAAAAAACTAATCGGAGACAAATCTTATCTCGCTCCTGTGCGAGCCGAAGATGCAGACAAATATTTTGAATGGTTAAACGACCTCGAAGTATCTGTAAATTTGCGTACATACAGCCAACAAATTCCGTTTGAAATCGAAAAAGAATATCTTGAAAAGTTTGCCAAAAACCAAACTAACGATTATTTGTTCGGTATCATTAGCAAAGAAACCGATACATTAATTGGCAATTGTGCCTTAATGAATCCAGATTTTATAAACCGAAATGCCGAACTTGGTATTTTTGTGGGTGATAAAAACTATTGGGGCAAAGGAATTGGTACAGAGTCGATTACACTTTTGTTAGACTTTGGTTTTAATGTTCTGAATTTGCACAATATTTGGTTGAGTTTTTACGATTTTAATACCAAAAGCAAACGAATTTACGAAAAATGTGGCTTCAAAATTTTGGGCAGACGCAGAGAAGCTAAGATTATTGGCAATCTCAAATTCGATATCGTTTATATGGATATCCTAGCCGAAGAATACAAATCGGTTTATATTAAGAATTTGTTGCATATATAAGAATGGAATATTTTTAAGTCCTATTTTAATTGTTTTGATAATGCATTAAATGATAAAAAAGCCTCTAACATACATTAGTTTATTCAGTAGTGCAGGCATTGGCTGTTATGGCTTTAAGTTAGAGCAATTTTATTGTGTTGCGACAGTTGAAATTTTAGAAAAAAGGCTCAATATACAACGACACAACGAAAAATGTGTTTACGAGAGTGCCTATATTAGTGATGACATAACAACAGACATAGCAAAAAATAAAATTCGTAAGGAACTTACTAAATGGAACATCAAAGAAAAAGGAAATGAGCTTGATGCATTAATTGCTACACCACCTTGTCAAGGAATGTCAGTTGCGAACCATAAAAAAGGAAATGAATTAAATAGAAATTCATTAGTAATTGAATCAATTTTATTGACGAAAGAAATCAAACCAAGATTTTTTATTTTTGAAAACGTAAGAGCATTTTTAACAACTCAATGCACCGACACAGACGGAAAAGATAAAACAATCAAAGAAGCCATTGAATTAAATTTGGCAGGAGAATATCATATAAACTACCAAGTTTTAAACTTCAAAGATTACGGAAATCCGTCAAGCAGGACAAGAACTTTGGTAATTGGAACACGAAAAGACTTAAAAGAAATTACACCTTTTAATATTTCGCCAGGTTTAATCAAAGAAAAAACACTTTTTGAAACGATTGGGCATTTAGAACCATTGAAAACAATGGGACAAATATCAGAAACAGATATTTACCATAGTTTTAAAAATTATGCACCAAAAATGCAAAGTTGGGTTTCTGATATTAAAGAAGGACAATCGGCATTTGATAATAAAGACCATAATAAAATACCTCACAAGGTTGATACTGGCGTAATAATTTACAACACAAACAAAAACGGAGACAAATATAAACGACAATATTGGAACAAGGTTGCACCATGTATACATACTCGTAACGATATTTTATCAAGCCAAAATACAGTACATCCAACTGATGACAGGGTTTTCAGTATCCGTGAAGTGATGCTAATGATGTCTATTCCTAATAGTTTTAAATGGACTGAAAAGCAAATTGAAGAGTTAAATAAACTGACATTAGAACAAAAAAAACTATTTCTAAAAAAAGAAGAAATGAATATTCGCCATTGTTTGGGCGAAGATAATTTTGGCGTTCTCCTATCGGGTCGGGCTTTTCGTTCCAATCTTTTTTTCGTTCCTCTAAAAATGATTTCCACTTCAATCCCTAACGCAAAACTCGTAGCTTAATATTTATGGTTGAAAAAGAAGATAAAATATCAGAAATTTTAAACCTAATTGGGTATGGATTAGCAAAATTTGATTTGCAATTCACAAATGAATTTGAGTATAAAACTAAAACTTCTTTTAGTCAGTTTGTTGTGGATATTGGTTTAGCAAATTCAATTAAAGCAGTTTCAAATAGACAAGATACATTTGACCCATATTTTGATAATGTCAGAAAAGGTTGGTGGCAAAGAAATCAAAGGAAACACATAAAACTATTTATAGATAATCTATTTGGAAATGAAAATGCCAAAGAATTTGCCAACATTGTAAAATTTTATATCAAAGATTTCAATTCAGATGTAAATTTAAACATAGAAACCATTTCGCCTGTAACAAAGTCAAAGTTTAAGCAAATGCAAGAAACAGGAAACGAAGCAGAATACTATTTTATGAGTAATTACAATGAAATAGAAATATTTAAAGGTGGAATTATTGAAGATGCAAGACTTTGGGGAGATGGTTATGATTTTCAAATAAATCTAAATTCAATTTATTTACTAGCCGAAGTTAAAGGTCTAAAAGATGCACAAGGTTCAATTAGAATTACAGAAAATGAATTCAAAAAAGCAAATGAAGTTAAGGCTGATTATCACATTATTGTAATTAGTAATTTAGTAAAATCGCCTAAAATGACTTTAATTTCAAATCCACTTCAAGAACTAAATTTTGAACTAACTGAAAGAACTACAACACAAAAAACATATTCAACAAAATCTTTTAAATGGTAAATATGGAAACAAAAATTGTTTATGGGATAAAATTTCAAATTCAAAATGTAGGATCTGAATTTGAAATTTATGATACCCTCTCTGAAGCAGACAGGTTTTGGAATAACGATTGGAATGAAACAATTTATCCTATGAGAATGGTACAAATTTCAGCCAATTCTAATGAATTATTTATAAATGATTGTGGTAAACTATCATATACAGATAAAGCACTAGATTTTGGTTCAGTCAAAACAATAAAATACAATGTTTAAATATTATTCAAAATATACTTTTATTTGTTCTACATTAAAAATAAATTTCGTAGGAAACGACAAAAATAAGAGCTTTACAGTTGCTGATATTTGGAACTCACAATATTTTATCAAAAACGTAAAAGCAATTTTTAATAAGCCATTGGCGACAAATTCTACTACAAAAAGCGAATATGATAAATTTATCCAACAGCCATTACGACTTTTAGCGTATGCAGGAGTATTGGATATTGAAAAAAAAGGCATAAAAAATATATATAAGGTTGCTAATTTGTCTGTTTTAGAGTACATATCTTTGAAAGATAGAAATACTTATACTTTTTTGTATAAATACTTTTCAAAAGTAATGTCCGATAGTGGACTATTGAAATTCTTTGACGATTACAAAAATAAGTATGAAAAAGGCAATTTATCACAAGATGATTTTGAAGATTTACAAAAACGATTTATTAAATTCATAATTGGAAATACTGCAATAAATGGCGATGTAGAAGTAAGACGTATCTATCCAAAGCTATTAAACATATTTGCTTGTGAAAACAACTTGCCAGGCTCGGTTAAGGGTAGAATGTCGGACAATGAATTTTACTACACAGACTTAATGTATAATAGAAAAAATTGGCGTGATTTATCAAAAGATAAAACTATTTCTCGTCAAGAAGCAAATACAGAAAGTGAACAAAATATATTAACAGATACAGCTTTTAATTCCTATTTAGTTCAAAAAGCTATGAACCAAATTAGGAAAATGTATTCCGAAAGTGAGATTAAAGACCAATGGTCAAATGGTGATGCTACTCAAATACATCATATTTTTCCTAAAAGCAAGTTTCCTCAACTTGCGCACTACTTAGAAAATTTAATCAAATTAACGGCAACACAACATTATACAAAGGCACACCCAAACAACAAGACAGATGCAATAAATTTAGATTATCAGCTTGTTTGCTTACTTGCCAAAACAGACAGTATTGAAAAATCATTGAAAAAAAACGAATTGTATTACCGAAAAGAATCGTTTGTTTATTGTATCAATACAGGACTTAACCAAGAACTTAAAGCCGATTTAACTTTCAGACAAATCAAAACAGAACTTGCAATAATTTATAATAATTTGTAAGCGAGCAAGAGAGAGCCAAATCATAGCCATGCAAACCCAACTCATCCATTTATTATTATTTTTACCTTTAGCACAGTTTTTAGGTTATATTTTTTTTAACCAAACAAAAAACAAAAACTGGATTGTATTTAGCCTATTGAGTCAAGCATTTTTGCTTGGATTAACAGTTTATTTATATGTGATTTTTAAAAATACTGGACCAATATCAAATTCTTTTGTGTGGTTTTCGCTTTCTGATTCGGTACGTTTTTTTGTTGGATATTCCATTTCGGTTTTTTCGATTTGGATGCTCATGGTGGTTCAGTTTATTTCGCTTTTTGTGCATATTTATTCGGTTGAATACAAAAAAAATGACAGCCAATTTTATCGTTATTTTGCTTATTTAGGTATTTTTATTTTTGCAATGAATGGCTTATTGCTATCTAATAATTTACTTATCACGTTCATATTCTGGGAGTTAGTAGGTTTTGCATCTTATTTATTGATTGGTTTTTGGTTTGAAAAGCCAAAGGCAGTATCGGCAAATAAAAAAGCCTTTTTGACTAATCGTATTGCCGATGTTTTTTTCCTAATTGGTATTATGTTGCTTTGGGCAAACACAGGCACATTGCAATTTGAAGATTTAAAAACTATTTATATTCCCGAAAACACGGCATTTTGGAGTTCGATTTGTATATTTATTGGTTGCATGGGCAAGTCGGCACAGTTTCCATTTCAGCTTTGGTTGCCCGATGCTATGGAAGGACCAACACCCGTTTCAGCATTGATACATGCCGCAACTATGGTGGCGGCAGGCGTGTTTTTGATGGTAAATATGGTTTTTTTATGTCCACCAGAAGTGCTGCAATTTGTTGCTATTATTGGCACACTAACAGCCATAACAGGCTCAATTGCAGCTCTTTCGCAATTTGATTTAAAGCGAGTTTTGGCATTTTCGACTATTTCGCAATTAGGTTTTATGATGGCTGCTATTGGACTCGGCAATGCTAATGCAGCATTTGTTCATTTAATTATACACGCATTTTTTAAAGCAGGTTTATTTTTGAGTGCTGGTTCTGTCATCCACGCCATGCACCATTCACACGATGCCTTGCCAAAAGCAAATTCTAAATATCATTTCGACAAACAAGATATCCGAAATATGGGTGGATTGTTGAAAATCATTCCAACTACTTCTTTCTGTTTTATTATCTGCGGTTTAGCATTAATTGGAGTGCCATTTTTTAGTGGCTTTATGTCGAAAGGTGCCATTTTAACAACAGCATTTTCACAATTTAATGCACAAACTGTCATAACAATTGGCTTGTTTTTAAGTTCGTTTCTAACAGCAATTTATGTTTCAAAAACTATTTTTATAACTTTTTTTGGACAATTGAAAATCAAAAATCTTCTTGAAAATCATCAAATAATTTTGCACGAAAACGGAAAACCAATCGTGATTGCCTTAGTTGTTTTGGCACTATTTAGCATAAGTTTTAATCCGGTTTTTGGACTTTTAACTACCGATATTTCTACACTAAATATAGCCCAATCGGTCAATTATTTTACAACCGAACTTTTGGCAATTTTGGCAATTTTGGTTGGTGTTTCATTATCATTTTATATTTATATCAAAAAACCTGTTTTTAAAACATTTAATGCACTTTTTAAACCATTATTTTATGTATCATACAATCATTTTTATTTAGATAAGTTGGCAAAAAAAGTAATTGAAATGCCTACGTTGCGTATATCTTATTTTATAAATCAAACCGAACAAAAAGTGGTAGATTATTCGATTTCTATGCTTGCCGTTTCGCAAGTAGTTTTGGCAAATATTTTGGCTTGGTTCGATGGTTTTATAATTGATGGAAGTATAAACTTAGGAATGAGTGGCATACAATATATTTCGCAAACAATCAAAAATTCGCAAACTGGTAAAGTGCAATCTTATTTGATTGCAAGTTTTGTAATATTTATTTTAATAATATTGTTTTTGAGTATGATGCTCTAATTGGATTACTTCTTTTTCTCAAAAAAATGGCTGTATTTTGAAATTTACAACAAAATATGACATTAAAATATTGCAATAATGACAGGATGAAAATCATTCTAGAATGGACGAAAAAAACACTAAAAATTAGTGAATTCGTGGCAAAAAAAATTAAAAAGGCTGTCCTCTTCGCTCAAATTTTAAATCACGTAAAGTTGGCGATTTTATGCCAATAGTGGCGAAAAAACCATCCGCACCAATACTCGGCAAACTAAACCAAGTTATAGATGCTTGCCAGCAATGCAAATCTCTTGCAATAGCAATTCGAGTGGTAGACATTTGATTATTATTTACATCATAAGCTGTACTTGCTGTAAGTTTCCAAAATGGTGTTAAACTCAAATCGCCATTTAAAGTAAAGTTATTACGATATTGTGTGCGATCAAAACTATTGCTAAATCGATCAAACGACATCACATAATTTATATTTATGCTCCAAGGCAAACTCCAATCAACATAGTTTGGACCTAAAAGTCGTTGGTTAAAATACGCATCGCCACCATCTTGCAAATGATTAACTTTTTTGCCTTTAACTTTGGGCTTAAAACTAGTTCCTATCGATAAGTTTGCATTTCTAAATACTCCAGAACTAAACATGGTTTTTGCTGTATCTATTCCTTCTCTGTTTTTGCTTTCAGTCCCAATTAAATAGGGTCTTCTTCGTAATCTACCATCAGATTCTTTTTGGTATAAATAAGGGTCAAATGTCGAAGTAAAATTAATATCAAACATATAAATTCGAGTACGTGCCGATATACCAATGTTTGACAAATTAAACGAATCGGCAACGGTATTATAACTACCTGTAAAGTTTACATTATCTAATAACATCAGTTTTTTGTAAGCAATTTTTGTAGTATCTTTTTTGTCTCGCAGTTTCATTTCGAGCTGGTTGCCCAATCCAAAACTAATATTGCTTTGTGCAGTTCCTGTTTTTGCAGTTGTGATTGCACCTGTGTAGATATTGTAGTATCTATTTGCCAAAACATTGTCTGGATTTGCATTTATTCTAACCCTTTTTACTTCTTGATCACTAAAATCTGGGCTATACGAATAGCCTAGCGAAGGAATTACAGTGTGTCTTATGGCTTCAATGTTAAGTTTTTTGATATAAAATGTGCCATAAACACGTGTTGTAATGTTTGCACCCGTGCTGTACGAATAGGTTGCTCCAAATTTGTTTTCAATAGTAGAGCGTGGTGCGGTGTTGGTGCTTGGGTCGTAATCCGAAAAACCATATTCTTTTCCATAATATTTGACTGTACCCGAAATGTTTGGACTTAAATTAAAATATTTCAACACACGAATAGTGGTTCCAAAATTGATGTTTTGCGAAAGATTCCATTTAGCATTATTTAGCATGGTGCCAAAAAAATCGTAGGTTTTTCCTGCGGTAATTGTATCGGTTTTGAAATACGGACCAACTGATGTAAAAACTCCTTTTTGAACAGCCTGTAAGTATGCAATTGAATCTTGCTCAAACAAAACATTATTTCCAGCATAATTTTTTATATTTGGTCTTGCATTTAACGTATTAAATCCAGGATTATATGGAAGAATAATATTCTGAACTTGATTATCAAATTGTGTATTTACCCTAAAATTAAACTTTTTTACAGGCTCAAGTTTATTTATCACAGGCACATTGCGTAGTGGAAATATTTGTCGCATATTCAAACTTGCCGAAGGCAATGTATAATCTTGCACTCCTGTACTCACACTTTGGCTCATTCTGCCCATTAGTGAGTAATTAAATGGTGTTTTTTTGATTTCGTTTGAATAACTAATATTCGATTGAATTTGCCCTTGCTGACGCAAAGCGGGATCATAAGAAGTATTTGTAAAAAACTTTGAAGATTGATAATTAACCGATGCAGTAAACCTGCCCGAGCCTTTACTTAAAGTAGAGTGTGTCCACCGCAATAAAAATGATTGTTGTTTGCCTTGGTTTTTTGGATCATCTTTTGATTGAAACGAGCCATTGTACGAAAACTGAAAATTGCCTTGAAAGGCATATCTGCTTTTATAATCCACTTGTCCGTTCCAAACATTACCTCCAATGGTATAAAAATCGGTAGTAATTTTTGCACCAATATATTTATTAATAGCCCAATAAAATCCTCCTCCCAAAAGCATAAAACCACGTTGCGAATTGTCGCCATAACTCGGCATGATAATACCTGAAGAACGCTTTTTTGTAATTGGAAATATCCCAAACGGAAAAGCCAATGGCGTTGGAATATCATCAAACTGCATATTAAACGCTTTAGTATATAATTTTTTATTTGGAATAAGTTTGATTTTTGTAGCTTTAATACAAAAGTGCGGCTCACGATAATCGCAAGTAGAATATTTTGCACCTTTCACAAACATATTATTATCGGGTTCTTTTTTTACGGTTTGTCCATGTATAATTCCATCGCCTTGTTTGGTCAGAACACCTTTTATTTGCCCCTTTTTAGTTTTATAATTATATTTCATTTGCTCGGCTTCGTATTGGTCTTTGCCATCTTTAAAAATTGGTACACCAATTTTCTTGCCCAAAGAATCTTCGCCAAACTTTGCCGTCATTAAATTTTCGCCATAACTAATCATGATTGTATTTGCCACAATGTTTTTTGTGCCATAATCAACCTTCGATTTGTTATACATTTTTGCCGTTTTTAGTTCGGCATCCATCACCAAAGAATCTTCTGCTTCGTATTTGATAGTGGTTTCTACATCACTTTTTGGCGTTTTTTTAACTTTCACAGAATCTGCATTTTTGGCAGCCAAAGTTGTATCAATTCCCGTTATGTTAGTAATTATTGAATCAACTTTAGTATATTTGTTCAGTTTTTGCGTATTAATGCCCGAAAGAGTAGTAACTTTAGAAGGCAAAACCTGAGCATAAACACCTAAAAAGGAATTAAAAATTAAAAAAAGTGCGAAAAAATAGACAGTTATTGATTTATTCGTTTTCAGATTGTCAGATTATTTTGAAACTTTGTGCAAATTTATGGCTAAAATTCGAAGTATGTATATGAACGCAAAGATATCATTGATATTTTCTTTTGTCTTAATTTTTATTTTATCTTCTTATAATACAGTAAATAAACGCTCAATCAAGGTAAAAAAGATTGTAATTGATGCTGGACATGGTGGAAAAGATATTGGTTGCCATGGAAAAAAATCGAAAGAAGCACATATTGCCCTCGCTGTAGCACTCGAATTAGGTAAAAAAATAGAAGAAAATTTAACGGATGTAAAAGTAATTTATACACGTGATAAAGATGAATTTATCGAATTACACGATCGAGCAGGTATCGCAAACAAAAATAATGCCGATTTTTTTATTTCTGTTCATTGCAACTCTGCACCCTCGCATGTGAGTGGTTCGGAAACATACACCATGGGATTGCACAAAACCGAAAGCAACATGGAAGTTGCCAAACGTGAAAACGAAGTGATTTTAAAAGAAGATAATTACCAAGCCAAATACGATGGTTTCGATCCCAATTCGCCAATGGCATATATTATGTTGCAAAATTTCCAAAATGCCTATCTCACACAAAGCATAAAATTTGCTTCGTTAGTTGAAGATGAATTTAAAGAAGGCATGGGCAGACAAAGTCGTGGAGTGAAACAAGCTGGTTTTTTAGTACTTTGGAAAACAGCCATGCCAAGTGCTTTGATCGAAATAGGCTATTTGACAAACGAAGAAGAAGAGAAATTTTTGAAAGAACCTAAAAATCAACAGGAAGTAGCTACTTCAATTTTTAGAGCATTTAAAAAATACAAGTTTGATGTTGAGGCGAAAAGGTAAATAAGGTTCAATTCGACTTTCATTTTATTATTTAATTTCTATCCTATATTTTTGTTACAAAAACAAACATAAATGAAAATCGCCATAGCATCCGACCATGCGGGAGTTCAATATAAAACCGCAATCATTGAGTTTTTATCCAAACAAGGACACGAAGTAAAAAATTTTGGTACCGATACCGAAGCATCGTGCGATTATGCAGATTTTGCACATCCGTTGGCTAGCTCGGTCGAAAATGGACAAACTGAATTTGGAATTTTAATTTGCGGCACAGCAAACGGAATGTTGATGACTGCCAACAAACACAAAGGAATTCGTGCAGGTTTGGCGTGGAACGAAGAAATTGCTGGCATTGTGCGTGCACACAATAATGCTAATATTTTGGGTATCCCTGCTCGTTTTGTTGGACTCGATTTGGCTATGGCTATGATTGTAAAATTCATGAATACCGAATTTGAAGGCGGACGACACGAAAATAGAATTAAAAAAATTCCTTGTTAATTAAAAAAAGTTTAATAATTTTGCAGTCCTTTTAAAAATAAGAAATGGCAAATCACAAATCGGCAATAAAAAGAATTCGTTCGAAGCTAAAAGACTGAGAAACAGATACCAAGTTAAAACAACTCGTACGTTTATCAAAAGATTGAAAGCATCTGAAAAAAAAGCAGAAGCTTCTAAATTACTTATCGAAGTTATTTCTAAACTTGATAAATTAGCAAAGAAAAATATTATTCATTGGAAAAATGCTGCAAACCATAAATCTAAGTTAACAAAATTTGTTAATAAGTTGGCTGCTTAATTTCAGTAAAAATTATAAATATAAAGATACACTTTCTTATCAAAAGTAAGATAGTGTATCTTTTTGTTATTAAAGAGTTTGTATAAACACAAAATATTGTTATTATTTTACATTATTTTCAATAAAAAATCATAAAAATTGAATATAAAGTTTGTTTGTATTAATTTCTTCCATATTTTAGCAAAATATTTAATAGGTGTAAAAGTATGTTAAAACGTAAAGTACTAGCAAAGTACATCCCATCACTATTTGTAGCAGGCGTAATGTTGGCTGCATGTTCAAAAGGTGGAAACCCAAATAGTTCTGAGCCAGGAGCTGTAAGTAAAACTACAGGTCTTCCTTATAATGACGAAGATAGTTCTTTTAAAGTTGAACCATATGCTGGTCAGCCTGATGGACCAAATTTAGTTTTTATCGAGGGTGGTAGAACAATTTTAGGCTCATTCGAGGAAGATATTATGAACACGCGAGATAATGTTGAGCGTACAGTAACTATCACTTCGTTTTTTATGGACGAAACAGAAATAGCTAATATACATTGGTTAGAATACTTATACTATATAGCTAAAGATTCAGGTGGAGTGTCATCTCCAGCTTATATCAAAAACTTACCTGATACAACAGTTTGGAAACAAGCCTTATCATATAACGATGCTTATGTAGATCATTATTTCCGCTATCCAGGTTTTAGATACTATCCAGTAGTTGGTGTTTCTTGGAATCAAGCGTATGGCTATACAAAATGGCGTACAGCTGTTGTTAATATGCAATTAGCAAAAAGAGGAGAAAGAGAAGATTTAGTTGAAATAGCAAAATCTGGAGGTCGTATTCCTTTAGAATCTGGTTTGGTTTTGCCAGATTATCGTTTACCTTCTGAAGCTGAGTGGGAATATGCTGCTAAAGCTCTTGTAGGTACACAATGGTTAGACGAAAATCAAACACACGCACGTTTATATCCTTGGGATGGACATGCACTTAGAAATCCTTATGGAAATCAAATGGGTTCGTTTTTGGCTAACTTTAAAAGAGGCCGTGGTGATTATGCTGGTATAGCTGGTAAATTGAACGATGGTGCTATGATTACTGAATATATTTATGCTTATCCTCCAAATGATTATGGATTATACAATATGGCAGGTAATGTAAATGAATGGTGTGGAGATTTGTATCGTTCGTCATCATTCCAAGATTTTGATGATTTGAACTCGTATCGTAGAGATGGCGTGTTTGATAAAAAAGAAAATTATAACAAAAAAGATTGGTTATCACTTATTGATGATTCGGTTAGAGTTTATAAAGGTGGTTCATGGAAAGATGTGGCTTATTGGTTAAGCCCTGGTACTAGAAGATTTTTGGATCAAGATTCAAGTACTTCTACAGTTGGTTTCCGTTGTGCAATGATTCGTGCTGGTACAAACAACTAATTTTTAAAATTTTTATAAAAAAAAGGAGCTTATGCTCCTTTTTTTATGTCCATTTTTTGGCAAACCAATGCTTTTCCATTTTCAGAATCAACTTAACTATTTTCTGTATTGTTTTTTTTGTTTTTAAAAAGTACATCAAATTGTCATTGTTTTAGGTGCGAAAATCCTAATTAAATCTAAAAAAAATAACTTTTATTTAGATATTTAATATTTTTTGATAATATTTGTTTAATTATTAAGTAAACAAATACAAAAAATATTACATACATGTCGATTCTAGATTTTATATTTAATTCAAAAAAGAAAAAAGGAAAAGAGCATTTACGCAATCTGATGAACATGGCAATGGCTGATGGTATATTAGATGATTCAGAATACGATTTTTTAAAAAACATAGCATCAAAATATGAAATCCCTGTAAATGAAGTTGATAAATTAAAAATTGAAATTGCAAAGCAATCAGGCTATAATGTAGAGAAAAGCCTAAATAGATTTGATCAAATTTACGATTTAGTAAAAATGATGATGGCTGATAACCATATCGATAAAAGAGAAATGCAAATGTGCAAAGTGTTTGCAAAAAAAATCGGTTTTGCGGTTCAACATGTAGATGAAATCGTGGATAGTGTGATTCAGAACATTACAATCGGAAACTCTGTGGAAGAAACCCGAAAACGATTAGCTTATTTAATAAAAGATTAAGCAGTATTTTGAAATTTTGTTTCTAAGTATTATTCGCTAACATACTTTTCTAAAATGGTATCAATAGTTTGATCAATATTTTTGGCATCAATGGCTTCGCCAATAGTTTTAAATTCCCAATTTGAGCCTTTTCTAACTACTTTACCCATTATCATTGACACCTTACCAACAAAACTCGATTCTTTAGATAAATTAAAAGTTGCATAGGTAGACTTTTTTTGTTGCGGATTACCTTCGTAAATTCTGACTTTTGAATACGGAATGGCATCAAAATCTTGGTTTTTATACGAATTTAAAAATATAAATATAGAAGAAACACGATGTGCAACCATTGATAAATCAATATAGATAATTTCATTATCAAACTCATCGGGGTTTCCAGTATCTCCAGTTCTATCATCTCCGCTATGGCGAATAGATTTGTCGTTAGAAACTAATTTTTTATAATAAACAGTATCTACCCAATTTCCATGTGAATCAAAAGTGGCAATTGTTCCATCTAAATCTACTGTTTCGGTACTATCAAAAATCCCTAAAAAGCCTTTGGTTTTTATTGCTCCCCAATTCAATCCAATTGTGATTTCAGATAAATTCTGTCCATTTTTTTCTAACGAAATTTTACTTCCTTTTGTTAGACTGATTCCCGTACTTTTGCTTAAATTCATTTGATTTTCTGAACTAAAAATTAGGCATAAATATCTACTAAACCTTGCAAACCTTTTGTAGAACCATCGCCTAAAGCATAGAATTTCCACTCATTATTTGTTTTTTGCAATTTTCCAAAAACCACTACTGTGTCGTTTGGATACGAAGCATCT
Source organism: Bacteroidota bacterium (assembly GCA_004293915.1). Lineage (GTDB taxonomy): Bacteria > Bacteroidota > Bacteroidia > Cytophagales > UBA9547 > REAG01. Next base: position 26,449 of record RDZG01000081.1, on the reverse strand, counting down.
AAATCAAATCGAGCTACTTCACGTTTAGTTTCTACATCAAATAAACGAATGTAAGCGTCTGATAATAAGCCAAATGTGTGTCTTCGTTGCTCGGCTTCGTGTATAGAAACCACTACAATAAGTTCCATTACATTTGGGTTTACCAAATCTAAGTTTACCAAAACCATTTCATCGTCATCATCGCCAAAACCAGTACGATTGTCGCCTGTGTGTTGGGTTGAGCCATCAGGTGATTTTAAATTATTATAAAAAATAAAATAACTATCATTTATCAATTTCAGATTCGTACCAACCATAAAAACAGATGCATCTAAATCTAAATTTGCAGAAGCAGGCTCCCAACCCAAACCTATCATTACTTTTTTTAAGGTTGGCTCTTCTTTTGTTAGATTAAAGCTGCCTCCTTTTTTTAAAACTATTGCCATATTTAATGCTAAAACGTATTATTTTGAATTATTATCTTTAAAGAAATTATCAATTAATTTTTGTTTATTTTCTGGGTTTTGAGGTATTTCCAAAGGCTTTTTGCCTTGTGGCAATTTATTGTTTCCATCAAAATATTGATTCAATTTTTGTTCTTTCTTTGCTTTTTCTTCTGCTATTTTTTGGGCTTCCAAAGCTTGTAAATCGCTTTTTATAGCATCAAATTCAGAGGTTACTTTGCTATCGGTTAGCAAAACATCAAATTCACGATCTAATTTATCTGTATGCTCAGCCAATTCGGTATATGATTCGGCTTCAGCTTCCAATTTGTTTATTTTATCTTCGTATTTTTTGAATTCTGCTAAAGGTGTGTAATTCATGCCGCCAAGTTGTTGCCCAATTTCTTTGTGAGCCTTTGCATTTTGAACTTTAGCTTCAAGAATTGATTCTTTCGATTTTGCTTCATCTAGTTTAGTTTTCATTCGATCCAACTGCACTTTTAATTGGTCTACTGTTTTGCCCGAATGTTCGACCATGCCATTGTATTGCTCGATTTGCTGGTCGATAAGCGATTTTTTTTCTAATGCTTTCTTGCCTAAATCATCGTTATTTGTTTTTATAGCTTGCGTAGCTTTTCCATACCAATTGAGCGATTCTTTATTTAGTTCCTCTAATTTGTTTTTGAGTTGCTTATGGTTGCCCATTGCTTTTGCAAGTGCCTCAGTAGATTTTTGAATCGAAAGCTCCATTTCTGCAATGGCAAGTTTCATCATTTGAACTGGATCTTCGGCTTTATCGAGTGCATCGTTTGCTTTTGCCTTGAAGATATTTAAAAGGCGTTGTAAAATTCTATTCCACATAATTATATTATATACTATAAATGTACTAAAAAGTTAATATAGAATAAAAAAATATTTTTTGGTGTTAAAAATTACCCTATTTTTCTAATCCTTTCCAAAGCTTCGTTCAATCTTTCCTCGCTTGTACAAAGCGAAATACGCAAATATCCTTCGCCATTTGAACCAAAAATAAAACCTGGAGTCATAAAAACATGTGCTTTGTGCAAATAAAATTCTGTAAACTCCTCAGATGTTTTGAAACGAGTTGGAATTTTGCCCCACATAAACATACCAACTTGTTCCATATCATATGCTGAGCCTATCAAATCCATGATTTTTCGTACTACTTCTCTGCGTTTTCCATACAATCTATTTTGGTCTGCATGCCATTGTGGAGTGTTGTTACACGCCTCAGCAGCAGCAAGTTGTATGGGCATAAAATGTCCAGAATCGATATTGCTTTTTACTTTTAAAATACATTGAATATAGTCGGCAGCACCAACTACAAGCCCAACTCGCCAACCTGCCATGTTGTGTGATTTGCTCATCGAATTGAGTTCTAAAGCCACTTCTTTTGCTCCTGGATATGCCAAAATACTCAATTGATTGTGATTTAATATTGAGCTATACGGATTATCATGTACAAGCAAAATTTTATGTTTGTGAGCAAATGCAATATACTTTTTAAAAACCTCTTCGGTAGCAGGTGCACCTGTTGGCATATTTGGATAATTGAGCCACATTAGTTTTACTTTACTTAAATCTTGTTTTTCAATTTCCTCAAAATCAGGATAATAGCCATTTTTTTCTAATAAATCATAAGTGCGTATATTTGCTTTTGCTATTCTGCTAGCCGAAGCATAGGTAGGATAGCCAGGATTAGGAACCAAAACTTCGTCACCTGGATCTAAAAATGTTAAAGAAATATGCATAATACCTTCTTTTGAACCCAAAAGTGGCAAAACATCGGTATCTACATTCAAATCTACGCCATAAAGCGACAAATATTTGTCTGCAAAACCTTTTCTAAATTCTTTTATACCGACATAACTTTGGTAGCCATGGTTATGCGGATTTCGGGCTGCATCTATTAATTTATTTAATGTATTGTCTGATGGCGGCAAATCTGGACTTCCGATGCCCACATTAATCACATCAATGCCGTTTTCGTGCATTTTTTTGATTTCTTTGAGCTTTATCGAAAAGTAATATTCTTTTGTTGCTTCAAGTGTTTTAGCTGGAGAAATTATCATTTAATATAAATATTTTTTTGCAAATATCTCTGATTTATTGCTTCTAAAAAAATTATCAAATCCCTTTTTTGTATTCTCCCATAATAGAAAAATGTAAAGTTTGCTTTTTTATCGTTTCTATTGCTTTTTGATAGGCTAAATAATCCGAAAATTCTATGTCTAAATGAAAAAGATATTCCCACGCATTTCCAACATAAGGAGTTGATTGTAAAGACATTACATTTATTTTTTCGGTAGCCAATATGTTTAAAATTTTGCTCAAACCGCCAACTTCGTGTGTAAGTCCAAAACTAATTGTGGCTTTATTAAATTTAAAATTTTCAATAGTAGATTTTGAATCTGGGTAATTTTCTAAAACCAAAAATCGAGTAAAATTTCTTTCGCTGTCTTCAATATTTTTTTTGAAAATATGCAAACCAAATTTAGAAGCAGCACCAACACCCGCAATAGCAGCTCTACCTTTGATTTTTTCGTTTGCAATTTGTTCTGCCATAAGACCAGTATCCACTGCCTCAACCAATTTTATATTTGGATAACCCGCAAAAAAACGTGTACATTGATTCAATGCCATTGGGTGAGAATGAACCTCAGTAATATCATTAATCGACTGATTATCAAGCCCCATCAAACAATGTTCGATACGCAAAAATGTTTCGCCAGTGATTTTATAAACTGAATTTCGTAAAAGCGAATAGTTAAATAAAATAGTCCCCGCAATGGTATTTTCGATTGCCATAACGGCACAATCAGCTTGCTTGGTGTCTAGTTTTTTAAACAAATTAATAAACGAATCGCACATTACTAGTTCGATTTCAGACCCAAAATATTGGTTTGCAGCAATTTCGTGATACGAACCTGCAAAACCTTGTATAGCAACTTTCATGTTTTAATATTTTTTATATGCTGTTTTTTACATGATGCAAAAAACATCATAACAAATCGTGCAATTCTTTCACTACATCCTTAAATTCGATGTTTTTTTGAATATATTCTATCATTTGCATGATGATAATATTGATTTTTTCTTGTTTTATCTGCAACGAAAGGGCAATATTTTTGCACAAATCTAGCTCTTTCATATCTATATTTTTGTCGGCAAGTGTTACAGAAATAAAATCATAAAGTTGTTCGAGTTTTTCGTCTGTGGTAGATGGCACTAAATATTCCGAATCGTGTCCTTCTCTTATCATTTCGATAAGTTCTGTTCTCGGAAACCCATATCTTTCAGTAATTGTAGTCATGATTTCTACTTCAGACTTCGACAGTTTACCGTCAATCATTACCAATTTGGCTAGGCTGCCAATGTGGTTTTTGATTTTATATTTTTCGAGGTCGGATAGCTCCGTGTATTTTTTCATACGATTTGTACATAAATAATTCAATCAAAGATATTTAGATTTATTTAAAATCAAAAAGGCTATCTGATTAGATAGCCTTTTTAGTAGGAAAATTTTTAAAATTATCCTTTTATGTCGTGCACATTTTTGCTCCACATTTTATTTGGAAGAATCCAAGGAGAAGCAATTGCCAACAAAAAAAGACCTACAATTAAACCTAACATAATCATGGTTTCTGAAATTTAATTTTTAATAATTTATTTACTCAAAACTTCGTTTACTAATTTAGCTGCATCTTTCAAAATCACTGCTGATTTTACTTTCAAGCCTGATTCGTTGATTACTTTTGCACCTTCTTCGGCATTTGTGCCTTGCAAACGTACAATTATAGGAATATTTATATTTCCGATAGATTTGTAAGCTTCAACCACACCATTTGCAACACGGTCGCAACGAACGATTCCACCAAATATATTTATCAAAATTGCTTTTACATTTGGATCTTTAAGAATAATTCGGAAACCAGCCTCAACTGTTTTTGCATTAGCCCCTCCACCTACGTCCAAAAAGTTTGCAGGATCACCTCCCGAAAGTTTGATAATATCCATTGTAGCCATTGCCAAACCTGCTCCATTTACCATACAACCCACGTTTCCATCGAGTTTTACATAGTTTAGGTTGTTTTCGCCTGCTTCAACTTCCAAAGGATCTTCTTCTGTAATATCTCTATAAGCAGCCAAATCTGGATGTTTAAAAAGTGCATTATCATCGAAAGAAACTTTTGCATCAACTGCAAGAATTTGATCATCAGATGTTTTTAAAACAGGATTAATTTCCATCATAGAAGCATCTGTGGCTTCATAAGCTTTATAAAGTTTAGTAACAAAAGTTACCATATCTTTAAAAGCATTTCCAGATAAACCAAGTTTAAATGCAATTTTGCGAGCTTGAAAAGGTTGCAAACCAACCAAAGGATCTACCCACTCTTTAAAAATTTTATCAGGTGTGCTATGTGCAACTTCTTCTATATCCATTCCGCCTTCGGTAGATGCAATAATGGCGTTTCTGCCCGAAGATCTATCTAAAAGGATTGACATATATAATTCTTTTGGTTGTGTCAAACCGCTGTAATAAACATCGGCAGCCACCAAAACTTTATTTACTAATTTCCCCTCTGGACCTGTTTGTATCGTAACCAAAGTGCCTCCAAGGATTTGAGAAGCTTTTTCTTTTACTTCGTCAAGCGATTTGGCAAGCATCACACCACGATATTCGGTGCCTACTATTTTACCTTTTCCACGACCACCTGCATGGATTTGAGCTTTTACAACCCAAAGTTTTGCACCTGTAATCTCGGTAAGTTTTTTGGCAGCTTCTACAGCTTGCTCAGGTGTTTCGGCCATGATACCTTCACCGATTTTTACGCCATATTTTTTTAAAACTTCTTTGGCTTGATACTCGTGTATATTCATAAATATATAGATATTTTAAAAGCTATAAATAGTGTAAGACTATTTGCGATGCGAATCTAAAATTATTCTGTCAATAATTAAAATTAAATATCATGATAATTTGGTAAATCTTCGATTTGAGTCCATAATTCATCTCTTTTTTCAAAAATAATATGTTCGATGCCATTTGTAAGCATAAAATAAGACGCATCGAGCTGCGATTGGTAGGTCGAAATTTGCTGAAATACTTTTAGCGAAAGTTTTATTTCCATGGCTTTGCATTCGACTACCAAAATTGGTTTTTGATTTTTATAAGCAATAATATCGGCACGTTTTGGCTTTTGATTAATCGTTAAATACTGCTCGGTTTGTATCAAAGTGAGCGGAAAATCGTAGTTTTTAGTTAAAAAATAAATACAAAATTGCCTCACATACTCTTCTGGACTTAATTTTAAGTATTTTTTTCGAGATGCATCATATATATATATGCCATCTACTTTTTTAACTGTTTGCGGTAAAAATGTAGCAATTGGTGGAATTGGCATGTGTTTGAAAATATTATTAACAAAAGTATAAAAATAAAAAAACCTCAAACGATTAAATTTGAGGTTTTGAAAGTGGGAGCACACGGGTTCGAACCGCGGACCCTCTGCTTGTAAGGCAGATGCTCTGAACCAGCTGAGCTATGCTCCCTTTTTGTTTTGGGATTGCAAAAGTAGAAGTATTATTTTATTTCACAAATTTTTATTTCAATTTTTATTGATTTTATTTCTCAATTTTACGGTAAAGTATCTCTTACAGTAAATTTATTTGACTCAAATGTTTTATTTACGTACGATTTAATACTATTTTTACGCATATTACTTTTAGTTATTTTCAAATTGATGTTTATACGAGTTTACATCCTTTTTTTTAGTTTAATTTTTTTGCAATTGTTTTCTCAAAATCGAAAACAATATAAGGTGTATTATGATAGTGAAAACAAGCAAATTAAAGAACAATATCATACTTTAATTTCGGACACAACCGTTCTCGATGGGCTTTATAAAACCTATTATCAAGATGGAAAGGTGAAAACAGTCGGGTTTTATACCAAAGGACTAGCCACCGATTATTGGGAATATTTTTACCAAAATGGAAACCTTAAAATGGAAGGGTTAATAAATAATTTTTTTAATCAAGGACATTGGATTTTTTATTACGAAAGTGGCAAAAAAAGCATGGAAGGCAACATGGAAAAAGGCAAAAAAAATGGCTTTTGGCGATTTTATACCGAAGATGCAACTTTGAAAAGCGAAGGAAATATTTTAAACGATAAAAACGATGGCAATTGGAAATATTATCACGAAGATGGAACCATTAAAGCAAGTGCTAGATATACAAAAGGTGAAGGAATTTATTCTGAATATTACCCAGACGGAACTATAAAAATGCAGGGTAAAATCAAAAATGGCAAAAGTGATAGTTTATGGACGTATTATCACACAAATGGAAATATAAAATCATCAGGATATGAAATAAATGGATTTAAAGAAAAAGCTTGGAAATTTTATTTTTTCAATGGCAGTTTGGCTAGTGAAGGTGAATATAAAAAAGGACAAACCATTGGTAACTGGAAATATTATTATGAAAATGGAAAAATAAAGGCTGAAGGTGCGGAAAAAGATGGAAAAAGAGATGGTCACTGGCTCATGTATAACGAAGATGGAAAGCCAAAAGCCGAAGGTTTTTATGTTTTAGGTAGTGGAGAATACTTCGAATATCACCCAAATGGAAAAATTAAGGCGAAAGGAAATGTGTTAGATGGTAAATACGATGGAATGTGGGATTTTTATCAAGAGAATAGTTTTTTTAAAGAAGGTAATTGTAATTATTCTAATGGGGAAGGTTGGTATTCTGGTTTTTATCCTGATGGAAAAAAGAAAACTGAAGGTTTGCTAAAAAATGGTGTAAAATCTGGCATTTGGAGACTTTATAAAACAGATGGTACACTTGCTGGATATTATAAAAATGCAGATGTAGACGAAGAATTGATACTGCCTCAAATCTCAAAAACAGTTCCAAATACGGCTATAAAAAATTCGTTTTCAACAAAAAAGAAGAAAAGTTTTTTTAATAAAATTCATTTGTACAGACCAGATCCAAATGTGTATAAAACATTTATTTTGAGTTTAGACCCAATACAATTTTTGTCTGGGGCAATTCCGATTTCTGTAGAATATTATGTACAAAAAAAATGGGGTTTGGAGTTGGTATATGCTTATTTTAGAAATCCTTTTTTTTCTAGTTTAGCAAAAACAGCAAATCGAGATGTTTTTTCTTCGGGTAGTGGTTATTCTATTCGGTATAAAAAATATTTTAGCAATAGCGAGTTCATTGGAAATCCATATATAGGTGGTGAGTATAGATACAAAAAAATAGCATACAATTCCCATTATGAGGATTCTACAATGTTAAATAAAACTGAAATTCTAACGCTAACCGAGAATGCACATGAAGTTTTATTAATTCTTGGCGATAGGTTTATGAAAAGCAATACAAAAGGCGGACCAACAATTGATGTTTATTTAGGCATAGGTGCTGGTTATCGGTTTTTAAACACAAACTTTGTATCTACTCCCGAAAAAGATGCTACTTTTAATAATTCTATAAAAAATGGTTGGTATGTCCCTTTTCGGTTTGGGGTAAATATTGGATGGGCATTTTAATTTTATATTTTTTTGAAAAAATAATTTCTATTACACCTTTTTGTACATGTAGATATTTTTTATAAATCATAAAGGCTTTGCAATCAACTAGTTGATTTTTTTGCAACCTTTAAGTATATTTATTTCGTTTTAATAATTGCAACATCCATGCAATGCAAGCCGTATCGTAAGATAATATTCCAACATTTACCCTTTATAAATTATGAAAAAACATATTCAAATTCCGAAAAACGTAATGATTATAATAGCTTCTCAATGGGTTGCGATTATAGGAATTTTTTTTGCTGTATTATAAATCAATAAACAGCTTCAAATTAGTCGTTACTTAATAATAGAAGTAGCGACTTTTTTATTTTCTAAATTTTTTGTATTTATTTGTGATTGAATTGTAAATTTGCTACAATTTAACTACCTTATAATATGATAATTATTAAAAAAACAATTTTTACAGTTGCTTTATTTATAGCGATTTTTTCAGAAGCTCAATTTCGTTATGAAATAAATGGAGGGCATTCAAACATTGGATTTGCAGTAAAATGGAACGACATTGCCATCAGAACTGGCGAATTTAAAGCCTTTGGAGGCGAAATCTTGACTATTAAAGATGCTGATTTAAGTGGTGCTACTGTTGCTTTAAAAATAAATTCAAACTCAATTGATGTTATTGCAGATCATTTGGCAGATAAACTCAAAGGAGATGAGTTTCTGGACGCAGCAAAATTTACTCAAATTATATTTTCTTGTTCGGGATTAAAACTTACTAGCCCAAATAATTATTCAGCAAACGGTAAATTAACTGTAAAAGGTATTACAAAAGATGTAGAATTTTTGGTAGAAGACTTTGGCAGAAAAGATGATGGAAAATATGGAGCAATAAAAGTAATTGGAGCAATTTCGAGAAAAGAATTTAGTATACTTGGCGGTGGCGATAGTTTAGGCGATAAAATCACTGTAACTTCTTTTTTTGAAATCAACAAAAAGGATAAAAAAGAATAAAGTGAGAGGATTTTTGGGTAATTTTTTAGGATTTGCCCAAAAAACTATTTTTTAAGCATTTTTTCTAGTTTTTAATGTTCGTTTTTTTGTTTTTTTTGGAAATTCTACGTACAAATCTGTGAATGACTACAACTTTTGCAAGTGTGCTTATATAAATTAAGCGTTTCGGTTTTGTTGGTAAAAATCGCCAATAAAAAGTAGAGTAATTAGTTGGATTTATAGGTCAGAGATTTGATGCTATTTGGTCAGAAAATAGACCATAAGTTTTATCATGAAATTTAGAATGAATTATGGTTGAAAATGAATTGTCGAACATAGTAATATGAAACGCTTTTGAGTTTCATAAACATTTGGGAACTGGATTATTAGAATCTGCATATCAAAAATGTTTGTTTTATGAACTTATCAGTAAAGGATTAAACATTCAAAGAGAAGTCCCAATGCCAATAATTTACAAAGAAGTAAAGCTTGATCATGGTTATAGAATGGATATATTAGTTGAAAATAAATTAGTAATCGAATTAAAATCTGTGGAAGCAATAAATGACGTTCATATTGCACAGATGCTAACATATTTGAAATTAGGAAATTATAAACTGGGTCTTATCTTAAACTTTAATGTTGCTATATTAAAAAATGGAATAAAAAGAATCATCGTATAAATTAAACCTTAGTGCAACTCTGTGTTAGAGAAAGATTACACAAAGTACACAAAGAAGTCACAAAGTAACACAAAGTCTTATTGCAACTCTGAGAAGCCTTTGAGAACTCTGTGTCAAAAAAAGATTACACGAAGAAGTCACTAAGAAACACAAAGAAAAAACCTTAGTGCAACTCTGTGAAACCTTTGAGAACTCTGTGTAACTAAGCTCTTACACACAAATATTTAAAAATTTAAAACTTAAATTAACGCCATGAATACAAACTTTGAAAAAATTACAACAAAAATTCTAAAATCATCTTCAGACGCTTCGGTTTCGGTTGCCAATGAAATTGCGGCTTTGATTAAAATAAAACAACTTGAAGACAAAAACTGTGTATTAGGATTGGCTACGGGTTCAACTCCTATCAAAGTATACGAAGAACTGGTTCGTATGCATAAAGCAGGTCAGTTGAGTTTCAAGAATGTGTATACTTTCAATTTGGATGAATATTATCCGATGTTGCCCGATAATTTGCAGAGTTATGTGCGATTTATGAACGAGCATTTGTTCAACCATATCGACATTTCAAAATCGCAAATTCATATTCCTGATGGCACAATTTCAAAGGATAAAGTAGCCGAATTTTGCAAAAGCTATGAAAAGAAAATAGAAGAACTAGGAGGCTTAGATTTACAAATATTGGGTATTGGTCGTACGGGACATATCGGTTTCAATGAGCCAGGTTCGGGAGAAAGCTCTGTAACTAGAATGATTACGCTCGATCAAATGACTAGAATAGATGCTGCTAGCGACTTTTTTGGTGAAGAAAATGTGCCTCGCAAAGCCATCACCATGGGAGTAGGCTCAATTATGAAAGCCAAAAAAATCATCATGATGGCTTGGGGAGAAGGAAAATCTAAAATTATTAAAAAAGCGGTAGAGGGGCCTATTACAGAACATATTCCATCTACCTTTTTGCAAAAACACCCCAATACAATGGTGGTAGTAGATGAAGCAGCTTCTTCAGAATTAACTAGAATAAAAACACCTTGGTTGGTAGAAAGCTGCGACTGGAACGATCAAAAACTGATTCGTAAAGCAGTAGTTTGGCTGTGTCAAAAAGTAGATAAGCCGATTTTAAAATTGACTAATGGCGATTATATGGAGCATGGCATGAGCGATTTGGTAACCGAATTTAGTTCCGCTTATCAAATTAATATTAAGATTTTTAATGAATTACAAGTTACCATCACAGGTTGGCCCGGAGGAAAACCCAATGCAGACGATAGCAACAGACCCGAAAGAGCAAAGCCATTTCCTAAACGTGTAGTATTATTTTCTCCACATCCTGACGATGATGTAATCTCGATGGGAGGAACCTTTATCAGGCTCGTAGACCAAGGTCACGATGTGCATGTGGCTTATCAAACATCGGGAAATATAGCTGTTTTCGATGACGATGCGGTTCGTTTTGCCGATTTTATTTCGGACTTCAACGAAGCTTTTGGTCTCAACAAAGAAGATGGAGATAAGTTTTACAAAAAAGTAGTAAAATCTATCAAAGAAAAAGCACCAGGGCAAGTCGATAGTAAAGAGGTAATGTCTATCAAAGGTCTAATTCGTAGAGGAGAAGCCAAAGCAGGGGCACGATACGTGGGTTTGGAAGATAAAAATATTCATTTTTTAGATATGCCATTCTATGAAACTGGAACGGTTAAGAAAAAACCCATTGGAGAAGATGATATTCAAATCATTGTAGATTTGTTGCAAAAAGTAAAACCTCATCAAATCTATGCAGCAGGCGATTTGAGCGATCCACATGGTACGCACAGAGTATGTTTAGCTGCTATTTTTGCAGCGGTAGATCGATTGAAAGAAGAAAAATGGATGAAAGACTGCTATGTTTGGTTATACAGAGGAGCTTGGCAAGAGTGGGAGGTAGATCAAATCGAAATGGCAGTACCATTGAGTCCTGAAGAATTGATGCGTAAGCGTAAAGCGATTTTTAAACACCAATCTCAAAAAGATGCTGCCTTGTTTCCAGGTAATGACAAACGTGAGTTTTGGGTGCGTGCCGAAGACAGAAACCATGCTACTGCCGAAGCCTATAATAAACTGGGATTAGCAGAATACGAAGCAATGGAAGCTTTTGTGAGGTATTTGTTTTAATTTGGAAATTTAAAAAGCCAGCCGTGAAACTGGCTTTTTTTGATATTATTTCGCAAATTCAAACCTAATATTTGGTTAGTTTAGTTCTTTATATTCTACGATACCATTTTTTTCTTTTTTTAAAAATTACTCAAACTATTGGCACTCTGTTTTTATATTAGTTAAAACAAATATTTCACGCTATCGTACAAAAATAAAAAAACGATAGCAAATGGAAACTGTAAATAAAGCCAACATCAGAGGTGGTCATTTTATCACAAAAGAAATTACCTCACAAGATATTTTTGCACCAGAAGAGTTCAACGAAGAGCAAAATATGATTGCCGAAATGGCAAAAGATTTTGTTGAAAAAGAAGTGATTCCTCATTTGGATAGGATTGATAAATTAGAAGAAGGTTTGATGCCAAGTTTACTTAATAAAGCAGGAGAATTGGGACTTTTATCGGTTTCGTTACCAGAGCAATACGGTGGTTTTGGCAAAGATTTTAATACAACGCTCAAAGTTACTGAAGAAATTGGTGGTGCTCATTCCTTTGCCGTTGCACTTTCGGCTCACACAGGTATAGGAACTTTGCCTATTTTATATTTTGGAACTGACGAACAAAAACAAAAATATTTACCAAAACTTGGTTCAGGCGAAATGAAAGCTTCTTATTGCCTTACCGAACCAGGTTCGGGTTCTGATGCATTGGCTGCCAAAACCAAAGCTGTTTTGACTGCTGATGGAAATCATTTTGTGTTGAACGGACAAAAAATGTGGATTACAAATGCTGGTTTTGCCGATTTATTTATTGTGTTTGCTCAAGCCAGTGGCGATGGTTTGCCCGAAGGAAAAAGCGGATTTACAGGTTTTATTGTAGAAAAAGGAACAGCAGGACTTTCGCTAGGCAATGAAGAACATAAAATGGGAATCAAAGGCTCTTCTACCCGACAAGTATTTTTTCAAGATGTAAAAATTCCGAAAGAAAACGTACTTGGAGATATTGGAAAAGGACATTTAATAGCTTTTAACATTTTAAATATTGGTCGTATAAAATTAGGTGCTGCTGCTTTGGGAGCTGCAAAAAGAGTGGCAAAACAAGCGGTGAAATATGCCAACGAACGCATACAATTTAAAGTTCCGATTTCGAGTTTTGGAGCAATTCAATATAAATTAGCGGAGCAAGCCATTCGCATTTATGCTGTTGAGGCTGCCATGTATCGTGCTGGACACGACATTCACAATTCTGAACAATTATTACTTGAAAAAGGAAAAACTTACAATGAATCCGTACTTGGTGCAGCAGAAGAGTTTGCTGTGGAATGTGCTATTTTAAAAGTGGCTGGCTCCGAAATGTTGGATTATGTAGCAGATGAAGGTGTACAAATATTGGGTGGTTATGGTTTTTCGGCAGATTATCCTATGGACAGAGCCTATCGTGATTCTCGTATCAACCGTATTTTTGAAGGCACAAACGAAATCAATCGTATGTTGATTATCGATATGTTGATTAAACGTGCCATGAAAGGCAAAATTGATTTGATGGGACCAGCTATGGCGGTTCAAAAAGAGCTTTTGGCAATGCCCGAAATGGAATCTGGCGAAGTAACTATATTTAGCGAGGAGCATAAAGCTATCAAAAATTTTAAAAAAGCGGTGTTGATGTCAGCAGGATTTGCCGCTCAAAAATTTGGCGAAAAATTAGGGCAAGAACAAGAGATTTTGATGAACTTGGCAGATATGATTATTGATACATACATGGCAGAATCTGCCCTTTTGCGAACCGAAAAAATGGTTTCTATCAAAGGCGAAACTGCTTCGGAAGCCCAAATTGCCATAGTAAAAACCCTGATTTTCGATACAGTTGATAAAATTTCGATTGCTGGAAAAAATGCCATCAATAGCATGACCGAAGGCGATGAGCAAAAAATGCTTCACATGGGTTTAAAACGATTTGCAAAATATATAAACATAAATACCAAAGAAACCCGCAGAAAAATTGCTTCGCAATTGGTAGCTGCCAATGATTTTGTGTTTTAAAAATTTTATTTATTACTACAAAAAAAGGAGCAAAGAACTTTGCTCCTTTTTTTTATTCTTCAGGAATAGAAATGTTTGAAATATAAGTCGGAAAATTATAGCCATCAAACACCAATAGAAACCAGTTTAATTCAACTTTTTTAGTATCAAAAACCAATGTATCACTATTTTTAGATACAAAACCAACGTATTGCTTGCTGCTTACACCATAATCTAATTTTTTTTGTGCCAAATACATTTTAAACTTTTCAGAATAGTAATTATTTGTTTGAATATTTTGATATAGTTTTTCTTCGGACATTTGTTTGCTTAAAGAATCTAATTTTATCGAATCAGGCGAAACAAAAATGATTTTTATATCACTAAAAATATCTACTACATTTATTGGCACGTTTTTTATTGAAACTTGATAGATACTCTTTTTCTGCTTACAACTTGAAATCAAAAAAACAATCAAAAACAAGTATTTCATAAATTGCATTTCTAATTATAATATTTAAACTGTGGCTGCATATAATAAAAGTGAAAAGGAATAATTAAAGTTTGTTTGATTTTTTTTCCTTTATGTTCGGCTGGCAACCAATCCGCAGAACTTTTGATGGCTTCTACTACTCTATCATTGAATTTTGGATCAGATGCACCTTTAAAAATTATGGCATTTTCTAATTTACCATCTTTGTTTAACTCGCATTGTACCCAAACCATGGTATTGACTTCAAAATCTATTTCATCAGATCCATCGTCATGCGGATGAAGTTCGTTTGGGTCTGCATTAAATTTTATTTTATTCAAAATATGGGTATATAATTTTCCATACCCACCTTTGTATGTTCCAATTTTTTCAGGCACAAAATCTTTGCCTGTTTTTGGGTCGGTAGCAAATTTCATCACTCCTTCTTCCAAAACCCTTCCAGCATGTTTTTCTTCAAAATTTTGTGCATCTTGTCGTTGTTTTTTTTCAAAATCTTTATCAGAATATAATTTCCAATTTTGAATCAAAGGCAATTCCACTTCTATCATTTTTAATGGTATTGGTTCTTCCGTTTTATCTTTTATATTATATTTTTCTCTGATTGCTTTTGGAAGCACAAAAGTTTTAGAAATTGTTTCGGCAAATTTAATATGTTGAAAAAAGTACATTACACAAATAAAAACAGTAAAAAATACAATACTGATTATCAATCCTTTCGATTGAGCTGCATGCCAATTCGTTCGCAATTCATAAGCTCCATATTGCTTATTTCTATTTTCGAAAATTAGATTTAGCCAGATTGTGTGAGTAAGCAAATTGTGATTTTTTTGAATTACTTTAGAAATAACTTATTCAATTATATAACGCAAAAAAATGATTTTATTGTCCTAATAACAAAACACTTATTTACAAATCAAAACATTTTAAAATGAAATAATATTAAATCGAAACACAAATAATTATTAAAATTAAACCTATTATAACTTCTCAAAAACACGTTTAAAACTAACTTCGTGGCTGATAAGTGCATGTAATTCGCTGATTGGAACACGTTTTTGCTCAGTTGTGTCTCTGTATCGAACCGTTACGGCATTGTCTTGCAACGAATCATAATCTACTGTGATGCAAAATGGCGTGCCGATTAAATCTTGACGTGTATATCTTTTACCAACTGTGTCTTTTTCTTCGTAAAAAACATTAAAATCATATTTCAAAAGCTCCATAATTTCTTTTGCTTTTTCTGGCAATCCATCTTTTTTTGTCAATGGTAAAATGGCAGCTTTTATTGGAGCCAAAGCAGGATGAAATTTCAAATAAATGCGTTCTTTTTTGTTTTCGCCTTCGCCTGTGGTTTCTTCTGTAAAAGCATTGCAAAGTACAGCTAAAAATAGTTTCGATTACATAAGGAACATAATTTTTATTTTCCTCATTATCAAAGTATTGTAATTTTTTTCCTGATAATTGTTGGTGATTGCTCAAATCAAAATCGGTGCGAGAATGTATACCTTCTATTTCTTTAAAACCAAACGGAAATTCAAATTCTATATCCACTGCAGCATTGGCATAATGAGCAAGTTTTTCGTGGTCATGGTATTTTAATTTTTCGGCTGGCAAACCAATGGCTTTGTGCGCGAGTTTCTTTCCATTTTGCATACCAATCCATTTCTGTACCAGGTTTGATAAAAAACTGCATTTCCATTTGCTCAAACTCACGCATACGAAATATAAATTGGCGTGCAACTATCTCATTTCTAAATGCTTTACCAATTTGAGCAATTCCGAAAGGAATTTTCATTCTACCCGTTTTTTGCACATTCGAAAAATTCACAAAAATACCTTGAGCCGTTTCTGGTCTCAAATATATTTTGCTCGAATCTTCGGCCACAGCTCCCACTTCGGTCGAAAACATTAAATTAAACTGGCGAATTTCTGTCCAATTTAAGGTATTAGAAACCGCACAACTGATTTTATTTTCTATCAATAAATCTCTAAGTTTAGAAAACTCTTCTTTTGCCAAATATTTATTCATGCGCTCGAGCAATCGTTCGGCATCGCCAGCTTTGCCTTCGGCAACAAGTTCGTCTGCTTTTGATTCTATTAAATGATCTACACGATAGCGTTTTTTGCTGTCTTTATTGTCAATCATTGGGTCGCTAAAACCATCAATATGCCCAGAAGCTTTCCAAGTAAGCGGGTGCATAAAAATTGCGGAATCAACACCAACAATATTTTCGTTGAGTTGGGTCATGGTTTTCCACCAAAGCGATTTTATATTGTTTTTAAGTTCAACTCCATATTGTCCATAATCATAAACGGCAGCCAAACCATCATAAATTTCGCTTGAGCCAAACACAAAGCCATATTCTTTGGCGTGAGAAATTATTTTTAAAAATGTATTGCGTTCGATTGGGTTTTGCTCTTGTGCCATTTTTGATATATATTTAACTTAAAATTGACGATTGATTTATGTCGATGTCAATGAAATTAATATTTTGTAGTTTAGTAATATATTCAAGTTTGATTTGTTTAATCTTTTTTATTGTTTCATTAGATATATATATTAGCAGTAAATAAGGGAAAAATGAAGAGATTATTAACATAAAAATCATTATTTCATTAACTGATATTGTATAAACATCAAATCTAATCGATGTAAAATCCCAAGAAAAACAAACACACGATAATGCAATTATTAAAATTGAGTATGAAATAATTAAGCGTAAAAAAGGAATTTTAATAATTTCAATAACTTTAATTTGTTTATAATAAATAAAAAACTGAATACTATAGAAAAGATAATTTGCAATCGTGATTATAAGAGTTGTTTGAAAACAAAAGCAAGGATGTTTGTTTTCAAAACCAATTAATATTAAGATTACAAAAAATAATATACCATTTACAAAAAATATGTTTTCAAAAAAATTGCCGTCTAATTTAGATTTGTGTATTTCATATAATTTCTTGGCATCAGACTCGTTTTTTTCTTGTAAGTTATTTAGATCTACAAATTTTTTGGCGTTTTCTAATTGATTTCCTGTTTCTTTGAGTGTATTTGATGTTTTATTGATTTCATATCTACATTTATTAGCTATTTCTGTTAAATCATTATAAGCATTTGATACACTATGCTTAACGGGTTCAAAAATAATCTTATTAATTGCATCAATTCCAACTGCAAACGAAAAACCAACAATTATTTCAAATATTGACGAAAAATTACTTAGCATTAAAAATTAATTTACATAAGGATTTACTCGTTCTAATTGGTTAAAATATTTATCATAAATAGACAATACTTTAGCCGAAACATTTTCATTATTAAAACAAATAAATGCAGCATAAGGTGAATCATGTTTTTCTAGCCTAAACATTTTATTGTCCGCAATAGTAAAATAATGTAACTTCTTGTCTACGAATAGATTTGATAAATCTTCTCTGAAATCAGGAGTAGCTTTTTTGAATTTAATTTTATCAATCAATTCAATATTTTTAATTTTTTTCAAAAATTCAGACTTATTACTTTCCAAAGAGTCTGAATTATCTACCAATATATTAACTTTTACATCATTTTTTAACAATTCTTTAAAAGCATATAAATAATCAGGGTTTGTTGAATACATACCACTCATTTGTCGTGAGTAAATATTAACAGTTTTTTTTGTCCTTTTAAAAATCTCGGTACACACAATTGCCGCATGATCTGGACCATGATTCAAAAATATTCTTGAATTTTCGGTTTCCGAATCTGCAATATTTATAACTTCAGTTCTGTAAGCAAGAAGTTCTTTAGAAAAGTTAGAAAGGTTATTGTTTTCAGACATTTTATAGTATTTTGACAAGTAAGGTGTTTTGTGTAAATTTATACTAAAACTATACGTAATTGTCGGGTTTTAGATTAATAATAAGTCATTTCAAATATGATTTAACTAATATTTTTTGTTTTCATGCGGTTGCAAATCTATATTTTTTTTATAAAAATACATATTTTAAATGTAAAAATATACAAAAAATGTATTTTGAACATAATATAAGCTGTGTACACCTCCAGTTTTGTAAAAATATTATTCTACAATATTGTAAGCTATATATTTTCTAATTATATTTATAAATTGAATTTAAAATAAGAATGAAAATAGTAAATAAGTGTGTTTTTTTAGATAGAGATGGAGTTTTGAACAACGATAGAGTAGATTATGTATACAAAATAGATGATTTGATTGTTAAAAATGGTGTTTCTGAGGCACTTAAAAAGCTAAAGGCAGAAGGTTATTTATTGATTGTGATTACAAATCAATCGGGAATCGATAAAGGAATTTTTACCGAATTGGATGTAAACAAAGTGCATGACGAAATTCAAAGTCGCACAGGCAGATGTATTGATGAGTTTTATATCAGTATTTTTCATCGCACCATAACAAAGTCTTTGGCTACAAAACCAGGTTCATTGTTATTTGAAAAAGCAATTGCAAAATACAATATTGATATAGCAAATTCATGGATGGTTGGCGACAGATTGCGAGATTTAGAGCCTGCTAACAAACTGGGAATCAAAGGAATATTGGTAGATAATGAGTATCACGAAAACTATCCTGAGCGAGAAGCCAAAAACCTACTCGATGCTGTGGATAGGTATATTTTAAACTAAAAAAATTGAGAAAAAGATATGTTTTATCTTTGCTTTTTTTATCATTTATTGGATTAGCGGTTCACTTTTACGCCTATTTTTTTGTATCAACTTTTACCAACGGGTTACTTTTTTTTAATGTTATATTGTTTTTGACTTTTAGTTTAGTTCTGTTTTTTAGTTCAAAATCAGAATCAACTATAAATCCTACCGAAAGTGAAGCCATTTTCAAAAATTTATTTGAAAATGGTAAAATCTTAAAAGTTGTGCTTTCGAGAGATTTACGAATTGTGTTTTTTAATAAAGCATTTTCGGATACAGTCAAAAAAGAATTAGATTTAGATGTAAAAGTTGGCGATTTTTATGCAAATAAAATGCTAATCGATGATTACGACCTTTTTAAAAGCAGAACAAACGAAGCTTTTGAAGGAAAAACAGTAAGTTTTAATAGGCAAGTCAAAAATCCAATTCGAGGAAACGAAATTTGGGTCGAGATTGAATATACTCCATTATTAGTTCAAAAAAATAAGGACATAAATAACATAGCTATTAATATTTTAAATATTACTCAAATCAAAAAAAACGAAAAATTAGTTATAGAAAAAAATACTTTTATAGAGAAAATAAACGATGTAACCCCATTTATAATTCATATTTATGATCTAAGACTACAAAAATATGTATATGTAAATAGGGGTATTGATGATATTGTGAAGTTTTCAAAACAAGAAATTTTGGCGTCAAGTCAAGATATGTTTAATGGAATAGTACCTGATGAAGATGCAAAAAACTTTTTTTATTTACCTGAAAAATTAGCTTTATTAAATGAAAAAAATATTTTAGAATTTGAGTTTAGGTTACAAAACAATGGTAAAACAACTTGGCTATCGAGCAGAGAAATTCCGTTTTTGAAAGATGAAAATGGTAATATTATACAAATATTGGGACTTACACGCGATGTAAATTCTAAAAAAGAAAAAGAAAAAAAATTGCATAATGCCTTTGATGAGCTTAAAAAAGTAAACGAAGAATTAGATTCGTTTGTATATAA
Organism: Bacteroidota bacterium; assembly: GCA_004293915.1. Classification (GTDB taxonomy): domain Bacteria; phylum Bacteroidota; class Bacteroidia; order Cytophagales; family UBA9547; genus REAG01. The sequence goes on along the minus strand of RDZG01000081.1, from coordinate 6,462 downwards.
AGCTTCGCACGATTTGCGTTCGCCACTTGGAGCAATATTGGCTTTAATAACATTAGTGAAAGACCTAGGGCTTGAAGAAGCATCAAAGCCTTATATCGAATTGATGGAACAAAGTGTGCATAAGGTTATAAAAGTTACAGACGATTTGATTGATCATACACGCGTAACGAAAGCTGAACTACGCATCGAAAAAATAAATATAAAAAATCTCATTCAAGGCACTATAAATGAGCTTCGATTTTTGAAAAATGGCGATATGATAAAATTCAAAGTTGAATGCATTGGAGAAGAATATATTGCTACTGATTTGGTTCGTATCAATATGATTGTCAATAATTTAATTGGTAATGCTATAAAATACCACCGAATAAAAGACAATATTCCGTTTATAAAAGTAGATATTGAAAATACCAAACAAGATTTAAAACTCAGTTTTGAGGACAATGGCTCTGGAATTGAAGAAATACATCAACCCAAACTTTTTGATATGTTTTTTAGGGCTACCAAAGAATCTTCTGGAACTGGTTTGGGCTTGTATATTGTTAAATCAGCGGTAGAAAAATTGAGTGGTAAAATCGAATTGAATTCAAAACTTGGCGTTGGAACCGAATTTGTTGTAACTTTACCACATCATTCAAATTAGAATCTGTAAGATTCAATTATCATGCTTTTTAGAAAAATAAAATATAGTTCCATCATTTTTATTGTTGCTATTTATCAAAGTTTAGGCTCGTATTTGCTTTTGCCAATGGATAGCGAACAAACCAATCACTTGAAATCGTATGGATTTACTTATTGGGTGTTACAAAAAGATGTAGAAGCCTATTGGTTATTGAATTATAGAGGCGGAAGTTTTATGTTTAAGTATGCACAAGCCTTTGAAAATGAATTGATTATAAGAGGCATAAGATACGAAGTAATCTCTGATGCAGTATCAAATAATATACTTGCCGAAATTGCAGCTCCAGATGCCAATATGGATGCAATGAAACTCGAAAAAGTACCAAAAATTGCTGTGTATTCGCCAAAAACCAAACAACCTTGGGACGATGCCGTTACCATGGTTCTAACGTATGCCGAGATTCCATATACTGTGATTTTTGATGATGAAATTATTACTGGCGAACTTCCAAAATTCGATTGGTTGCATTTGCATCACGAAGATTTTACAGGTCAATATGGAAAATTTTATGCTTCGTATCATCATCAACCTTGGTATCAAAACGAAGTAAAAGAGGCTACTGCTGTGGCTCAAAAATTTGGATTTAATAAAGTCTCGCAACTCAAATTGGGTGTGGTTAAAAAAATTAGGGATTTTATGGCTGGCGGAGGATTTTTGTTTGCCATGTGTGCTGCCACTGATACCTATGATATTGCCATGTCAGCAGATGGTACAGACATTTGCGAATATATGTACGATGGCGATGCAGCAGACCCAAATGCAAACCGAAAATTAAGTTTTGAAAACACATTAGCATTCAAAAACTTTCAGCTCGAACCCAATCCATTGGCTTATGAGTATTCTAATATCGACAGCCGTCCAAACAATCAACCTTTAACTTTGGAAGAAAAAAACGATTATTTTCAACTTTTTCAGTTTTCGGCAAAATGGGATCCTGTGCCAACAATGCTTACCCAAAGTCACGAAAATTTAATAAAAGGTTTTATGGGACAAACTACAGCATTTCGCAAATCGCTTGTAAAATCTGATGTGATTTCTATGGCAGAAACCAAATCGATGAACGAAGTTCGCTATATTCATGGTAATTTTGGAAAAGGTTTTTGGACATTTTATGGAGGACACGACCCAGAAGATTACCAACATTCTGTAGGCGAAGAACCAACCGATTTGAATTTGCATCCAAACTCGCCTGGTTATCGATTAATTTTAAATAACATACTTTTTCCAGCAGCCAAGAAAAAGAAACAAAAAACTTAAGCGATAACCAATAATTATGAAAGCAGTAATTTCTTCCATTTTTACGAAAGAGAAAATTTCGGAATTTATAATCAATGAAGCATTAGGCAGATTTATTGGTTTTTTAGTTGGCATGTGGACTAGCTCTTGGTTTACTAAAACTGTATATGAAAAAAAAGGTATCAATAATTTGTTTGGACTTGTAAAAAGAAAAAAAATAATTGTAAATACTACCCCCGAATGGCTACAATTTACCCTTTCTGTACTTATTGGTTTTATAGCACTAGAACTTGTAAATTATTTTTTTAAACATAAAGTCTATTTGTCAATATATAATTTTTTAAAGGAAAAATTAATTTCAAACGATAGGTATACGAAAATCAACAATTAGAAAAATACATATCTAAAAACATTGTAATTCTGGATAGTTGCAAAGGTGGAGTTTGTGCTGTTTTATTAGCAAAATACTAATTAAACAAGAAACTTCAACTTTGTTTTGTTGTTTTTAATTGAATTACATCTACCAAAAATGCAAATGCCATAGAAAAATAGATATATCCTTTGGGAATGTTAAAATGAAAACCTTCGGCAATTAGCGTTACACCAATCATCATTAAAAAACACAAAGCTAAAATTTTAAAAGATGGGTGATTTCTAATAAACATACTAATTGGTTTAGATGCAAATATCATAATTACAACAGTAATAATTACTGCAGCATACATTACCCAAAGTTTTTTAACCATACCAACTGCAGTAATAATTGAATCGATTGAAAAAACCAAATCTAAAATAATTACTTCTAAAAGTAGCCGATTAAAACTTATAATTGTTGGAGCTTTTGGATTTTCATCAGAAGCCATTTCAGATTTATGATATATTTCTTTTGTGCTTTTATAAATAAGAAACAGTCCACCAATAATCAAAATAAGTCCTTTGCCAGAAAAATCAATTTGAAATAGGCTGAATAAAGTTTTATCTAATTGTAAAATCCAAGATATAAAAGCTAATAAAATAAGCCTCATTATCATTGCCAAACCAATACCCCAAAATCTTAGTTTATCTTTTTGATTATCAGGTAGTTTGTCAGCTAAAATGGAAATAAAAATAATATTATCTATACCAAGAATTACCTCTAATGCAATAAGAGAAACTAATGGAATAATTGAATCAATCATATATCTATATTTTGACTAAATTTTTGAAAATTGAAAACAATTCTAAATCGATTTTATAACATTCTCAAATATTGATTTTTGAAAATATTAATGAACCGATAGAATTTCCATTTCTGTTCTTCTATTCAATTGATATTCGTCATTTGAGCATTTTACACCATCGACACAACGGTTTACTGGTCTAGACTCGCCATAGCCTTCAAACTCGATACGACTTGGATCAAATTTACCTTTTTTGATAATATATTCAGCCGAAGATTTTGCACGGTTTGAAGATAATGTTCTATTTGATTCTTCGCTTCCTCGACTATCTGTGTGCGAACCTAATTTGATTCTCAATTTCGGATATTTATTCATTGTGCGAATCACTTTATCTAATTCTTTTCCTGCATCAGGTCTGATGTTATATTTACCAAGATCGAAGAATATTTTTTCTAATCTAATTTTATCACCTTCGCACAACAATGGACTATCGATATTGATTGTTTTTGCTTTTATATTTTTAGTAATTACAAACTGAATATTATCTGCACAACTATCTTTTGTGGCTTCTACAACATATTCTTTATTTGGTTTTACATCAAATGCATACATACCATTGTCGGCTGTTGTTGTAGATGCTAAAACACTTCCATCGGTTTTATCTTTCAACACCACTTTTACGCCAGACATTGGTAATTTTGTTTCCGAGCTAAATGCTTTTCCAGTAAGGGCAATTGCTCCATCTTTACATCTGATTTTTTCGGTACAGATTCCGTTTTTGATTATGCAATACGAGGTTCTTCTGCCGCTTTGTTGTTTAGCTTCATCGCAATAACTGCTATTCATACAACCTTGCATAGGATCTTTTGCCACACTAATCGACATGCGATTCATTGTAATACCTTCTGCCAATAGATATTTCATCACTGCATTACTTCTTCTCAAAGCCAAACGTTGATTATAAGAACCCGAAGCTCTCGAATCGGTATGTGATGCAAACTCAACGGTTAAATCAGATTCGGCTTTCAATAAACTTATTAATTTATCTAGAACAGGTTTTGCATCTGCTCTAACATCAGCTTTATCCAAATCATAATACGTGTTTTCAATAAAATATTTGCGTTTATTCATATCACATTCGTTTGGCGGTTGGATATTTAAAAAAGCTGTTATCACTTTCGATTCAGTTAAACCTTTGGTAGAACGAGCTTCAATATTTGATTTGATTTCACCTTTTGTGCCAAAAACTTCATAGTCGTTTTCTGGGTTTAATGGAAAATAAAAACGTCCATTTTCGTCTGTTTTTGATTTGATGGTTTCGCCTGTTGTTTTATTTACTAAAGTAATTGGCTCATAAGCCGTTGGGTCTACTTCCCTATCCGTTAGAGTTCCTTCAAGTGCTAAAGTAATGGCTTTGTCCATATAAATTTTTACTTGTATTGTTTCGCCTGATTTAACACCAAATGTATTGATTTCGGCTAATTGATCGGCAAAACCTTCTCTCCGTATTGGGATATAATATTTTTTATCAGGTTCTAATCCATCAAAAATAAATTTACCATCAAAATCATTTTCTTTTTCTGGAACAACATTACCACCTTTTTCGTCAAGTCTTATTTGTGCTTTATCAATTGGCGATTCGTCTTTCACATAAACTATTATGCCTTCGAGTTTTATACCTGGTTTAAAATCAAACATATAAATATCATCATCAGGTCCACCACGTTTGCGGTTCGAACTAAAATAGCCTTGTTTCATATTTGCACTCGCAATTAAACCAAAATCATCTTTTTTGGAATTTATTGGATATCCCAAATTTTTGGGTGTACCTCCCGAAAGCTTTGTTTTAAAAATATCCAAACCGCCTAAACCTGCCATTCCGTTTGAAGCAAAATATAAGTTATCATTTACATCAACAAAAGGGAACATTTCGTTACCAGCAGTATTTATTTCATCGCCTATATTTTCGGGTGTACTCCATTCTCCCTTTTCGTTTTTAGTAGATTTAAAAATATCTGTTCCTCCTTTTGTGCCAGGCATATCAGAAGCAAAATAAATGGTTTTTTTATCATTGCTTAATGCAGGATGACCAACAGAATATTCGTTACTATTAAATGGCATTTCTTTTGCAGTTGTCCAACTTCCATTTACTTTTTTAGAAAAATACAATTTAAGTTTATTTACTTTTTCTTTACTTTTTCCAGATTTTAGTTTGTTGTAATTGTTTCTTGTAAAATATATGATTGAATCTCCGTCAAATGCACAAGGACCATCGTGGTATTTTGTATTGAGTTTACTGCTAAATTTAGATGCAAAAACTATGCTTGTATCTCCTTTTATATTTTGTTTTTTATAATAATGTCCATTAAAACCTAATGTTTTGGTATCATTACTAGTTCTGCGAGTTTCGTCAGGCATCAAAGGGTTTTTTTCTTTGAAGCTTGTATAGGTAGTTGTGTCATCATCATCTTTTACAATTGGGGTATAGAATACATTTTTTTTAACTCTATTGGTATCAACGTAATACATATCGAGATACGAAGTATTGTTCCAACCATATACCCTGCGAACACCTGTTCCCTGCACACGTGCAGAGGCAAAAACCAAACCAGAATCATACGGAATAGGCGAAAAATCGGCTTGTTCAGTATTAAAGTTTACAAAATATATTGTATAACGAGCCGAATCGCTATAAAATTTTGTTAAATTTTCATACTTAGATGCAAAAATTTTTCCTCTATTATCTCCAGGCAACATTTCATCGTATTTTGCATACCAATATTTTGCATCATCATATTTTCCATTACGAGCCAAAACTTCGGCATAAGCCAAAGATGCTTCTGTGTCTTGATAACCTAAACTAAAAAGTTTTTTATAAACTCTTTCTGCTTTAGCAGATTCTCTTATTTTGCTATAACAATCTCCTAATCTTTTCATAGATTCGGTATTGAGGCTGTCTTTTATGAGTGATTCTTCGTACAATTCTGCTGCATCAGCAAAATGTAATTTTGTATATTCATTATCAGCTAATTTACGGCTCATATTTACCTTTTGAGCAAATATATTTACAGTTAAAAAAAGAAAAAATAAGTTAAATAGAGATATGCGAACTGTTTTCATTGTATAAATTTTTTTATTTTTATGCTATATGATTTTTAAAAATACCTAGGCGTCAAAACTTTGGCTTTATTGAATCCCATCTCGTAACGCAACATGATTTCATGGCTCATTACATTACTGAAGCCAGAAAAATTCTGTACACCTGTGTTATAATCAAAGGCATAACCAATTTTGAATTGTTCGGTGGCTTGCCATTCGAGCAATATGCTTGGCGAATTAAACAAGCCTAATGCTGATTTTGCAAATCCCAATTGGGCTGCACTG